>CAZDKK010000004.1:0-132440 GCA_964506245.1 uncultured bacterium | reverse complement strand
GGCGTCCGGCCGGCCGCCCCGTCGCGCGCTGGCCTGCATCAGCGCGCGCCGCCGGTCCCGAAGTCGACGCGCGGAGCGGTCTTCGCCTCGGCCGGCGCCTCGAACAGGGTGGCGCGTACGAAGCCGAACATCCCTGCGATGATGTTGTTCGGGAAGACCCGGATCGCCTTGTTGTAGGTGTTGGCCGATTCGTTGTAGCGGCGGCGCTCCTGGGCAATGCGGTTCTCCGTCCCAGCGAGCTCATCCTGCAGGGCGATGAAGTTCTGGTTTGCCTTGAGCTCGGGGTAGTTCTCGACCACCACCAGCAGGCGGGAGAGGGCCGAGGAGAGCTCGTTGTTGGCCTCGATCTTCTCGGCGACGCTCCCCGCGCTGCCGACCTTGGCGCGAGCCTCGGTCACCTGGGTGAACACCTCGCGCTCGTGCTGGGCATAGCCTTTGACGGTCTCGACCAGGTTGGGGATCAGGTCGAGCCGCCGCTGGAGCTGGTTCTCGACCTGGGCCCACTGGGTCTTGACGTCCTCGTCGAGATTCACCAGCCGGTTGCGGGTGCCGATGATCGTGGTCAGCACACCCAGCGCAATGACCACGAGCAGGGCGATCACCGCGAATGCGATCAGGGTCGATTTCTTCATGCGTCCTCCATTCCCGGCGCGGGGGCCCGCTTCTGGGCCTCCTTGCGTCCAGGCTGTCACGTGACGTCCGTCCCGCGGACCGCGGCCTGGCGGACGCCGCCGGCATCGGCCCACATCACCAGCCGCTCCAGCTCGCGCAGGTAGCGGATCAGCAGCCCCTCGAGCTTGTCGCGGCCGGGCGGATGCTTCTCGATCCGCAGCCGGTACAGCTCGTGGAAGAGCCCCGTGTCCAGGTCGAAGGCGTCGCGCGCGGCATCCTGCAGCTCGGTGCCCACCAGCGCGTGCGGCTTGCCAGCGACGAAGAGCAGCCCCTGGAAGATGGCGGTCATCGCCGGCAGGGTGGCGCGCATGAGGTCCGCCATCTTCCCGCGCTTGCCCCCGCAGTCGATCGCGCCCGCGCTCAGGTGGAGCAGCTTGCCGCGCAGCTCGCGCTCACACTGGCGCCGCACATCTTCGCGATCGATGACCAGGTCGCGCAGCGGGTCCTCGCCGTGCAGCAGGCGGTGACCGAGCTGCATGGTCAGGAACTCGAGCGGATAGGCGTCGAGCGCTTCGGCCACCATGTCCTGCCGCAGGAAGAAGGGCAGGATGACGCGTTCGCCGCGCCATCGCCGGGCGAGCTTCTGTAGCTGGATCAGCCGCCGCGGATCGACCTCGCGCAGCAGGATCAGGAAATCGATCCCGGATCGCCCGGGGACGTAGTCGGCCCGCGCGGCGCTGCCGTAGAGGACGACCGAATGCAGATCCGGTCCCCACGTCGCCTTCATCTGCTCGACGAAGGCGGTGCAGATCTCTTCGGGACTCTTCGCCACCGTACCGCCTCCTTGGTCTCACCCTCGCCCGCGCCGGCCGGCGCGGCCGTGCTCAGTACGACCGCCCGGCGCCGCCGCCACCGCTGCGGCCACCGCCGAAGCCCCCAAAGCCGCCCCCGAAACCCCCGCCAAAGCCGCCCCGGGAGCGCCCACTGCCTCCGCCGCCCCCCATGTTCATCATCATCAGCAGGAGCAGCAGCCGCGGGTGGCGCACGAACAGGTAGAGCAGCACCGGGATGAGGATCAGCAGCGCGAGCGGGAATCCGCCCGTGCCCTGCCGGCCGGGGCCGGTGCCGTAGGCGTCTGTTCCATCCCGGGCATCGGGATCCTGCTCCAGGATCTGCCCGATCGCGGCGAGCCCGGCGCGATAGCCCTCGAAGAAGCGCTCCCCCCGGAAGCTCGGCACGACGTGCTCGTCGAGGATCCGGCCCACGCGCGCGTCCGGCAGGATCCCCTCGAGCCCGTAGCCGACCTCGATCTCGATGCGCCGCTCCTCCAGCGCGTGGAGGATGAGCAACCCCCGGTCATCCGCTCGGTGGCCGACGCCCCAAGTCTCGAAGAGGCGGACCTTGACATCGTCGGCGGCCTCGCCCTCGAGGCTGGGCAGGATGACCAGGGCGATCTGGGTACCCGTTCGCTGGTCGATGCCGCGGCAGAGCTCTTCGAGTTCGGCTTGCTGTGCCGCGGTCAGGAGACCCGCGCGATCGTTGACGTAGCCCGTCGGGGGATCGATGCGCAAGTCGCCAAGAATCATGGTCTTGGCATCGACTTCGGCGGCAAGGCTCGCGGGCGCGCGCAGCGCGATGAGCGCAAGGAGCGAGATGAGCGCGATGAGCGCGACACCGATCGCCAGCCTGCGCCGGATGTCCATGACCTCGCCCCCTTGAGCTCTCACAGCGCGCACGTGCGCTCTCCAACCGCCTGGCCCCCTCCGGAGGGATCGCTGCCGGGTGCCGGGCAACGCAGGCGTGAGCATATCGGCTCGAGGGGGATGCGTCCACGCATCCCTGCCGCGCGGGCCGCGGCGCGCGGGCGCGGATGTGTGACCGCGCGCCCGGCTCCCGGGCGTACGCCCCCTCCTTTACACCCCCGGCACGCGCGGCTAGGATCCGCGCCTGTGCTCCGCGCCGGGGGAAGGCGCGTGGACCCCGAGGCTCTTCCATGAAATGCCTGCTCGTCGTCAGCGCCCTGTTCCCGCCGGTCGGGGGCGTGGGAGTCTTCCGGATCACCAAGTTCGTGAAGTACTTGCCCGAATTCGGCTGGCGGAGCGTGGTCCTCACCCTGGCGCCCGATCTTCACGCCCGGCGCGATGAGGGCTTCTTGGACGACCTGCCGGCCGATCTCGACGTTCGCCACACGGGCGTGGCCGGCTGGGTGCCCTTCCAGGCGCTCGAGAAAAAGTGGCTGCCGGTCCTCCTGCCCGCCGCCGATCGCCTGGCGCGCGAGGTGCGACCCGACGCCGTCATGATCACCGGCCCGCCGTTCTACCCCACCCTGGTCGGGCCGCGCCTCTACCGCCGCCGGCAGGTGCCGTACCTGATCGACATGCGCGATGCCTGGCACCTCGATCCCTACCAGACGCCGGCCGGCACGGCGGGGCGCTTCGACCACCTGCTGAGCGGTCTCTGCGAGCCGCGGGTCCTGGCCCACGCGCGCTATCTGCTGTGCGCCTCGCCGCACACGGTCGAGGATTACCGCGCCCGCTACGGGGGCCGGATGGAGCACGCCGCGGGGATCGTCTACCTGCCCAACGGGTTCGACCCGCCGGACTTCGAGGACCTCGCGCCCGTCGTGCCCCAGCGCTTCCGGATGGTCTACGCCGGCAAGCTGGCCGTGGGCCGCCGGACCGACACGTTCCTGGCCGCGCTCGCCGCCTGGGCCCACTCCGGCCAGCCGGGGGCCGCGGACTTCGAGTTCGTCCACGTGGGCGAGGACAATCCGGGGCTGCACCGCGCGGTGGACGCCGCCGGCCTCGCGGATCGCTTTCACTGCACGGGCTACCTGCCTTACCGCGCCTGCCTGCGCTGGTGCCGCGGCGCAGATCTGCTGGTCATCTTCTCCAGCGGCGTCAAGCACGAGCCGACCACCAAGATCTTCGACTACATCGGCTGCCGCCGGCCCATCCTCGTTCTCGGCGGCGCCGAGGGCATTCTGGCCGCCTACTGCCGCGAGTTCGCTAGCCCGGCGCTGCGCTGGGTCTCCCACGAGGAGGCGGACGGCATTCTGCAAGCCCTGCAGGACTTTCACAGTCGCCACGTGCAGCTACGCGGTCAGGATGTCGTGTATAACCCAGAGGCGGAGCGACGCTACCACCGCCGCGAGCTGACCCGCACGCTGGCGGGATACTTGAACGAGGCCGCGGGCGGAGACCTTCAGCGAGCCGTGGCCGACCGGTAGACTTCTTCGTAGCGGGCGGCGATCCTGGGCCACGCGTACGCATCACGAACGTAGGTTTGCGCCGCGCGAGCTTTCACAGCCAGTTCCACTGACCCATCCAGACAGGCCGCGAGCTTCTGGGCCAGATCAGCCACGTCGCCCGACCGGAAGAATGTCGCGTGTCGCTCGTCCAGGACGGCCCGGTTCGCGGGGATGTCGCTCACCAGCGCCGGAATGCCCAGGGACGCGACCTCGAGCAGAGCCATCGACATGGCCTCGATGGTGGAGGGGAAGACGAAGAGGCGCGCGCGGGAGGCGAGGCCGAAGAGCGTGGCCGGGTCCCCCACGAAGCCCAGGAAGTAGGTCCTTGACCCGGCCAGGGCGCGCAGCTCGGCCGCGTACTCCGGCAGCTCGGTCTCGTCCCCGACAACGACCAGCGCGACGTCACGGCCCAGGCGGCGGCAGGCCTCGAGCAGCAGGTGGCACCCCTTCATCGGGATGATGCGCCCGGCCATGAAGAGCACGAAGCCCTCCTCGGGCGCGCCGGCCTGGCGCAGCGCCTCGCGGCCGCGCTCGTGGTCGCAGGGCAGCGGGTGGCGAATGCCGTTGGGCACCCAGGTCACGGGGCGGCCGGTCTCCTCGTGGTAGCTGATGGCCTGGGGTTTCGAGACGGCGGTGACCGCGCTGGCCGAGCGGAGGGCGAGCTCCTCGAACCAGCGCATCAGCGTGCGCGCCGGCCCGCTCCATTTGTCGATGAGGTGCGCCCAGCCGTGGGACGTGACCACGACCGGAAAGCGCAGGCGCAGGAGGGGCACGACGAAGCCGGTCTCCAGATTGTGCAAGTGAATCAGGTCGTAGCGACCGCGCAGGAGCGCGTGGAACGCGGCAAAGACCATGACCGATGCCATGCGCAGGTGCTTGCCCGGCAGCGACGGCACGTAGACCTGGCGGAAGGAGGAGAAGGTGGGGCGCTCGGGATACATCGCCCGGCACGCGTAGACGGTGATCTCGTGCCGGTCCGCGAGCTGCCCGACCAGGCTCTCGACCACCCGATCCGCGCCGAATCGGGAGGGCAGGCCTTTGATCCCCATGAAGGCGATGCGCACGCGCTGGGGTTCCCCCGCCATCCTCACCCAGGCCGGCTCCACACCCGTCAGAGGCTACGACCGCCGCGGCCTCGCGCCAACTCCTCCCACAGCGCCAGCAGGCGATCCACGTGCGCGTCGGGATGGAACTCGCGCTCCGCCTTCAGGCGCGCCGCCCGGCCCATGCCCGCGGCCAACTCGCGATCGTCCATCAGCCGCCGGATGCGGGCCGCCAGCTCATCGATCGCCCCCAGGGGAGCCAGGAACCCGGTGGTGCCGTCCTCCACCGCCTCGGGCATGCTGCCCACGTCGTGGCCGACCACCGCACGGCCCGCCGCCGCAGCCTCCAGCGCGGCGAGGGGCAGATTCTCGTACCAGATCGACGGCACCGCAACCAGTCGGGCCTCCGCCATCAGCCGGATGATCTGTTCCCGGCTGCAAGCGCCCAGGAACCGCACGTTGGCCGGCCCGTGCCGCGCGACCTCGGCCTGCAGGCGCCGGCCCTCCGGCGTGTCGGCGTTCCCGGCGATGCGCAGCTCGCCGGGGGCTCCCGCGCGGCGATAGGCCGCCAGCAGGGCGGCCAGACCCTTCTCCGGGCTGATGCGCCCGCTGTACAGGATGGTGTCACCGGGGGGCTCCTCGTGCACCGGGTTGGAGAGGTCTGTGAAGCTCGGGATGTGCACGAGCCGCTCGGGCGCCGTACCCGCCTCGACCATCTTCTGGTACATGAAACGCGAGGGCGCGATGAAGCGGTCCACGGCGTCGTAGAGGCGCAGGCGGTCGTGGACCGCCATGCCGGCGATCCGCCCCAACGAGACCAGCGCGGAGTTCTGGAGACACCGCTTGCGCACCGCGTGGAGCCGGGAGCCGTGCAGGCACAGCTCGCAGATCTCGCGCCCGTCGAAGAAGGCGTAGCACGGCACCAGGAGGTGGTAGTCCGAGAGGCGCATCACCACGGGCAGCCCCGCGTCGCGGCAGGCCGCCAGGGCGCTCGGCGACAGGACATTGGCGATGATGAGCACGTAGGCCAGATCGGGGTGCTCCGCGGCGATGAGGCGCGCCATGCGGCGGCGCGTCCCGGGCGAGTAGACCGAGCGCCAGAAGAGGCGGGCCTTGGCGATGGGGCCGCGCACATCGCGGTAGTAGATCGCATCGGAGCCGCCGGGCGGCGGGACGAAGTAGCGCTCGTACGCGGAGGAGCGATTCTGCGCGTAGCGCACCGAGAAGGGAATCACCTCGTGGCCGCGCGCCGCGAGGCTGGCCTGGATCTCGAAGAGGTAGCGCTCCGGCCCGGAGGTCACGTGGTAGCGGTTGTGAAGGACAGCGATTCTCATGGACGACCCTGCGGCGCCATCCGTACGGGGCATCCCACGCGGGCCCATGGCGCGCGAACCGCGTAACCCTAGCACGGGCAAACAGCTCTGTCACCGAGGCACGCCATGGACGGTGGGGGGGATCTCCTGTATCCTGGGCCGCTGCCGCGGGAGGGCTCCCGGACCGCTGCCGCGGGTTGGGCCAGGATGGTGCGCCGGCGCGGGTGACGGCAGCTACGGAGGCCACGGCCGGGCCGGCGGCGGGTTGGAGGAACGCGGTCTTGGCGGATCAGGACATCCGCTCGGGCGATCCGAGCATCGAGGCGGTGTTCGGCGTGCTGTGGCGCCGGCGCGGGTTGCTGATCGCATCCGTGGCGGCCTTCACCCTCCTCGCGATCCTCCTCTCCTTGGTCATGCCCCGCACCTACATCGCCCGCTGCACGCTGCTGCCCCCCACGGAAGCCAACAACCAGACCTTCATCGGGCTGCCGGGCGCGTCGGGCGCGCTCGGCTTCCTGGGGCTGCAGAGCGACACGGGCAACTCGGCCCGGCTCTTCAAGCAGATCCTGCAGAGCCGCACCGTCGCCGAGGCGGTGGTCCGCCAGGTGGGCGCGCTCGATTGGCTCAAGCAGCGCGACCGCAGCGAGCGCGCGGCGATGGAAGCGGCCGTGGCGATGGTCCAGAGACGCTCGCGGTTCAACCTGATGGACGCCGGCATGCTGGAGATCACCGCCAAGGGCTTCACCGGCTGGTTCGCTGGCCGCGCCAGCGACGAGATCGCGCGGCAGCGCGCGGCGGACCTGGTCAATGCCTACGTCGCGCAGCTCGATCAGGTGAACCGTGAGAAGAGCCTCTCGCGGGCGAAGCAGATCCGGATCTACCTCGAGCGGCAGTTCGAGATCAACGAGGAGACGGTCCGCCGCCTGGGCGAGGAGCTGACGAGCTTCCGCGAGGAACACGGTGCCCTGGCGCTGGACGCGCAGACCAAGGCGCTCGTCGAGACGGCCGCCATGCTCAAGGGGCAGCTGCTCGAGAAGGAGATCGAGCTGGGGATCGCCCTGCAGACCATGACGGAGGAGAACCCCGTCGTCCGCGCACTGCGCAGCACGATCGAGCAGCAGCGGCGACGGCTGAGCGAGCTGGAACGCACCAGCAGCGGGGATGCGAGCGCGGCGGACACGCAGATCGACCTGCCAGCCTCGCGCATCCCGTCGTTGGAGCTGCGGCTGGCGGGCTACGAACGCGAGCTGACCGCCCAGCTCCAACTCCAGACGTACATTCGCGAGCAGTACTACCAGGCCAAGATCGAGGAGGCGCGCGACACGCCGACCATCCAGGTGCTCGATCCGGCCGTACCGCCCGAGGAGCGCGACTCGCCCAAGCGCAAGATGATGGTGCTGGGGGCGGCGTTCGCGGGGGTGTTGTTCGGCATCGCCGCGGCCGGTGTCCTGGAGTGGTTCGAGCGGCGGCGCGCAGCGTGGTTCCCGCGTCCGCCGGCGGCTCGCGCCTAGACCTGGGTCGCCGGCCACACCGGCCGGGGGGTGCAGGGTTGATCGCCGTGCGGAGCATCGTCTGGCGCGACCTGTCGGTCCCGCTCCTGATCCTCGGTCTGGCGATCTACGTGGCCGGCATGGTCTATCTGCCACCCCACGGGGGACTGCTCGCGATCCTCGCGCCCCTGGCCCTTTGGCTTGCGCTCTACGCGCTGATCCGCCGCCCGGGGCTCTTCCTGGCGGCGTTTCTGCTCATCGCGATCGCCGCGCCGCTGGTCGGCCGCTTCAGCGATGTCCCGCTCGGCTGGCTCAAGGGGATGGTCTTCTTCGGCGCGTTTCCCGTCTGGGCGCTCTCGCGCGTTCTGACATGGCGCCGGCAGCCCTGGTGGGACGCTGCGCGGATACCCTTCCTGACGATGCTCCTCGCCGTCGTCTTCGTCGCGCTGCTGGCCGTGATCGCCATGGCGCGCCAGGTGCCGGTGCTGCCCATCCTCAACGCCTACAAGGGGCACCTGCTCTACCCGCCGTTGTTGTTCCTCGCCCTGGAGACATCCGGCGACGCGCGCGATACCCGCCGCTTCCTCTGGTGGGTGGTCGCGCTCGTCTGGATGGTGGGCCTGGGCGCGGTGGTGCAGTCCCTGATGGGCTTCGCCGAGCTGCATAGCATGGGCCTCAGCCTCGAGACGGGCGCTGTCGCCTTCGCCGTCGAGGACCCCATCAGCGGGCAGAAGTACCAGCGCGTCTTCTCCACGCTGGACGACCAGATCGCGCTGGCCTCCTTCGCCTTCATCGGGATCGTCCTGTGCCTCTACCTGTGGGGGCGTGTCCGCTCGCGCGGGCAGCGCTGGCTCGTGGCGCTGACGCTCCTGCTCAGTGCTTATACGCTGGTGATGACCTACAACATGACCGTGCTCGTGGGCGCGGTCCTCTTCATCGTGATCCTGGCGGTGCGCTCACGAAACCCGCGCCTGCTGCTCGGGCTCCTGGTTGGCCTGCTGGTGGTGGGGACGATCGCCTACATCCAGGTCGGCGACCTGGTGCGCAACCGGCTGATCGCCTCGTTCGTCGTGCGCGAGGGGCTCGGGACGTCGCTTCAGGTCCGTGCCCACAACAACGCCAACGCCCTGAACATCCTGGCGGGCGAGCCGCTGCTCGGCCTGGGCCTGGGTGCCACGGCTGACACCGGCGTCTTCCAGAGGCTGGGGCTGGCCGCGGGAGGGTCGGGGGGGCTGAGCACCGACAATGCGTGGATGAACATCGCCCTCGAGTGCGGCCTGGTGGGATTGGCCGTGATCGTCCTCTTGTACACGCTGCCCTTCTGGGCGCTCCGGCGGCTCTGTCGCAGCGCGTCGCCCGAGCGGCGCGCGATGGGCTTCATCGTGGGATCGGCGGTGCTGGTCTTGCTCTTGATGAACTTCTCGAACGGCACGATGCGCACCAACCCCACCAACCTGGTCTACTGGCTGATCGCGGGCTGGACCTGGCGGCAGGCGTGGGAGGACCGGCACGCGCATGCCGGACCGCGGCCATGACCGTGCCCGCGCGGGATTCTGGCGTCGAGGTGGCCCACGTGTTGTGGCGCGCCGTGGCCGGGGGCGCCGAGCGCCACGTGCTAGATCTGGTGCGCGGGCTGCCCGGCCGCGGGTTCCGGTGCGGCGTGATCTACCTCTCCACCGATGACGGCGTCGCGGAAACCCTGCGAGAGGCAGATGTCCCCTGCACCTGCTGTCACCTGGCGAGCGCGTGGGACGCGCGCGGGCCGGCGCGGCTGCGCGCGGCCGTGCGGCGAATGCGGCCGCGGATCCTCCACGACCACGTCTCGGCGCCCTGGGTGCGCGCGGTGGCGCCGGCGACCGGCGCCGGGCGCATCATCGCCAGCGAGCACGGCCACGTGCTGAACCCGCGGATGGGGCGGCGGCCGGTGCACACCTGGATCGAGCGGTTCGCGGCGGGGCGGACGGACTGGTTCATCGCGCCCAGCGCGGCCGTCGCCCGCGGGGTGGTGTCGGTGCTGGGCGCTCCCGCCGACCGCGTCCGCGTGATCCACCACGGCATCGCTATCCCGCCCGCGGGTCAGGTGAACGGCGCGACGCGGGCGGCGGCGCGGGCCGAGTTCGGCCTCGGGCCGGAGAGGATCGTGATCGTCTACGCGGGACGTCTGACGGCCGAGAAGGGCGTCCTCGACCTGTGGGAGGCCTTCGGCACCGTGATCGCCGCGGAGCCGCGCGCCTTCCTGCTGGTGCTTGGCAGCGGGCCGCTCGCCGGCGAGCTTGCCCGCCGCCGCGCGGCGGTCGGCTGGGCCGCCGACGTGGCCCTGGCCGGTCATCGCCTGGACCTCACGAGCGTGCTGGGGGCCGGCGACATCCTCGTGCTGCCCTCGCACCACGAGGCGTTCGGCCTGGCGCTGCTCGAGGCCATGGCCTGGAGCTTGCCCACGGTGGGCACGCGCGCGGGCGGGATCCCGGAGGTGATCGGCGAGGGTGAGACGGGCCTGCTCGTCCCGATCGGATCGCCGCCGGATCTGGCGCGGCAGATCCTGGCGCTCGCGCGCGACCCCGATCGGCGCGCCTCCATGGGGCGGGCCGGGCGGGAGCGGCTCGAGCGGCACTTCACGCTGGAGCGCTGTGTGGCCGAGACCGGGGCGCTCTACCGCGAGGCGCTGGCACAATCCGATGGGCAGTGCGCGGGCAGGTTGGTAGACTGCCCCGAGGTCAAGGGGGATCGAGGATGAGGATCAGGCCTGCGGCCGCGATCGCACGCATGATCGGAGCGGCCCCGCCCCTCGGATGCACGCTGCTGCTGTTGCCGGCAGCGCTCTGCGCATGGAGCCCGAGGACGCTCGCGCAGGAGGCCGGCGAGGCGCAGGCGGCGTCGGCGCCCGCGGCGGTGGCCGAGTTCGGCGAGGGATCGCTGGAGGGACCCATTGATCCGGCGCGCTACCGGCTCGGCCCGGGGGACCTGTTGCACATCCGCATCGGGGGCCGGACCGCGGTCGACCGCCGCATCGAGGTCTCACCCGAGGGTTATCTCATCCTCCCCGAGGGGCCGTGCGTTCCGTTGGCCGGCGTGCCCCTGCTCCAGGCCCAGGCCATGGTGGGCGAGGCGTTGCGGCCCTACTACCGGGACAGCACCGTCCAGCTCCACCTGCTCAAGCTCCGCACCTTCGGCGTCTACGTGGTGGGCCACGTGACCAAGGTGGGGATGCAGCGCTCCACCGCGGTGGGTCGCGCCTCCGAGGTGATCGCGCGCGCCGAGGGTGTGACCGAGCAGGGATCGAAGCGCGCGATCCGGGTGACCCACGCCGACGGGACCTCGGAGCCGGTCGACCTGGGGCTGTTCCTCGAAACCGGGGACCTCGCGCACAACCCCTCGGTCGAGGCCGGAGACCGGATCTACGTGCCACCGCGCGGGAACACCGCGCAGGTGAGCGGCGCCGTGATGAAGCCCGGCGAGGTGGAGGTGATCCCGGGCGATTCGGTCGCCACGCTGCTCCAGCTCGCGCACGGGCTGCGGGAGGACGCGTACCCGGACTCCGCCTACCTCGAGTCCTATGGCGGCTCCTCGACCCAATCCACGCGCCGGTGGCTCGACTTGCGCAAGGCCGCCGACCGGACGCTCCCGGTGCGCGAGCGGGACCTGCTGTTCGTGCGGCGCAAGCCGATCTGGCGAACCACCCGCGCGGTGCTGGTCGACGGCGAGGTGCGCTCGCCCGGGGCGCACGCGCTGCCAGCCGATTCGCTGCACCTGACCGAGGTGATCGCGATGGCCGGCGGGTTCACTGACCTGGCCTCGCTGCGCGAGGCGTACGTCATCCGCCCCCTCGGCGACCGCCCGCCGGATCCCGAGTTCGAGCGGCTCAAGGCCCTGCCGTCGACCGAGATGACCGAGGACGAGCACGAGTACTACCTGATGAAGCTGCGCTCCCAGAAACAGGCCATGTCGGTCGATTTCGAGATGCTCTTCGCGAATCGCGATCGGTCCCAGAACATCTTCATCCGCCCGGGCGACGAGATCTATGTTCCGCCCCTGCGCTCCTACGTGACGCTCGTGGGCGAGGTCACCCGGCCGGGCAACGTCCCGTTCCGTCTGGGGATGACGGGAGAGCAGTACATCGAACACGCGGGGGGTCTCACCACGCGCGCGGCCAAGGGCAAGGTGGCGGTGATCCGCGCGCTGACGGGCGAGTGGGTCGACGACTGGGAAGACGCGGAGCTAGGTCCAGGCGACACCGTCTGGATCCCGCGCAAGCCGCGCCGCGACTGGGGGGCGTACGCGCTGCGGGCCCTCACGATCGTGTCGCAGGTGGCAACCGCCTACATCGTCATCGACGCGGCGGTCGGCAACTGACCGTCGCGAACCGCTGGGCGGACGGCGTGATCCAGCGCACACCCGAGCAGACCCCGCGCTCCGGAGCACGGGCTCGCCGCGTCCCCGCCCCGGCGCGGCGGGCGGTCCGCGCGGTCCTCACCGCGCTCGAGGAGCTGCGCTACCGCCATCTCCATCGTCCCACCCGCATCCCGGCCGCACCCGGCCCAGCCGGCTTGCTCCACGGAGGCGCCCCGCCCGCCGAGATCGCCGCCGCCCTGCGGCGCGACTTCCCGCAAGCCTGGCCGGTGCGCGCGGAGCGACTGGCCGCGCTGCTGCACCACGAGTTCGATCTGCTGGGCAGCGGCCTGCAGCGACTCAGCGACGAGGGGACGGGGTATTGTCCGATCGACTGGCACCGCGACGCTCGCAGCGGGCACCACTGGAATCCCCGGACCTTTCACAGGCGGATCTCCGTCTACGGCCCTCCCGGCACGGACATCAAGATGCCCTGGGAGCTTTCACGCGGCACCCATTGGATCAGGCTGGGGCAGGCCTTCGCCGTCACCGGCGATGAGTCCTACGTCGGGGAGTTTCACAACCAGATCGCCGACTGGCTGGACCACAACCCGGTGGGATTCGGCGTGAACTGGGCGTGCACGATGGAGGTGGCCATCCGCGCCGCGAACTGGATGGCCGCCTGGGAGCTGCTCGGGTCGAGCCCCGCCCTGAGCGATCCCTTCCGCGCCCGCTTCCTGGGCGCGGTCCGGGACCACGGGCGGTTCATCCGCTCCCACCTGGAATACTCCCCGGAGCTGACTTCGAATCACTACCTGGCCAATCTGGCTGGGTTGCTGGCGATCGCGCTCTGCTGTCCGTTCCTCCCGGAGAGCCGTGGCTGGCGCGAGTTCGCCGCCGCGGAGCTGGAGCGCGAGATCACCGAGCAGGTCTTCGACGACGGCTGCTGCCGCGAGGCCTCGACGAGCTATCACCGCTTCGTTCTCGAGCTTCTCTTCTACAGCGATCTCCTCGCCGCGCGCGCCGGGCACCCGCTTTCGGCGCACTTTCGGGAACGCCTGCACAGCATGTTCCTGGCCGTGGTGGATCTCATCGGCCCGGACGGGCAGATGCCCCAGATCGGCGACAACGACAACGGACACCATCTCGACCTGGTGAATCGCCCGGTCGGGGATCATCGCTACCTGCTGGCCCTCGGCGCGGTTCACTTCGGCGACCCCACGTTGAAGCTCCCCGAGCTCCCGCTGCTCGAGGAGCTGCTATGGGTCTTCGGTCCGGAGGGCGTCGCGCGCTGGCAGGCCCTGCCCGCGCGGGCGCTTCCGCGGGGGGGCCGCGCCTTCGATCGCGCCGGATGGTTCGTGCTGCGGTCGGGCGGCGATCAGGCCGTCGTCGCCTGCGGGCCCAATGGTCCGCTCGATCGCGGCACGCACGCGCACAACGACAAGCTCTCGGTCACGCTGGCGGTCGACGGCCGCCCGCTGCTCGTCGATCCCGGCTCCTTCGCCTACACACCCTTCCCGGCCGAGCGCAATCGCTTCCGCGCCACGGCCGCGCACAACACGGTCCAGGCGGGGGATCTCGAGCAGAACCCCATCCCCGAAAACCTCTTCCGGCTGCCGAACCGCGTGGCGTTCGAGGCCCTCGGGCTCGCAGATTCGCCGGACGAGCCGTCTTTCACAGGCCGCATCCGCTATGCGGGCGTGACGCACGAGCGCCGGGTGCGTTGTCTGAAACAGCCGGGGATCTGGATCATCGAGGATGCACTGGAGAGTGGCGAGGGTGGGGTGGCGCGCTTTCACCTCGCGCCGGGACTGCTCCTCGACGCGGACGGCTGGATCGCCGCGGCACCGGACGGGCCGCGGCTGGCGCGCATCACCGCCGGTCGGCCGGCCGGCAGCAGCGCCATCGCCGCCGCGCTCCCCATCGCGACGAGGCCGTACGAGTACTCGCCCTCCTATGGTGTGAAGGTCCCGGCCGTCTGCCTGGAGATCCCGCTCGTGCGGGCGGAGCCGGCTCAGATCCTGCGGACGCGGATCGAATCGGCCCCGCGCGCGGCAGGGGGGCGGGAGACATGAACGATCGGGCGCGGGGACTGCGGCTGCTGGCCGCCGGGGACGTCACCGCCGCAACGCGCTCCGGCAGCGGATCGCCCTTCGCAGAGGTCGCGGGGCTGCTCAGCACGGCCGATGCGGTCTTCGTCAATCTCGAGGCCCCGCTGACCGCCCGGACGACCCCCGCGCTGGAGAAGTCGGTCACGCTGCGGACCGACCCCGCCGCCGCCGGCTACCTGCGAGCGGCGGGCATCGGCTGCGTGAACCTCGCCAACAACCATCAGCTCGACTACGGCCGGGAAGGGCTGCTCGAGACGCTGGCGCACCTCGAGGGGGCCGGGATCGCCTGGGTCGGCGCCGGGCGCGATGCCCGCGAGGCCGCGCGCGAGGTCGTTCTGACCCGGGCGGGGGTGCGCGTCGCCTTGCTCGCCTTCACCACGGACCGCCGGTGCGCGGCCACGGATGGGCCCGGCGTCGCCGTGGTCGAGGAGCCTGCGCTCTTGGGCCGCATCCGCGGGCTCAAGGCAGGCTGCGATCACGTTCTGGTGTCGCTGCACTGGGGCATCGAGAACGTCCTCCATCCCACGCCGGCGCAGCAACGCCTGGCCCGCGCCTGCATCGAGGCGGGCGCGAGCGCGATCCTGGGCCATCACCCGCACCGCGTGCAGGCGGTCGAACCGTATCGCGGCGGCGTGATCTACTACTCGCTGGGCAACTTCAACTTCCCGCCCTGTTCCCCCGACCTGGCGCCGCATCACGACCTCTCCCTGCTCGCCGCGCTGACCCTGCGCCCCGACGGCACGGTCGGCCACGAGGAGATCCCCTTGCGCCTGGACGATGAGCATCGACCGGTGCCGCTGGCCGATCCCGATGCCTCGCGGCGCGCGCACGAGCATCTGGAGCAACTCGCCGCCCAGGCGGCCGCGGGCATCGGGGCCCTGTGGTGGTACGGCCAGGCGGCGCGGCCGATCATGGTCGGGCGCTGGCGTGCCCACTGCCGGCGGGTCCGCCTCTACGGCTGGCGTCACCTGCCGCCGCTCCTGCGGGGGATGCTGGGCGGCATCGCCCTGCGCTGCGCCGTCGGCTGGCTCCTGCGCCCCCTCACCGCTCACCGGCGCAAGTGCTGAAGCAGGGCCCGCAGCTCCGGCCGCAGCTCACCCGTCGCCGCCAGCACCAGGCCGTAGACCGGCACGCTCAGCGCGATCACCGCCAGCAGGCCCCAGGCGCCGTGCGCCGCCCCGCGCGATGCCGCGTGCCGTGCCAGCAGCCCCATGACCGCGGCGGCCCCGACGCTGCGCGCCAGCGCCGCCCACGGGAACGGCCAGATGAAGTGGCGCCGCGAGCCGATGACCATCATCACCAGCAAGCAGGCGTAGGCGACCAGCGTCGTCACCGCCGCCACGAGGCTCCCGTACCGCGGAATCAACCAGACGTTCAAACCGATGTTGATCAATCCGGCAATCGCGATCGCCACGGGGATGAACTTCGTCTTCTGCTTGTACAGGAATCCGGCCTGGAAACGCTGCTGCAGGCCCAGTAGCATGACGCCGCACGCCACCAGGGGGATCACCCGATGCCCTGCGTGAAACTCGGCTCCCAGGAAGATCCGGGCAATGGGTCCACTCAGGGCGGCCAGTCCCGCCACCGCCGGCACGACCGTCAGGAGATAGTACCGCGTGAGCGTGTTCAGGAACTCGCGGCTGCGCTGTTCATCGCCGCGCTCCCAGATCTGCATGCCGATCGGCCCCGAGGCCATCAAGAAGAGCGCTCCCAGGAGCGCCACGCTGCGATCCGCGATCGAGTAGCTGGCCGAGTAGACCCCCACCTGGTCCGGGCCGAGGAAGAAGTCGAGCAGGTAACGATCCGACAGCGAGAGGATCCAGGCGGCGAGATTGCCCGCCACGAGCGGAAATCCGTAGGCGGCCATGCGCCGCGCCAGCTCGCCGTCGACCGCGACGCGCGGGACCGCGATGCCCCGCACGCCCAGCCGCCACATGAAGGGGAGGCTGATCAGCGTGGCGAGCACGCCGCCCAGGACGAACCCGTGGATCCCGGTTCGCAGCGCAGCGACGAGCAAGAGCCCCACCGCCAGCCCGCCGGCGCTGTGCCAGATCGCGAACCCGCTGTACAACGCAACGTCACGGCGGGCGCGCAAGATCGAGCGCAGGAGGTCGTAGAGGGAGCTGGTCACGACGGCGCCGACTCCGGCCCAGGCCAGCAGGACCATCCCGCGCGGCATCCAGATCTGGGCGACCAGGACCGCGCCCGCCGCGGCGAGGCACAGCGCGGCCGTCACGGTCAGGCCCAGGCGCTGCACGTTGCCCAGCAGATGCGGGAGCCTCGCCTCGCGCTGGTAGTTGGGGTAGTAGCGGATCACGGCCATCGGCAGCCAGCCCATCAGAGCCGTCAGGTTGGCCACCAGCCCCATGATGAGCGTGTAGTAGCCGTAGGAGGTCGGGTCGAAGCGATGGGTGAGGACCGAGACGGTCGCGAGACCCACGACGGCCGGGGCGATCTGCGCCGGCAGGTACTTCGCCATGTCCCCGAGCAGATCGCGCGCGTGACTCACGCCGGCCCGCCCCGCTCAGCACCGGTATCCGGCCGTGCCCCGCCGTTTCCGCCGGGCAGCGCCGTGCCGCTCGCGCCGCCCTCCCGCAGCCGGTTCACCGTGAAACGCTTCTTCATGCTCTGGGGCCGTGCGATCGCCTCGACCTCCGTGATCCGGATCTCCATCGGTTCGCCGATGCGCCAGGCGAGCGCGCGCTGAAACTCCTCCGCGTCCGCGGGTCCGTACCCCGCGTCCGGTTGGACGAGGACGACCAGTCGGTCGCGCGCTTCCTGAATGATCTGGCACTCCCGCACGTGTTGCACATAGCGCAGCGCGTAGGCCAGATGGTTGGGAGCCACGACGCGCCCCGAGGGCGTGTCGATCAGATCGCCGGTTCGCCCCACCACATCGGCCACGATCTTCGGATAGTGCCTCCCGCACGAACAGGGCAGATCGGACTGCAGGAGCGCGTAGTCCCGGGTGCGGTAGCGCACCAGGGGCATCGTGCGGTTGATGAATCCCGTCGTCACGATCTCCCACAGGTCGTGATCGGCCAGGCGCTCGAATTCGGTGATCCCGTAGTGCGAGATGACGTGGTAGCCGCCGCCGGCCGGGCACTCGAGGAACAGCGCCCCGTGCTCGCGATGCCCATAGTGCGCGGCCACCTTGACGGGGAAGTTCTCCGTGATGAACTCGCGCTGGTAGTCGTAGGGCCGCTCGGAGGCGAAGAAGACCTGGCGCAGCGCGGGCAGATCCCGGCCCAACCGGTGGGCGGTGCGGAAGAGCTCGTAGATCAGCGAGGGGTAGCCGTGGAGGGCCACGATGCGTTCGCGCCGCAGGTAGTCGAGGTACCCGGCGATGCGCTCGGGCGTGAGGTGCCAGGTCGGGAGGCGATGGAGGTTCCGGTCGTGCGTGGGTGTCGTGACCTCCTCGAAGGTTCCGCGGAAGAAGGCCATGCGGTCGCGGAAGTAGTCGACGCCGTGCCAGGACCAGAAGAGGATGGTGTAGGCGTGCTCGATGTCGACGGCCTCGGCGGTGTCGAAGAGGACTGCGGGGGCGCCCGTGGTGCCCCCCGTGCGCGCGGTCACGAGCCGGCGTCGCCGGGCGGCGGTGGAGATGAATGCGTCCCCGTGGGCCAGGAGATCGTCCTTCGACGTGAAGGGCAAGCCGCGCAGATCGTCGAGGGTCAGCGACCCGGCGCCGCCCGCGACGGCCGGTGGCCAATGCCGCTGGTAGAAAGGCGAGCGGGCGCGGCACTCGGCCACCAGCTCCCGGAGCTGCTCGAGCTGGTAGCGCTCCAGCTCGGGGCGCGAGGCCCACTGGGCGGTCTGCAGAAAGGCGAGCGTGCGCCAGAGGCCCCGGCTGTAGCGCCAGCGGGCGGGAAGCGCGCGATAGGCCCACCGCAAGGGTGTGCGCACGCCGCGCGGCTGGCTGCGCGCCCAGGCCTTGATCCCCATGGGCTCCTCCCGCCGACCCTCCCCCACCACCTTCGCCGGCGGACCCTATCATAGCGACGCCCCGGGCGCAGCGCGAGCCCGCCCGCACCGCGCCCACCCGGCGCTTGCCACCCGGCGCTGGCGTGCCTAGAGTCGCCCGTCGGCGTGAGAAGCCAACCAGGAGCCTCGATGGCCAGGATCGCCAGTGGACTGGATCGCGTGCTTGCGGAGGGGTTGAAGCTCCCCGGCCGGGGCCGCGTGGCCGTGCTGTGCAATGCGACTACCGTGTCGTCGAGCTGGGTGCCGACGGCGGACGGCCTGGGCCGCGTGCACGGCATCGAGGTCGTGCGCCTCCTCTCGCCCCAGCATGGCTTCGCCTCCGAGAAGCAAGACAACATGGTCGAGTCGCCCGACGCGATCCACCCGCGTCTGAAGGTCCCCATCGTCAGCTTGTACAGCCAGACGCGCGAGCCGGGCCCCGAGGCGCTGGCCGGCCTCGACGCCGTGCTCATCGACCTGCAGGACGTGGGCACCCGCGTCTACACGTTCGCGGTGACTGCCCTGTTGACGATCCGGAGCGCCGCGCGCGCCGGTGTGCAGATCGTCGTGCTCGACCGCCCCAATCCGATCGGCGGGGAGGTCGAGGGCCCGACGCTGGCCCCCGGCTACCACTCGTTCGTGGGACTGGTCGACGTGCCGCTGCGTCACGGATTGACGATCGGCGAGCTCTGCTTGTACGGCGCGATGCGCCTGGGCGTGCTGGATGGATCGGTCGCCGCGCGGCTGCCGAAGCGCCCGCTGCCGAAGGATCTCGATCTCGGCCCCCTGCGCGTGGTCACCCTGGCGGGCTGGCGGCGCGCGTTCCACCTGGACGAGACCGGCCTGCCCTGGACGGTTCCCTCCCCGAACCTGCCCAGGCTCGACTCCGCTGTGGTCTACCCGGGACAGGTTGCGCTCGAGGGGACGAACCTCTCCGAGGGTCGCGGCACGAGCCGCCCCTTCGAGTTTTTCGGCGCGCCGTACCTCACCCCGGAAGCGGTCGCCGCCGAGCTCGTGCGCCGGGGCGCCGCGCGCCTGCCCGGAGCTGGGTACGCGGGTGCGCTTCTCGGCGCGGGCGGCACGGCCCTCGACGGGGTCGTGCTGCGCGAGATTCACTACGAACCGACGTTTCAGAAGCACGCCGGCCGGCTCGTGCGCGGCTTCCATCTGCACGTGACCGATCGCCGCCGGTACAGGCCCGTGCGGGCCGTCGTGACCCTGCTCGCCGCCATCCGACGGACCCATCCCGAGGCATTCGCGTGGCGCGAGCCGCCTTATGAGTACGAGTGGGACCGGCTGGCGATCGACCTGATCTTCGGCACGGACACCGTGCGGACCGCGCTCGACGCGGGGGCGAGCCCGGACGAAGTCGCGGCGTCTTGGGAAGCGGATCTGCGCGCGTTCGAAGAGCGCATTCAGCCCTTCCGGTTGTACGGAAGCTAGGAGACAGGTCCGATGCCGATCGACGTGCTGCTCCTGGCAGCCGGGTTCGGGACGCGCCTGCGTCCCCTCACGGATGAGATCCCCAAGGCACTCCTGCCGCTCTATGGCACCCCATTCCTCGACTTGCACATCGATCGCCTGATCGCATCGCCGGTCGCCGGTCTGGCGACCGGGTACATCGTGGTCAATGGCCACCATCGGGCCGACGTCCTGCGCGACCACCTCGCCCGGCATCCGCGCCGGGAGCGCCTCGCCTTCTCCCTCGAACCCCAGATCCTCGGCACGGGCGGCGCGATCCGCCCCGCCGCCGGGTGGCTGCGCAGCGATCCATTCCTGCTCTTGAACTCGGACGCCCTCTTCCCGTTGCCCGGGCCGGCGGCCCTGGAGCACCACCGCCGGGGCGGGTTTGCGGCCACCCTGGTGCTGGCGCGCTCGCCCGTCCATCCGAACGTCCTGATCGAGCAGGGTCGGGTCACCGCCATCCTGCGCGACCGCACGGACCCCAGCGGACTGACCTACACCGGATGCTGCCTGCTCGCGCGCGCCTTCATCGACCTGTTGCCGGACGCGGGGTTTCACGACCTGAGGGATACCTGGGACACGCTGCGCGCGCAGGGCCGCCTCGGGGCGTGGGTCATGCCGGACGACCCGCCGCTGGTGGACGTGGGCACGCCCGAGCGCTACCTCGCCGCACACCGGTTGTGCGCGCCCGAGACGGCTGGCCGATACGGCCTGCGGCTGCCGCTCGCGCAGGTTGTGCTCGCGGAGGGCAGCGGGTTCATCGCGCCCGATGCGATCGTGGGCGCCGGCGCCGCCGTGCGGGACAGCGTGGTTCTGGCCGGCGCGCACCTCGCGCCCGGCGTGACCGTGCGCGGGTCCATCGTGGGCCCGGGTGCGGTCGTGGAGGAGAGCGTGACGGACCGGCTCATCACCACGCGCGGGTGGGTGCCGGTGGGGCCGGCGCCGGGGGCCTGACGCGCGGGGAGCGGGTCTCGGCCGGCGGGCTGGGCCTAGCTGCCGAAGCTGACGGCGTCGAGCGCCTCCATCAGGCGTTCGACCGATCCCACCTGGAAGAGCAGGGTGACCAGCCCGTCGAGCTGCAGGTGCTCGACGCTGAATCCGGTCGTCGCGGCCAGGATCTGCTCCGGTGTGCCCTCCTCGCCCGGCGCGATGAGATCGTGCACCGTCTGCTGTGCGGCCACGGGAACGGAGTAGTCGAGCCGTTGCCGGAGCCCGTTCGCCACGGCCCCCAGGACGTTGTTGATCAGGACGTTGCCGATCTCTTCCAGGTCGCCCACCGGGTCAACGCCCTCGGGCAGCTCGGGCATCTCGCCCCGCGGATCCCACTCCACCCCGTGCAGCGCGGCCACGAGCTTGATCGCGCTCGCATCGGGGAAGACCAGCGTCGCCCGGCCGGCGAAGCCGCCGTCGAAGTCGAGGCACACCGACGAGACGCGCTCACCGAAGCGCCGCGTGAAGGCCAGCTCGATCTCCTTCGCCGAGAGCAGATCCACCTTCGGCACGTCGAGCTTGACCCGCAGTCCCGTCATCGCGTTCATCACCCCGGCCGCACGACCCAGGCCCACGTTGATCAGCTCCGTGAGGACATCCCGCCGGGTTTCGCTGAGGATCATGACGCCGCCTCCTGCGCCGGGCCGAGGAATGCTTCCACCGTCACCAGCAGCCGATCGTCCTGGACGGGCTTGTTCAGCACCTCCGCTGCCCCTCGCTCGATGCACTCCTCCCGCGTCGTGTCCTGGACATCCGAGGTCAGCACCACGATCGGCACGGTCCATCCGCGCTCCTGCGCCGCCACGAGGAACTCCATGCCGGTCATCGTCGGCATGTTGAGGTCGGTGATCACCAGATCCGGAGCCTCCCGCTCAACGGCTTCCAGGGCTGCCTTGCCGTCCGGTGCATCGATGGTCTCGTACCCCGCCCGATGCAGGACGCGGCAGGTGCGCTTCCGCTGGAATCCCGAATCGTCGACAACCAAGATGCGAGCCATCACACCACCTCCGGATCCCTCAGGTCGCCGCGGCAGCCCTTCTCTGCCTCCGCCGCCGCGACCTTGCTCAAGCCGCCATCTGGGCCTGACCGGGCGGTCTCTTGGCCCGGTAGTACAATCCGCCGTTATGGTCGAGCAGGTCGAAGTCGGTGCTGTAGGCGCTGATCGACTCCGACGAACCCAGGAACAGGTACCCGCCGGGATTCAGCACGTTGTTGATCTTCTTGTACAATTCCCGTTTGAACCCATCCGAAAAGTAGATGGCCACGTTCCGGCAGAGCACGATGTCGAAATGTCCGAGCCCGGCGAAGCTGTCCTGGAGGTTGAAGCAGCGGAAGGTGACCATGCGCCTGGCATCGTCGATGATCCGGCTGTAGCGCCCATCGTCCGTGAAGTACCGTGTGCGGTATTCGGGCGGCAGGCCGCGCCCCATCGCGATCCGGTCGAAGAGCGCGTTCTTGGCCGCATCGACGGCCGAGCTGGCGATGTCCGTGGCCAGGATCTCGAAGGCCGCGGGTCGCACGGCGCTCTGGGTCCGGTGGGCCTCCAGGATCAGGATGGCCAGCGAGTAGGCCTCCTGCCCGGTCGAGGAGGCGGCGGACCAGAGCCGCACGCGCTGCCGCTGCCCGGAGGCGAACTCGGCCAGGTAGGTCGGCAGCAGCTTCTCGGTGAAGATGCGGAACGGGTGCAGGTCGCGGAACCAGAGCGTCTCCTGGGTGGACATGGCGTTGACGAGCTTCGACCGCAGGTCCGCGTCCGCGCGTGTCTTGACCAACTGGTGGAACGCTCTGAAGCTGTCGCACCCGTACTCCGCCAGCAACTTGGCCAGACGACTCTCGATCAGGTAGGCCTTCCCGTCGCCCACGCGGATGCCGCTGATCTGTTCGATCGCATCCCGCATCAGCGGGAACTCTTCTGGAGTGATCTTGACGCCCATCTGCAGCCTGTTGCCCGGATTACGCCGCCGAATCGAGGATCTCCGCCGCCCGGCGGAGCCGATCCTCTGCGAGGCCCCGATCGTCGTCCCGCAGCACCTCGAGCGCTTCCTGGACACGGGATTCGAGCTTCGACACCCGCAGTTCCAGCAGCCGCACCTCTCGGCTGGCCTGTTCCTCGTAGAGCTCCTTGGCCTCGCGCATCTCCTCCGCATCTCTGGCGCGCACGTAGTACTCCCGGATGTTCTCCACCTTCTCGCGCAGGAGTGGGATGTCGATCGGCTTCTCGATGTAGTCGCGTGCCCCGCAGCGCATGGCCTCCACCGCTGACTTGATCGAGGCCTTGCCCGTTACCATGATGACCTCGGAGGGCGGATCGACCTGCCGGGCGGTGCGCAGGACCTCCAGCCCGGACTTGCCGGGCATCTGCAGATCGGTGATGACAACGTCGTAGTGACCGTGCGCCAGCAGATGTACGGCTTCATCCCCCGAGGACGCCTGGGTGATCTCGTCCTGAGGAAGCGCCTCGCCCAGGCCGCGTGTGTAGAGGGCCCGAGCGACCGGATCGTCGTCAACGCACAGGATCTTCATCACGCTGCGCTCCTGTTCTGCCCCGCGAGGGACACGATGCGGGGAGCAATGTCGTTGATGTCCACCGACTCGTCGGACAGCCCCGCGCTGTCCACCGCCTGAGGCATGCCGTACACGACGCACGTGGCCGCTGACTGCGTGATGCAGTGACAGCCGCTCTGCTTGAGCGCCTGAACGCCGCGCATCCCGTCGGCGCCCATGCCGGTCAACACGACCGCAATCACCGGCCCGCCCCTGGTCGCTTCGCCCAGGGAGCGAAAGAGCACGTCCACGGCCGGCCGGCAGCTATTCTCCGGCGGGCCGTCGTCCAGGCGCGCGACCAGCTGGTCGGCCTCGGCGCGCACCACCATGTGGCAGCCGCCACGGGCGATGAGCACCCGCCCGGGAATGATCGCGTCGCCGTCCGCGACCTCCTTGACCGCCAGCGCGGACCTGCGGTCGAGGTCGCGGGCCAAAGCCTCGGTGAAGACCGGGGGCATGTGCTGCACGATGACGACCGGCAGAGGGAAGCTGCCGGGCAGGTTCGGGACGAGGTGGGAGAGCGCCTCGGGCCCACCGGTCGACGACCCGATGGCCAGGAGGCTGAAGGACCCGCGCGGGTAGGGGCGGCGCGGCGCGGGGGAGATGGGGACCGCCGTCGGGCGCGGGGGCGCTGCGACCGCGGTCCCGGATGGAGCTGGCCCGCGGACCGCTGCGCGGGCGGAGCCGGTGAGACGGCGCGTCTCGATCACCCGCATCACCGAGCTGATCGCATTGCGCAGCATCCGCTCGCTGTCAGCCGCGCTCTGCCCCTGGGGCTTGCGGATCAGGTCCAAGGCACCCAGGTTGAGCGCCTTGATCGCCGTCTCCGACCCCTTCGCGGTCGCCGCGCTCACCATGGCCACCGCGATATCGGGGAACTCAGCCCGGATGCGGGTGAGCGTCTCGATGCCGTCCATGTCGGGCATCTGAACGTCCAGCAGCACGATGTCGAAGCGGGTCTGGGCCAGCTTCTTGAGGGCCAGCGCGCCGCTGGGCGCGGTGGCGACCAGACCGCCGTCGGCCAACGGGGTGACGATACCTGTGAGGATCTTGCGGTATACAACCGTGTCGTCGACGATCAGTACGTTGGTCGCCATAGCCCTTCGTTCCGTGGCTGCGCGTCGTGCCCGATTCGTTCCGCGGCTGCGCGCCGGCAGACCCTCGGGCGCCTATACGGTCGCCTGCACGTCCAGGATCTCGCGCGTCTTGAGCGCCACCATCAGCCCGTCCTCGAGCTTCGCCACCGCCAGAAGGAACTGCCCGTCCACGCCGCTGATGTTGGCGGGCGCGGGTTCGAGGTCCTTCTCCCCCACGGTGACCATGTCCCCGACCCGGTCGATCAGGAACCCGATGACGTCGTTCGAGGTGTCGTCATTCAGAAGCCCCGCCTTCTGGTGCACCGCCAGATCGGACGACGTCTTCAGCACCAGACAGCGCGATTCGGGTGTGATCACCCGCGGGCCGAGCCCCAGCCGCACGCCCAGGTCGATCACGGTCACGACCTGCCCGCGCAGGTTCAGGAGCCCCCGGACGAACTCCGGTGCCCGCTCGGCGGGTGTGATCTCGAGGTGCCGGTTGATCTCCCGCACCATCAGGATGTCTATGCCGAAGCGTGCATTTCCGATGTAGAAGGTTGCGAATTGGCGCTCCATGACTGCCCCCCAAGCCGCTTTCTGATCGCCCCCGCCAGCGCGTGATGCAGGCGGTCCTTGTCGAGTTTGACCTCGTAGGCATCGATGCCGGCGGCCAGGCCGCGCTTCTGGGCCTCCTCCGAGAAGAGGGACGTGACCGCCACCACCGGCAGGTTCTTGGTCCGCTCGCTTGCCCGCACACGTTCCGTGAGTTCGAAGCCGTTCAGCTCCGGCATCTCGATGTCCGTCACGAGCAAGTCGAAGTTCTCGCGCTGGAGCCGATCCCAGGCCTCGGCGCCGTTGCGCGCGATCTCCACCTGACAATTGAAGCTGCGCAGGTACTCCGACTCGACGCTGCGGAAGAACGCCGTGTCCTCAGCCAGCAGGACGCGCTTGCCGGTGAGCTCCCCAACCATGCTCAGCTCCCCTGGCTTGTACACGTCCGGCTCAGCCGCCTCGAACAGGCTGTAGATGTCAATGAATACGGCCAGCCGTCCGTCCAGGACCGCCGAGCCGAGGATGCCGAGGCCGCTGATGTTCTGGCGATCGATGTCGGCATCCGTGTGAAGGATGTCCTCGATCTTGGTGGCCACGATGCCCATCGGGTGGCGCACCAGCTTGGGCACGATGATGAAGAACTCCTTGGCCTCCTCCTGGGGCCGCTCGACGGTAAGGAAGTCATGGAGCCGGAGGATGCGCATCGAGTTCTTGTCGTACTTGACATACTCCTTGACGCCGATCCGCTCGATGTCACTCGCCCGGACCTTCTCGATGCGCGCCACGAGGGCGAGGCTGATGGCGAACAGCTCGGAGGGGCTGTTCCGGAAGAGCAGCAGGGGCTGGACCTCGGCTTGCGTGCCCGCCTGCTGGCGTGAGATGCGCGCCTCTTCCTCCATCTCGCCGAAGCGCAGCCCGGCCACCGCGGCGATCCCGGTCGCGTCGAGAATCATCGCGACGCGACCGTCGCCCATGATGGTCGAACCGGCGTAGTGCTTGCAGTCCTTCAGGTAGCCGGAGAGCGGTTTGACCACGATCTCCTCGTTGTTGAGGAGCTTCTCGACGATCAGGCCGTAGCGGTTCGTCCCGACCTTGAGCACCAGGATGTTCATCGCGGCGGGCACCGCGCGACCCTCGGTACCCTCGCCCTGCTTGGCTCTCGACTGCGCGGAACTCTCTGCGTCCACCTCCTCCACACGCAGGATCTTCGCCAGGGAGACGAGGGGCAGCAGCTTGCCGCGCAGGCGGAGCACTGGCTGCCCGCGCACTTCCTCCACGCGCTTGTCGACATCCTGCCCGCGTACGCGCACGAGCTCTTCCAGGTTCACCTGGGGCACCGCATAGCGGCGACCATCGATGCCGACGATGAGGGACGGGATGATCGCCAGCGTGAGCGGCAGGCGCAGGTTGATGCGGGTTCCCTCGCCGAGGGTCGACTCGACCTCTACCGTCCCGCCCAGCCGCTCGATATTGGTCTTGACGACGTCCATGCCGACACCACGACCGGAGACATCGCTGACCTGCTGCGCCAACGAGAAGCCCGGCGAGAAGATCAGCAGGATCGCCTCTCGATCGGACATCCGCGCGGCCGCCTCCTCGGTGAGGACGCCGCGCTCGACGGCCTTGGCGCGAACGCGCTCAGGGTCGATGCCCGCGCCGTCGTCCGTGACGTCGATGTTGACCTGACCCCCTTCGTGGTAGGCGCGCAGGCGCACCTTGCCGCAGCGCGGCTTGCCCGCTGCTTCGCGAACCTCGGGCAGCTCGATCCCGTGGTCGGCGGCGTTGCGGACGAGGTGCGTGAGCGGATCGGCAAGCGCCTCGATGATCGACTTGTCGAGTTCGACATCCTGCCCCACCAAGGTCAGCTCGATTTCCTTGCCGACCTTGCGGGACAGGTCGCGCATGATGCGCGGGAACTTCGTGAAGACCGCGCTCACGGGCTGCATGCGCGTGTTCATGATGCTGCTCTGCAGCTCGCTCGTGACCAGGTCAACGTCCTGCATCACGGCCGACAGGCCCGGGGTCTCGATCAAGCGCAGTGCCAGCGCCTGGTTCAGGTTCGTCCGGATCTTGTCGAATTCGCGGGTCATCGCGTTTTTGGCCTGCTCGAGGGAGCTGCTGTCCCGCGCATTGGCCAGATTCTGGATGCCCGCGGCAATCGCCTCGCGGGAGCGCGCCAGATCGTCCTGCAAGCGCTTGAAGGTCGAGCTCGCCGCGGCCGCATCGGAGAAGCGGCTGTTCAAGGCCAGCTTGATCTGGTTGCGGCCCAGCACCAGCTCGCCAGCCAGGTTCATCAGGCTGTCGAGCAGGTCGACCCGGACGCGGATCGTCTCGACCGTGTCCGCCGACTTCTCCGACTTGCTCGCCGTGGCCGCCTCTGGCGGGGCCGGCGTCGAGCGCTGGGGCTTGATCAGCTCGAGTCCAGGACCGCTGTCGGGCTCGCCGACCTCGGTCGTCGACGCCTCATCCCCATCGGGATGGTCGACCTCGACTGATGCCGCGGGGCTTCCTGCAGCGGCCTCGGCCGGCGCGGGACCCGCGACCTCCTGGACGCCTCCCTCGAGGATCCGGCTCAAGGGTGCAAGCTCGACCTCGATGGGGATGCTCTCCGAGCCGCGCACGTCGTCGAGCAGGGCGCGCAGCTTGTCCACGCCTGCCAGCAGCGCGTCGGTGATCCCTGGGGTGATGCCCATCTCGCCATCGCGGATGCGCATCAGGACGCTCTCCATGGCATGGCTCAGGTCGACGATGTGAGAGAGTCCGAAGAAGGCGAATCCGCCCTTGATGCTATGCATGGCCCGGAAGATGCGATTCACCAGCTCGGAGGAGACTTGGCTGCCTCCCTTCTCGAGCGCCAGGAGGTCGGGCTCGATGCTGGTCAGGTGCTCGACGGACTCGACAATGAGTTCCTGGAGCAGATCTTCGTCTTCGTAAGGCATGGCTGTTCCTCCTCAGAGGGAAATATCGACCGCCGGCAGGCTCCATTTACGGAATCCTCCGTGGCTGAAATCGTGCACCGGGTGAAGAACCGCGGTCGGCGGCGCGCGCTACGCATCCGGGTCGCGCGGTGGGTGTGCTAGACTGCGCGGGCCGCGCCCGGGGCCGGCGGAGGGAGCTGGCATGCCACCGCAGGATCAAGCCGAGCACTGGATGCACGCATTCGTGGAGCGCGCGATGCGCGGCCCCGGGGTCTCCGAGGCCAGGAGCGAGCCGCTGGAGTGGACCCCGATCGCCGGGGACGGGTCGATGCGGCGGCTCTTTCGCGTGCGCCGGCCGGGGGCAACTGCAATCGCCGTGCTGAACCCCCTGGCCCCGGATCGTGCCCATCCGGACGAGAACGAGGCCTTCCTGGCCGTGCGGGAGCACTTGGCCGCACGCGGCGTGCGCGTCCCGGTCGTGTACGCGGCGGACTTGGATCGGGGCCTGCTGCTGATCGAGGATCTGGGGGATCAGCGACTGCTCGACGCCTGTAGTTCAGACCTCGCCGAGCACCTCTGCCTGGAGGCCGTCGATGCGCTGGTTCGCATGCAGGCCCCGGTCGGACCTGCCTTCCAGCCGCAGGCCGCCGGGAATCCCGTCTATGACGAGGCTTTCATCCGCGCTCAGGAGGCTGGCTACTTCCTGGCGGAGGTTGCGCGCGGGCTCGCTGGCTGGGATCAGCCGCGGATCGCGGTGGAATCGGACTGCGGCAAGCTCGCGCGCCAGGCGCTCGATGGGCCCCGGGTCTTCATGCACCGGGACTTCCAGTCGCGCAATCTCATGGTGCTGGCGCGGCCTGAGCCGCACTTGGCCGTGATCGATTTCCAGGGCGCACGGCTGGGGCCGGCCGAGTACGACCTGGCCGCGCTCCTCTTCGACCCTTACGGCGGCCTGCCGCCCGCATCCCACGAGGCCCTGACGGCCCACTACCGGGAGCGGGCCCACGCGGCGGGTGTGCCCGGCATCCCGCCCCCCGGAGCGCCGGTCGACGAGGAGAGCCGCTGGCGCGCGCGCTTCCAGGCCAACGCCGCCAACCGCCTGATGCAGGCGCTGGGTGCCTGTGCCAAGCTCGGCGTGCGCTTCGGGCGGCCAGGTTTCCGCGAGCAGATCCCCGCCGGTCTCTCCCGGCTGGAGGCATTGCTGGCGCTGAAGGGCGATGTCCCGGCGCTGCTCGATCTGGTCCGGCAGGTCGCCGGCCAGATCGGCCGGGGGTGAACGCTAGCGCGGTGGTGCGGAAGCGTCCCGGCCCCCTGGTCCGGTCGTGAGGGCATCGGGTTCGGTCATCAGCGCGTCTTCGAGGCGGTGACCCCCGATGCTCGCCCCGGTCGCGTGGCAGGAGAGGATGATGCCGCGCGAGGAATGGAACCTCAACCAGGCCTGCAGGCAGGCCGAGTTGCCCCGCCAGGGAAGAGACGCGCCGCAGCTACATTCCCGGCAGATCGACCGCTGCGCCTGATGCCGAAAGTCATCCCAGCTGAGACCCTTCATGGACCTTGTCCCCCTGCGTGTTGGCGGGCGGATAGACCGCCCGGGGCTCTGCTGATAACGCCTCCGGTGATGATCACTCCGAGTAAGGGTATCGGCCGGAAGTGGCGATATCTAGAGAAAACACCCGGCGGAGAACCGTTGTATCCGATTGGTTTTTCAGTGACAACATGGTTATATATACACGATCCCTGAGATGGCGATAACGGCCGCATAAGATAGTCCTGTTATCAGGACGTATCACTTCGCGTTCGCCCGGACCCAGCGGAGGCACCATGGCCCCACAGACCCCGGAGCCGTCCGACGGCCTGCAGCGGGAGCTGGCGGCCGAGGAGTGGCGCCGTATCGCGCGCGGCCTGCACGCGCACATGACCCGCACGGGCCGCCGCCACCGCGATCTCGCGCAGGCCGCGGGGATGGCCCTCTCGAACCTGAGCGCCTACCTGAACCTCCATCGCGCCCCCGGCCAGCGGACGATCCGCCGCGTGCTGGCGGCGGCCCTGCGCACGCAGGGGGTCACGCAGGCCATGATCGACCACTGGATGCGCCAACCCGATATGCGCGAGTCGCAGTTGATGGAACGGCTGACCGCGCTGGACGATGCAGGGGTCGAGCTGACCCAGGGACAGCGCGATCGCTTGCTTTCCTCGGCGGCGAGCGACCGCCTGCTCTCGGGGGCCGTGCTGCGGCTGGCCGACGAGATCCGCTCCCTGCGCACGCGGTGCGCGCAGCTCGCGATGGCGCACACCGACGCGGCGCGCGAGTCGCTGGTGCAGTCGGCGGTCGAGGCGTTCCAGACCGATCCCAAGATGCGCCGCTTCACGCGCGAGATCGAAGCCGACATCCGCCGCACGCACGGCGACGCGCGCCGCGATCGCGGCACGCTCACCGAGCTGTTCGAATCGATGCTCCGCAGGGAGGGCATCAAGATCGAGCGCACGCCGCGCTCGCCGCATGCGGTGCGCGGCCACTGGGAGGGCCTCCACTGGCTGCTCTCGCTCAAGGACGAGAAGCGGGCCGAGATCACGACCGCGATCCACCCGGCCCAGTACCCGTTCGAGTTGGGCCGGGTGGTCGGGCACCTGCGTGCGCTGCGGCTGCTGGACGCCGCGGCCCAGAAGGAGATCGGCGCCTTCGCCCGCGCCTGGGTGGCCCAGAACTTCCCGCAGGCCGTCCCCGGACCGGCCGAGGCCGAGCAGCTCGAACAGGACATCATCTGGCTGATCGTGCGATCGCTGGCCGGGCGATGGGCCACCGGGGTGTTCACGCTGCCGGCGGATCGCTTCGTGCGGCTGGCCGAGTCAACCGAATACGACGTGGACGGCCTGGCCGCCGCGCTGAACGTGTCGTGGGAGACGGTGATCAACCGCATCAGCCAGATCGACTCGGGGCTGCCCGTGCACTTTGTGAAGATGGACTGGCGCGGGGTCGTGCTCAAGCGCAGCAGCTATTCGGGCCTCCAGTTCGCGCCGTTGTACATGCGGATCTGCGGACGCTGGGCCTCGGCCCGCAGCCTGCTCACGGTCCCGGGGAACATCGTGCGCCAGTACAGCGTGTTCCCGGACCTGGCAGGACAGAGGTACTTCTGCGTGGGCCGCTCCGTGCGGGCACCGCTCATGCGCTACGGCGCCGCGCCGCTGGTCTACAGCTTGACGCTGGGGGTGCAGGCCAAGGATGCTCCGCGCATGGTCTACGCGCAGAAGTTCCACGACGAGCCGGTCGAATGCGGCGTGACCTGCCGGCTGTGCACGGTCCGCAACTGCGAGAACCGCGTCAGCCCGTCGGCCAGCCTGCCCGGGATGGGGCGCTTCGACTTCGAGGTGATCTGGTCCGGCAGGACAATCCACGAGCGCGTGCCGTTTGAGCACTGAGCCCGCAGCCGGTGGGGCAGTGCCCGCGGCCGATGCGGCTGTGCCGCAGCCGGTGCGGCCGGCGTCGAGAACGCGGCTGCTTCTCCCCGAGGGTGGGCGCTGGTATAAGTGGCAAGGGTTGCGCAGGGCGCAGGTGGAGGAAGATCTTGGCGACGCCATCGGGTAGCTATCGCCCTTCGCCCATCCTCCTGGGAGCGGTGCTGGGAGGGCTCGTCGGCGCGGGAGAAGTGATCGCCGGGATGCTGACCCCCGGGTCGGCCATCACCCGCCAGTATCTCCTCGAGGCCGCGCTCCTCTACGGCGCCGCCGGTGCCCTCGCGGGCGCCGTGCTCTGGATCGCCAGCCGGTGGCTCGCGCACCGCGACCCGGCCGGCACCACCTCCGCGGCCGTTCTCCTGGGCTTCTTCGCGTTCCTGCTGGTGGCGGGAACCATCAACGTGCGCTATCTCCCGGAGGCCTTCGCCCGATCCTCGCTGCTCTACACCGGGCTCATCCTCGTGGCGTGCGCGGGCGCGACCTGGCTCCTGCGCCGCGGCCTCGCCTCGCTCCCGATCGCCCGCTGGATGCGGCAGCGCGCCGTCCGGGGCGGGATGTGGGTCATCCTCGCCGCCGGCGGGCTTGCCCTCGTGGTCGCATCGCTGCTGCCGGCGGCCGGAACCACGGTGCGGGTCGAGAACCCGGGCGCGGGGCTGTCGCGCAACGTCGTCCTGATCGTGCTCGATGCGCTGCGCTATGACCACCTTTCACAGAATGGCTACGCGCGCGAGACGACCCCGCAGCTCGATGCCCTGGCGGCCGAGGGCGTCGTCTTCGAGAACGCCCAGGCCCAGGCGCCCTGGACCAAGCCATCCACGGCCACGATCCTGACCTCGCTCTACCCCTCCACGCACGGCGTGAATCCAATGGCGAGCGCCGTTCCGCCCTCGGTGGCGCTGCTGCCGGAGATGCTCCGGCGGTACGGATTCCGTACGGCCGTCTTCACCGCCAACTACTTCATCACGCCCGAGTTCGGCTTCGACCGCGGCACGGAGCACTTCTACAGCAGCCGCGCCCCGCGCCTGCCGCAGCTGATGCTCGGCCACCTGCTCGCTCTCACCGGCGACCGCGTGCGGCCGCTGGGTACGATCGTGGAGGCGCTGGTCAAGCTGGAGCGGACCACGCGTGGGGGCGGCGCTCCCGCTGGCGGATTGAGCGCGGAGGGACTTGTCCGCGCCTTCTGGACCTGGTCGCACGGGATCGGCAACGACCGCTTCTTCGCCTACCTGCACTTCATGGAGCCGCATGCGCCCTACAACCCACCGGCGCCGTACGACAGGCTCTTCATGCCGGAGCATCTCGTCGGCCGGCCCAAGGTGATCAACTTCCCCGAGTTCACCGGCTTCTTGCCGTTCGATCCTGGACGGCCGGCCTCCGCCGACAGCCTCGCCAGCATGATCGCGCTCTACGATGGCGGCATCCGCCTGGCGGACTACTGGGTGGGGGAGCTGGTGCGGGATCTGAAGCAGCGCGGCCTCTTCGAGAACACGCTGATCCTGGTCACGGCCGATCACGGCGAGGAGTTCTACGATCACGGCGGCTGGGGCCACGGCCAGTCCCTCTACGAGGAGCTGCTCCACGTGCCGCTGATCCTCTGCGGACCGGAGATGGAGCCGGCCCGGAGCCGGCGGCTTCCCAACGTCGTGCGCCACGTGGATCTCGTGCCCACGATCCTCGATGTCTGCGGCCTCCCCGTGCCCGAGGAGCTGGCCGGGCAGAGTCTCCTGCCCATCGTCCGCGGGGAGGAGCCGGAGGAGCCGGCACGGCCGGTTTACAGCGAGGTGGACTTCGGCGGGCACGGGGCGCGCAGTCTGCGCGAGGGTGGGCGCAAGGTCATCCGGGCGCAGCGCGGGGCGGATGGGCGCCGCTTCGCCTTCGACCTGGCAGCCGATCCCGGTGAGCAGGAGGATCTCGTCACCGGCGCAGCGCCGTGGCCCGCGGAGATGTTCCCACGCCTGGACGAGTTCCACGCGAGCGCCGCACGGAACGCGGCGCCCGGGGTGAGCATCACCATCGACGAGGCCACCCGCGAGCGACTGCGGGCCATCGGCTACCTCAAGTAGCTGCCTCAAGCAGCTCCGCCGGCGGATGCCGGGTCGGAGATCAGCCGCGCGAGCCGCTGCCCCGAGGCGCGGGCGTCGGCCAGGAAACTGCCGAGGTCCGCAGATGGATCGCGCATGAACGTCTTCAGGCTGACGCAGCCCCGATAGGTCGATGTGCGGATGAGTTGCGCCAGCCTGGGCCAGTCGACGGTCCCGGTGAACGGCAGGCCGTGGAGGTCGAAGGCGCCGTCGTTGTCGTGCAGGTCCACGGCGATGAGGCGGTCCTTGTTCCGTTCGAGGTGCTCCAGCCCCTTGCCCCCGATGTTTCCGTGACCCGAGTCGTAGCACAGCCCGAGGAACTCCGGCGCGTGGCGCGCGAAGAGCTCGCGGATATCGGAGAAGTCGTCGGCTGGTGAGTTCTCGAGCGCGATGCGCACCCCGTGACGTCGCGCGACCGGCTCCAGCCCGGCGAGGGAACGGTTGAGCGCTTCCCGGAAGCGTTGGCGGCGCACGCTGCCCGCGGGCGCCTCCGGAACGCGCAGGACGACCACGCTGCTCGAGAGACTCGCTGCCATGACGATCCGGTTTTCGACCAGTTCCTGCCCCGCCCGCCGGCGGTTCTCATCGAGCGCGCCCCAGCTGTGTGCCACGCCGTGGGACGCGTGCAGACTGAGCAGCCGCAGGCCGAGGTCCGAGAGGGTCCTGCCGATGGCCGTCATCTCGTCCGGGGAGTAGAGATGGTCGGTGTCCCACTCGTGGCACCACTGAACATGCGTAAACCCAGCCTCGGACAACCGCAGAAGATGGGGTGAGGCGTCCCCTCGGCTCGAGACGTAGTTGCTCGCCATCGCCAGGTGCACGACCCAACCTCCGGCTGGAACCCGGGCTGACCCGAACGCGGACCAGCTTGCACCATGCATCGGAATGATGCAATCGAACCTTGGGCGATGAGCGATGGATTGCACTTTTTCTGTGCACAGGTCGCGGCGCAGGTGGCATCCTCGGCATCTTCCGATATATACTCACGTACGCATGCACTCTTTTTGTGCACTGATGCACTGTTTTGGTGCAGCAGTTGCACAATTCCAGTGCATGTGCTATCTTGGCCTCTGGATTCGTACGTCGGTGTGTACGGGCGCCTCGACGAACAGGGATTCCCATGCGCGGTCCCGCGGATGTCCGCTACGAGACCCTTGACCTCCTGAGCCGCGAGGGGGAACGGCAGGCGTGGGCGGCGCGCGACCGGTGGACCGGCGCCCTGGTCATCCTCAAGAGCGACCACCTCGACCTCGCCCGCCATGAGCTGGCGATTCTGCTCTCCCTGCCGCCGGGGATCGCGCCCCGCGTGCTCGACGTCGTGTGGAAGGGCGGCGGGCAGCTCTGGTTCGCGCTCGAGCGGTTGGAAGGGCAAACGCTCGGGGCCGCTGCCGCGGGGCTTTCGCCTGACGCGATGCCGTGGATCGGGCGGGCTCTCGCGCAGTGCCTGGGTCACCTGCATCGCACGGGCATGGTCCACGGCGATATTTCGCCGGAAAACCTGTTCCTTTTGGATGCGCCGGGTGAGCCGGCGGTGCGGTGTCTCGACTTCGGCCGCGCGCGCAGCAGGGACTTCGAAGCCGATATGCATGCGGGCGGCACGCCGCCCTTCATCGCACCCGAGATCACGCGCGGATGGATCGTCGACGGGCGGGCAGACCAGTACTCGCTGGGCGTCATCCTGAGGGAGTTGTTTCCCCAGCTCGCGCGGGATTCTCGCTGGTCGCCCATCCTGGAGAGGTTGTGCCGCAGGATTCCCGGCCAGCGCTACCCCCACATGCTGGCCTTGCGCGATGACCTCGAAGCGACGTTTCGGCTGCCGCCCTCCGGGTTCCGCTGGCCGCCCTTCGGCGGTGGACCGCTGCGCGGGCGGGCTGAGCTCCTGACCGACATCACGAACCTGGTCACGAACGGCCGCTTGGTACGGATCTTGCTCTTTACGCGGCGCGGCCTGGGACTCAGCCGCTTCCTGTGGGAAGTGACGCTGGAGGCCGCGGCCGGTGACGGCCCTCCGCTGCGGATCCTGGACGTCGGATCCCTGCGGGCGGAGGGGCGCGAGGGCCAAGAGCTCGTCGGACACCTGGAGAGATGCATTCAGGACGCAGGGTCGCTCCTGATTGCGCTTCCTAGTCTCTCCAGGCGCCTCCGTGGGTTCCCTCCCGATCTAGCGAGGGATCTGCTGCGCGTGATCCGCTCGCAGCCCGGATGGGAGGAGCGGTCCTTGCCGCCATTGGATGCACCCGCGTTCGCGGAGATCGTCGCCGGCAGCATGGAGTCCGGGGGAGACCTGACGGAGTCGCTGGCGAGCCGACTGCTGACGGCGAGTGATGGCGATCTCCGCTGCTCCGCGGAGCTGTTTCGCGAACTGGTACAGCACGATGGAAGAGAGACAGGACTCAGCTGGGTCGTCGAGCTGGATCGGGTGCACTGGCGATCGCAGCGCGGGTCTCCCCCGACTCCGTACCTCAATCTGACCGAACTGGCGCCCGGCGAGCGGGAGGCCCTGCGCATCCTGGCGCGCGCTGGCCGCAGTTTCCCCCGCCGGCTGGCCCAGGACCTTCTCGATCGATTCCACCCCTCGGGCAGCCTACCGGAGCTGCTCGATTCAGCCCTGCTCATTGCCGAGGACACGGACCGCCTTGCCTTCGTCACCCGCGCCCTGTGGGAGGAGGCGCTCGCGTGGGGCGGGGCAGGCCTCCCCCCAGGCCCCGCTGGCCGAGAGGGCGTCGTGACCCCACCCGACGCCGATCTCGTGGATCGGTGGCTCAACGACCACGCCTTCCCGGATCCCGATCGGCTGGAGGCTGTCCTTTTCGCGGCCCGGCGAGCCAGGCGCCTCGGAGATCGACAGCGGGAGGGCGCTTGGATCGGTGAGGCTCTGCTGCGGGCCGAGAAACGCCGGGTGTGGGGCCACGTGCAGGATCTTCTCGCCTACCCGGACGAGCCGCCGCTGCGTTGGTCGCGCGAAGAGGTCCAGCGCCAGGCTGCTGCCCTGGCGGAGCTTCTCGCGCCGGCCTGGACCGCTGAGCGCCTGACCTTCCTTGCCTCGAACGCCCTCGTGTTCCGCGAGCCAGGGGCAGCCTTGGCACTGCAGGCTCAGGCAGCGGAGTCCTCCGACATCGGCACGTGCGCTGCGGCCCACGGCTCCCTCGCCGAGCGCGCGCTGCGGGGACACGATGATGCCGGCTACGAGCAGCATCTGGCCGAGCTCGAGCGGCTCGCACAGCTAAGGGGCGGCCCGTCGCCCGGGGTGTTGGAATACCTGCGCGGCTCCGCGGCCCGCGTGCGCGGGGACACGGCGAAGGCCGAGGAACACCTGACGGGGGCGATCGCCCTCTTGCGCGGCACCGGGCATCCATACGAGCAACAGGGCCTCCAACTTCTGGCGGTTCTGCGGTTCGCGCACGATCCGCCCGCGGGCATCGCGCTGCTCGAGGCCGCCCTGGCCGAGGATCCGGGGCCGGAGTCCGAGGCGCAGCTGCGCGCCAATCTGAGCATCATGTACAGCCAGGTCCACGACGACGAGGCCGCCGCCCGCTGCATCGAGGAGGGCCTGCGCAGACTGCAGGGGCGGATCTCGCGCGCGCGGGTTTCCAATCTGCGCATGCAGCGAGCGTGGGCCTGGGCCGAATCGGACCGGGTCGACAAGGCCCTACGGGAAGCACTGGGCCTGATCCAGACCCCGTCCGTGCGCGCCTCGCAGTTGATGCGCTTGGGCGCGCGCATGCTGATCGGCTTCTGCCACCTGCATCTGGGCAATGCGAACGCCGCCATCAGCGAGTCCGCGCTGGCCTGGCGCGACATCCTCGAGGGCCGCTTCGTCTACGCCGTCTCCGACTGCCTGCAGCAACTCCTCGATGTCCTGCTCGACTTCGAGGCCTGGGAGGTGGTGCGCGAATTCGGGACCGAGCTGCTGCTCGAGCCGGAGATGCCCATTCGACTGGAGCCCACCGCGGCGGCCCGCCTCCGGGCATTCCGCGCCCAGCTCGAGGGCGATCCGGCGGCGGCCCGCGAGCATCTGGCGGCTGGTTTGGAGGAGGGGCGGAGGGCCGCGGATGCGCACACCGCGGCGCGCTACCTCCACCACGCGGGCTTGCTCCATCTGGCGGCCCGGGATGGGGCGGCCGCTGCGCTGTTCCAGGAAGAGCTGGCCCGGCTGGGCCAGCATGGCCGGAGTTACTACCGCGGGCGCGCGCTGCTGTGCCTGGCGCGTGCCCGCGCAACCCAGGGTGAGATGGGGGGCGCGCACGCGGCGCTCGAGGAGGCCATCGCGCTGGCCAGCCGGGCGGGCTGCAAGGGCCTGCTCGTCGACGCCCTGGAGACGCGACTGCAATTCAGGATGGAGGGCGCGGCCTCGCAGACGGCGGGGACCGCGACGCTCAACGGAGGAGCGAGATGATGTCAAGAGAGCCTGAGTGGGCGGAGGCAGCCGCTGACGTGGACGCGATCGAGAGCCTGCGCGTCGACCTCGACAGCGGGATCGCCAAGGAGTCCCTGGATCGAACCCTCGACCGCGGTCGAGAGTGGGGCCAACAGCGAGCCTTCGACTCGTTCCAGGTAGCCGCCTGCTCCATCGCCTCTACCCTCGATCCCCGCGCGCTCGTGGCGGAGACCCTCGACGCCGCCATCCGCTCGCTGGGGGCGGAGCGCGGGATCCTCTACTTGGGCACGGGCGAAGGGGGGGCCCTGGTACCGGTCGTCGCCCGCGACGTGGCCGGGGAAGAGCTGGAGAGCATCGAGCGCATCAGCCGCACGATCCTGGAGCGGGGGCAGGCCGGGGAGGTCCAGGTCCTGCAAGACGCCCGGCTCGAGCCGACGCTGCGGGAGGCGCACAGCATCCCGCTCAAGTCCATCCGGTCGGTGCTCTGCGCTCCGCTCGTGACGCGCGGCCGGACGATCGGGGTCATCTACCTCGACGCCCCCTCGACGCACTGGACCTTCCCGGACGAGGTCGGCCGCTTCCTGAAGGCCTTCGCGGGGCTGGCCGCGGCCCTTCTGGCCAACGCGCACCTGTATGAGGAGACCCGCCGCGAGGTGCTCAGCCTGCGCCGCCTCGCGGGATCCAACCCCTTCGACCGCATTATCGCAGTCAGCAAGAAGATGCGCTCCACCCTCGACGAGGCAGCCGTGGCCGCGGGCACCGACATGTCCGTCCTGCTCGTGGGAGAGACGGGCACGGGCAAGAACCTCATCGCCCAGACCATCCACGACGCGAGCCGCCGCGGGCACAAGCATCTCGTCTACTACAACTGCGCCGCGATCCCGGAAGCCCTCATGGAGAGCATCTTCTTTGGCGTCGCGAAGGGGGCCTTCACCGGGGCGGTGCGTGCCACCCGCGGGCTCTTCCGCGAGGCCGATGGCAGCTCCCTCTTCCTCGACGAGATCTCGAAGCTGGACGCGGATCTGCAGGGCAAGCTGCTCCGGGCGGTGGACGACGGCGTCGCGCGGCCCGTGGGCGGCGATCAGTACACCGTGGATTCCCGCCTGATCTCTGCCAGCCAGCCGGATCTCATCAACCGGCTGGGAGACGGCACCTTCCTGAAGGAGCTCTACCACCGTGTGAGCGTCGTGGAGATCTCCGTGCCGCCGCTGCGCGAGCGGCCGGAGGACATCCCGCCCATGGTGGATCACTTCTTGCTTACGGACCGCCACGCCCAAGGCCGCGGATCCGGGATTCGTTTCACCCCGGATGCGATGGATTGCCTCCAATCGATGCCCTGGATGGGCAACGCGCGCGAGCTGCAGTCGCTGGTCAGGCGGCTCGTCCTGTTCGCGCGTCGCGACGTCGTCGACGCGGACCTCGTCCGCCGGATCGAATCGACGCGACGCGACCAATGGGCGGCCTACGCCCAGGCAGAGCGGGACACGGTGACGCCGCCGGCTGAGCCACCTGAGCCGGTGCCCACGCTGGCCGAGTGCGAGAGGGAAGCCATCCAGCGGGCCTTGGACGAAGCGGACGGCAACGTTTCTAGAGCCGCCCAGCTCCTGGGCATGCACCGCAACACGTTGGCGCGGAAGGTCCAGAAGCTGGAGATCCAAACAACCAGCTAGCACCGGGGCGGCCTCCGTCGCGCCCTTGTGTGCTGGCGAAGGAGGTCGTCATGACTGCGTCCCACCTGTTCTCACCCACCATCAACCTCCAAGAGGCCGGAACCCCTGCGCGGGTGGGGGTGCCGATCCTCGGAGCGATCTTCGCCCTCGCGGCGGTCTTCTCGGGCATGGCCCTGCTGGGGACGGATGCCGCGTGGGCGATGGATGCCGGAACGCTCAAGCTGATGGTCACGGATTGCTCCGGGGCTCCCTATGACGGCGCATCGGTCTCGGTGGAGATTCGGCGCGCCGGAAGCGGGATCGTCGCGACGGACGATGGCTACACGGAGAAGGGCTACGTCGAATTCTCATTCACGATCCTGGAGGGTGGCGATCAGGCCCGCGTGTCGGTCGAGGCATGCGGCACCGACGATGCCACGCACGTCTACACCTGGATCTCCCCGAACGGGAACGCGCCGAGCCTGTGGGACATCGAGAGCTGTCCCAACTCGACGTGCGGGGACACGTGGTGGGACGAGCAGGAGAACATCATCCAGCTGCGGTGCGACTAGAAAAGACTACGAGCGCATAGAACCTTACTGGGGATCATTTTAGCTAGTAAACGATAACACTACGATTGCACGGCGCTCACACATGGTTTCTGGTCCGCCGCGGGTCAGGTCGAGAGGCCGAGCGTTGAGTCCAGGGGCTGGCTGCCCCTGCGTTCCGGGTGGCTCCCCTCCTTGCCACCCGGGCGCGGTTCCCGGCAGGCCGCTCCCGGACCCACCTGCTCGGCCTCTCGCCAGCGCACAGGCCGGCCATGCCCAGTTGCATGTCCGCCTCGCCGCTCCTTCATGCAGCTTCCGTGCCGCTCTCGCGCGGGGCCTCGAGCCAGGTCGCCAGCCGACCCGACCCCCCTTTCTCCGCCGGCCTTGGCCGGGGGCGAGGGCGGTGGGGACGTCGGCATCTCGCGCCCGCTTCATGGGTTCACGACCTGCCCCGCTGCGTATGTCGTGAGGGAGCCGCCTGCGGCACGCGGCCCGCCGGGTGTTGGGGGTAGCGGTCTCACATGATCGCGCGTGCGTCTCGCAGTTCGGAGGCGCTCTTCTGCCTTGACCCGCCGCGGTCGGTCGTGATGGGCTGGTCGCCCGTGTCGTCCGGGGGCTGCTGCTCGTGGCGGCCGCTTGCCCCGCGAGGGGTGGGGCCTTCTTCGTGAGGTGGACATGACCTTCCGGTTTCTCTCGCCCGCCGATCTGGGGGAGGTGCGGGTCGCCTTCAACAAGGCCTTCGCCGACTACTTCGTCGAGTCGCAGCTCAGCGAGGAGCGGCTCGGCGACCACCTCCGCGAGAGCGCCGTGCGCCTGGAGCTCTCGGTGGGCGCCTTCGAGCAGGGCGAGATGGTCGGGCTGCTGCTGAATGGCGTCGACGTCTGGGGTGGGGTACTCACGGCCTACGACGCGGGGACGGGCGTCGTGCCGGCGCACCGCGGCCGGGGCGTGGCCGGGGAGATGTTCCGCTTCGCCGTGCCCAAGCTGGCTGAAAGCGGCGTCCGCAGGTGCCTGCTCGAGGTGATCCGCGAGAACGAACCGGCGATCCGGGCCTACCGCGAGCTGGGATTCGAACCGACTCGCGAGCTGCAGTGCTACAAGCGCCCAGCCGATCCCATCTCAGGCGCTGGCGCTCCGGGTGCCGTCCCGGCCTCCCGGGAGGGCGCTGGCCCCGCGCTGCGCATCGAGGGGGTGAGCGCTCCGGCCTGGGACCTGTGGACGTCGTTCTGGGACTGGCAGCCGTCGTGGCAGAACTCGCCGGGCGCGGTTGCCCGCGCATCGGGCCGCGTGACGGTCCTCGGCGCCTTTCGCAACGGGCGCGGCGTTGGGTACGTGGCGTTTATCCCGGCGGCCGGGCGGATCCTCCAGCTCGCGGTGGCGCGGGACGCCCGCCGCGCGGGCGTGGGCACGCGCCTGCTGCGCTCGGTCCGGGCCCAGGTGGCCCCCGATCGCGACCTCACGATCATCAACGTGGATGCCTCGGCGCGCGAGACCGCGGTCTTCCTGATGGCGATGGGGTTCGTGCCCACCGTCGGGCAGTACGAGATGACCCGAGCGCTCTGAGGGCCGGGCACCTGAACCTGCGTCGCCTCCCCCACGCCGGCATGCCAGGCGATCCGGCGCCTCCCGCCTGAGACAGGGGCATGGACTGGGGCATGGACTACCCCGGCGCGGCCACCCTGGGATACAATGGTAGGGATCGAGCGCGGTCCCACTGACGCCGTCCCCGACCGACGACGACGCCCACCGAAGGAGGCTCCCCATGTCACCTGCTTCGCGAGAGGTCTCTCTCATGCACCGGGCCATTGCGCTGGTGGCCCTTGCCGCTGCCGTGGTGCTCCCCGTCCCCACCGCCACGGCTCTCTGGCCCAGCGACCCAGCCGTCAATCTCTGCATCGCCAATCGCGCGGGCGGCGAGACCGAGCCGATCCCGGGGCCGACGTCCGATGGGGGGTGCTTCGTCGGCTGGTTCGATCCCACCTCGGGTAGCTACTGCGCCTATCTACAGCGCCTCGACCGCCTCGGCAACGAGGCCTGGCCGCACGGCGGGATCCTCATCAGCAACCACCCCCAGAACAGCGCTCTCTTCGGCTGGGATCTCACCGTCGACGGCGATGACAACGCCATCATGGTCTTCTCGGATATGCGCGCCGGCGCGACCCTGGACGTCGTCGCGTACAAGATCAGCCCGGCCGGCGACTTCCTCTGGGGGCCGGACGGCATCTCACTGTCGGCAATGACGGGGGACGAGATGAGCCCGACCGTCACGGTGGCCGATGACGGGGACGTCGTCGTCACCTGGTCGTGGTTCCCGATCTCCGGAGACGGCGCAATCTACATGCAGCGCCTCAGCCCCGAAGGGGTCTTGCGGTACGCGGCCGGGGGGCTGCGCATCGCCGGAGATCCCGGCGAGTCACCCTCCTTCTCCTGCCCGGCCCCCTCGCTGGCCGGCAGCGTCATCATCTCTTGGGTGCGCGACATCTCCTCCTACATGAGCCCGCGCCACCTCTACGCCCAGCGCTTCGCGCCGGATGGCAGCGCCGTCTGGCCCAGCGTCGTCCACATCTACGATCAGGTCGCCCTGCCCATGGGCTACCGCCCGACGATCAGCTCCGACTCCGCCGGCGGGGTGGTCTCGGCGTGGAATGCATCCGAGGGCAACCTGCACAATGTGCGCGTGCAGCACCTGGACGCTCTCGGAACCGAGCTCTTCGGACACAATGGCGCGCGCGTGACCCTGGATGCCACCCGCAACCACATCGCGCCCACTCTGACCTATCACCCCGATACCGAAGAGTGCTTCGTCTTCTGGGACGAACGCAATGCGCAGCAATCGACCTGGGGCCTGTACGGCCAGCGTCTTTCAGTCAGCGGGGAGCGCCTCTGGGGTGATCAGGGGCGCACGTTCATCCCGCTCAGCACGATGTACAAGACGATGTACCGCAGCACGCCCTGCGCGGACGGCGCGATGGTCTTCTGGTTCGAGGAGATCGCGGGCCCCTACCTCGGCAGGGTCGTGCAGGCGATGAGGGTCGACGCCGCTGGGGTGACCGTCTGGCCCCAGCCGATCCTCACGATCGCAACCACGCTCAGCGACAAGGGGCGCCTCCCGGTGATCGCGACCCCGGACGAGATGGCCATTGCCGTCTGGGAGGATTCACGGAGCGGGGAGATCGACATCTACGGTCAGAACATCTATCCGGACGGGACACTCGGGGTGGACCCAGCCGCGGTGACCGGGGGCGAGCGGGGTGCGACGTCATCGATCCGGCTGTCGAACGCGCCCAGCCCGTTCGCCCAGCAGACGGTGATCCGTCTCGTCACGCCCGTGCAGCTCGCCGATGCCGGCTTGGTGATCTCCGACGCCTGCGGGCGTCTGGTGTGCCGGCTCCCGCTTGGCTACCTAGATGCGGGCGAGAGCCAGGTGATTTGGGACGGACGGGATGGGACGGGCCGCCGGGCGCCCGCGGGGCTCTACTTCTACTCGCTCGTGCACGGCGGCGGAGAGAGCGCGCGGAGCGCGACGGTGTTGTTGAGATAGCACGCGAACGGCATCCAGGCCGACGGCCACTGGGCTAGCGTGGTCCGCCTTCGCGACCGCGTTCAGGTTTCCCCGCCGCGCGTGGGCTGGCATAGACCATACGCGGCGGGGAAAACGTGACCACCTGTAGATTCAAGGCGTGATCCCGCGGCCGGGAGCGGCGGTCGAGGCAGCGCTGCGTATCGATCCGCGCAGCGCGGAGCCGCTCGAGCTCATGGCCGAGATCGAGCGCACTCGGAACCGCGTGCCTGAGGTGTCGGCGCCAGGTGCGTGTTCCGCAGGCCGCCCGGGTCCCGATTCCCAAGTCGGTTTCTGCTATGCTCGCCAAGGGAGAATCCACCATGGTCACCGTCCCCCTTGCGGAGTTCCTCAAGAACCTCCAGATCCAGGAACTGCGCGCCGGCGCCTTCACCACGTATCTGGCGGATCCGGCGCAGGTTCTGTTCGATCCCTTCAAGCCATACAGAGAGGTCCCACTGGGGATCATCACCGTCTACCTGCAGCAGAACCCAGGCAGCGCAGCCACGCTGCGCGAGCAGCTGGTGCATCCGGATCGATTCGACCAGACCGTCCGTTCCTGGTACAACTCCATGCCGTGTGCCGAGGACCTCCAGCACCGGCAATCCGAGATACGCCAGGCACTCGAACACCCTTCCCACCTTGCCCACATCCTGGAGTCCCTCTTGGCCATCGAAGAACTCGCACTGGATCCGAATGCCCCGGAGCTCCCACCTCCTGTACCCACTCCCAATCTCTGTTGGGGCAACACTACCTTCCTCCGCATCGAGGTTGTCATCTACCTCTCCACCTTCGCCGGTGTGAGCGGTCTTTGGTACCACGGACTGCACTACTACTACCACACGGCTGCTGAATCAAAGACACCGGCTCGACAGGATGCATCTATCCCGTACGTCCTGACGAAGGATGAACTCACCTCGCCCCGGTATCCTCTTTCGATGTCTGCCTCCGCCGATGCCCAGCGCATTTCGGTCAGATCCCTGGCCTTGGACTACGACCGGGCAGTCAAGCGCATCCTGATCGACAACCTTCATGTCCCCGCGAACCCACTGTGCGAGAGATTCGCGCCCCGCGATCGCATCTTGCTCCAGGAATCCCTGGATCAGGAGGATGAGGAGTATCTGCTCCTGCTGCACGAACAAGGGCACCAGCTACTGAGACACAGCAGCGAAGAGCATCTGGATACATCTCCACTGCTCAAGGAGCTCGTGGCGGAAGCACACTCGTGTGAAGTCATCACCTCAGAGAGATCCCCAAGGCGATTGCGGGCTGCAAAGGAAATGGACGTCCTCGTCCGGGGCGCCGGGAGCGACAACGCGGCGGGAATCTCCGTCGCCGCAGTTCTGTCCAAGGCGTACAGGGAGAAGGATCCGCGCAAGTTCCTCTACGAGAAGATCGAGCTGGTTGAGGAACTCCTCGCGAGCGGGGAGAGGGCATTGGACGTGTACCGGCAAGTGTTGCTGTCGTAGAGGAACATGGGAGGGGGGCATCATTTCCACTCGTCGCGGTCCACGGTAGTGCACTGATGAGATCTGCTCATCGCCGCCGAGTGACTGGCGGGTGGATTGCGATCTCGATGGATGCTGCAATCATGCAGATGCGGACCGAGAGTTCGCGACGGGCTCCAGGTCTCCGCGCGGTTGAACCTCGTTGACCTGTTAGGTCCCCGATCGGCGCGGGACCAATGCGGGCAGAATTCTTTCGAGGTCAGAGACAACCTCGGCAGAGTGGATGACCGGGAGGCCTTCCGCGGCGACGGGGAGCAATCCCCGCCAGGTTTCGCTGGGACCGAGGGCGACAAGATCCGACGGACCCAACGCGGCCAGCGATTCCATCACTTTGACCCACTCCACCGGCTGAGTGAGTTGGTCGGCCAGAAGGTCTGCGAGTTCTCGCGCACCCGTCGCCACGCTGCCCGTGCTGCCTGCAACGACCGGCACCCGGGAAGACTCCCGGAACACGCGGCGAGTTGCGACGCGGAATTCCTCCACCGCGCCCCGGAGGATCTCGCAGTGCCAAGGTCCCGCCACCCACAGCGCCGTGTACCGATAGCCCAGAGCGAGAAAGTTGAGGGCAGACCACTGGCCGGCTACGGCCCACAGGTCCGGGGCCCGATGGGCCGATATGCCCGCGATCCCCCTGCTCCTCGCATAGGTAACCGCCTCTTCGGCGATTTCCCTGCTTGCTGCCCGCAGGAGAACCACCCCGCCAGGATATCGGGCCGCCTCTCGCGCCATGAGTCGTCCGCGCTCGGCCGCCAGTGCCACTGCCTCCTCAGGGGTGAGGCAGCCCGCCACGCAGCAGGCCGCGATATCACCCAATGAATAGCCGGCCACGATATCGGGTCGGACTTCATGGCGGGCGAGTTCACCCGCAATTCCGAGACAGAGTGCAGTGTGAGCCGGATCGAGTAGCTGGGCCGGCATGGCCACACGGCCCCCCTGACCCGTGAGCTCCTCGACGGAGGTGCCGGCCTCGCGCGCCGCGACCTCGAGAAGTGACCTCACCGCATCTGAGTGAGTTCCCCAGGCAAGCGTTGCGCTACTCATGGTGATCCCCGGGCTAGGGACGACGAAAGCGACACTCATAGCGCACTCGCCTACACGTGTGGGTCCGCGGGCTCTCTCCCTCCCGGGTGGAACCTCCCTGGCCAAGGTCTCACCGGGTTGAGAGATACCCCCACTGCGGACGGCGTTTTGTCGGGCGGAGGTCTCCTGCCGCGCCGCAGGTGCCTTGCTTCTCAGGGCCCTGACATCTCCCGCCGCTATCAGTGGGCCCGCAATGGTGACCGGACGGCTCCTCCTCGTCGAAGGAGTCTACTCTTTCGTGGCCGTGATCTTCCACCCCCAGAGTGAAGGCGCGCACGACCTCCCAACGCCGCTGCTGGGCGGGGACCGATCTCATCGGCCGCGGTGGGTGGCTCAGCGAGCGTGAGATCGTCTGGCCTTGGGCCACTGCGGGCGGAAGAATCGTGGATTTGGCGAACCGGGATGGCGAGCGCTGCCGTTGAGCGCCACGTTCGGAAACGGCCTCCCTTTGGATGAAGTTGGCACCACAACGTTGGAACTGGTGTTCGCCTGCAAGCGTGGGGATCACAACCGTCGGCCGCGTTTCTTGCTCTCGGATGATGGCATTGCGTGAAGTGCCGCTGTCAGAGTCGTGTCACCGTCGGCCAGAAGGCCGGAGACTGCTCGCCGGTCATGAACGCCCACGTCTGAGGTGCCGAATCTTGCGTTGCTGCAGAATGACGATGAGGAGAAGGACCAACGTAAACAAGGGCCACAGGATGACAAAGATCCAGACGTTGATTTCCTTGTAAGTGATCCCTAGCCAGCGCGCACAGGTTTCCAGGACTCTGACGCAGGCGTCAAAGACATCGTTGATCATATCGCCACGGTCCTCGCGGAGGGTTCCAGCAGAGGCGCTGCGGTGGTCTGGTTGAACCGGGCCATCCAGCCTCCCGTCGGGCACGCCGAAAGAGGTGGACCCTCGCTAAGCCGCCGGCATGGCACGAGTCTGATGCGGTGGCCGGCCTTGCACTCGCAGCTCTCTCTGTAGCCGGCCGCGTTCCCATGCTTGGCCTACCGGAAATAGTGATGCAGTATCCCGGCACCCAACCCCTTCCAGAATTCCTGCGGACCCCGACCCGGTCCTAACCAGGGACGGCCTTCTACGACCCTAGGGGGGAGCGCTGCTCTCGACAAGTCCTCGTCATTCATCTCCAATGCCTCGGCGAAGCCCTTGAGGACCGATGTCGAGAGGTCGAGCCAATACGTATAGCACTTGTACTCCAGCGGGCAGCGGTCCAGGAAGATGTGTAGCGCTGAGCGGTCTTGGACATCTATGAAGTGCCCAATGCCAATCGCCGTGCAGAGGCTCTCCTCCACGAGACGGGTCCAGGCATTGTGGTGCCCTAGGCAGTCTCTGTCGATATAAGCGTGCGCCAGTTCGTGCAGCAGTACGTAGTCGAATAGGATCTTAACGAGATCGGTTCCGGAGCCGAAGCCATCTCTCTGAATCTTGCGGGCTGAATCGTGGATGTTGTCGGGGCATAGGAAGATAGAGGGCCCCTCGGGCAAGTGAACCGCGCCGGGGCCGGCCAAGATTCTCCGCTGATGCGGTGTGAGATTCCTAAGATAGATCCCGAGCAGGTCGTGCCTACGTGGTTGACGGCACCGAGACAAGCGTCCCCAAAGGGCCTCTGGCCTTGGCGCCGCCAAGCGCGGGGGGCCAGCCTCGCATCTTCTGTGGTCTGATGAAGTGCCTTCGCACAGGTCCGTTGTGTCGCCCGATTGGTCCCGACGCTGGGCGAGAGGCCTGGGGGGCATGCCCAAGCTCGGGGCGTTTCTGTCCCCGTCCCATACGTTCTGCCATACACATCGCTCGTCCAGCCAGAGATCCTCCCCGGGAGGCACCAGATCCTCGATTTCCTTCGGTCCTATTAGATAGATGGATGCCCGTTTCCACGCCTTGATCAGAAACCCAAGCTGGCCAATCAAATGCTCCGGTAGATAGGGCCTCTCTGCGATTCTGCCCGTCAGATCAACAATCATTGCACGCTCCGATCGCTCACATGCCTCATGCGCGACGCGAGGTGCCTGACCTGGCGTAGCTGCTCGGGACCGACGGGTTCGCTGCCTCCGAGCGAGAAACTCCCGCGGGGGCTCGGGGTAGGCCCGCGGTGGGATGACTCACGGACCACTCCAAGTTCATCCATTGCCGCTGTACGGTCGCGCCGCCGGAGCTTGCGTGTCAAGCTGGATGATGCCACTCTTAGTACCGGATTGTAAGCAGAGCCCTTGGCGGTCACTTGCCCGAATGTCCCGCGGTGAGCAATCGGAGCGAAGCATGTAGGTGGACTTGCACTGAGTATCGTGTCGAGAGGTGTGTACACGACGTGGGGGGTAGTCTTTGTTCTTGTCTTCTCCATCTCCAGCTACATGCCATTGGGGTGTTGTGCGGGGAGGTGGCCGTCTTGCGTCAGCGCCGCCTGTTCCGGCGACGAGGCTTCTTCCCTACCACAAGGAGCAGCTTGGGGATCACGCCCGGGCACCACGGGGTAGGTCAAGGGGGTCGCGTTTGACCGGCGTGCACTGGGGTCATAGGTTCTGGCTGTGATGAATCGGAGGGCGAGCGGACAAGAAACTCGACCCCACCTTTGGCAACGCCAGTCCGAGTACGGGTGGGGTTTGGTGCGCCGGGCGCGGCGCTGCCCCCCCGGGGGGGCGGGTAGCCAGCCGTCCTGGCCGGTGGTGGAACCGCGAGCAGGAGCCAAGGGGGGGCGGTTCGGTGGGCAAGCGCAGGTGGCGGGCGATCTTCAGGGCCAGGGCGGCGACGTCCTCATCTGTCGGGCTCCCGGCGACGACGCTGGCCGCCTGGGCCGGCGATCTTCCCCGGCGACGCGGAGAGCTGCTCCCACCATGGCGCCCGCTCATCACGCGTAGGCCCGGTTCATCCACCCGCTCCCGAACGCGGCCTGGGTCCCGTCGCGCGCAAGCTGCAGACGGTACTCACCGGCCGCCTCGGACCGGAGCGCGGCCAGGAGGACGGCTTCCGCCGCTCCGCCGGCCGCGCCGCAGGTCGCCGGTCCGAGCCGGCCGTCGACCGTGACCCGGACGCCGCAGGCCCGGAGGGCTCGCTGGAGACATAGAACCGCCGTTCGGTTGCCGAGGTTGACGGCCAGATCGAAGACCTTGATGGCGATCGCCTCGGGCAGCCGCTCGTATCCGCGGCCTTGCCAATAGCGCTCCCAGTAGATCTCGATCGCCTGCTCTCGAGTGAGCGTCCGGACGTCGATATCGGGATTCCATCGCTGGGCGATCCCGAACTTCGTCGGCCCGCCGCGGTCCGCGGGGTGGTCGGTGAGGGTGTCGCCTTCGTGCTCGAGGACGACCTCGATCGCGCGGTCGAACAGCTCTCGGTTCTTCATCACTCTGCCTCCTTTGTTGCTTCCTCCGTTGCCTTTTCCGTTCCATCCATCCGACGGGCCAAGGCCATTTCTACTTCTTCACCGCCTCCACCAGCACCGGCAGCACCTTCTCCGCCGAGCGGCCGATCACGTAGCCGCCGAGGCCGAGCTGGACGATGTCCCACAGTTTCAGCGCCTCGGCCTCGCCGAGGTTGGGGGCGCACCAACCCAGCCAGCGGGTCACGATGAGCGCCACGAATACGAGCATGGTGACGGGGCGCCAGGCGCGCTGAAGCCAGCTCTGACCCTGCGCCTCGGCCCGCACGATGTCGGCCGCCGCCTTCTCGATCTCGGCGGTTCGCTCGAGCACAGCGCTCTGGAGCGCCTGTTGCAGCTCGATCCGCTTCAGCTCCTGCGCCGGGTCGGGGAACACGCGTTCGGCCACCGTACCGGCGATCTTGCCTAGGATTCCGAGGATTGTACCGAACATGGCTCATCCCTCCTCTCTTTCCCCGGGCCGTATTGCGCCGGCCCGCGTTTCTCGTGCATCATCGTGTGCGACAAAGGCCGCCTCAGGCCGCCGCAGGGCGCCAGTAAAGACGGCCGATCCGCACCCTCAAACCGGAGGACACATGTCCGAACCGTTCCCGCCCGAGCCGATGGATGAATCGCAGTACCCGCCCGATCTTCGCCTGCCGGATCGCGAGAGCACGGCGGATGTCGTCTCGGGGATTCGACTGGGCGATCCGGCCGCGGACCGGGCATTCGTCGATCGGTTCGTGCCCATCCTGAGGCGCAGAGCCCACCACCGGCTCTCACAGCGGGCGCGTCGGGTCTGTGACACCGAGGACATCGTGCAAAGCGCCCTGTACGACTTTCTGAAGTACCTTTCACAGTTGCGGCTTGAGCACGCCGGAGTCGTGGAGGCCTGTCTGCTCACGATGCTCACGCGCGAGCTGGCCCAGGCCGAACGGCAGGCCTGGAATCGCGCGGAGCTCGCGGAACCGGAGGTCCTGGAACAGGTGGCCGACCCCGCCCCCCTTCCCAGCTCGGCCTACGCGCGCAAGATCGAAGAGGCGATGAGGAACGCCGCGCTGAGGACCCTGGAGGGGCAGGAGCGGCAAGCGGTCGAACTGAAGCTCCAGGGCAAGAAACCCCGGGAGATCGCCCCCGAGCTGGGTATGACCGAGGGCAACACGTCCCGGACCTTCATCCGCCGGGCCTTTCACAAGTTTCAGGACGCCTACGCCCGGCTCGAGAATCCCAGCGGGAAGAATCCATAGAGCGGGCGGTCCCCGTGGGCGTGAGACCGCCCGCCCTTCGTGCACTACGCCGCCTGTGCGGATTCGACACAGGTGGTGGTGACCGTCTCAGGGACCGCAGGAGAGGGCCCGCTCGACTCGGGGACCTCCGGCAGCGCCGATGCCGGCCGGCGCTCATGGCGGAAGTAGGTCATCGCGAGGGCAGGATCACCCACGATCTGGACGACCTGGCAGTAGAGCCCGTAGTAGCGCCGGCAGAAGGTGACCTTCGCGGCCTGGATGACCGACCAGGCCTCCTTCCGCGCGCGCAGCGAGACGGCATAGTCCCCCAGCGCCGCCTCCAGAGCCTCGATCGCCGCCCGGAGCACCTCCGTGGCCGGCCCGAGCTCGGGCACCGCGTACTCGGTCATCTTGGTCAGGATGTTGCGAGCGATCTGGAGCTCCTCCTCCGCGTTGACACCAATGGCGGCGGCCAGACCGCTGGGGAAGATCGCCCGGTAGTACTTGGACGACCGGCGGTTGTGCACCCAGATCAGCACCGCGGTGCGGGCGTTCCGCAGGGCCGCGTCGAGCTGGTACTTCCGCGTGTCGCGAGCCGAGGCCGACGACATGTTCGCCCGCGCCACGGACCGGAAGTTGGCATGAGACTGGTCGAGATCGCTGTTCATCCTGCGGGCTTCCGCGGCGACCGCCGCGAGATCCGGGTTCCCGTCGAGCCGCGTGACCGCATACCAACCGTACCCGTCCACCAACGTCTCGACGCTTGAGGTAGGGCTGAGCTGGTTCATAGGAGTGGCCTCCTTTCCAGAGAGCCGCCTGCGAGTCGGCCCCGGGGGATCCGGGGCCGGCTGAGGCCCCGGCTGGGGCCTCGCCCTTAACGTGGCGGGAAGGGTCAAAACGGGACAGAGAATCTCCGGCCGGGTCGTCTTCCCAGGTCGCACCGCTACACACGCCGCGGGCGCGGCCTCGGCAGAGGGAAAAGGCCATTCACGAAATGCGGAACCGTGGCCAGAAACTGCCAACCCTCGTTCCGGAAGTGCTGAGAGCTGCGCGAGGTTTGTTGGACCCCCTTCGGCAAATGCAGGGCGAGGTGAGAGTTCCGTTCCGGGTGCACTGGGGTATCCCGGGGGACGCCCGAGATCCGTTGCACGCCTCTCGGGGAATCGCGAATGGGGGCGCGATATTCCTGGGCGTCACCAGGGATTCCTGGGCGACACCCAAGATGCGTTGCACGCCATTCGGCACATCACGAATGGGTGCGCGAGGTTTCTGGACCTCACCAGGGAATCCTGAGGGTTGCGCAACTCCCGCGGACGCCGCCAAGGATTCCGGACGGGTGTACAGGTTCCGCTGCACCCCGTTCAGGAAATCGCGAACGGCGGCCAGAGTTCTCGCCGACGCGTGCGCCAAACGCTGGCGAGTGCACAAAGTCGTCTGCACCCCCTCACGAAGTCGCGAACGGCGGCCAGGACTCTCGCCGCAGCTACCGGCAAATTCCTGAGCAGGCCCACGTGTGGCTGCACGCGGCTTGGTAAATCCAGAATGACCTTGTGGAGAGATCAAACCCCGCTCTGCATTCTGTGGACCCCCTTGCCGCCGCCACGGGCCACTGGTACGCTCTGCAATGCGCACCTTGAACGGCACTTAACGAGGTCCTGGTCTTGGGGGACGCAGTGGCCCCACCCGATTCCTTCGACGTTCGAAACCCGGCGGCGCCCCGTGTGGCATCCAGTTCCAGCGACGGAAGCTCTCGTCCGGATGTCGCCGGGGACTGTCTCCACGGCGGATCCACCGGCGGGACGCTGGAGACTCCCTGTGAATGGGGCGAGCTTCTTGTCTGGCAGTGGATCGCCTCCGGTGCGTTTGCGGATGTCTTTCTGGCCCGCGAGAAGGCCCTCGACCGGCTGGTGGCGCTCAAGATCTATCGTACCCAGCCCGGCGTCGGCGGGAGGCTTCTGACGCGCGCTCCGGGAACCGTCCTGGACGAGGCGATCCTGATGGCCCGCGTGAACGATCCCAACGTAGTCCGCGTGTATGGGGCCCGAAAGCAGGGCGACCAGGTCGGGATGTGGATGGAACTGGTCCGGGGACGCACCTTGCAGGAGATGCTCCAGACGCAAGGGACCTTTGCCGCCGACGAGGCGCGCCAAGTCGGCCGTAAGGTTTGTCGAGCGCTCGTGGCGGTGCACAAGGCCGGTCTCCTCCATCGCGACGTCAAGGCGAGCAACATCATGCGGGAGGAGGGCGGACGCTATCTGCTGATGGACTTCGGCGTGGGAGCGGAGGTGCAGGAGGACGGCGACGTGCGGGGAATCTCGGGCACCCCGGCGTATATGGCCCCGGAGATCCTACGCGATGGGGTCGCGACGGTCGCATCCGATCTCTACAGCCTGGGAGTGCTCCTCTTCCACCTCGTTACCGGATGCTTTCCCGGTGATCCTGTGCCGGCCGTGGGGAAAGCCGGCGCCCGTGTGGCGGCGACCCTGCCGGGGGCTTCTCTTCGCCTGCAGGACTATCGCGCGGATCTGCCGGCGGATTTCATTGCGGTCATCGAGAAGGCGATCGATCCCGACCCGCTGCAGCGATTCAGGACCGCGGGCGCGATGCTGCATGAGCTGGACGGGCTATCGCAGCCGGCCAAGTTGCTGCGCGGGCTGGCGGCCGACAAGCTGATGGGTCGCAGACTCAGCTCGCCCACGTCCCGGATGCTGGGCATCGTGATCGACCTGGTGTTGGTGCTCCTCGGAGTGTGGCTGCTCGCCTGGATCGTGCGGCAGATTCTGGGGCTGGTCGTTGGGCAGTAGGGGGGGATCCTAGATAGGGCTACTTCCTGCGGCTGCCCGTAACCGGTCATGCCTCGGAGCCTCCCAGCCGCATGCCGCCTGAGCTACAACGGTCATCGAACGCAGCGTGTTGTCCAGTGGCTGCCTGTCGGCATCCGGGAGGGCCAGATGCGAGTCATGTCGAACGGCCGAGTTCATCGGTCGCAAGCCGAGTGGGCGGAGGTTCTGAACCGTTGCAGCAGCAGCGGGCTGAGTCCGGAAGCGTTCTGCCAGCGCGAGCAGATTCACCTCGGGAGCTTCCAGCGCTGGCAGCGGAAGATCGGTGACTCCTCGCCGCGCTCCGTCTCTGAAACGCCCCACGGGGCACGGCGAGGCGTTACGGACGTTCCGCGCGCACACGCCGGGTTTGTGTAGCACACCCCGCCTGCGGAGGGAGGGCTGCGCGGTCACCTGCCGCCGGGGACTTCCACCCCGCTCGCTCTGGGCCATGCCTGGCACACACGACGCGCGTCACCAGCGCGCAGCGCCGTCAGCTGCATGCTGTTGGGCGGCCGCGACATCCTGGTTCGAGTCCTTCATGCCTCCCCGAACAGGGCAGTCTTCGAACCCCTCTCTGCCGCTGCCCCCCCTTCCATGCCCCGGACGCCATGCCCCTCTGTAGACACACTCGGCATCCGCCACTCGATACCAGCCTCGGCAGGCCATGACCCGCTCCGCGCGGCGCGGGGATGAGGTCTTCGCGGACTACGGTTTCCGGCACGGACAAGCCGCCGATCGGCCGGATTGACGGGCCGAGGTTGCGCGTCGCCTATCGGCGGGAACCTCGGCCGATCGTCATCCTCCGATCACTGCATGCTATTCGCCCACTCCACGAGTTCCTGGAAAGCGGACAACTTGTCCTCGACAGGCTGATCGATATGCCCGAACCCGTCGATGATCGTCTGCCGCAGGAGATCCGCGTGGCCGGCGGCGGCGACCACTGCCGAGTAGTGCTCAATCGTGGCCAGCGGCACGATGTAGTCTCGGGACTGGTGCAACATCAGCACGGGTCGCTGCAGCTCGCCGGTTGGTTCATAGTAGTGGGTGTAGTAGTTGCGCGCCTGCTGCGTCATGGTGAAGCGCTCCACCCCGGCGTTCAAGGCCGCGTCGTTGGCGGTCCCAGTGTACCAGACGTCATGGTTGTCAAAAAAGCAGGACCCGGAGGCCCGGTCGTAAAAGTCATTGGCCGTGTTCAACTGCACGTAAATGCCGACGTAGATCATGGTGAGCATTTCTTCGGCGCTATAGCCGTCGATGTGCAGCTGATCCACGGAGGCCAGCTCCAGCGCAGGTCCCGGATTGGAAAGCATCGCCCCAAAGGCGGCGTTGGAGGCCTCCTCGATATCCGTCCCTACCGGCGTATTCAAGACCGTACCCGGCAGGACGCCGGGATAGTAGTAATCGAAGAGCGCGCGAATTCCGAAGATGTAGTCGATCAGGAACTCGCTGCCGCCGACCGCCCCGGAGATCGAGAGCGTTCCTGCATAGGTATGGGGATACTTCTCCGTCAGCGCCACCGCGATCAGCCCCCCCATGGAGTATCCGATGAGGAAGGTTTCATGGGGTTGTTGGCCGAACCGCCCGGCAAAGATGCCACGAAGCTGGTGGGTCGCGATCATTCCCTCCTTTACCACCCACCCGGCCTCTCTGAAGCTGGTGATGGCCACGCCATAGCCCATCTGCAGCAACCCGTCAAGGATCTCGAACCCTTCCTCCGGCAACTGCGGTTCGGCGGGATCGTAGGGGCTCTTCAGGCCATGGGCGATCAGGACCAGATCGCCATTCCATGGATCCGGCTTGTACATGACGTAGGAGGCGCCACCGACCGTTCCCTCCGCGGACTCTTGAGGCAGGGCGATCACTGGCACTCCGGGAGAAGCATCGGGCATCACCGACGATCTTTCCGGAGAACATCCCGAGAGCGAAACGAGCAGAACCATACAGACCACAGGGAGAATCAAGGACGTGCGCAACATGGTCACACCCTCCTTTCGGACTCAGACACGTGAGCTGTGCACTGGACAGAAGAGAGTCAGATCGACAGACCGGGACGGTAGCAGGCTCGCTGTTCGCTGTCAAGAAGGAAGCTGACATGGGTGACGTATCGTTTCTTGTGTCAGGGAAGAGGATGGGGTCGTCCTCCGCGAAAACTCGGTACGTGCGCCCGGGATGCCGGTTCTCCCAGTCGTGCTACCATCTGACCCCATGCGCACACTCATTCTATCTCTTCTCGCCACCATCCGGGCAGCCCTGATGTCCCGGGCCAGCTTGGCCCTCGAGAACGCCGCTCTGCACCAGCAGTTGGCCGCCTACCTCTGAACCTCGGAGCGCGCCCGCCTCCGGACCGGGGATCGCCTCTTCTGGGTAGCCCTCCGAAGGCTCTCGCCCGACTGGACGCGCCCGCTCGTCATCGTCAAGCCCGCTACCGTGATCGGCTGGCACCGAAAGGGTTTCCAGATGTTCTGGCGTCGCCAGTCAAGAAGTCAGCCGCTCGGAAGACCCCGCATCGCTCAGGAGCACATCACCTTCATCCGGCGTATCTCCAGCGACCATCCCGAGTGGGGCGAGGACAAGATCGCCGAGGAGTTTGCGGCCAGGTTCGCGATCCACCACTCGGCGAGCACGATCCGCCGCTACATGGTCCCTCGTGATCGAACGCCCCGTGGCGATCAGACCTGGCGCGCCTTCATTCGAAACCACTTCAGGGACGTCTGGGCCTGGCTGCGCGGGCTGGCGGCCGACAAGCTGATGGGTCGCAGACCCGGCTCGCCCACGTCCCGGATGCTGGGCATCGTGATCGACCTGGTGCTGGTGCTCCTCGGAGTGTGGCTGCTCGCCTGGATCGTGCGGCAGATCCTGGGGCTGGTCGTTGGGCATTAGGCGGGGGCGGGTTCACGACGAAGTGGCAGTCTTCGTTTCGCCCGTTCGCGCGTCGATGCTCACCAAATCGACGAAGGTCGTAGCTAGGTGGTCGAAGTCACTGTCCGTCGTCACCAAGCCGGCTCCCAATACCGACGCGGTTGCCGCAATCCACATGTCGTTCTGACCCATCTTCCTGGCCGGCTTCATGACCCGCTCACAGTGGTGAGCGATCTCCCCGTAGCGTTCGGCTATCTCCCCCAGCTCGAGGTTCACGATCACGCAAGGCGTGGTCAGCCGTCACCCGCTGTCCGACGGTGCTGTTCCTGATCAGATGCACCAGCACATTCGTATCCAGAAGAATGAGCGCGGTTCGGGAATTCAAGAAAGCTGCTCCAGGAGGGCGTCGATGTCCTCGTCGCTCTCATCGCCCGGCCATTGCCCGATGATCGCATTGACGCCAGATCTAGGACCTTGTGGACTGCGGTACTCCATCGGCTGGTGACTTCGGAAGAGGGGCTTCGGGATCCTGGCCCAGAGTTTCATATCTTCGTCGCTCGCGGGGGAGATCTGATCAACCTCGATCCGCTGGACGCCCCCAGCGACATTGAAGTGAGCTCTCCCGGAGACCATGACAGGCTTACCCCAGAATCTCCGGAGCTCCTCCGTCTGCTCCTGTCTCGCGATCCCCCTGACCTTCTCACCGGACTCCGGAAGCAGGAGCAGCAGCGCACCGTCGCTGTCACGGATCTGGTCGAGCTTGCCAGCCAGGCGTACCTGCTGGGCCTCGGGGATACGCGAGGCCAACTCCGCAAACCTCGCAGTGCTGTCTCGCACCACGCGTACGCCCTCGCCCGAGTCAGCGCAGTTGTCACTGTCGATCTCGACGCTGGTCACTCCGCGGCCTAAGACGATATCGAATCCGCGCAGGAAGAGCAGGAACTCCTTGTCGTAGAGATTGGCCCTTTCCGTCGACTCTCCTTCCGATGCAGCCGCCAGGCTCTCGGAGAAATAGTGGAAGCTTGTGTTGGTTGGATCGATGTCGGCGAACAGGCTTGCCTGGGCGAACGCTTCAGGGTCGGCCTCGACCAAACTGGGCGCGTCGATTTCGAGAAGTGTCGATCCTTCCAGAATGCGCACCGAGAAGTCGGAGGCCGCCTCGATCCACCGAGGCTTCGTCCCCCGAGCCGCGCTGCGGCCTTGCGTGCGAAGCCGAACCGCGCGTTCACTTCCCTCGATCACTAGGCCCAGCACCACCCGCAGGAGGCGTGCGTCGACGGTGGTCCCATGGATCTCTTGGCCGCAAAGCCTGACTCGGTGGGTCTTCGTTCTGCACCTCCCGGTTTCGAGACCTCGACGATGGGCCCGACGGGTGGAGACCTGCTCGATCAGTTTCTGCCGGTGGGGAGTCATGAGGTCTCAGCGAAACCGACGCGTCATCCGCCCCCTGCGGAGTCGGCGGTCGGGCGCTCCACCTTGCGGGTCATATGATATGTAACCCGCAGTTGGACTTCAAGGCTCCGGCCCTGGCAGGGGCTAGGATAGCCGCCCGCGCCGTGGGTTCAGAACCTGCTGGTTGCCCTGCCGGCTCTTCGATGGCTGACCCAGCCCATCCTCCACCTAGCATGATAGAGACCAGGCAGGTTCCCCGGTGGGCGCACCATATTGGGAAGCACGTCGCCCCCCTTCTCGGAAGCCTTGCACCTCCGAGTGCATTCCCGGGCTACCGCCGTCGAATCCCCTCTACTCCCCAGGCACCCCCCGGACCAACCCCCGGTCGATCAACCCCCGAAAGTGCACCACCAGACTCCCCGCCAACCCGCGATCCCGCGTCAGCAATCCCGCCTCGATGTTCCGATCCCACGCCGCCTCGGTCAGGTTCGCGGAGGTCACGAACACCGCCTCCTCATCCGCCACGACCGCCTTCGCATGCAGAACCCCACCCGGCCCGTCCGGCTCGAGCGCGCGCGGATCGTAGAAGACGCGCGGCCGCGTCGAGCCGGGCCACTCGCACTTCCACAGCCGGTCGGCGAACTTGCGGACGAGCTGGTCCGCCGCGGTCGTGTCCCCGCGGGCGCGCTGGATGTTGAGCAGCAGGGTCACTTCGAGCCCGGGCGTTCGGTCCATGTGCCGGGAGAGAACCTCGAATGCCCTGGGCCCATCGAAGAACGCGTAGGTGCTGACCCACAGGGACCGCCGCGCCGACCCGAGCAGCTCTTCATAGACGCGGCGCGTGTCGCGCGCGTGCAGGCCCGGCACCTCGGGCCCTGACCACACCAGATCCACCTGCGGCGCACGCGAGGTCGCCTGCGAAACCGTGCGCAGCCACGCACCCGCGGCCTGTCCGGTGATGCCGAGTCGCTCGAGCTCGGCCAGTCCCGCGGCGACCGCTTCGAGCCCTCCCGCATTGCCGAGCGTCGACCGCAGCGCCGCCGTCGTCACGGGCGCCTGCAGACAGCCCGACTCGAGGGCGCCCGCGAGGCGTTCCCGCAGGTGCGCGGGCATGCTGAGGAGTCCGTCGATCATGGCAGGACCTCATCATGCGAGAGCCTCATCATGGCGAGCCTCATCATGTCAGGGCCTCGAAGAACGCCGCCTCCCGCACGCCGAGCACCGGCACGACCAGCGCGCGGTCGAGGTAGTCGTTGCGCATCTCGCAGCTCGTCTCGGCCACCAGGGCGCAGCCGTGGCAGGCGGCGCCATGGAGCCAGCGGCCTTCCATGCTCTTGCCGGGGATGTGCTGGGCGCAGATCGGGTCGTTGGAGCAGAGGGCCGCCATTCGCCAGGCATGGGCGAGATGGTCCTCCAGGCAGCGCGCCTGCTGGACCAGCCCGCCGAGCGTGCCCTCGGCGTCCGGGGAGCCGGTGTACAAGAGGATGCCGTAGCGGCCGCCCTGCGGATCCACGTAGATCCGCTCGCGGATCGAGCTGGCCGGATAGCCGCAGCGCATCGACAGCGACTGGAGCAGCAGGTGCGACAGCGTATGGAGGAGCACGTACGGCCCGCCGGGGAACTCGCGGTGGCTCCTGCGATCCTTGGCCCAGTGCGCGTGGCCGCCGAGCAGGCCTTCGAGGCGATCCTTGACCGCCGGCCGCCCGAGCCAGCGCTCGACGGCCTCGGCCCGGAGCTGCAGGAAGATGCCCTCGCCGCGGTTCTCGACCGCCGGGAACCAGGCCGGTTCGATCGCGAGCTGGGCGCGCTCGACGTCGCTCTCGTACTCGCCGTTGATGTCGGGCATCTCCGCTTCCAGGCGCGTGAAGCCGACGAGGGCCAGCACCTCGCGCAGCCGGTGGAGCTGGATCACCGCCTCGATGCCGGCGCTGCGTTCCGAACGGCGCCAGGACGCGTCCGGCAGACGGCGGGCGTGAAAGCCGGGATCGATCGGCACGTCGTCGCCGAAGCCCTCGGGCGCGGCCACGAGCGCGTCGAGCTCGACCTGCTTGACCGGCCGATCGGACCCGCCGCCGTGCTTGCGGGCAGAGACGGCTGCGAGCACCTCGTCACCGGTGAACCGCGCCAGGCGATCCAAGACCTTCGGCTTCTTCTTGAGGAAGGCGAGATCCGCCTGGGTCTCGACGATCTGCAGGTCGTCCCACAGCTCGGCCACCGCCGTCTCGACCGCGCTCCCGCGATCGGGCAGGGAGAGCACATTGACGACCTGCGGGAAGTAGGCGTTGGACGCGGTGCGGATGAGCAGACGGCTCGGCTGCTTGCAGTCCTCGTTGGTGTTGAGGCCGAGCCAGGGCCGTGCGCCGCGGCAGGTGCCGAGCGGATTCATCTCGAGTTGGGTCGCCTCGTAGAGGCTGCGCTGCCGGCCGCACTCGCAGCGCACGACGAGATCCGCGAGATCGCCGCTCGTTCCACGCTCGTCGAGCCAGAGCTGCCGCTTGCACCCATCGCCGGGTTCGTGGACGAAGCCGCGCCAGTCCAGGTCGTCGACGTGGCCCCTGGGGCAGGCCCGCACGAAGCGGGTCGCGATCACGGGGCGTCCGTCGAAGCGGCCCTTCTCGTCCAGCGCCTTGCGGGGGACCAGCCGACGGGAGCGTTCGCGGGTCTCCCGCCGCGGTTCATCCTGCACCACGAACCACTCCGGGAAACGCCAGGCGCCGATGCCCTGCGCCTTGTCGCGGGGATCGGTCGAAGATACCGGAGGCGCATAGAGGCGCGGGTCGGCGATGCCCGTCATGGCCGCGAGCTTCTGCGCCAGTCGCGGCTCGACGATCTCGTTGAGGTCGCCCGGTTTGGGCCACGTGTCGAGGCCGCCGACGAGCGCGGAATGGTGGGGCAGGTCGATCAGGGCGCCCGGGCCGTAGGTCGTGATCACCTGCCCCTGACGGATCTGCCCGTGGGCCTTGCGGCTCATTCGCCTTCCTCCACCTGCACGCCGGTCAGCGTACTGAGGAACAGGTCCACCTCCGGTTCCACGTCGCGCAGGGAGCGATTGGCGCGGAACTTCCGATGATGCTCCGTCTCGAACTCCTGATCGAGCATCTCGCGCAGCAGGGGCTTGGGCTGCTTGAGCTCATACTTCTGATACTGCAGCTCCACCCCGTCCTTGTGGTAGTCGTCGAAGACCTTGCGCCACGAATCTAGCAGATCGACCACGCGGTTCTGCACGCTCCGCAGCCGCTCTTCACGCTCCTCCTCGCTCGCGAACGGCTGCCGGCGCACGCGCTCGAGGAGGATGTCGAGCAGTCGGCGCTCGAGCCCGGCGCGGACCCCGGCGATGCGCTCCACGCCCTGCGGCGGCGTCAGCTCGGGCTCGAGGTGGCGCGCCAGCCCCACCAGCGCGCCGGCGAAGCCGCGGTCGAGGGCGCGGGCGGAGAAGGGCGTCACGCTCCCGACCTCGACCGCGCTGTAGAAGGTCTCGTGATAGTGGCGGAAGCGTTCGTAGTGCGAGCGATCGCGGGGCTTGTGGATGTTCAGCAGCGTCACGACGAGCCCGGGCTTGCCGTCGGTGCGGCCCACGCGGCTGGTCGCCTGGATGTACTCGGCGTGGGTCTTCGGCTGTCCGAGGACGACCATGAGCCCCAGCCGCGGGATGTCGAGACCGACCGAGATCATGTTGGTCGCGATCGCGCAGTCCACGCGCTGCTGGATGTTATAGAAGGGGGCCTCGAGCCGCCGGCGCGCCTCGGCCACTTTGGCGGTCGAGACGCGCGAGGTCAGCTCGACGACTTCGGAGAAGTTCCTGCGGTCCTGGAAGAGACCGGACTGCTCGCCGATGCGGCGGCGATCGCCGTAGCTCTTGAGCGTGTTCTGGACCTCCTCCTCCAGAATGCGCCGCGCGCCGCCCAGCTCGCGCAGAGCGTTGAAGTAGCCGAGCACGGTCATGTAGGGATCGGCGGGATTCTCGTGGTTCTCGTGTCCGCCGTGGTCGCGGTAGGCGCGCTCCGCGGCGCCCATGAGCGCCAGCCACGCCCGCCGCATGATCACCTTGGGATTGCGCCCCTGGGCCGCGATCCCGAGATAGAGTCGCGCCGGCACCTCGGACGGCGCCCTGGTGCGCGCGAAGAAGGAATCGCGCCGGTCGGGACCGGGCGGCGGGAAGATCTGCGTGACGCCGCGCGCGAAGAGCGCCTGGATCTGGTCCTGCGCGCGGCGAACGGTGGCGGTCGAGGCGACGATCTTGGGCCTGACGGCCCGCCCGCCGACCTCGCGCACGCACAGCGCCTCGATCGCGGCCTCGTAGAGACCGGCCATCGTGCCGAGCGGGCCGGAGATCAGGTGCAGCTCGTCCTGGATGACGAGGTCGGGCGGGGGCAGCGGCGCGGCCAGACGCCGGCCGCGGCCGGACTCGGCGGCGCCGTAGAAGCCGTGATCGTCATGACGGTCCGCGCCCCCGAGCAGCATGCCGCACTTCCCCGCCCAAGGGAGGGACGCGAACTTGTCGACCGTCGCGATGAGGAAGGCGGGCAGGCGCCGGTAGAGCGGCTCGTCGATCGCCACGATCGGCAGCGGACGGTCGCGCGTGAAGTCGCACTCGAAGTTCGTGCAGACGACCTGCAGCTCGCGCGGCCGGTCGTCGTTGGGCATGAGCGCGAAGGAATCGGCCGTGAACCGCGCTCCGCACCAGGGACAGTTCTCGAGCGGAATCGGCGAAGGCTTGTGCGTGGGATTGGCTTTGAACTGATGCACCTTCGCCCGCGCCGAATCGGGCCGCTTGTCGTTCTTCTCTCCCATGATGTTGGGCGTCGCGGCCTTGCCGACCCACAGGCCGATCTCGAAGGGCCAGGCGCCGTAGCGCGCCGGGTCCTCCTCGCGCTCGAGCTCGAGCGCGCAGACGAGCCCGGCCGCGCGCGCGAGCTGATCGAGCGTGAGCAGACGCAGCGTGTAGCGCATGATCACGCTCACACCGGCGCCCGCGCGGCCCTCGTCGCCGCGATGCCGCAGCCGCCGGAGCACCATCGCGAACGCCGCGAGACCCAGGTAGGCCTCGGTCTTGCCGCCGCCGGTCGGGAAGAAGAGCAGATCCACCGTGTCGCGGTGAGGCGCGGACGGATCGGCCAGCCCGGGCAGGTTGAGCAGCAGGAAGGCGAGCTGGAACGCGCGCCAGCGGGGCGTCTCGATCTCGAGCCGCTTCTTCAGCGCGCGGGCGACGGCGCGATTGGCGACGCGGAAGGCATCGAGCGCGTCCGCGTCGGCGGAGAGCGTCGCGATGCCGTCTTCGATCCGCGCGGCCGCAACGCCCGCCTGCCGCAGGAGCTCCTCGGCGGTCTCGCGGCGTTGCTGCGGCAGGGCGGTCGTCTCCGCGCGCCGGGCTTCGATCCACGCACGATAGGCGGCCACGAGAGGCGACAGGGCCGTCGAGACGGCCTCGCCGTTCTCCAAGGCGCCGAGCGTGTCCATCGACAGCTCGACCCCGGGCATGTCCACCGTCGCGGTCTTCTCGACCTCGGCTTGGGGGATCCAGGCGGTGCGGATCACATGGCAGGCGCCGTCCACGATCTCCCAATCGGCCGAGACGCCGTGGCCCGTCGCGTACTCGGGCGTGTCGGCGTAGTGAAGGTCGGTCACCAGCTCGTCCCACTCGCCCGCCTGCGTTCCCCGCAGATCCGGACGCGGCACCAGGGGCTGCTCGCTCCGCACCTCGGTCTCGGCCTGGAAGATGCAGCCGAGGTCGGGATGGTCGGGGTTCGGCACTCGATGGTTGACGAGGAACGCCGAGACCGAGCGCGTGCCCTCCGCAATGTGCCCGGCCAGCTCGGCGGCGACGATCGGCCGCTCCACGACATGCAGCTCGAGGCCGCCGGACTCGGGAACCGCGTGGCGCGCGCCCTCGGTCGCGCCGGTGAGCTCGAGCGCGATCGTTTCTTCGCGAGCCGTGCGTTGCCAGACGGGCACGGGTTTGCCGTCGGAGCCTTCGACATCGCCCGGGTGGTAGTCGCCCCAACGGACGGTCACCGCCAGGGAGCGGCTTTCCTTCGGCACAAGGAAGCTCAGGCCCATGGACGAGGGGAAGAAGCCCTTCTTGGCGGCCTTGCGTTCCTCGGTGGATTCCTCGGCGAGGCCGGAGGTCTCGGGGATCTCGTTGCTGAGGTCGTCGTCCTCGTCCTGGTCCGCACGCTTCTCGGGCGGGGTGCCGGAGGGGATGAGGAAGCCGGTGAGATACCAGTTGAGCGGACGCTCCCAGCCGGGCAGCGCCTCCGCGGCGAGGGGGTGGCTCGCGCCGGGGCCGACGAGAGAGAGGCGAAGGGCGGCGACGAGGCGGTCGCGGATTTCGCGGGAGGTGGCGCGGGGCGGGGTCACGGGTCGGTCCTTTCCGTCTTCTCGGCTCCGGAGGCTCCTTCCAGGTAGCGTTCAACTCGCCCAGGCCGGTGCAGTGGCAGCGGCGCTGCCAGAGCTTGCGGGCCTTCGGGCGGGTGGATGCAAAAGTCTGTATGGCTTGAGCATTGCACGGTTTTCCGGGGATGTCGATGCGTAACTGCTTCGTTGGCTGTCATGCTGGAGGGTCTTCGAGAGGCTCGCAGTCGTACAAGCCGCCTGAGGGGGAGCCAATCGCTCGGATGCCGGCTTGAGGGGAGTCGGGATCGGCGGGAAGCGTTTCCGCTCAAGACAGGTGGTCTGCACTCGATCGGGCGGCTGCGGGCGGGTCGGATACCCGCAGACTCGGTGTCATCCTGCCCTTTCCCTCGCAACAATCCCTCCGCAGGCCCGTGGGCGCCAACGGCTGAATCGCACGGCCGGGGACTTCGGTGGCCTCACACCCGCGACCGGGCGACTTGTTGATCGGCAGGGGCACGGTTGACCTGCGCTGTTCCGGGTGCGAAGATCAGGCGGTACAGCACGATTGGTTCGCGCGCGGGGGTGTCCATTTCGAACTTGGCAAGACGGACGTTGTGCGGCAGGGCTTTGTCCTTCGTTCAGTGACGGCCTGCGAGGATCTCGCGGAGATCGAGCAGCAGCGTTGTGGTTGGCGCGATCCCCAGCATTGGCTTGGCACCGACATGGGCGGGGGGGCCTGAGCATGGAGTTCGCTATCGGGAACTGGCCAGTTTCGTTTCAAATGCAGCGTCCGGACGCCAATGGTATTCTTGCCGAGCGTGACGACCATCGATAGACAAGCAAGTCTAGGGAGGATAGAGGCATGCGTCCATTCCTGCTCCGCTACGCCAAGCCGTGTTCGTCGCCTGGCCGCGTTCCCACTAGCGCGAACTACGCATACGATCATGAGATTGACATGGTGCGAAAGATCTCCGTTCCCGGTCGAACACCCGCCATCTACTGCCAAGACGACGACGATGACGGACCCAAGACGAAGAAGTTCGATGTAGAGAAGGGAGAAGACTGCAAGGACCGTAGAATGTGGCAATAGAGTGGGGTTCCCATGATTCTGCTTCTCTCGAATAAGTGGGATCTGACCGTGGACTTCGTCGTTGCTGAGCTCCGCCGTCGAAGCCATCCATTCCTACGGATGAACAGCGAGGATCTCGTCAATGAACGGGCAACGGTCTTCCTCCCTGATTTTCGGATAGAAGTATCAAAGTGTAGTGTACTGCACTCTCTGGGAGGCGAGATCCGAGCGATCTGGAATCGCCGTCCGGGGAAGCCATTCGATGAGACGCCCTTTGCCGATCGCCCGTCTGCTGCTGTTCAGCGCTTTGCAAGTGATCAATGGTACTCGTGGCTGGAGTCGTTGCAGCTGCTTCCAGATGTTGGCTGGGTGAATCATCCCCACGCCAACGATGCAATGGAGAGCAAGATTCGGCAGCTCCACCTCGCCCAGAGTGAGGGTTTCGTGATCCCAGAGACGGTGATTACGAATGACCCTGACGAAGTCAGGTCCCTGCTTGAGCGGTCCTCCCGCAGGATCGTCGCTAAGGCACTCTACTCGCCTCTGATCGAGGAACCAGATCAGGACTACTTCGTTTTCACCCAGATGCTCAATGACCTGCCGCGTCAAGTCGAGGAGATCCGTCTGGCGCCACTTGTCGTCCAGCGGGCGCTGTCCCCGAAGGTGGACTATCGCGTAACTGTGGTGGGAGATACGGCGTTTCCTGTGCGGATCACCCTGGGATCGAGTGCAGCTGATCAGATCGACTGGAGAACGGTCAAGGAGGACATAGACTTTACTTCCTGTGAGCTTCCCAGGAGTCTCGTTGATCGTTGCATCGCGTATGTCAGCAAAGCAGGCCTTGCGTTTGGGGCAATTGACCTTGTTGAGCACAGCGGGGAATTCTACTTTCTCGAGATCAACCCCAATGGGGAATGGGGATGGCTACAGAAGCCACACAACATCCCAATCGCCGAGACCCTGTGCGATCTCCTCGTCCAACTCGATGGAGGATGACGTGAGCCATGCGACGATTCCTGCGCCGCTGTCTGTTCGCGATCTGGCCGCCATGTGAGACTCTCTTCGCACGAAGTCAGATTCGCCGCGGCCTCCCTGCAGATGATGTGCAGCGGTTTCGGGCAATTGAAGAGGAACTTGGCGAGATTCTCGGGGACGCCATTGGAGAGGATCCATGCCTTGAGGAGTTGCGCTCCGTGGTGGAAGTCGAATTCAAGCGCAAGGAGGCCATTGAAGGCAAAGCAACAAGCTACCTGATTGGACTCAGCATCGCAATTGGTCTTGTCTCTGCAGTCCCCAGTCTGCTTGGCAAGGACTGGGAACTCCCATCACTGTTCGGGCTGGCCCTCGCAGCGCTGTATGCCCTGGCCGTTCTCCACTTCTTTGTGGCAGCCTACCATGCAAATGCTGCGCGCCAGACAGGCGCGTTTGCCGTTCCTCGCGCAGAAGACGTGATTGCCCTCTCCCAACTGTCGAGTGGCATCCTCCGCACGCGGGTCATTCAAGTGCTCTCCCGTGTCCGGTTCAATATCCCCGCCCTCACTGAGAAGGCAAATCATCTGGCAACAACTGAGTCCATGTTCAAGCGTGGTCTGCTCCTCCTGGCCCTAGGCTCCATCTGCAGTCTCGCTGGCAGACTTCTGGGGGAAGTTACTGACCTATGGTAACACATAGCACTACGTGCACCAGACGTGTGGCCCGTCCGCGGCCCTGGCCGCGGACGCAGGTGATCCTTCCGCGTCCCTGCAGGGCCAGGGCCGCGGTCGGACCACCCCCCGATGATGCTCTCGTTATGCGGATCGCGGCCACATCTCAGGTACGCAGAGGAGCATCGCATGGTAGTTACGCGCAAGGAGACGCGGATAGCTTTCGGAGAACCCATTGGGGCAAGTCGTTGGTGACGGGAGAATGTCCATTGTGAACGGCCGAGGTTACGAAGACGTTCTCGACCAGCAGGCGGGTAACCCGGTTGTCCGTGAGGTCTGCACCGACGAGGACGGCTTGGCTGACGTCCTGGCGGACGCCCTGAAGGGCCACGCCGCGCCGCCCCCCGCTAACGCGCCGGACTTGACCAACGCCCTCCAGGGCAACCTCAGCGAGTTCGGCGTGTGGGACATAGGGGAGCGCTACTGGTCACTGTTCGAGCGGGACATGACATGGACTGCCAACGCCGACAGTCCCTGGAAGGCATCGTCATCGGACGGGGTGGACATCCTGGCGCTGTCAACGATCACCGACGACCTGCTCCTTCTCATTGTCGAGGTCAAGTCGAGCGGCGGTCGCGGAGCCAACCTCGTGACGGGCGGCAACTCGAGTCTCCAGAGCGACTTCAATCGGCTGTTCGAAGGCCCCGTTCAGGACCGGCTGCCAATATCCGTCGGGAAGGTGCTCACTTCGCTGCGGCTTGTGCACCGCCGAACGGACCTTGAGGAACGAGTCAAGGCTATGGTGGGCACGAGTCCCGAGCGCTGCTCCTCGGTGCGGCTTGTCGGCGTGCTCGTCTGCAACCAGGGGACGGCCCGCGACGAGCAGGCGCGAGGGCGCGCGTTCAACAGGCTCACCGATCACCTTGTCGGCGCGGGCTGGGACACGTCGCAGATCTCGTATCGCACCATCGAGACCGACGACCTCGCCGCGCTACTCGAGGACGTGATCGACAAGGCGACGTCATGATCAGTGCCCGTGAACTCGACGATGCGGCTGTCAGGCAGGGCTTGCAGGAGATTGAGAACCGCGTCGCGGCGGCCGTGCGCGGATATGAGCGGCTGGGGCCTCGCGCCTGGCGTCAAGTCGAGAACATCTCACTGCGCCTGAGTCTCGACGCCGCCACCCTCAACCCGGAGGACCTCCCGCATCCGGACGGGACATCGGATCTGGCACTTTCCCTCCTTGCCCGAACGCTGGGGAACAGCGCGAGAGAAGCGGACTACTCAACCGACTACCTGTCGGCCCTAGCCGCCGTCGCCTTTGCAGCCGCCGGCAACTTCCCCACGGCCGGCGTGGTGGCCCGGACAGCGCACGTCCGACCCGACAGGGGCCCATTCGAGGCGTGGGTGATGTCCGTCCTCGGCGACGCTCGGATGCAGGTGGTCCGGGATGAGATGCCGGAACGAATGCGCAGCTACTGCCGCGCGGAGCAAGCGGCGCTCGCGGAGGGTGCCCAACATCGCTTCGCAGCGGCCGACGCCGCGTTCGAGGCATCTGTTCCAGAGTGGCTCGATGCCTTCGCGCAAAGCGATGCGCTTCTGATCCTGCTCTGGGCGCAGGCGCGACAGCGTTTCAGGGAGCTGTCGGCCGCTCGCATCCTGCACGACAGCCAGGTCTTCTCACCGGCGTACGTCCAGACGCTGCTCCGAACGGCGTCGCCGCTCCTCTACCCCACGCAGGCGCTGGCCATCGAGCGGCATCGGCTGCTAGACCCACATGAGAACGCGCTTGTCCTTCTTCCAACGAGCACGGGCAAGAGCCTGCTGGGGGAGCTTGCGATCGTATCCGCCCTCTCGGACGAACGCCCTCTTGGCGTCTACCTCTCGCCGTACCGCGCACTCACTGATCAGATCTACCGTCGGATGCGTGCCCGCCTCGCCAGCATCCACGTCGCCACGGAAGTGCGTCGAGGGGGCTATCTCGCCGAACGAACGATCACGGGTGATGCGAGAGAGGTTCTGGTTGCAACGCCCGAGGCGTTCGACGCCTTCCTGCGTACGCGGCCAGAGCTTCGCCACCGGATCGCGTGCTGCGTCTTCGACGAGTTCCACCTCATCGAGCAACCGGTTCGGGGTCTGCGATACGAGGCGCTGATCGGCAGGCTTCGTGATTTCGCTGCCGAGGATGACGACACGAAAGTGGTGGCGCTCTCGCCCGTGGTGTCCCCGTCCCCGCCCCTCGTGGACTGGCTCGGCGTTGGTGCCGAGACGACTATCGAATCGGGGTGGCGGCCGACCGCACGGCGGCTCGCGATCGCCGGCCCCGATGGCCATGCGCACTACTACACGCCGAGCGACTATCTGCGTCCGCCTACCGACCCTTCAGCCCCGGTCTGGTCGGGCCAGGTGCCTTTCCCGCACCCGCTCCATACAGCCCCGGCGACGACGTTTGCGCATCTCCTGCAGCAGCACGACAGGCAGGTGGCGTCCAACGTAGCGGCGGTTGCGGTCGATCAGCACGAACGGTTCGGGCTCCCGGTCATGATCCTGGCGAGCTCGCGGAACCAGACGCGCTTTGTCGCCTCGATGGTCGCCGACCGTCTTCCAGAGGTGGCCGAGGACCATCCCGTTCGCACGTTCTCTGGAGTCCTCGCCCGCCGCTGCCCGTACCTGTTCACCCTGCGAACTTGCCTGAGACATGGTGTCGCCTACCACAATGCATCACTTCCCAACTGGGTGCGGGAGCGCCTTGAGAACCTGATGGAGCGTCGCCAGCTCCTCATTGTCGCTGCGACCACGACCCTCGCCGAAGGCGTTGATCTTCCGTTCCGTGTGGTCGTCATGGCCGACTGGCGACGCTGGCTCTTCGGGCGGCAGCGTCCGATGCCGACCCTTCTGTTCCGGAACATCGCTGGTCGGTGCGGGCGTGCCGGTGCCTTCGCGGAGGGGGACACCGTCATCGTGGACAACCCCGGTCGAGGACCGAGCCGCGCGAACTACGGAGCGCGGTACCAGGAGTACGTCCGCTTGTATGTGCGCCCACGGGCGGTTCATCTCCGGTCCGCAGTCGCTGACGCCGTGGATACCGATGGTGAGTCGCACCTGCTCGAGATGGACGCCACGCTCGAATCTCAGTTTCTAGCGTACGTTGACGCGCGGTCGCCGGACGAGGGCCGCGAAGAGGATGAGTTCGCGTCCTCCTTGTTCGCGTCGCGCTTCCCGGATGCACAGCACCACGTCCTCGACACGGTGAAGCAGTTCAGCATAGACATGCTGTCCGAAGCAGACTACCCCGTCCTTTCTCGAAACAGCCCGCTCGGCCTGACCGAGTTCGGGAAAACCGTTCTCGTGACAGGCCTGTCGCCCCGCTCTGGCATCGCGCTTGCCAAGTTTCTTCGGGACTACGAGCCGCCGGATGAACCCGGCACGGGACGCAACATCCGGCGCCGCCACGCCATCGAGTGGATACCGATCATTGCAGCACTTCGCGACGCCATTCCTGAGGACGGTGTGTTCGTCGCAGAACTCCAGAGCGGCTCGTTCCAGAGCGTCGGCCGGCGCGGTTTCCCGGTCAACGACGCGAACTTCACGACGGTGTTGCTCGCCTGGTTGTCCGGGCTGCCCATTGAGGAGATCGCGTTCCTGACGATCCGATCACGCGACCTCAGGTCCGCGGCTCAAGAGTGGCTTTCCACAGCCCGGGGCTCGCCCTCAGAGGGGTTCGAGGAGCAGGTTGAGCAGGTCGCAGTCTTCCTGGGCGGCTACGTTGCCCAGCTGTGGGGATGGGTCCTGCGCGGGACAGGCGCCATCGCTGAGCAAGCCGGCGACGTGAAGTGGATCGAGGTCGATCACCTAGCCGTTAGGATCGAACACGGCGTCCAACACGTCGCCTCGGTTGATCTCCTCGGACGGGGCTGCGCAGTTGACCGAGCGAAGGTCGATGCAGTAATCGACCTCTTCCTCGATCAAGCGGGGAGCGAGGGTGTCGATGAAACCGCATTGCTCGAGTGGATTCGGGCCAACGGGCGTAGTCTGGCTGGGCGGCGTATTGGGTACTTCGCTGGCATCACGCTGAATGAAGAGGACGTCGAGTCGTTGGCCGAGTTCATTGAATCGAACCCGGCACAATAGAGGAACAAACCCATCTCGTGAAAGAGGACAAGCTTAGCAGAGGGACCGCAGAATCGGGATAGGAGGCGGCAGTTCGCCCGTCGCTCCCACCGGGTGGCCGGAGGGGGTCACCCGCCCCTGGCACCCACGGAACGCAGCGTGCAGATCTCCCGCACTACGCTCGTCAGAGGTTGGTTCGCAGCACAGCGAGGCGCTGCAGCCCGCGTAAGGCAGCCGCAGCTTTGGGCGCTGTAGCAGATGCCGGTGCTTGATTCGGTGGAATGCCTCCCACGGGACATAGCCTTTCCGATTGCGACAGCAGAGCATTTTGTGCCGAAGTACGCCATGCTCCGCAGGTACTGCACGAGCTTGTAGAGCCGGTACTCCATCGACCCGCCCCAGCTCCGGCCCGTCAACCGGCGGACGCGGTGCTTGAAGCCGATGAAAGAGCGGTCGGACCAGCGCACCGTCGATCCCTGGAACGTGAATCCGAGGAACACGCACTCGTCAGTCCGCGCCACCCGGCTCTTCTGCTCGTTGACTACCAGCCTGAGCCTCGTGGTCAAGAACTTCGTCACGCCGGCCTTCACGCGCTCGGCCGCCCGCAGGCTGTGCACGACGACAAGAAGATCGGCGGCATAGCGGACGAAGCGGTGACCGCGTCTCTCCACCTCCTTGTCGGGGTCGTCGAGCAGGATGCTTGCGAGCAGCGGGGAGAGCAGGGGGATCCTTGAGGAGTCCCGATTTCCGTCGGCTGGATGACGTCCCCCACCAGAACGCCCGCCCGCAGGTAGCGGCCGATCAGAGCCAGCAGGCGCTTGTCCCTGACCCTGCGCCCCACGCGCGCCATCAGCACGCCCAGTACGACTCGACCGAGGAACTTCTCCAGGTCGAGATCGACCGCGACGCGATAGCCTGCGGGCAGGTGCGCCTGCAGCTGCCTGAGAGCTCCGTGGGCGGAGCGTCCGGGACGGAAGCCGAAGCGCGACTCCGAGAAACGGGCGATCAGCTCCCGCCCTCAATCGAAGAGCGTCCCCGTTTCCTGCTTCTTGCCTGCACCCTTCCCCCCTGCTGTCCGTCCACGCATCTTCCCCGCCGCCGCGGCCGCTCCCGACCGCGCCTCCTCCCGCGCCCGCTCGGCATTGAGCTCGAGCAATCGGGCAAGAACCTCGGCCTGGACTTCGTCGGCCCAGCGGTAACGGTACGGCTTCTTCTTGTTGCCCCACTCCTCCTCGTCGATCTCGTAGTCGAGGAGGAACTCGCACGTCGTGTCGGTGTCGCCCCAGCCGTAGGCGTCCAGCACGGCGCGGTCCATCGCGGCGTGCAGCTTGCGGAGCGTTAGGAGCTCCGGGTCGCGCTCGTCGGGGTCATGGAAGCGATTGTAGGTGTTGGTGAGGCCATCGTTGTTCTTGACCATGAGCGCGGCGCGGAAGTCGTAGTAGGTCTGGCCGGCGGCTTCGAGGGCGGGGTGGGTCTCCCAGTTCTCGGGGAAGGGGAAGGTTTCGAAACAGTCGGAGGGGGTGTAGCGCAGGTCGTCCTTCATCGACGAGCCGAAGAAGCGGGCCCAGATCTCGTGGGGGCGGGCTTGGAGGGCACAGAAGGCGGCGTGGGTGGGGAGGGGGAAGACGATGAGTGCATGAGAGAAGACCATGCTGGCTGGAACGAATGCGAACGCAGCATGCTGACCGACGCTTGAGATCACCAGCACCCGGTCCAGGTCAGCAATGGCGGCGTAGAGCTCGCGGCGGGTGCGCCAGAACTGCCACCAAGGCCAACTTGCGACATCCTTTGCCTTCGTCACTCGTTCTGACCTTACCCTAGCCTCTACTATCGCCATCAGCTCCGGCCATCGACGTCGACAGTCATCTTCACTCCGCTCGCCGAAGTTGATTACGTGGCGATGATGAGCGTGGATAGGGCTGGTGTTCACCTCCTCCCCGCCAATGTAGGGGAGTATGATCTCACGGCATTTGGGATTCTCCGCGAGAATCCTCTCCATCTCGGCGATCGGCGTAGCGACGCCCTTGGTGTCCGTGTCGTCGAAGGTGAAGCCCATGCCCAGGACGATGCTGCCCTGGAAGCTCTTTTCCGCGTTTTCACGCAGGTGCTGGGGATCGTCGTTTCCGCCGCGATTGAATAGGAACGCGGTGATGTCCCCGACCTTGCGGTCATCGAGATGCCTCACTCCATCGAACCGGCCCCTCATTCCATGAACCACGCTCACGACCACCGCCGCCAAGCCAGGCCACTTGACGCGCTTGCGCACGGCGAAGATTTCCCCGCCGTGCGCACAGATCCAGCGCAGGCCACTCGCCCGTGTGTCGCCCTGGGCAATCGTGTTCGTAGCTATCAGGCCGAACGCACCGCTCTCACGGAGCAGAGCGAATGCACGCCGGAAGAAGTGCGCAACGAGGTCCGCACCACCACTGGCGCCTTCGTGGGACTCCAGAAGCCAACCTGAGTACGCAGCCCCTTGCGCCGCCGTGACGTTTCTCCCCCCTTGAAACGGCGGATTCCCCACAAACGCATCAAACCCGCCATTCCCCCTCTCGAACACCTCCGGAAACTCGATCTCCCAATGAAACGGGGCAAGCGGCGGATCCGCATGCCTCCGCTCCCGCAGCCACTCCCGATACCGCTCCGCCTCCCCACTCACCACTGCGGCGGCAAACTCCAGCCGCTTCGCCTCGCGCTCCTTCGTCTTCACCCCCTCGAAGAACGCCGCGACCGCCAGATCCCCCAGCAGCCGCACCTTCTCGAGCTCGAACTGCGCCTCGTCCCATAGATCCCGCAGCTCCCAGTCGGAGACGCTATCCCCCGCCTCGCGGATCTGCTTCCGCAGCGCCGAGACCTTGACGAGATGCTCCCGCGCCTCCATCGCCTCGAACCCCGCCTGGAAGGCCGGCGCATTCGCTTCCCAATGGAACGCCTCGATCTGCCGCCGCGACAGTCCCACCAGCGAATCCCCGTGCCGCAGCGCATGGTCCACGAACGTCAGCGCGTGATCCTTCGCCAGCGTCGCCAGCCACAGCGACATCTTCGCGAGGTCGACGGCCACCGGGTTCCGGTCGACGCCATACAGACACCGCTGCGCCACGAGGCGCCGCGCGAAGATGACCTCGTCCTCGTCCGGCGGAATCGCCGGCCGCGCATCGTGCACCCGCCACGATTCGATCAGAGCATCGCCCAGATACCGGCACGCCTCGACGAGGAACGCCCCCGACCCCATTGCCGGATCGCACACCTTGAGCTCGAGGATCACCTCCGGCCGCGGCGCCGTTCCGTCGGCCCCGCGCAGCCGGGCCATGATCGGGTCGAGCGTGGTGCGGACGATCGGCTCCGTCAGCTCCCGCGGCGTGTAATGCGACCCCGACCGCCGCCGCTCCTCGCTCGGCTGCAGCACCATCGCGCCCTGCGGCACGAGGTCGGGCGTGGCCGCCTGGTCGATCACCTGCGTGAGCGCCGCGTGCAAGTCCTCGATCGTGGCGGCCGCCGAGACCGCCTTGTTCACCTTGTCCGTGATCTTGCGATCGGTGCGGTCCTGGAGCCACTTGGCGCGCTTGGCCTTGGGCTCGTCCAGCAGAGCCTCGAGGTCCACCGCCGTCGGCGCGCCCTGCTTCTTCTGCGACTTGACCGCCGCCGACCGCCCGGTCGCGGTCTCGAGGCGGAAGCCCATCATCGTCTCGTAGACCGAGCCGATCTGCTCGACGTCGAGCGCGCGGTAGGAGATGCGCTCGCCGTCCAGCACCAGCAGCTTCTCGAGCGCGCGGTAGACCGTGCCGTCGGGCACGAGCGGCGGCTCGATGCGCCCGTTCTTCTGGCGCGCGCCGCCCGCGCCGCGGCCTTCGAGAAACGGGAAGCGGTCAGGGTCGAACAGCACGCCGTGACGCGCGGGCAGCCGCATCCCCGGCGCCGCGGCGCCGTCGTGGATCATGCGGAAGAGCGTGACGAGCTGCGCCCAGGCGCCGAAGCGCTGGTCCATCGTGTCGGGGTAGAGCGCGGCATCTTCGCGCAGGCGATCGTAGAGACCGGCGAGCGAGTAGTAGCGGAGGAACGTCGCGTCCTCGGGCAGCATGCTCCGCTCCTCGGCATAGAGCAGGAACACGAGCCGCAGGATCACCGTGAGGAGCGCGCGGTAGACCTCATCCGGATGCGCGCTGAGCACCTGCCGCAGCAGCTCGCCCTTGGACGCATCGTGCGCCGCCTGGAATCCGCGCAGGAGCTCATAGAGCGCGTGCAGCACCTGCTCGGCGAGCTTCTCCGAGACCTCGTTCTGGAACTTGCGGCTGTCCGCCAGCAGCGCCGCCAGGCGCTGAGACCGTGGCAGCGCCAGGAGCCGCCGCTCCGAGAGCAGGAGCCGCATCGCGCTGCAGATCGGCCGGCCGGCGGTCTGCACCATGTCGGCCACCTGGAAGTCGACCCAGCCCGACGATTCCCCGCGCGGCGCCGAGACGAGCCGCAGGGCGCGGCCGTTCACCAGCAGCCCCGCCGGCACGCCGGTCTGGCGCAGCAGCCGCTCCATCCGCGAATGCGCCGAGAGCTCGAGGCGCCCGCTGCCGCGCACCTCGTCGTCGAAGTCGCCGTCGGTCCCGAGCACGCGCACGAGCAGTTGCCAGGGCGGCGCGCCGTTCTGCGGATCGGGCTCGCGCACGGCGTAGTCGGGGCGCAGCGTCTCGCTCGCGTCGGGCAGCGCGACCTCGAGCTCAGGGGGAATCGGCGACTCCGGCGTTCCGGCGTAGCCCTTGGGCGAGAAGCGCCAGCCGAGCACGGAGCCGGCGAAGGCGCGGAAGTCGGCGATGCGCGGCTCGGGGTCCGCCGAGCCGCCGTAAGGCGTCGCGGCCCGCTCGCGCACGGTTTCGCCGGTGAGGCCCAGACTGGACCGCAGCCGGCGCTGTCCCTCCGCATCGCGCTGATCGAGGATCGCGCCGGCGCGCACGAGGGCCGGCGCGGAGACGACCAGTCCCGTCGGCCGCACGAAGCCGAGCCATTCCAGATGCGCCACCACTTGAGGATCGAGCTTCGCCATGGCTCAGTTGCTCTCCGGCCAGAGGTAGATGAGGCCGACCGGCTCGATGCGCTGGGCCTTCACCTCGTAGAAGTCGCGGATGCGCTGGGGCTCATCCCGGAGGTCGTTCTCGAAATGCGCGAGCCGGCCGCGCCACGAGCGCATGTCGGCCTCGCGCTGGCGTTTCTCCTCCTCATTGAAGCCGAGGTCGATCTGCCGCGCGTCCTCGCCCTCGCGCTTCTCCAGCTCCTTGCGCACCTGCTCGCGCTGGAGCTCGAGCGTCTCGCGCAGCTCGCGGGCCTCGCGCTCGCCGCGCTCGCGCAGCCGCTCGACCGCGGCCGCCGCCCACTCCTCCGCGCGCGGCTCGAGATGCGGCAGCAGCTCCTCGATGTCGCGCGCCGCCGCGCCCAGGAGCTGGCGCTGGATCGCTTCGCCCGGGGCGTGGCCACCCCGCTCGCCGAGGGAGCGCTCGAGGAGGTCGAGCGTCCGCCCCTCGGCCTCGCGGGCATAGGGCTCGAGCGCCTTCTTGCGCTGTCCGGGCTCGATCCAGCGAGCGGTGATGGGCACGAGTTCCTCGTGCAGCCGCTCGGCCCCCCGCCCGTAGAGCGACAGACGCCCCAGCAGGATCACGCGCGGGATCGAGTCGCGGCTCTGCGCCAGACAGGCGCGCGAGAGATCGTGGTGCACGAAACCCTGGGCGCGGAAGCGCGCGAGCAGGCGCTGGGCCACGCGCTGCTCGAGGTGCAGGTGCACCGTGTCCTCGGTGAGCACGCCCGCGTCCTCGAAGACCACGGGCCGGATCGGCGCCTCGCGACGCCATTCGACCAGTTTCTGGTTGTGCGGCCTGGGCGCGCGCAGGGTGTCGAGCGTGGACGCCCAGCTCGGGTCGGTCCCGATCCGCCGGTCGAGCGACGGGAACGCGTAGACCCGGCGTCCGTGCTCGTCGGTCGTCTCCGCGAGCGGCTTGGCGCCCAGGATCTCGAGCGAGCAGGACAGCGCCTCGCGGAACGGTCCGGCCTCGAAGCCGGTCGCCTTCCGCGATCTCTCGAGCAGATTCCGGCACTGCTCGATCTGCCCCTCGAGGTCGGCGCGACGCCCGCGGGCCGCTTCCAGCTCCTCCGCGGTCACCTGCTTGCGCTCGGCATCGATGTCGGCCGCGTCGATCTCGCGCGCCAGGCGCTCGGCATCGCGGTGACGGATGCCTCCCCCGAGCCGGCGCTCGATGTCGTCGTCGATCACCTTCGACAGACTGCCGAGCTCCTTCTTGATCGTCTCGGTCTTGCGCACGAGCACTTCGAGCACCCGGTCCTCCGCGCGCTGCGGCAGCACGAAGTAATGGCAGCGCACCTCGTCGGCCGGCTGGAGCTTGCGGTCGATGCGGCCGTTGCGCTGCTCGATGCGTCCCGGGTTCCAGGGCAGGTCGAAGTGGAAGAGGTCGGTGCAGTGGGCCTGGAAGTTCAGCCCCTCGCGCGCGGCGTCGGTGGCGAGCAGGATGCGCAGGGGATGCCGGGCCGGATCGGTGTTGAAGGCGCGCTGAATTTCCTTGCGGCGCGTGCTGCTGGTGAGCCCGTCGATCACCTCGATGCGCTCGTCCGCGCGGTCGGTGCCCTCGATCGCCTGCTCGAGGATCTCCCTGAGGTAGCGCTTCGTGCCCTCGCGGTTCTCGGTGAAGATGAGGACGCGGCGGTTCAGCCACTTGGGTGTCGGGCCCATCGCCGCCTTTGCGGCCGTCCCGAAGGCCGGCAGCTCCGGGCACAGGTTCTCGCGGATCCAGTCCACGAGGTAGCGCGTCTTCGCGTCCGGCAGGTGCCGATGCGCTTCGGCGACCGCCTGCATCCGGTCGAGCAGCGCCTGCTCGCGGCGCCACAGGGCCTCGGCGGCAGCATCGCGCGGCGACTCCGCTTCGGCCGCATCCGTCGCGGCCGCGATCTCGCTCGCCTCCTCTGCCTCGGCCGCCTCCGGCGTCCATTCGGCGCGGTCGTCGTCGGCGTCGGGCGCCAGGGTGAAGAGCGCGGACGCGTTTTCGGTGGAGGCCGCGGCCGCGCGCCCCTTCTCCCACTGCCGCTCGACCGTCTGCCGGTGGACTTTCAGGCTGCGCGCGAACGCCTCGATGGACGAGAGCAGCCGCTGCTGCAGACCCACGACCAGCAGCCCCGCCGCGGCCTGCGCGCGCTTCGACGTCGACGCGAAGCGCTCCTCGCGCGCCGTGCGGTACTCGTCGAGCAGCCGCGAGAGGACCAGCTCGGGCGCATCCTCGGGCAGACGGTCGAGCGGGACGCGCACGATGTCCCGCCTCGGGAAACCGCCCTGGACCTCGCGGATGTCCTCCTTCAGCCGCCGCACCATCACCGCCTCGAGCGCCTTGGGCCGCAGCTTGACCCCGCGCGTGAAGCGGTACGGGTCGAGGATCTCCATCAGGGTCGAGAAACTGTTCGAGTGCCCGTTGTGGGGCGTGGCCGAGAGGAAGAGCCGGTGCTCGAAGCGCCCGGCCAGATCGCGAATTGTGCGGGTGAACTTGGTCTCGATCCCGTAGCGCCCCCCGCTGGCCGGCGCCGCGTGGTGCGCCTCGTCGAGGATGAGCAGGCTCCCGGCCAGGAAGTCGCCCAGCCAGGCCCGCAGCGGGTCGGCATAGGTCGTGTCGATCAGGAGGTTGTGCGAGACGAGGAAGCGGCTGTGCGTGTTCCAGGGGTTCACGCCGAAGCCCCGCTCCCGCCGCATCCGCGTGAGATAGGCGCGATCGAGGATCTCGAACACGAGCCCGAAGCGCTCCTCGAGCTCGGCCTTCCACTGCTCGAGCACCGACGGCGGCGTGGAGACGACGATCGTCTTGGCCTTGCGCCGCAAGAGCAGCTCCCGGGCGATCAGCCCCGCCTCGATCGTCTTGCCGAGACCGGTGTCGTCGGCGATGAAGAGCGTGACCCGCGGCAGGCGCAGCGCCTTGCGGAGCGGTTCCATCTGGTAGGCGTCGATCTTGATCCCGGCCCGGAACGGGGCCTGGAAGAGGCTGGGATCAGTCGCCGTGACGCAGTTCCACCGCAGCGTGTGCAGGAAGGCCGCGAACATGCGCGGCGGGTCGAATCCGCGGGCGGCGAGGTCCTTCCAGCCCTCCTCCTCCAGGATGAGGCGGTCGGGCTCGTGGGACCAGTAGACCTCGAGGGCCTGGCCTTGCGCGTCGTCGTCGGCGCAGGCCAGGCGGACCACGGGGGACTCGTCGGGGCTCGGGCTCGGGATGACCTCCTCGACCAGCCAGCGGCGGGAGCGGAGGTGGACGAGCTCGCCGGGGGTGGGGAGTCTGCCCATCATAAGTACCCAATCGTCGCACGCATGGTCTAGAGTCCCGAGCTCCTTGACCAACCTGCTCGGCAGTCGGCCATGAGGCGGGAGTTACACAGATCGGACCAGAATGGTCTCGGTGATCATGACAGAAATGGGGCTTGCCTACCAGGGGCTGATCGCGGCCCATTGGGATTCATACTCCCCCCTGGTGCTCCAAAACCATGCGCGCGGCCCGTTCCCGGACCCCCGAACACCGCCAGTGGATCCGGATCGGCCTCCCCAATGCCAGCTTTGATGGCGGCGCTGCGCTCCTCAAGAGCATCGATGACCGTCAGCATCTGACCGAACTGCTCACCTCGATGCCTCATGGGGCCCCGCGGTCAGCGCGGCTCGGATCACTGCAGCCGTCCCCTCAAGCACCGCTCTCGGGGGCATATCGGAGTAGTTCGGCGGCAGCAGGAGGTCGAAGCCGTCGCCAAAGACACGCGGGATGGCGTGCAGATGGCGGTGTTCTGGTTGGACCGGGCCATCTAGGCTCCCGTCGGGCAGGCCGAAAGAGGTAGACCACCGCGAGAAAGGAGAGCACCGGGTTCCGTACCGGTCAAGGATCGCGTGTCACAAGGCGTGAGGCGCGGTCGGGAAGAAGGTATACGGGGATATCTGGAAGAGGCGCCACCCCCGAAGTCAAGCGAGGCCGCTGGCTCCATTGAGGCTGGATGCACCTGCTTGGTCGTGCAGTGGGCGGGGAACGCAGTAGGAGGAAGCGCGCCGTCGCACATGGTGCCCCGCGTGAGTTGACGTGCTGCTGGAAACACACCCATCCTTGGAACAGGCCGGGATCGAGGCGATGTTTCAACTGGCTGCACCCACTCAGTGGGATCGCTCCGACGGGTTGCCCCGCTCCCTGGGTTTCTGCTAGCCTCCACCTGTCCGTGGCGCATTCAGAAGCACCCAGCGTGGCTGTTCAATGGCGATGAGGTCCTCGGCATTGTCGTGCGATCGTCGCCGGCCAGAACCGGTGAGCGGCATCCTTCTGTTTCTTGGAGCCATAACGTTCATCGCTGGAATCGTTTGGCCCACCATGACGATCAGGCGATTCCTGTTCATTGAGGACACCTACTCAATTCTCCTTGTGATCCTCCACCTCCTGAACGACGGTGAGTACGGACTCTTCCTCGCGCTCCTCGTCTTCTCCGTACTGTTTCCCGCCATCAAGCTTCTCCTCACGTTTCGTCTTTGGCTCCGGGGCAGCCAAGGCCTCCACAGAGACGACCGGATGCTCCGGCTCCTCGCCCATCTGGGCAAGTGGTCCATGGTGGACGTACTGGTAGTAGCCTTTACGATCGTCGTGTTGAAGACCGGTGCGATCATGGACGTCACGGTCCACGCGGGGATCTTCTTGTTCGGTCTCTCGGTGCTGCTGCTTGGACTCGCCACGCTGCGCATTCAATCCTCAACCGGATCTCTCGCTGAAGAGGAGGATCGGTCATGAGCAGGCTCTTGTTCCCGTTGTGTCTTCTGCTCCTGGGCGTCGTTCCCACTTCCGGTTGCTCCAAGAAGCCGCCGTCTTCCATCACCATCCTGTACGAGGATCCCAAGGGCCTCACTCCTGGCGACCTCGTGCAGTATCGCGATACAGTCATTGGCAAGGTCACGCAGATCCACCTGCGCCCTCGAGAAGGCGCCATTGGGGGCATCTACCATGTGACCGTCGACATCGCAGAGGAGTACGTCGGGATTCCGGACCATCAGATGGCTTACCGAATCGTGTCTGAGAAATTCCTCGGAGCCAAGAAGAAGATACTCATAGCGGATCCGCCAAAGTCCTTCACTTCCCCCCGACCCGTTCATCCTGGAGAATTGGTGGTTGGCTACCGGGATGAGTGGTCCATCACCTCTGACTGGGTCAAGGCATTCGTGCATGATTGGATCGTACGCATAACGGATTCTGATCCTCAGACCGGGGAATCACTCAAAGAACTGGTATCTCAATACCTCGACCGCGTTGACGATAGCAGGCGCAACGAACTGCTGGACGAGTTCGACGATGTCACGAAGAATCTCCGCGACACCGAGCGCGAGGTGGCGCGAGAGATAAAGGCGTGGCTGAAGAGCTTGTAGTACCCGGGCCTGCCCGGCCCCCCGGATGCGCGTTCCCTGGGGCCGTCGCGGGCGGGCGCCGGAGGTGGATACCGTCACTCCACACTCGTACTATCATCCTGTTGTGGATTTCTCCGCGATCTTCTCCTTCAGGCCGCTCTTCTCCAGAAGCTCCAGGCACGTATACTCATGCCCGTTCTCTGGATCGATTGCTTTCCCCTCCCGCATGAACTTAACCACGCCGGAGAATCCACAAATGCTCTTCTCGATGTAGTGCATTAAGTCAAAGCCGTAGCCGTATTCGTCCCCCTCGTAGAGTTCGATGTTTCTCATTCCTCCCGTCAGCCCAAGGAAGTCTAGAACGCGGAAAGACACCCACTGCGCGAACCCTTCCCTTGGTAGCTTACCGTCATAGGGAAGCGTTGGCCGATCAAGGTTTTCGTGCATATTCCGACCGCCGGGATCGTACTGCCAATTGTGGGTGTACTCGTGCGCGAGCAGATCCACCGCAGCGGCCTCCGGAAGGCAGTCTCTAGCCTGAACCAAATTCGGCACCGACGTATATAGGCCTATGGCGGTCCTGCCATTGAGCTTGATGTCTTCGCGAATGATTTTGAGCGGCGCTCTCGCTACTATCTTCATGTCGAACCGATTGGCAAACATCTCGAAAATCTCTTCTCGCCACCTTTCATATGGTTGCTTGGCCGCTTCGACCTCCAGGCCGCTGCGTTTGAACCTGACGATTGCATCCACAAACCCTGGGACTTGATCGTCAAGCCCAAGCAGTTTCCCGAGTTCCGCAAGGGCCTGTTGCTTCTCAACGTGGAGCTCCCTGTGTTCCTCAAACATCATCGTGCAGTGCGGGCAACCATCAGCACATGGGCACGCGACGAGAATATCGAAGGCCGTCTGACATATCCGCCTCGCTATTTCACTCCAGTAATCATAGAAACGCCGGAGCAATACGTTCCCCGCGGAGCCTAGAGATGCGATGCAGAGACGTTCGCCGTCTGGCCAGACCTGTATTGTTTCAAAGACGTCCTTATAGATGAATGGAAGCACCAATCTCAGCGCACGTTCCAGTGAATCGGTGGCGTCGGGGGATGGGGCAGGGGGAATCACTGTGACCGCGTCGACATCCTTCCAAACTTCAGGCACTGACATCGCGCGGAGTTGCTCGAAATGCCGCTGTCGCTCCGTATCGGAGTCGAAAAAGGCGAAATCGGGGTAGCGTTGGTACCCCTCGATTTCAGTACGTATCGTCATCCGGGCAAGAGAGACCTGCCCAAAGGTCGTCACCTTCCCAGGAGATTCTGTGGGGCTGGTCGAACCGTCCTTGACGATCACCCTGACTCTTGGAACCCGAAGGACATCCGACGAGGCTGGGGCAAGTTCAAGCCTGCCGATCTTCTCGCCTTCGGACTCCTCAATTCCCTGCAGCAGGTACTTTCTTCCAACAGCATGAGCAAAGCCCTGTGGGAAGATTCTCCAGGGAACCAAGCTGGCGGCTCGAACCGCATGGCGGCCGCTGCCTGCGGAGTAGCCCTCGAAGAGCAGATGAAGGTCGTCGACACCGTCGGCTCCGAAGGGGATACTGCCTAGCAGTGACGACGCGCGTTCGCGGTCCTCGATTTCGTACTTGTCTCCCCGGTATCGTACAGCAGCGCCCGCCACCGCGGACTGCAGAAGCTCGGCCGGATCGCCAAAGACCCCGGCATCGGCGGCCGACATGACTCCCCGATCCAGGCTCATCAGCGTGCCCAATAGGTAGTGGGAGGCCAGACGGGGGTTTGCCGATACTACTAGGTCAGTTCTTCCACTCAACTCTGCGTACTGGAGATTTCGCCGCAACAGGAAATGCGAGCATGGATCTTCAGGGAGTACGACGAAAACATCGGCATCCGCACGAACCAAGTTGCCAATCTCAAGCTTGAAATCTCCGAATGCTCTCGGTAGGCCCAGCACAAAGAGAAGCTGAAACTGGTGAAAATCCGCTTCCTGAACCTCTTTGGGACTGGAAAAGAACACCAGCCTGTATGATGTAGCACGCCTGCTTAGCAGTCCAACAGTCGCCTGCTCCATCATCCTGAGATCGGTCTCCGCCACTGCGACAAAGGCATGCCAGATCCCGACAGTGAGAGGCTCCTTAGCCTCTGGAATCGCGCCAAGTATCGTGGCGAGCTCGCTGATGTACGTGCGTCTGCGAATCTTCAGCGCCTTCCCATCGATGGATTCCGCCTCCAAGGGTGGTATCCAATAGTGCAGATTGAATCCGCTCTTCGGTGCGCCATCCTTGTCTACAACACGGGGATGAACGCCAGTGACCTCAACGGCGGTCGTCTCGGGTGAGGCGAGAGGGGATGAAGTGAGGAGGGTCTTGACATCGGCCCCGTGCTGCGCACTTACCAACCGTATGGCTCTAAGCAAGTACCGTAAATGCTGAAGTTCCGCAGGCAGGTACGCGTCCAGATCTTCGAGAATCACCAAACCTAGGGAACTCAGGAGCACGCTGTCGATCTTCCTCGCAAGAAGCACCTCCTTGACTACCTCGGGCAGCGCGAACACAACATCGGGCAACTGGTGGGCTATATCATCGACTTGGTCGGACTCCTGCATGATAAGTGTATTGAACTCTCCGTCACCAGACCCACTAGCGGAGATCCTACGAAATCGCTCTGCGCGCACGGCGAGTTTTTGGGGATCGCGAACAAGAAGAAGGACCCATTTCCGACTGGACAGAACCGAATACACAACCGCAAGATCTGAAGCGGTCGTCATCCCGCTTCCGTGGGGCAACGATAGGAAGACGTCCTGATCTGCCGCGATACCTTCAAGCACGGCCCTCTGGTGAGAATACAGGGAAGGCCTTCCGATAACCGCGGCTGCCCTCTCGCCCAGCCCAGCGATACCTGCGCGCTCGTACTCGATCGGTAGTAGGGACTCTACGCGTTCCACACGATGGATCTGGCCGCGGTACGCCTTGGCGCGCCTCAAACTGTCTACTACCATTCGCGTACCTCGTCAAGCTTGATCCCGTGATAGATGCCACAGAGATAGATGCTCCAGATACTGGGTGCGTGCTCCGAGGTCGCCAGACCCCCAGTGCCACGCAGGGGGACGCGCGCGTACACGGCAACAGTCCCCTTTGGTGAGACATCGGGATTGAGGGGTAAGGGGATCTTCCTGCGCAGCAAGTCGCCCACCGTGCCGGACGGAGGGACTTTGCTTGGCAGCAAATCCTTGCACAGGATCTTGATGTTTTCAGGAGGTTGCTCCCATGCGGATTGGGCAAAAGTCCAGAATTCAGACTCAAGGATCGAGAGGATCTGGGCCTCTGTCTTCGTCTCGCGAAAACCCGCGAAGAGTCTGTCCGTCTTGAGCACCTTCTCGTTTCTCGCCAGGGCCTCGCGGGCTGCCCTCATCCTGTCAGGGCTAACTTCCAGCAACTCCTCAATATGTCTGGCGTTTGGGAGCAGCGATTCTGGAGAGAACTGCGTCAGGGCACTCTGGTACAGCCCTATGCGGTCAGCAAGTTCGCGGAGCGCTGATATCTCGTAGTAGCTCATCTTCACCAGCACGGAGCGCAGGATTCTTCCCACTGCTTCCTCGGTCCACTCCCTCCGTACGCGCTTCGTGGCGATTGCCCATTGGTCCGAGAGCTGGCCAAGAAGGTCATTGACTTGTTCCCGCGCCCGCCCTATCCGGAATCGCCTCCATGCATAGGTCCCTATCCCCGCAAGTCCTAAGCCCCCCGCCAAGGCCAAGTACACTCGCTCCGCTAGACTCGGCCACTCAAGGTGCATCCGTTGCATGAGCAATAGCATGCCCATCGAGAAGAGCACAAGAAGGCCCGCGCCCAGCGCCAAGTACGACCTCCATCGCTTCGCCCTCACGAAGGCCAGGGTGGCGACGCCGAGATTCCCCGCGAAGGCTGACCCCAGCCTGTTCACTTCCTCCCCCACGATGGAACTCAAGCTACGCCTGCCTGTACTGAGCCAGCGCAAATGCGCATCCTTCTCCTTGGCGACACTCTCGGCAAGGCGGCGCAGCGATCTCAGAGCTGCCGAGATGGATCCCTGGCCCCCGCTTAGGTTCTGCCACACCTGTTCCTCGATTTCGTTCACCTGACTCCGCGAGCTCTCCACCATTCGCACGCGATTCTTGTGGATCATGTCTTCGATTTGCTCTTGGGCTCCCGCGGCCGCAGTGCGCAGAAAGTCTTGCTCGATCTCATGGAAATGGGTAGTCCATGACTCAGTGGAAGTCCGATGCTCTTGGTTATCCGCCGTGGCGTTTTTGAACGGGTTCACCTCGGGCATGTGCAACCCGTCCTCCAAACCGAGCTCGGGCAGGTGTAGATCGATCTGGATTGGTGCCTCGTCGCCAGTCCCTATTGTCTTCGCTCGGAAGGCTGCCATTCTCTGATTAAATGCATCCGTGGTTAGCCTTGCATAGGGAAGGGCTATCGTGAGGCACGCGATTGCGGAACACGTTTCCGCGGGCTCTAACCCATGAATCCCGCCAACGCCAGCGCCGGCGGGGTCGAGGAGCCATAGCAGTAGCGACACCAGCAATGCGATATCTTCTGTGTCGAGCGCCGTGCCGTCTGCTCTGACGCGCGTGACCACAAAAGGGCGCGCGGCGAGGATGACTCTAGGAGCGGCGAGGGTGCAAAGAGGCTTGAGCTCGGCAAGAGAACCCGGAACTACCAATGGCAGAAAGCTCACATGCCGCGCTGCTAACGGAGCAAGCTCGGCGAGGAATTCGTCAATGCGCCTCTGGGAATCGTCAGAGATCGGGGACGCGAGACAGCAGATAACCTGGATGTCATTGTCAGACGAGTCCCGAATTGTCGCAGCGAACTCCGTTAGGTCATCCCAATCTCCGCATACGACATGGGGCAGCGGAACAGAGCCGAACTGAATCCGCAGCTGTCGGTGGATAGCCGCAGCGAGTGGTCCCTCTGCCCTTATGAAGAGATATCGTGTCATTTGGACAGATACGCCCGAAGCTGGTCCATGACCTTGACCTTCAGCTCGGCGTCGTCTCGGGGAACGAGGTCCCCTTCGATATCAGTCCGATCATCCCTCTGCTCTATCTGGATTCTGCGAGCTACGTCCTCCCACAACAAATAGTCCTCCCTGTTTCTGACCGTCCTCGGGGGTTTGATCCCTGAATGGATACTATTCGCCTTTATGAAGTGCTTCTGGACCTCGAGAAGCCTGGTCTTGCCGGGAATGTCATCAATGCGGCGAAATACATCCTTGGCGACCTTACTGCAAAGCGCACTATCGGACACAAGTTTCTCAAGACAGGATCGAAGAGACGACCCCAGAGGCCGCGTTCCGTACGCAAACCCACGCGGGCGTTTTGTTATCACCTCCGTTCCTATGCCGAGCGCATAGATTAGCTTGACCTGGTCTTGGGTCCTCTCCGCCATGATGTCGTCCCGCCACTCGTACCAGAATCGTCTGTCGGTGTGAACCGGCCAGCTTGCTGTACCATTGGTTTCCGACTCTAGGGCCTCTTGGTACTTCCCCGCCGCCTCCTTCAGGTCGGTCATGATTCCTAGGGTTGCTCCCCCCTCGAAGTGGAGGAACAGCACTCTCTGAGTCTCATCAGTCTGCGCGATCTCAACCGGCACCCCCATCCCGGTGATCTCGATCGCACTTCTATAGCGGAAATCCGGATGGCAATAGGCCCTTCGGATGCCTGTTAAGTAAAGATACTCGTCCTTTCCGGTCTTACTAAAAGCCTGCTTCCGGGCATCGGTATCGATCCGCCAGAAAGCTGAAGTCAGGGCACACATCCGTCGGAAGAGATAGTTCAGCGCCTTCTTGTGCCACTCATCGCGCTTCTTCTCCCTCACGAGGTCCCGAGCACCACCTTCGCCGAAAATGAAACCGAGTTGTGTCTGGATGGAAACTCTCTCGTCACCTGATACCTTCTCCGCGGCCGCTACCCGGCCCATCAATTCATCAAAATACCATCCCAGGGCATCGTCAACAGTGACATCCGCCAACGCGTCATCCACCCAATGGAGTATCCATTCGATTGCCTTCCGGATCTCCTCGCCGTACTTGGACCCAGACTCTGCCACGAACCTGGTTTGCCTGACCTTCGCCTCCTCACAAGCCGAGGTGAAGAGCGCGGCGAGCGGCCGGATCTGGATCCCTGCTAAGTCGTCAGAGACGCCCTCGGTGAACACCGTGCGGATGTTATTGCGCAGGGCGCTCTTCTCGACCCGCGGCATCAGCTCTTCGTTGATGATCCTGCTTGTCACTCCAACCTGGACGTTCATTACGTACTCACCCTGGGTGAATTTCTCCGGGTTGATCAGCCAATCATGCGTCGTGTAATTGCCAATTGTGGTCGACGCGTCTTTGCCGCTCTGGGCGAATGCTGTGGAGAGTGCTTCCACGGCGCGAGACACTGCTGCGAGGTCGGCGAGGAGATCCTGGAAGAATCTCTTCTGAAGATCGTATTCGCACGCATTGACTTCGATCGCAATCCACTTGTCCAGCTTCTCCAGGTATTCATTCTTCCGGTTCGCGAACCCGCCGAACACCCTCCCGGCTCTGACTGCAGCGGAGTATGCCGTCTCCAACCCGTCCCGCGCCGAGCCTACCTGGTCCAAGCAGTGGGCCTTGCTCTTCGAAAGATGCTCGATCTCCGACATGAGCGCGCCGTTCCATTCACCAAGCCAGGCTTCAACAGCTGCGAAATTGAGCGTCGGAAGTGCGCGCTTCACCCCCTCTGCAATTCTCTCCATCACCCGGGCCCGCCGCTCGGCCAAGAAGACCTGAACGTCCTTTCTATAACCCTGGAAGAAGTCCTCCCAAGTTGTATCCAGCGTCTTAACGCTGACGATCTTGTTCTGAACCGCGATAGCCTTGAAGTTGGGCCCTGTCTTGGTCTTTTCGAACCTATCACGGAGCCCCCTATGTTTCGCAGCGAGACTCTGGAAGTGTGCGCTCCAGGTGCGGAGGGCCGCCGTGAGCCTCCCGTTGTCCCTTTCCTTGATGCTTATCTCATGTTCTGCCTCTATCTCAGATACCGGCTCCAGCGGAGGCGCTATATCCATTGCCGTCAAGTGGGAGCCGACAAAACGAGCCCTGCAGTAGGGTAGCAGCTTGTCCCGCGGAAAGACGATTGAACTCATCGCGAGACTAGCATACCTCCTGCAGCGTCCTCTATATGCGCTCAGGGGCGTAAGCTTATTGAAGTGATTGGCAGCTATGTCCCTCCAGAAGGACTCCGTGGCGACCAGTGTATACAAGACCTGTGCCATGTGAAGTTTGAAGTTGTCCGCCATGATGTCAGGACTTCCCGCAAAGGTTCGTCCGTCCATATTGTAGCCCGAGAAAAGAAAAACCGCGTCCGCCAGCGGTCTCATCATGCTCCCGGCTTGGAGATCCGCATCGGAGTACTTGAATGAGAACTGACCACTTGGGACGGTCATCCATCGCTCTATCTCGGTGAGTGCCGCGAGACCGTTTTCCAGCACGCCTTGCGGAGCAAAGGCGCAGACCGCCGTTGGGCTCAGCAGAAGGCTGTAAAGCTGCTCCTCCGGATTCATCTCTCTCCGGACCATTTGGCATACGTCAACCAGTATTCCGGATCCGGTTCCCCCGCTGAGCGAGGATACGACAAATATCGTGCGCGTCTCACGGTCAGCCTTCGGGTCAAGCTGGCGGGCCTCTGAGAAGAGCCGGTGTATCTCACCCTGGACCTTCGAGGCATTGTTGTACAACGCGAGGCGGCCGCAGCACCTGATCCTGCCGCCGGCGAAATCCCCTTTGATTGGGGTTGGTGGCATAAACGGTTGATTGCCCGGATCCGGCCACCAGATCTTGAAGGAGGGATCCTGAGCTCTGTTGCTGACGAGGGTTTGAGGATCCGCGATTTCGAAGTTCACCATGGGGATTTGCGCTTTGAGTTGTGACTCTGGATTCTCCTCGATGTCTATGCCAAGGAGCTGATAACGGTTTTCATGAAGCTTGGTCGCGGTCTTAGGGTTTCGCTCAAGGAGCAGGCGAAGTCTCTTCACGATCCCGATCCCGATGCCTCCAGTGCCGATGACGATGAAAGGCATACTAGTCCTCCTTCGTGTACTTCAGCCTCACGTTGCCGATCGCGATCACTTCGGCGTACTCGAGCCGATGTATGGAGCCAGTGCTCAACGGATTGCCCGCGACTATCAAGTTATCCGTCAATGGCAGCAGCTCAACGTGGCCTGCACGGGGTCTGAGGATCATAGTGCCTGGTGGTAAGCTCGGTGGTCCGAGGTCGTCAGGCACGACGATCTTTCGGGTCCAGGGTTTTTGGTGAGCGCGAAGGTCGTATCTGCCCACCTCGAGGCCGGTTTCTCCCAATTCCACGATGTACGCAGACTCGGGGAAGCGAGGGCTGAATTTCAGTAGGTAGATCAGCCAGCCGACGAAGATCGCGGCGATCACGATGCCGGCCGCGATGAGGATCGTGAACCAAGCGGGGCGCGTGCCCTGGAGGCGGACGGTCGTCTCGGCTGGATCGTCCACCTTGACGCTTATGTCAGAAGCCCGACTCCAAGGCAGCTTGCGGACTGCCTTCAGGGTGACGGTCAGCGTTGAGCTGGCTCGGAGGTTCGTCGGAACCAGAACGAGAGAGGTCACGGGTGGTGAAATCTCTATGCAGTCCCTGATATCCGGCGCGGGCTCAACTGTGACCTTGTATGTCTTCTCGTGGTAGAGCTGCTCGCAGGAAACGGTGACCTTTATGTCCTTGGAGTCACCTGGCTTCACCCTGCCAGGGTCCGTGGCGGCGACCTGAACGGGGGGATAGGAGACATCGAACGCGGCCCGTCCCTTGGCTATTTCGTACCCACTTGAGGGGAGGATCTCAACGACGTAGTTGCCGACCAGATCTGTGCGCGGATACGTGCCCGCGAGCGTATTCCCGCCCGAAGCCGATAAGGTCAAGTCTACGATTGATCCATCAGGTCTGGTGACCCTAAAGGACACTTCTCCGAGAAAAGCCGACTGTGGTTCAAGTGCCACGGCGATCTCTGCCGGCTGCAACCACATGATGTGGGGGACCATGTCCTTCATGGACACCGTTGCCCGCGCTGACGCTATCTCAACTTCGAAGTCTCGCTTGACCTCACGGACCGTCTGGGGATTGTCCTTCGGATACCCACGCACCAGGAGGCTGTATGGTCCTGGCACACCGGACACACTGGATGTACCCTTGAAAACACCGTCGTTCTTCGCATCGTCGGGAGTGGCACCATCATCGCGCAGCTTTAATTCCTCAATGGCACCATTCGGCCCTACTAGGGTGGCATCTACTGCGAAAGACTCGTAGCTGATTGATGGCTCCCTGGAGACGAGCTTGACCACGAGCGAGAGAGGGTCTTCAGATCTCTTCTGTATCTTCCCACTGGCAGGTATCAGGATTTCGATATCCACGGACAGGACAGTGATCACGGCGATCGTGACTTTTCCGCGCCCCTTCACCTTGACCGTCCAGATGCCCGGAGCAGGATTGGCAACTGTTGAGGCGAGATAGGATCGTGTCGCCTGGATGTCCCCAGGGGCCGCCTGGCCATTGGGGTCAATGCAGGTCACAGTGGGTTGGGGATCTTCGATGGACTCTTTGAAGACGGTGACCATGAGCTTCTCGGCTCCATTGGCCACGGCCTGTTTGAATTCCCTTTCCTCCCCCTCCACAAGCTCGGTTGTCTCAGTTCGGGCCCAAAGCGGGCGTAGGTTCTGCAGAATGGCGAAGAATGCCGTCTGGATATCGCTCGGTGTCTCTGCCTTGAAGCAGGCGCCGCCGGAAAGTCTGGAAATCCTGCATAGTCTCTCGATATTGGCTTGTTTTGTGAAAGCAACCGCATAGATAGGAATCCTGATCTCACCGAATCTCGAGGCCAGCTTGTCCAATTCCCCGAAGTACGAGACCAGATCGGTCCCCGGGGGAAAATCATCCGAATCGTATTCACCATCGCTAAGCAGGATCACCGCTGATGGATGGGGGGGGATCCGCTGCTCGAGGATGTTCAGAGCGTTCTGCAGCCCTTCCTGTACCATACTGTATTTCCCAGCACTTGCGACGGAACCGATTGCTCGAAGGAGGTCGCCCCTGCCGGCAACGGCATCTGTGAGTGGGCAGATGATCCGACCTCCATTTCCAAATCCAACGATGGACAGGCGGTCGCCACTAATGGAGAGGTCGAGGGGAAACTGCGAGGCATCCTTTCTCATCTCGGATGGGTCGTTGTACTTCATGCTTCCTGATTCATCGTTTACCAGTGCAATGTCCACGAGCATGGCCTGAGGTGCCTGTGCCATCACATGTGGTGTCCAGGCGCTAAGAAGGGCTGCTGCTATGGCCGCTAATGACATGTCGAAGACAACACGGGGCGTCGTTCTCTCCATTTCCTTTGTCTCCTGGCTAGGATGGGCCGATATTGCAGTGCTGGGACCTCTCATCCAGCGGTACGAATCCCGGTTCAAGATCGCTTAGGGCCAGCAGTTGATGGGATGGGCGCCTCTTTGTGATCGCATCCAGACAGCTCCTTCACCCCGTGTCACCTGGAACTGATGGCCCGTGCGGGAGTGTCTCCAATCAGCCTCATTAAGAGACTCCATCCTGCATATGTCAAGTCTGTTACGTGCGTTGGTGGGGGGAGCACGGTCGCGCTTGGTCGGGGATCTGTCAGAGGGTCTGAAGCGGGTGCCTGCGCGCCGTCCTCTCTTGGCTGCCGTGTCGCTCCCGGGACCGCTACCGACGGAAACAGGATGAACCACCACCGCTCACCGGCCCGCCGGGGGTCCAAGTCGCGCCGATCGGGGCCGGACCCCAGACCGAGGAAGAACGGACAATCCAATCCACGAAAAGGGGACATCTGAAGTCGGTGACCGCGCACACGAATAGCCGGCGTTGACAGCCCAAGCCGCACGAGCTCAAGACTACGAGCTGCGCCCCGGCCGTCACGCGACTGGCCATCGGTACGCCGGACGCGATCACGGCGCCCCCCCTGTCCTCCTGAAGCGCGTCGTCGCAGCCGGGTTGGCGACTGTCTCGCAAGATAGTGCTATGCACGTCGACTGGACTTCGTGATGCGCCCGGTGAGGAATCTAGACAGACTAGCGCGGCTGCTTTGCGGCGTAGAGTTTCGCGATGGTTGGGTACCCAGAGACCAAGGCTGGGTATTTCGTCGTCAGTGAGCGCAGCCTCCGCCGAAGAGCGAAGCGGTCATTGAGGCCGAGGAACTTCCAGGCCTCAGTCTTGCGTTCTCCCGCCGCCTTAAGCGCTGCCTCGATGTAGCCAAGCTCCGCCTTAACCAGCTCTTCCTCAAGGTCAACCGGTTGGCCCGTCATCATCGACACAACTGGGAGAGTGACACCGGCAACTCGAGGCTGCCGGACCTCCAGCGGCAGATCATCTTCATCGATACTCCCATGGCTGTGCTGGTTGGCATAGATAACGGCCCTTTCAAGCGCGGCCTTTAGTTCTCTGACGTTACCCGGCCACGTGTGCCGCAAGAGCGCGTCCTGGGCAGCATCACCAATAGTCTCGATGCGGGTCCGGCCTTGTCGCCGTAACATGGCGAGGAAGTGGCTCGTCAGGGCGGGGATGTCTCCCAATCGCTCCCGGAGAGGGGGAAGGTTCAATTGCACACTCTTCAGGCGGTAGTAGAAGTCCTTCCTGATGTGCCCATCGGCAACTGCCTGGTCCAGATTGCGATTCGTGGCGGCGACCACTTGCACATCTAGCCTGAGTTCTTGGGAGCTACCTGCACGAGCGAATGTCCTTTCCTCTAGGAAGCGAAGCAGCTTGATTTGGGCGGGTTCGGGCAGGTCACCGATTTCGTCCAGAAAGAGCACCCCACCCTTCGCCTTCTCCAGAAAGCCGATGCGCCGTTCCCTTGCGCCGGTGAATGCCCCTGTCTCATGGCCGAAGAGCTCACTCTCCACCAAACCGGGGTTGAAACTGGATATTGCCACAGGGACAAAGGGCTCATCGTTGCGCCAACCGGACTTGTGTATCGCCCTAGCGACTAGCTCTTTGCCCGTGCCTGTCTCGCCCGTTATCAGCACGGTCGCGTAGCCGTCTTGCGCGACCATGCGTATCAACCGCTTCAACTCCAGCATTTGAGGCGAGTCGCCAACTAACTCCGCAGGGTCAATCTGCTGCAGGCGCTCCTCAAGCCGAGCTGCCCGCCGCAGAACCCTGTTGCGTTCCAGCGAGGCCCTGAGTCGTTGCCTGATCTCCTTGATGTCGATGGGTTTCTTCACGAAATCCGCTGCCCCAAACCGCATGCACTCGACCGCTGTCTCGACATCGCCGTACGCACTCATCATCACGATCGGCACGCGAGGACTCCTCTCCAAGAACAAGCGCAGGAGTCTTATGCCCTCCTTGTCACCATCGGGAACGTCCTCGAATCGAACGTCTAGCAGAACCAGATCTGGCTCCTTGTCGAACGCGACCGCGGCCGCCGTGGGCTCAGGGGCGAGCATGACCTTGAAGTCGTCTGCAAGCACACGCTGAAGGGACGCCAGCAGCTGTTCATCATCGTCAACGATGAGCAGGTCGACCTTCTTCCTGTGGTCAGACAAGGGACGCACCCCCTACTGGGTGAGGCCGGAGCCGGCACTTCCTGTCACGGAGTGACTGACCTGTGGCTCGAAACCCTCCTGCTGCAGAATGAGCTGGTAGACTTCCTCTTCAACCGCCCACAGCAGGTTGCGCCGCTCGTGTCGATCAAGGAATGCGTGCTTGAAGGAATGCTTGAGAAGGCGCAGTGTCTCCCACCTGGTCAGCGCCCTCTTCTGTGTATTGCTCCGGCTCCCTTGATACTCGACGGCTGCTTTCACGAGCTCCGTTGACAGGTCGCTCATACCCGACCATACAGGGTCATCGGTACAGATCGCGCACTGGATGCCCTCCTTGACATAGTCGTAGAGGGGATAGTCTCCGCGAAGGTGGGGATTGGTGAGCATGTTACTGACCGGGCATAACTCAACGCAGACCTGGCGGTCGCGAACTAGGCGTTTGAGGAACTCGTTATCGCGCAGTGACAGACCGTGGCCGATGCGCTGAGCGTGAAGCAGGTAGACCGCCTGCCAGATGTACTCGGCCGAGGTCTGTTCACCGGCGTGAACCGTGATGTTCGAGCAAGTTCTGTATAGCGGTAGAAAATGTTGCGCGTAGCGCGACAGGTCCTCCTGGACCTCGCGGCCGGTAAGGTCAAAGCCCGCCACCCGACTCGGTCGCCAGTCATAGAGCATGGCCGGGCCCCCGTGTCCGCGGGGAACCGATTTCTCTCCGCCCGATTGCAGCGTGGAGAGCTGCCTGCTGCGATTCGTAACCGCGGCCGCAACCTCAATAGCCAAAGCGTCGGGTGACTTGTGGCGCTTGCCGCTGAAGATGAAGTTGACCCATATTGGCCTGCCTCGACAACGCGCCAACCAGGACATCAAGTCCGCCCCATCGAACAGCGCGTTCACCGCGTCCTGTAGCGACAAGTCCTTATCGCAGTATCCGCCCGGCGCGACCCTGAGCTCCAGGTAGCGTGTGTTATCGGCAGAAAATCGCTCAAGTACGCCGGCGACTGCGGCGACGATGTTCTCCGGATACTGAAGAACTCCACCGCCGCTGAAGGGGCTGGCCCTCAGATAGTTGCTGAGGTCTCGTTTGTGCGGCTTGCTGAGGGGGGCGGGTGCCAGCAGCTCAGCTAGGACTCGGTGAGCCAGCACCTCAGAGCTGACGTTCTTGCTATGGTTAGCACCCAGCAGGTCCTTAAGAGTCTTTGACAACCATGTAGCATTGGGTTTGTGCTTTTCGAGTAAGCGCCGACGGACTGCAAGAAAAGCACTCGCCGTACCGCTGCCGCTCACGGGTCCGTGTCCCCCGCCCGCCCCTTGCCCCGGGTCCTCGTGCTCCGCGCCCTCCTCGCCCAGCAGCGCCACGAACCGCCGCTGCCAGAACTGCCGGATTGCCTCCTCAGAGAGCAATGCCTGCCCGAGCATCACCAGAAGAATGCAGACGAAGTCGTCCTCGGTGACCTCCCGGTCGCGGGGTATCTTGTTACCTGCTTCGATGTCTGCCTTGACGAAAGAAAGAAACAGCTCCTCCGGTGCTTTGCGGGCTTGCTCCTCCACTTCCTTGAGCCACCTTGAGGAATCACGTCCCAGCTTGCGTGTAACCCAGCGGTACATGGATCTGGAGTACGCTGTCTCCCCGTTCTGGCTGGCAGCGTCCTCGACAACGCGGCGGATGTCCCCGTTGTTCTTGGTGTGCTCTTCGAACCAATCTTGGACTTTCCAGGGTGGGTCCAGAAGCTCGAGAATCCTGGATCTTTCGAGCCCTCGCACATACTTCAGAAGGATCTCCTGAGTCCCCTTCTTGGCAGGCTCCCCAATCTCGGCATCACACAGGTGCCTGAGCGTGTTCAGAGCGAGGTGGACATTCGTCTCAGCGTCCATTGCTCCGCCAAGGTGGCAGTGAAGCTCAGCCTTAGGCATTCCGCGGATCCAGTCATAGGCAAGGCGCAGCGCGGGTTCGTGGTGATTCTCCGGCGACCCATCAATGAATGGCCTCACCTGCAACTCGCGCCTAACCGCGGGCGGAAGTTGATAGAGCTTGCCCAGGTTCCGGCTCTTGGCCAGGGACGATTCCAGGGCTCCCTTGAGAAGCCGGCGCTGTTCGTCAAGACTCGCGATGACGGCGGGCAGCTGGAGAATCCGTCGCTTCGCCACATAGTCCAGGGCGCCCTCTTCCAGCGCGCGCTGGACATCGACAACCTCTTGGCTCAGTGACAGCACTACCAAGTCGAATACAGCTCTGATACCCGGCAATCTCTCTGCATAGTGTCTGAATCGCATGAGTTCTCTGACAATCCGGTTTCCCTCGCGCCGACCGAAGTAGACAAGGTCAACGAGGACGAAGTCGTAGCGAAACGTCCTGTCGCCGCCCGGCTCGTCGGCAGCCTCAAAGGCGAGAACCCTATCTGATTCTCCGTCAGCGTTATCAACGTCGAGCACTGCCACCGGGTCATCCGCGAGCCCTCGCAGGAACACAGGGTCAAGAAACCTCTGCCACTGGTCTGGTTTGACGAATTCAATCTTCGGCGGACAGGCAAAGAGCTTGACCAGCCGCGAGAAGTCGCTCCTAAGCAACTCCGGTTTATCGTCGATGACCAGGATCCTCCCCGGCTTGGCGAGCGGCGAACCCCTGGCAATGCACAGCCCGATGTCTTCCCTCGTCTGGCGCCTGAGGTACTGACCGCAGCGTTCACTGAACGACTTCCTCGACTCCTGGTCCGGCGATTTCTTGGCGGCAAAAGCCTCGAGGCCCTCCTTGAACCCCCGTTCGGCGCCGTGGCCTTCAGCATCGACTTGGTACCCGTACTCGCCAAGCAACTCACTTAGCTCAGCGCCTTCCACCGCTCCTTCGAACGCTCCTTCGAACGTCTTTTCTGCCCGCACTCCTATATAGACCTTCTCAAGCTCCGCCAAGGCCCCCTGGAGGACGGTCTTCGGATGTTCCGTCTCGTCATCCTTCTCTCTCGCCCATGATGCTTGGTCGCCCGGCTCTCTCTGTGATCGCAAGTCCGCCATCATCAACACTAGCTCGTATAGCCTACCCAGAAAATCACGCGGATGTGCAGAGACCGCACACTTCGCCCGATGAAGGTAGCTGCGCAATGCCCGCGTCCGGCTGTACGCTGACCCAGCGAAATCACCACGCGCTGTCATCTCACTAGATACGAAGACAACAGCGGTGCACCTCTGCGCCTCATTCTTCAGCTCCTCCAAGACAGCTTGATTGATGTTATCGCTCACATCTGGAGGCAGAACGATGAGGATGACTCTCCCACACATTTCGGGACAGGCGTGGTTCAAGATGCGCTCCACGGCGCCTTCCAGCACCTCGCCGCCATCTTCATGAGTAGAAGCGCTCAGCAGCGACGCTTTTACTTGCCAGGGTTTCTGCTTGCTGTCTGCACCCACCGCTCAACCTTTGCCTGGACGCGCTCCAGCAGTTCAACCAGAACGCAAAACCAGCCGTAGAAATCCTCGCCGGCTACGTCCCCGAAGATCCGTTGTTCCTCCACCAGCAACTCGTCGGCGGTCGCCTTCTGCTGCTTCTTCTCCTTAAGACACACGTAGAACCGACGGACGGCGGCGCCCTCTATCGGGCCCGTGTCCGACAGGCCAACGTGAGCCAGCAACTGCCTCCAGTCGTTGTCTTCCGTCAGGGCCGCGTCCCTGACCAGTTGTCTCATGCTGAGGCCGTCTGCTAGCAGTGTCTCTTCGTTCACATCGCTGCCCGTGCGGGCATCCGTCGCCTGCCCGTTTATGCTGCACCACACCTTCTGAAGCGCCTCATCGCACGGTTCAGCGGCCGGCATCTCCTGTAGATACCTGTCGGCCTTTGCCCGCAGTTCGTCCCACGCCGAGTCCTCTCCTGTTGCACCACCGCTCAGCACGGGTCGCGCGATGTCATGCAGGTACTGCATATCGAGCGCCAGCGGTTGAAGCAGATTCACGATGCGGTGCTTGAGCGTAGAGAATCTCGGCATCTGCTGTTGTAGGAGAATTGCCCAGCGGAGCGCACCGAAGGACCGAGACGCGTTTTCCTCCTCGCAAAGAAGATCCGTAAAGCAGCGCCAGATCGGGTGTTCTTTCTCTCGATTGTAGTTCGTATACCAAACGCTGGTCCGGGGAAAGACCTGCAGTGCGTTCTCCACCAGGCTAGTAGGTGACTGTCCGAACCCTGTTTTATGATAGGCGATAGCGATGCTATTCACTTCAGGTTCGGTGTTGCCGCTCCTAGTCGTCATCCAAGCCTTGAGATCTTCCCACTCGTCGCGACGCGGGGAGTAGTTCTGATGCACGCAAAGGAGCTGCCCTTTCTCTTCGTGGATGACGTGCCAGCTCGGTCTCCTGTCTGGAACGGGCTCAGAGTGCGCGGTGAGCACCTCCTGCTTCTGTTCGGAGGGCGATACGGAGCGCGGGACCTTCAAAGAGCTTCCCTCAACACGGTAGCCTCCACCGGGATCCTCTGGAATCAGCATCACTACTATCTTCACTTCCTTGTTACCCCTCGTGCGGCAAGAAGCTCCTGCACCAGACCGTACTTGGACTTAAGTTCCTTGCTTGCCACCCAGTGCTCGACCGAACTGAAACTGAGGAAAGGAACTGAACGCTCTGGAACGATCGCCGGTATGCCGCGACCCGAGTGAATCACAATCCGTCTCACGTTCGCATTCATCTTGTTCTTCATGTCCTCGACCCATTGCCTGACTCCCGCGCTGCTCTTCTTCCCCAGCTTCTCAAGAATCCCGGCGTGGACGGTCAGAACGTGGGGAGCTACCTGGCTCACAAACTCAACTACCTTCTCCTCGGCGGGCTGGTTCAACGGGCACTCGGCAACCTGTGGGACCCGAATGCCCATGTACTTCAAGCATTCAAGCGGAGGCAATCCGCCACCAGGGTACGTCCATCTGCCTCGGCCAAGCGTCTCCTGAATCCGCTCGTCCAGCACGACGACTCTCAGGAGTGCTGCGGTCGTCAACTGCGACACGAAAAGCAGTCTGTCTTGCTCCTCAGCGGGCACTGTGTTGAGTAATGTATGGGTGTAGGCACCGCCCGAGTAGGGCTCCCAGAAAACAGGGGCGTTCGCTTTCACCCAGTTGTAGTACTTCCCGTGATGGTCGAAGACAAGGACTCGTCCGCCACCAACGTGAGGGGGACCACCTTCTTCGCATTTCGCGACCGTGATACCGGCCCTACATAGAGCGTTTGCCGAAATGTCGCTCTGCCACTTAGGGTTAGTCTGCAAGGCCAAAACAACGTCCTGCTCCTGACCATCGCACAACTTCCTTCTGAAATCTCTCTCCAGTTCCAGCAATAGGTCTATCCGCTCCGTCTTGCCAGCAAGGGCAGCAACGTCTACCTCCTCCTTCCGCAACTGCTTCAGCGGCAGGTTGCCAGCATCGTCAGCGGCGCATTGCGGGCTGCCGCCTACGCAGACCAGATACTCGCTCGGGAGAACTCCGCGGAGGTCCTCAGGTCGTACCACCCGAACACCTCTGCTCAGCAGTCCCTTCCGGTCCGCAGGCTCAAGCCGGTCCTCCCCTGCTGACGCCACAGTCAGCACCATCGGCTTCAGCACGTCAAACTCGAACACGAGGTGCTTCTCGCTCCCTGCTTCGCCTGCTTCCTCTTCCAGAGAGCAGCGCAGCACCTGATTTCCTCGAGTCTGCAGGAACTGGAGCGACTTGCCGGTCAGATAACCAGCGGCGACGAGCATCTCCTTCAATCCCCAACCTTCCGGAATGAGCCTACCTTCCCCGTCGATGAACGCCGACCCAGTTCCCAGGTACTTCGCAGCTTGCACCTCGCCAGTGCCGTCATCCGACGCATTCGCCCACAGCTTGCACGCCAAATATGGGGTTCCGGGCTTTTCCCCAAAATCAACGTGCACCGTCAAATCCCTGGCCTCGATTTTCTCCGAGACCTTTGTCAGGTTGTGCTTGACAAGGTTGCGCCAGAAGTTCTCCAAAATGATGTAAAACGCCTGTGCTCCCAGTTGCCCACCGGGGACACCTATGAGTAGCGGTCCGGAAGTTTCCCCATAGGGGCGCTTCACTTTCCATTCTACAGCATTGTGGTTGAAGGAATCGCCGAGCTCGCTCTTTACCAACTCCTCCACCAGCCGAGGATTGCCGCAAAAAACCGGCAAAATCTCGCCTATGAAGTCAATTGTTCTAACCACTTCATCTCCCGCCAGAATGTGGTAACTTCGGCGATAAAGTCCATTCTCAACTCGATGTGCCTGAGAAACCCGACGTCGTCCGAACCGGCTAGCCACCCTCTTTTGCTCGAGGCAATTTCCCTTTCCGCCGCAGCAACGACTCGCGCTATGCCGTGACTGCCCAAGTTGTGCGACATATTCCGCGCCATGATCGCCGCGACGGCGGAACGCAGGGCATGTCGCGCCGCATAAGCGCGGTGCTCGAACTCGCTAAGTAGGGCAAAGACTGGCATAGTGGCATCTCCTAGCGCCGTTACCTCGTCATCGCTCAGTCCGCCTTCACAGGAGACGATCACACCGCCACAACCCTTGCCAACGGGGTGCATCTTCGCGGCAATGAAGTAGAGATACTCCCTGCCGGAATGCTGGGGATCAAGGAAGAAGTCGACAAGACGCAGGAATTCTGGCACTCCGGCCATGTCCTGGCTGACTTGCTGGACCGTGAGCAACAGGTCCTCGCTTCGAGTGTTCTGTTTGACAAAGTCGAGGAAACCTTGCTTGCGTTCGTTCCCGTTGCCCCATGCCTGGTGTTGAGCACGTGTTATCCGCAGCGGATGGGGCACTCCTAGCTCCGCGACCTGCCTGAAGAAGAGCTCAAACAGTGAGAGTTTGGCATCCGGGTCGACCTCCCTTCTATCCTGAGCGGCCTTCATCCACGCACTCTCCTCTGTCGGGAGAAGGCCCCATGGCCTGTCTCCGAGAACGGCGGTGCCAAGAATCGACGAGTAGTAGGCAGCGTTGCACAGCTTCACCTTGCACTTGGTCACATAATTGGAGAGCCTGAACAGGTCGTAGGTGAGCAGTTGCGCCAATCTCCGTAGGTTGTTGCCGCTCGGCTCGTTCGCTGTAAAGAAGTCCGCCACTTTGCGACACAGTGCGTGCACTTCGCGGACGTGCCACGAAGCGTTCTCGACGGTGTCACGTTGGACTATTTCCGACAGGAGTCGTGGAATCGCGTTTGTCGCGGTCGTGGGCTTGAGGGCAACCTCACCGTTCCCGAGGGTGTCCGTGAGCCCGTGAATCTCATCAGGATCGCTTAAGAGCTTGCGGAGCACACCGGCCTTGAAAGCCTCTCCAGGCAACCTCAGCCTGAGCATCGCCTTGCGCTTGCTGTACTCGTGGCTAGACGAGCGTTCTGGGATGAAGTGAAACCTGCTCACCGGGAGGAATGGCCCCTTCCAGTTGTCTTGTTCAAGTTGGCCAGGCCTGTCGGTGTAGTTCCTGTCTAGGTTGGTGGCGTATTGTTCTATCCTATCGTAGTTCAGGTAGAGCAGCCTACCTAGTTTGCCGTGGACTCCGAGGCCGCATGCGAGGTAATCATCATCGCGCATCTCACCGCGGTTGTAGCCGTTTGGCGTCTCCGCGCCTTTCTTCTTGAAGTACTCAACGTAGATGTCCTGCTCGAATCCCCATGCATCAAGCCTGCCACGCAAACGTTCTCTCTGGGTGTCGAGATTGCTCGCTGCGTCAGGAGGTGGAGTAGCCCCGCACGTTGTGCTGGCAAGGGCCGCCGTCTCATCTCGGTAGTCCGCAGCCCTCTCAAGGTCGTCCGGCGACCAGATGTGGTAGAATGTATACTGAGCGACCCGCTGGTAGTACGTATGTAACCTCTTCTCGATCTCGTTGAGCTCGTCCTCAATGCTGCTGCTGGTGAGCCCCCACATGAAGTCAAGGTTAACGGTAAGGTTTCTATCAAGTGCCCAGACAAGTGCCTTCTCAACGTTGTTGAGGTACTCCTCACCCTGGCCAGGCATCGCCAGACGGCCTATGGCCTTGAGGCTAGATTCGCGGCAGGACTGAACACCAATGCTTAGCCTCAGGTTCGTATTCAGCTTTTCGTAGAGCCATTTGAGTGGCGACTCCACATCGGGCCAGTCCTGCGGATGAAGCTCGAGTGTGAGTTCCCTCAAGCTCCCGTTAAGTCTGGCCCAGAGGCTCTGCCGACTCTGGTCTCCCTCTTCAAGCTCCGTGTTCTCAAAGAGCCTTTGTATCCGCGTCCTGTCGAACCAGAAAGACGGCGATCCACCGCCAATGTAGACATTTGCAATTTCAGGAGGACTGCCTCTATGTCTAGCGATGAGTCCCAGCCACGCCCCAAGCTCAGCAATGAGTAGCCTTTCATACGCGTCCTTGCGGCTTTCGGTGTCTCCTTGCCACGGCCCAGGGGGGTGATCTGCCCATCTGAGAACGTGTTCACCGCTGGTGTACGAGCAGAAGTTACACTTCTTCCTGCACAGCGGGAAGTGGAGGTACAGATTCAGCTTGTTCTCCGCTGCATCGATGTCGCATATGGCGTCGCGGAAACCGTCAAGTGTCTCAAGACGCTGTCCTTCCAAGGCATCCAGATACTTCCAAGGCGGGTAAAAGTACGGGGTCTTGTCCGACCCGGAGATTGACCGGGCAAACTCACGCAGTCTGAGGCGGTATGGTCTGGCCATCACTAAGAGCCCTATTTCAGCTGTGCTACAGCTCCGTTCTTGTCCGTTGTGAACAGTCGTACGTCCTGGAACTTGAAGTCCTTGTTCCGCGCGATTGTCGTCCTACCGAACAGACCCGTGTACTCCTTCCAGCCCAAGATAGTCTGACGTACACTCACGGGTGTAACCTCCTGCCGCGACGCCGACAACTCGGAGTCGGCCCGCATGATGATGCTGGCGATGTCGTGGCCGTAGAGGGAGTAGTGATCCGGGGCTCTCCCATACTCTCGTTCGTATCGCGCTGCGAAGCTATCGATTGCCGCACTCGCACCAGCGGCATTAAGGGCTGTGCCGGTGAAGATCACCCCATCAGCGTATGTTCCAGCCTGTTTTATGGCAACGGGCGTCCCGAAGCTGCTGAAGCAGAGTATCTTCCCTTTGTAACCGAACTCCCTCAGCTGCCTCACGAATGTGCCGTACGAGGTCCCGTAGGCCAACACATAGACCGCCTGCGCACCAGTTGCCTTCGGCACGAGGTTCTTGAAGTCCGTGGTACTCTTGTCAAATGACTCTTCGAATGCGATCTTCCCGCCGAAGGAACTGCGGAACTGCTTCGCCGCGTCAAGCCCATAGTCGTCATTGACGTAGTATACTCCCACATTGCCGATCCCCGCGAAGTCCATATACCGCACCATTGCGGCTACCTCGTCCGGCGTCGACAGAAAGTACCTAAACAGCCACTCGCTCTTGTCGGGCATGTCACTGCCCGAAATCACCGTACCGAGGAGAACCCTCGGGTTCTCTGATACTAGGGGGATTACCGCGTTTGCAATAGATGTCAATGTCGGCACGATGATTGGCATCCGAGAATCCTGTAGGAACCTCTGGAATACGGCCACCGCGTCCTTGGGACTGTTCTTGTGGTCCTCAAACACAAACTGAAGGCTAGCCGTCTGTTCAAGTGGAGCCTCCTTGACGGCCAACTGCATGCCGTCGCGGATATTCTCGCCAATAAACGCTGTACTACCCGTTAGGGGAAGCATCACACCAACCTTGACGGGTACTTGGGACGCGGGCGGCTTGCCTGGACAACCAGACAGCGCTAGGTACATAAACGCAAACAAAGGTATCGCCGCCAGACTGACTGTGCGTGTCTTCAACGCACTACTCCTTTTGTTCCGATCGTACCACCGTGACCCACGGTCAAGGTTCTGTTCCCGCCAAGGAAGAGCATCTCCAGTTCGTCGCCGTCGAGCCACCGCTGAGCATCTTCCGTAGTGATCGCGACCTGGCCCGCGGAAAGTGCTATGGCCTTGTCCGCCACCTTGAGTGCCTCAGTGACGTTCTGCTCCACCATGAGCACTGCCGATCCGGAAGTTTGTGCCGCTTCCCGCACCTTGTCAAGCATCTCGCGCACCAACAGGGGTGAGAGCCCGGCCGACGGTTCATCCAGCAAGAGCACGGTCGGCCGGCGCACAAGCGCCATGGCCAAGGCCAGCGTTTGGCGCTCGCCACCGGAGAGCAACCCGGCTCTCCGTACGAGCATTTCCTCGAGCTTGGGGAACACATCCAGTACGCGTTTCGTCTCAACTCTCGCGGTTGCCCCGCGCGATGCCGCTGCGGCCATGGCAAGGTTCTCCGCAACGGTGAGGCTCGGGAAGACGCGGCCGCCCTGCATGAAGTAAGCAATGCCAGCCCTCGCCCGCTGGTGGGGAGCAAGCCCGGTTACGTCGCGGCCGTCGAGCAGCACTGACCCGCGGCCCGGCCTGAGGAACCCGGCAATTACTTTGAGCAGCGTGGACTTTCCGGCACCGTTCGGCCCGATGATCGCCGTGATGCCACCCTTGTCCGCGGTGAGCGAGATGCCGCGCAAAACTGCTTTCTTGCCATACCCGGCGTGAAGACCGTCACAGACGAGAAGTGGTTGACGGCCGGGGACCTGGGATGGAGGTGCGGCGCAGTGCTCGATGCGTGATGCGTTGTGCCTACTCATCCTACACCCCGATGTAGGCCTTGCGGATTTCCGGATCGCCGAGCACATCGGCCGGCGTGCCGAACGAAGCGAACTGCCCATTGTCGAGGAAGTAAACGAGGTCGGCGACTTCGATAACGACGTTCATGTTGTGCTCGATGAAGACCACTGTCTTGCCGTCCCGCGCAAGTTGCCGCAATACGCCCAGCAGTCTGCCGACCGTCTGCGGGCTGACGCCGGCAGTCGGCTCGTCCAGCAGGAGCACGTCGGCCTCCGCTGCCAGCAGGCGGGCGATGGAGAGCAGTTTCTGCTGGCCGTACGACAGGTCTTCGGCAAGGTCATCGGCGTTGTCGGCAAGGCCCACGAAGTCGAGCAGCTTCATAGCACGGTCCCGATTGGAGCGTTCGCCGCTGATTGCCTTCCAACGCAGGGCGACCGAAAACAGCGGGTTCTCGCCCGGCTGGGGCCGAATGGCGACCATCACATTGTCTATCACCCTGAGCCGGGAGAACAGGTGCACATCTTGGAACAGCCTGCCGACGCCCATCTGCGCGATGCGCCAGGGAGGACGACGGTTGACGATTTCGCCGCGACATTGAATGATGCCTTCGTCGGGCCGGATGAACCCGCAGATGAGATTGAAAAGCGTGGTCTTCCCCGCGCCGTTTGGTCCGATGAGCCCGGTGATGCGGCCTTCCTCGAACCCCATCGAAACCCGGTCCACCGCCCTAACTCCGCCAAACGACTTGGAGACCAGTTGCAGTTCGAGTACGCTCATTCGAACTTGAACTCCCCGAGGATACCCTGGGGCCGGAAGCGCATCACGAGGATGATGAGCAGCCCGTAGATGACCTGGCGCATGTTAGCGGCCACAGCGTTGGGAATCCGAACAAACCGCAGTGCCTCAGGCAGAACAATCAGCAGCACTGTGCCGATTACCGGACCGCGGACGTTGCCGGTGCCGCCGATGATGATGATAGAGAGAATGAAGGCAGATTCCATCAGCGTGAAGCTCGTGGGGTCGATGTAGCGCATGTAGCAGGCAAAGAGCACGCCGGCGACTGCGGCAGAGCCGGCGGCAAGCGCAAAAGCCTGAACCTTGAACCAAGGAACATTCTTGCCCAACGCCGCGGCGGCCATCTCGTCTTCGCGTATCGCCTTGAGTGTCCTGCCGAACGGCGAGTTGCCCACAAGGTACATGATCCCGGCACAGGCAAGCGTTATGGCGGCGCAGAGCACAAGGAACAGCGCGATGGAGCTGAACTCAAGGCCGAGAATGGACGGCCGGGGAATTCCCGGTATCCCGTAGGGCCCGCGCGTCAGACCGATCCAATTGTAGAGCACCGCGAATACGATGACCTGGAACCCCAGCGAGGCCAGAACGAAGAAATCACCCTTCAACCTGAGCGACGGCACGGAAATTGTCAGGCTGAGCAGGACCGCGCCGAGAACGGCCAGCACGAGCGCCGGCATGAACCCGAGCCCCACGTTCATCATGAGCAAGGTGCCGATATATGCACCGATGCCGTAGAAGGCGGCGTGGGACAGCGAGAGCAGGCCGCTAAACCCCACGACTAGGTTGAGTGAGAGCGCGAGGGTGCTGTAGATGGATATCATGACGAGGATGTGGAGGATGTAGTTCATTGCACCGGCTCCTCGGCGCGACGCCGACCACCGAAGGTGCCCTGCGGCCTGAACAGGACGAAAACTATCAGGAGGGCAAAGGTAACCGTGTCCTGCCAACGGGCCGAGAAGCGCCAGATGGCCAAGCTCTGAAGCACGCCGACAGACAAGCCGCCAACCGCCGCGCCCTCGAACAGACCGATGCCGCCTACTATCACCGCAACCGCGCCGTTGAGGAGCGCGGCCATGCCGATGTTGGGGTCAATGCCAACATCCAGGCCCGACAGGAGCGCTGCCACTGCGGCCAGGCACGAGCCAAGCGCGAAGACAACCCAGCGGACCAACCGCGGGTTGATGCCAATGGCGGACACGAGTTGACAGTCGTCGCGGAACGCCCGTATCAGCCCGCCGAGGCGGGTCCGTCGCAGGAGCAGGGCGAGCAGTAGGAAGAGGGTGACGAACGCCGCGGCGGTCGTCAGTTGGATGCGGGTGAGTATCACGCCGCCGAGAGCCCATGTCGGCTGGACCCCGGGCATGAGTATCTTGGTTTCGCTTCCGTACAACATGGCAACGATGTTCACGGTGACGATGTAGAATCCAAGCGAACTCAACATCTGGATGAGTGGAGATGAGCCGCGGCGCACGAGCGGTTGGTAGAGAACCTCGTCGATGAGGATCCCGAGAATTCCGGCGCAGGCCACTGTCCCGACCGTAGCCAGGACAAGAGGCAAGTGCCACAGGGTATACGAGGTATAGAACATGTAGGCCGAGATCACGTAGACGGCTCCGTGGGCGAAGTGGAAAGTACGTGTGGTGCTGTAGATGAGGGCGAAACCCAGCGCAACTAGGGAGTATCCGCAACCGGCAACGATCCCGTTGGCAAGCAGTTGGGCAAGCATGGCCGTGTGCTATCCTGTGAGTTCGGCGATGGTCTGCTTGAGCTCGCGTAGATTGATGGGCTTCTTCAGGTAGCGGGAAGCCCCAAGGTTCAGGGCATCGGCTGCGGCATCAAAGTCACGATAGGCGCTCATCATGACTACCGGCAACGATGGGCGGTTCTCCCTGATCCACCCGAGAAGCAGCAGACCGTCTCTGTTGGCTGCGTCCTCCTCGGAGAGACGCACGTCTACCAAGGCCAGCATCACGCTTGCATCTAGTTTCGATTTGGCTTCTTCAAGGCTGGACGCAGTCAGCATGTCGTAGTCGGCAGCGAGGGCTCGACCCAACGCGTCAAGGTACTCCCTAACATCATCAACTACGAGGATTCTCATCTGGCTCTATCCCTGCAGGCTTCGTGCCATATGTGCTGACATAGTAGTATCACATGATCGGCCCGGGTGCAACTCATTGGCAGACAAGAGGTTGAAGCGGATCGGAGCGGATCCACCGCGATTGCCACCATCTGCATGAGTTCACTCGTTGGTACTCCTATGTCACATCTATGTGACTATATAGTCACATCTATCCTTGCGCTGCTCCGGTGTCGGGACTCGGTCTCCCATCGGGACGCTGCCAGGTGGTGCATCCCTTATTGGCTCTTGACGTTCCGGCCAACTGTGGTCCAAGAAAAGGCGGGCACTGCCTGCGAAGGCTTCTCCGCTGGTGTGCGCGACCTCGGAGGTCTTTCTCGGTGCGGCACGGTTGCCCCTTCCCTGCGCATTCTGCTCCTTTTGCGGGGAGCGGGTGGCGCCTTCCAGCTCATGGATCCCGTTTCTTGCGTCCTGGTTCTTGCCGGGCGCCCCGTGAATGTCGCTGACTGCGACGGCAAGGCAGGAGTGCGGGCGTGGCTGAGCGAGAGAGGGCGCTCCGCCATCGGAAACGTGCTCTGCGGGAACAAGAGAGTTTGGCGGGACGCCGGCGCGCGACATGTCGAGGGCACGGCAAAGGTCCGGGGGCCTCCCGGCGCTCGGCCCGATAGCTGGAAGCCTCGGGAGGGAAGACGAAGGTGTTGTAACTCTTCACTCTCTGCTGTTCTGTGGCTGATTCCCCCTTCCAGATTGCTCCCCGAAGAAAGCCTTTGAGGGCAGGGCTTTGTGGGACGGATCGTTCCACACACCCTTACCCGCAACGGAGGCGCATAGCCGCCGGTGGCTTCGAGCTCGGCGACCTGGTGGACGAAGCCGGCCTCCGGTGCCCGCGCTGTGGGTCGGCCGCCTGCGTCCGGCCGCACGGCCGGCGCTACCGCAAGCGGGTCAGGGAGTTGTCGACCGGGAGGTCTTCGAGCAGCTTCCTATCCTGAGAGCCCGCTTCTGCCAGGAGCCCACCCGTTCGGTCATGCCGGCCGACCCGTGGCGCGGCCGCTGCACGGTCGGCTCCGTGCTCGCGACCGCCGTGCGCTTCTTGCGCCAGGGCCTCGGCCCGGCGCTCGAGTGGGCCGCCTGCGCCGGTGATGGCGAGGAACCGGTCAGTGAGCGCACCGTTCGGCGTTGGCAGGCGATCACCCAGAAGCGCCTGATCGGTTCGCCCTTCGCCGTGCTGGGCCCCGCGGTGGGTTGGTCGTGGTCTGGCGCACCAGCCCGAGGCCGATCACCTCGAACGGCGGGCTCCGGGGTGTCATCGAGGACAGGAAGAACCACTACGGCTCGCGCTCCCAGAGGGAGCTCCCGGTGGCCGTGATCTTCTACTCGCTCTTCCAGTCCACCAAGGTGTGCGGGGTTGAGTCCAAGAGTTGCGATGGCGGCCACGCACACGGGCACCTGTACGCCGGGGACAGTCACGCCGCCTCGCACCCTGTTGCACCCGGCCGCATGAGATCAGCGCGCGAGCTGCGTTCGAGCCGCGAGACGCGCGACGGGGTTTGGCAAGGACCTCCGGCCGTCTGCGCTCATACCGTTCCGCCACGACCTGCTTGAGCGTGCCGTGGACGCACGCATCGGCCTCCTCGCACAACCATCGCTCACCCCGTCCGGCTGAGCCGATTCCAGCCAGGGCCGATTCCAGCCAGTTGTGCGGTCTCCTGGGGTTGTGCCATGCTATCGGAGATCCTTGTGATTCTCGCCGAGATGAACCAGAAGGGCCCAATGCCGATTCTATTCAACAGCGAGTCCGCCCCCTTCGGGGCCTTCTCCAACTTCTTCAAGGGGCATCCGATCGAGATCGACGGAAGGATCTGGCCCACGACCGAGCATTACTTCCAGGCCATGAAGTTCCCCGATCACCCGGAGATCCAGGAAGAGATCCGGGCCTGCCGCGGATGCCAAAAGACAAAGACCCTGGCCAACAAGACATATGGAAACCTCTACGACCAGACGGCCTGGGCGCAGCGCTGCAACGAAGTGATGCTGACCTCGCTGCGCGCCAAGTTCACCCAGCATCGTTGCCTTCGCGACCTCTTGCTCCTGACAGGGAACGAGCCCCTGGCCGAGCACTGCAGGGACGACTACTGGGGCGATGGCCTCGATGGCCACGGTCAGAACACGCTGGGGCAGCTCCTAATGCAGGTTCGGATGGAGCTTCGGGAGGCAGGAGAGGTGGAACCTCGGCGCCGGGCTTGATGGGAACGCCCGACCGGCTCCTCGCACCGGGCCGGGATGCACGCCTCACTGCGAGAAGCTCGAAGGAGCACATGTGAGCACCCACTCGCCGGTCCTCTTGCTTGGCCCGTCCGGCTTCGGCAAGACGACCCTGGGCCGGCACGCTGCAGCGGCGCTCGGGAATGTGAAGTTTCACGATCTCGACCACTTGGTCCACAGACATACCGGCGTGCCCCCTGGCCAGTACCTGCCGAAGGTCGGCAACTTCGTGGCCCCCTCGCCGGGCTGGTTGATCCCAGAGAGAGTTTCAGATGGATCCCTTCCCGAAGTGGCCGCTCTTCAGGTGTTCCGTCGTCGCCGCATTTGGGTTTTCGGTGACGCGTTGCGGAGGCCGCGGGCGCGGGCCGCGGCGGCGTTGCCAGGCGAAGAGGGTGCGCAAGAAGGTACGCAGCAGCGCCGTGAAGAGCGGGCGATCCACGGCCAAGCGGAAGACCACGGGAAGGTCAGCAGCCACTAACGGTAGCGTCGTTCATGCCTTACCGCGGACCGGAGAATTGCGAGCGCGGCGGCGTGCCGCTGGTAGCTTCTTCAGCAGTCGCTCCACCAGCGTATCCGCATCCGACATCTCCACCAATGGATGCGTGACGACCATTCGTACCGCGCTGATGTCCGTAATGTCGTCCTCGGTGCCGGGAACACCAGGCGTGTTCTGTACGCGGACGCCAGCGAGCGTGCGGTCGAAGTTCACCAAGTAGCTGCCGTCCTCACGGATTGCCGCCTCGAGTTCCCGGCAGACTGTGTTGAGTTCGTGTCGGCATTCACCTCGGCGCTGCTTTGGAGCGAAGGCGATGAAGTTCAGGTCGACCCGGTGGAGCACCTGGAATTCCCCCGACGCCTCGAGATTCCGGACCACACGTCTGGTGAACTTGAGGACTCTGTCTACGTGGCGGCGGTAGCCATCAAGGCCGATCGAACGAGTCGCCGCCCACAACGCCGCGCTCGGTCCTCCGGAACGCGACCCCTCAATCGTTGGCGCACAAACGCCCAGGTAGGGCGCGTCGTGTTCGATCTGATGGCGCGAGTTGCGATCCTTGAAGATGATTGCGCCGTTGGGGTAGGGCAATAACCCCAGCTTGTGGCCGTCCACCACAAACGAATCTGCATGGTGTACGCCGTCTGCGCGCCTACGAATGTCCGGGTGCGCCAGCGCGAATCCACCGGTCGCGCCATCAACGTGGATGTGGATGTCCTTCTCTCGCAGGAACTCGAGTGCCGGCGTGTTGATGGATTCGATTGTGCCTGTGTCCGTGGTTCCGCACGTCGCCACGTAAGCAATGACGGGGACACCAAACTGGAAGCAGGAGTAGAGCGCCTGATAGATCGCTGAGTCGAGGGGCTGCAGGGAGAAGGGCTGCTGATCCCCACGGTAAAACGATGCCAACTCCTCCGCGCCGCGGGCCGCGTCCGTCTTGCGCGCATCGATGATGAGAGGCCGCCACTTCTCATTGTGGATTCCGCTGATGAAGCGCTCATCCTTGGGGATCGTGCGCTTGAATCCCTCGTCCCACGCGACTGGAACCATGATAAGGTTCTCGTGTCCGAGGCCAAGGATCCAAAGGGCCTTCTTGAGGGAGTAGTGTCCCGAGGTGCTTGTGAGCACCACGCCCTGGGCCGAGCCGGCAATGCCACGTCTTGCCACCTCGCGCGGACAGGGCCTTGAAAGCTTGTCGAGGCAGTAGTCGCGGGCGACTAGCAGTGCAGTTGTGTTGCCAAGGGTGCCCCCGGAAATGATGTGCCCCCACGCTTTGGCGGGATCGTACCCCGCGAGATGCTCGGCGATCCACGCGACCGCCTCCTCCTCCATAGAGGTTGTGGCTTCCGAAACTGCCCGCACTACGTGGTTGGGATTCTGGAGCGAGACAGCCAGTGCTGCGATCACGGATGGGAGGTGCGGACTTGGGTGGATGTTGACGTAAGAGCGACGGGAGAAGCGGATGCCCGAGGCGATCCTGCGCAGGAATTCTGGCATCCACTCGTAACCATTGGGCCACACTCGATCAGGCAGTCGTTTACGGAATCCCGCAAGCTCCTTCTCCCCGGAGACCACGCCGGGCAGCCGCCACCATTCCTTGAGGAAGGGGATCAAGGCGTCATCGAGGACCCTTTGGAAAGCATCGATTGCTGGATCGGGGTTGTCACCCATGAAGACGGTGTCATTCAGCGAACCATCCAGAGGACTTTGCCGGCGTTTCGGCGCGCGAGCTCTCACAAGCCATCTCCCGGATCAACGTGCAGGGCAAGAGAAGCACGTTGCTCCTCGTGACTACACCCGGGTCCATTAGGTCGCAGGATCAGACAAATTCAGACCTGCCCGGCGACCACCTGCGTGGCGGTGTTTCTAGCACATGGAAGACGTGAGGTAAAGGTCCAAGTGGAGTGTTAATGTATCGATGGGTCGGTGCACGGTTGCCCCGGCACGCGTCGGGGACGCAGGGTGATGGTGTGGGGCTCACACGAGGAGGTTTCCATGGGGGCGAGAGGATGGGGGAGGGGCTGGATCAGGAGGACCCGTAGGGCGGCCGGAGTTCCCCATTGCGCGGCCGAGGTTGCTGAATTCGCCGTCCCGGAATAGAAGCGCTGGGTCGACAGCCGCCGCCGCCTGGAGTCGCTTCAGCCACCTGCTGCCAATTGAGTTCGCGGATGCACAGCAGAGAACCCGAGACCCCAGCCGAGACCGCCGGAGTCACGTAATTGAGTCGCGAGCGCGTCAGGGGCAGCCCGGCACCACTCTTCAGTAGGTTGATGAACCCAAGGCCTCTGGCCATGTGACCCGAAGAACTTCGAGCGATCCGGGATCAGACGCCGTAGGCTCCCCCTCCGGGAATGCCGTGGCGGGGCAGGAGGGGGAGCCAAATGCGCTACTGGCACAGCCTCGCGCACGTAAGGTGGGAATGCGAGTACCATGTGGTGATCATCCCAAGGTATCTTCGTAGGGTGTTTCACGGGCACCTGCGGCGGCAGATCGGGAGGATACTGCGGGAGCTATGCTAGCAAGGGGGCTGACCGCGCTGCGCGCCAAGTTCACCCAGCATCGCTGCCTTCGCGACCTCTTGCTCCTGACAGGGAACGAGCCCCTGGCCGAGCACTGCAGGGACGACTACTGGGGCGATGGCCTCGATGGCCACGGTCAGAACACGCTGGGGCGGCTCCTAATGCAGCTACGAAAGCAGCTGCGGGAAGCAGGAGAGGAGCGACCTGGGCATCGGGCTTGATGGGAACGACCGACTGGCTCCTCGCACCGGGCCGGGATGCACGCCCTACCGCGAGAGCTTCGAAGGAGCACATGTGAGCACCCAATCGCCCGTCCTCTTACTTGGCCCGTCCGGCTGCGGCAAGACGACCCTGGGCCGGCGCGCCGCAGCGGAGCTCAGGAACGTGAAGTTCCACGATCTCGACCACCTGGTCCATAGGCATACCGGCGTGCCCCCTGGCCAGTACCTGCCGAAGGTCGGCAACGACGCATTCCTCGGCGCGTGCATCGAGGCCGCGCAGAGGTTCGTGGCCCCCTCGCCGGGCCGCCTGACCCTCATCGGCGTCGGCGCCGGGGCGTTGCAGTCCACGCGCGCACTCGACTGGGTGAGGACCACGACCAGCATCTGTCTCTATGCCCCTGCCGAGGTCAACCATCCGCGCAACCCCTTGGGGCCGGGGCGGCAGTTTGCCGAATACGTTGCGACCGAGTACTCCCCTCGTCGCATGGAGATCTATCGTTCCGCTCAGTACTTCTTGGACCTCGATTCCTTCACGCTGGAGGTGGCGCAGGCGAGATTCGTTGGGTTCCTCCTCGGCCTCATCGCCGCGGGAGCCATCGGCAAGCAGGCTGGGGAGGAGGGGCCGCGATGATCGCGACCGTCTTGTCCCGGCGCGACACGATGTCCTCCGCCATGACCACATCGTAGGGCAACGTCTCTTTGCGGATCGTGATCTCCCCCCAGCCCGTAAGTGCGATGCCACCCATGTGAACCCCTCGAACCTACGTCCTGAATCCAATCCCCGGCCGCACCCGAGACAGTTCCTCCGCCGCCTTAAGGAACTGTGCCATCTCCCGCCCCAGCACCGGCACCGTCTTCGGATCCCACCCCTTGTCCAGGGCCTCGATTGCCGTGGCCATCACCAGTTCGTGCAGATGCGCGCCCGTCAGCCCGGCGGTGCGGGCCACTAGATCCTTCAGGGTCTCCTCGCTGCACGACAGGTGGAAGCGCTCACAGAAGCGCCGAATCATCCGCGCGCGCAGCTCGTCCGATGGCGGCTCGATCTCGATGTGCCGGTCGAAGCGCCCGGGCCGATCTTTCAGCGCCTCGTCGATCTCCTCCGGCCGGTTGGTGGTCGCGATTGTGATCACCAGGTCATTGGCCTCCATCCCGTCGGTCTGCGCGAGCACCTCGCCCAGCACGGAGGCCCCAGATCCGCCTCGTGACACCGCCAAGTCGATATCTTCCAGGAACAGAATGGTGGGCTTGTTCTCGCGCGCCATCTGGTAGATCTGGCGCACTTTGGTCGCATCCGCAAACCCCTCGGCTGTCACCCACACGAATGTCTCCGGTATCTTCGAGGCGATCAGTCGGCCGATCAGGGTCTTGCCCACCCCTGGGGGGCCACTGAGCAGGAGGGACCGCTTGAGCGGGAGCCCAGCCAGTCTCCAGCGTTCAGGCTCACGGATGGGGAGAAAGACGCTGCGCTGCAGTTCATCGATTACGTAGGGCTCGAAAACGAGGTCGTCCCAGTCCACCTCATCGATCGTCAGGAAGCGAAATCCCTGGTCGCTGGCCGACACGCGCTGGCCCTTGTGACGGCTCCGGTGCAGGCGTATCGCGTGGAAGCGATCGATGATGGCCCTGACCTTTTCTTCGGAACCGTCGGGCAGGTAGATGTCGAGGGTCCGGCTGCCGGTATACTCCCGATCCCCTACGAACACTACCCACCTGCCTTCGGGGCTCTCGACGAATAGGTAACCTCCTGAAAAGCAGTAGGTCCGCACCTCGGGACCGGTCTCGACCTCCGTGTACGTAATCGCCTCCGGGATGCGATCGTCAAATTGGTTCGCGCGTCGCGGGTGAATCGTCCATCCCGCGGGGGCCTCTTCGACCAACGCGTGCACGGCGTGCAGGAGGCCGTCCCCATCGGGAATCGCCGTCTCGTACTTCCGCAGGTGGAGGACTTCGCAACCGACGTAGTCTGCGATGGCACGGTGCATCGTCCGCGGTGGATCCGCGTGCAGCCGACGTGCCTCGCGGGCGAGCGGATGATAGAGAAGCCCCAGGAGGTGATCGATGTCCTCCACGATTTGGTTGTCCCCGGGCATCAGGGGTGGGCACCCAGGAGTCACCGTGGCACGAGGCCTTTCGGCTTCCGGAGATCCCGCGGGAACGCGGGGAGAGGACTCAACCTGACCGGCGTCGTCAGAGGAGACACTTTCAGCCACAGGGAACGCTCCTACGTGATGCGAGACCCGGCAGGCATCGGGCCTCTGGGTGACTTGATCCGACTGCGGCAAACCGCGGCACTTTACGGCGTACCTGTTTCACGCGTCAATCCCGCCGGCGCCGGGCACACCGCCCAGCGCCGCCAGGACTCGCGCTGCTCCTAGCGAACCTCATCCAGTTTCAGAGGCCCGTGACCCTCCCGAATCGCGTCAAGAACCCCCTGCATCCGCTCGATGCCGACTGCGAGCGAGGGCGCATAGCGCACCTCAATCGCCGTCCGGAAGAGGTTGTTCCGGAGCAGGAAACCGACGAACTGCTCGATGACTTCGTTGTACTTGAGCCCGTAGCCCTGCTCGTACGGCGCCCCGTGGCACGCCGAGTTCAGGTAGGTCTCGGTCTCGTCGAGCACCTCACGCAGGCAGTCAGAGCAGATGTGGGCCGCCACGACCATGTTCATGGTCTCATTGAACCGCGGGACGACCGTGATCGCCTCCGGCCGAAAGCCGCCGAAGCAGTTGGAACAGACACACACGACCTCTTCCATGACTTCCTCCTCCTTTACCATCTCGGGCCTTGGGTCGTCCCGGCCACGTCCAAGCCGTTGGGGCGGCCGCGGGCGGGTGCGACCCGTTGAGATCCCTGGTCGCTCCTGGCCTGCTGCCGCACTGACGGGCGGCCCGGCCTCTCTCGCCACGATGGCGATCGACGATGCGACCAGTGGTCTCGGTCATCCGATCTTGCGTGGCATCGCATCGCTCTCCGGCGCCGCGCATCGCTGGGATGCGGGGTGGCACCGGAGGGCGTACTGAGCCCCACAAGATCCGTTGGAGAAGGAAGCTGCAGGAATATGGCTTCTGCCGAACTGCAGGTCGCTCCTGTGTCCCCTTTGCGGATGTCCTGGTAAAACGGAACCGCGCTGACGAGTTTTCCACCGCCCCGCGGTCCAAGCGACTGGCAGGAGAATGTAACACGTCGGAGGCCATCTCGGACAGCTGATTCGTACGCGGCGCGGGGGGTCTAGGTTCCCTGTGTACTACTGCAAACATTCGAGTCCCCTGGATCGGCGTGCGTCCGGCCGCTCTTCTTCACCCAAGATCCCCCCAAACATAGTTCCCCATCGCATCCTCCACCCGCGGCCGCCAGTCGTAGTCGAGGCGCTGCGCAACCGACGTGAAGGCCTGCACCAGGTCGAACCGTCGTAGCCCCAGCAGTCCGACGTCCCCCTGCAGTTCCTCGCGCACCCAACGAGCTATCCTCCCGCGGGGGCTGCCCAAGTTGTAGGTCCTGAAGATTCGATCCACCTCCGCGTCGGGATGGGGGACATAGTCCGTCCGTGTGTCCGTCAGTCGGCGCGCCAGTCGCCCGCCACTCACCAGCGATGCCTGCAGGGTCTCGGCCAGGGCTTCGCCGAAGCGGGCTCTGTCCATGCTGCCGTTCTGCCGGATCTCGGTCGCACCCGCGTGGACCAAGCGGGTCACGCCATTGTCGCACAACAGCCGCCAAAAGAGCTCTCGGACCTCGAGTGCGTAGCGACCTGTCTCCGATGAGCGAATGTCGAGCCCGGCGAACCCGGCGTCACGCTGCCTCGACGGTCCAAGATTGTGCTCTTCGGGTGCGATGACCCGCACAGTCAGAATGTCATCGGTGATGGCCAGCCCGATGACCTTTACCTTCTCCGCTCCCAGATGGGTGCCGACCGCCTGCACGACCTGTGCGTCGTCGAACCGCACGTAGCTCCCCGGCAGCAGGGCGCGCAGCGTGACTCCGTGCTGCCTGGCCTTGAGACGCAGGAGAAAGCTCTGCGGCCGCTTCTCGTGCGTCACCTCGAGCATGCACCGCAACACCTTGAGGCCCAGGGCCGGCGGGAGTCGATCGATAATGTGCGGAGGGACGCCCACCGTTCGTCCGAACTGCCGTAGCGAAGTATCCGTGAATGCAATCGGCGCCGTGATGTCCTCGCCCGCCAGTTGGACCTGGTAACGCTTGACGACCTCCGCGTTGGGGTCACGGATGTCGACCTTGACCCTCTGCAGCGGGACATAGACATCGGTACAGCCTGCCCGCTCCTTCCTCAGCGCAGCCGTGACCGCCGAAAGCGGCACGTTCTTGGTCCGGATTCTCGTCGCCATGATCACTCCTCCATGCGGCAGCGAGTCCGCCGATCACACCCCCTGCAGAAATGGGCTGGGACGGCCTCCGGGTCGACGCAGAACGCCTGACCCAGCGTCTGCCCCTCGCCATCGATCAGCAGGAATCTCTTCGTGCCCCTCACGTGCGACCACACGGGGGCAATTTCCTCCTCGCTTGGGAGCGGACCCGTGGCGTCAGTCGACAGCTGAACCGGAGGTACCGGGAAACCCTCGTCTCCAAGCGTGCGCAGTCTCTGCAGGCTGTGGTGCAGAAGCATCCCGGCCTTGTCTTCGTCGAGAAAGTCAACATACAGGCAGCGGCTCTTGCCGGGTTGACGGCGCAGCCCGCGGCCGATCGACTGCAGCACCTTGTTGCGCGACTTGAGGCCCCCTGCCTGGATCAGGACCTCGATCCCGTCGATGCTGACGCCTTCCTGGAAAAGCGCCGATGTCGCGATGAGGCAGCGAAGCTCTCGCGCCCGGAACTGCTCCGTGTGCCCGTGCAGGGAGCCTTTGGGCGTCCCGCCGTGCACGAAGGCGGAGCCTGGCGTCGCGCGGTTAAGGGCATCGCCATGTCTCACCCGCTCCACGAGGATGAGCACCGAGGCCCCACGATCAGCGTGCTGCCGGGCCAGTTCTGCGACGCGCTGATTGCGCTCGGCGTTCTCCACGATTCCGCGCTGATAGAGCAGACGAAAGGGCAGCTCGAGCGTAGGCTCAGGTACTGCGCACCGTTCCACCTGCACTTCGACTGGGCAGGCGTACCCGTTGGCGATCAGGTACTCAGCGGAGTATTGCCGGCCTGTGAGCGATCCGCCCGTCAGCGCATCCAACACGGCCTGATCCGCACCGGTGCGAAAGGGCACTGCGGACAGGAAGTAGTTATACCGCGCGTTCACAGTCCGCACGGTCTGCAGGAACGTCGGGGCACACGCATGATGGCCCTCATCGAAGACGAGACATCCGTTCTTCCATGGGGTGAGATCCATCTGGGGAACGCTTAGAGCCTGGATCAGCGCCACCGTGAGCGGCCGGGGCCGATGGACGCCGCTGCCCACCACCCCGGGCTCGACACCAAGGTAGTCGCGGAGGTTCTGGACGGCCTGGCTCAGCAGGGGGCGCGAGGTGACGATGTACAAAGAAGGCACCTGCAGCCGCGCGACGATTGCCGCAGCTAGCAACGTCTTGCCGCCTCCGGTGCCAATGTCGATCACCCCCGCACCGGCTTCCACGGCTCGCTCGACGACCTGCCGCTGGTAGTCCCTAAGTTCCGGACCGCGGAGCTGCCAACGAGTCTCGGGGATGACCTGGGGGCTGTGGCGGGTGTCGTGGATCCGGTATCGGACCCCATGCCGCCGCAAGACGGCCTTCACGCGCGACAGCGCGCCCATCAGATAGCGCTGCGTCAGTGGATCGTAGACCAGGGCAGGAGGCCCAATGACCTGGCCCCGGAGCTGCGGTGAATTCCAGGGCAGGTGCCGGTTGAGCTCCCGGTCCAGGATGCCCGAGGGGGCCGGGCCCACGATCCGCCCCTCCACGTTGCCCAGGAGCAGATCTACGGCGGCACTGGATACGGGCATTCGTGAATCTCCGGTGTAACGTATTTATTTACATTTGGTTAAGTTCTGTTCTCGCGGCGCGCCCTGGGTCTTCCCCTCAGCGGATTGCCGCACGCAGTATGACAATGTGTTTGATATATCGAACGCCGTCAAGGGGAAATTGTTCTTTTCATCATCCACAACGTAAGATATTGTGTCCGCGAGGGATTCCGGGGTGGCGGGCGCCTGGGTTCTGCTGCAGGGAGCTGGCCTGGCCCTGGCATCGCTCGGGAGGTATTGGGATGTCTCTGGCGGATCGCATCAAGGACATGCGGCTGCAGGCTGACATCTCCGTCTCCAAGTTGGCTGAAATGGCAGGTATCTCCAAGGGCTACCTGTCGCAGTTGGAGAACGGAGAGGCCAGCAATCCGACGTGGCAGGTCCTGACGAAGATCGCTGAGGCCCTGGGAACCGACCCAACGTACCTCATGGGTGCGGACGATTCTTCTGCACCTGGGGGAGTCCGCTTGCCCGTCGGGCTGAAGCAGTTCATCGAGGAATGCCAGGATCAGGGCACGCCCATCCCCGACGAAGACATCCGGATGCTCTCGGAGATCAAGTACCGTGGTCGCCAGCCCCGTTCGTCAGGGGACTGGGCTTATCTCTACGAAACGATCCGTAGAACCATCCGCTAGACGGAGGGTCCGGTGACTCCCAGGGATGTCCCTATCTCCAGTGCGGCTCTGGAGCATGGATCACGTCGCAGTTTCGATGCACTCCGTGTCCTCGTCCGGGATCGCTCCTCCGCGCTGGTCGCGGAAGCGCGGCGCGCTTTCCCCGAATGGAACCCTCCGCCGTTCAACCCGTTGGTCTACGCCAGGCTGCTTGGCATTCCCGTGAGCCAGACGTACGAAACGCACGGGTGGGATGCTCTGCTCGTTCCCATCGGCCCTAGTTTCCAGATCATCTGCGATGCATCGGTGCACTCGCCTGGACGGCGGCGGTTCAGCATCGCCCATGAACTGGCCCACACCTTCTTCGACAACGCGGCCGGCTCGTACCAGATGCGCTGCGCCGGAAAGGAGGGGTTGCCGGATGCCGCGTGGAAGCTCGAGCGCCTTTGTGATGAGGGCGCGGCCGAGCTGCTAATGCCGGAACCCGAGTTCTGCGCGGCCCTTGACGCGCAGGGATTCCACGCGGAGGCAATCCCGACCCTGGCGGAGCTCTTCAGAGTCTCCTTGGAGGCGGCCACCCTGCGGGCGGTGGAGTTTCAGCGCGGCGTTTGCGCAGCGGGCTTCTTCACCTACTCGCTGCGGCCTTCCGCTGCCTTGGGATTCTGCGGCGAAACCCGGGAGTACCGGGTGAGGTGCGTCTATCGCACACCGGGATTCCCGTTCCTCTTCCCAGAGGGCAAATCCGTCCCACGGACCTCGGTCATAGCCCGGGCGGCGTTGGGAACGGAGACACTGCGCGGACGCGAGCGCTTCGCGCTCGGCAATACGACTCATACCCTCGACGTCGAGGCCCAACCCGTCTGGCGCGACCGCTCTGAACCCCCATTGGTATGCGCCGTTCTTAGGCCGGTGGCGGGCTAGATCCGCCAGTGCGCGTGCCGCTCGCGGGTACCAGGTCCCAACGGTGCACGCCATGCCTTACAATACTCCCAGTGGATCCCCGTCCCGACGTGCCCCCGCCGGTGAGAAGGGAGGAGCCCCGCATGCGTGCACCCAGCCTGGCGCTCGCCGTTCTCTGCGCTGCGCTATCGACACCCGTCACCGCCCGAGCCCTCTTCGACGGCCGCGAGGCGCTGGCCATCAGCTACCGGCCCGCGGCGGCGGAGCTGGCCGACCTGGATGGCGATCAGGATCTCGACCTGGTCGTCGCCAGCATGGGCGAGTTCTCGAGCAACCAGTGGAATGGTTGCCTCGTCCACGTCTTCCGCAATCCCGGCCAGGGCGCATTCTCATCCGCCGCGCCGGACGTGTATGTCGTCCCTGACGCGCCCGAGGGCCTCGCGCTGGGGGATTTCAACGAAGACGGCTGGCTCGATCTGGTCACCCCCAATGCGGCACCGGACAACCTCCAGGTGCTCCTCAACACCGGAACGGGCACGTTCACCCCGGGCGCGACGATTCCGGTCCAGGCCGACCCGGTCGATGTCGTGGCTTTCGACCTGAACGGCGACGAGCTGGCCGACCTGGCGTCGGCGGACCAGTTCGGCTTCGGGGTTTCGGTCGTGTTCAATCTCGGGGGCGGGCTCTTCGGCACGCCCCAGTTCTATCCGCTGGGCAACCTGGTCAACGGCATCGATGGGGGCGACGTCGACGGGGACGAGGATGTCGATCTCGTCGCCTTCACCAACGACGACGCCATCCTGCTGCGCAACACGGGTGGAGGGATGGGGGCGCCGCAGGCGCTGGGTATCGGCCCTGTGCACGGAGATGCTCGGTTGGCGTTCCTGGACGCCGACACGGCCGTCGATTTGGTCGCGGGCGACTGCGTCTGGCTGGGTCACGGCAACGGGACCTTCGGGCCGCTGCCCGTGGCCACGGGCCTTCCAGCGGGCGCTGTGCGCTGCGTCGACTTCGACGGCGACGGCCGGGCCGACGTCGTGACCGCTGCAGGCGTCGCGCTGGGCGATGGCCAGGGCGGGTTCACCGGCACGATCGACTTCGACGCGCCCCCCGACCCAGGACCTATCGCGTGCGGGGACTTCACGGACGATGCGGTCCTCGATCTCGTCCGCTGTCAGGGCGGGATCGCCGGTCCCCTGGGCTTCGCGACCCTGCTCCCCGGCATGGGCGGCGGCTCCGTGCCTGTCTTCGCGCGCCAGCCCGGCGGGGACAGCGTCTGGGGCGCAGCCGCCGCGGACGTTGACGGCGACGACAACCTCGACCTGCTCGTCGCCAACATCGGCACGCCGTGGGGTCAGTTCCTCAACGGCTCCGTGGCGGTGCTCACGGGTGACGGCGCCGGAGGCCTCGCGCCCTTCGTCGCGTATCCCGCCGGCAACTACGTGCGCGGGGTCTTCCCCGGCGACTTCAACGGCGACGAGGCGCCCGACGCCGTGGCGCCCAACTTCAACGCCGGGGCCGTGTCGCTGCTGACCAACAACGGCGCGGGCGGATTCCTCTCCCCCGTGCCCCTGCCAGCCGGGGCCCACCCGGAGGCGGCCGCGTTCGCGGACTTCAACGGCGACCAGCACCTGGATCTGGCGGTCACGGACTACGGCCTGGGCGCGAGTCCCGCGCAGGTGGTCGTCCTCCTCGGCGATGGCGCCGGTGGTGTCCTGGCCACGAGCACGATGACCCTGACCGGTCGCTCGGCGGCCGACATCGCGGCGGTCGACCTCACCGGCGACGGGGCGCCCGATCTGGCGGTCGCCTGCACCGGGCGCTACTACGGCGGGAGCTGGTCGGACTACGGCCTGTACGTGCTGCTCAACAACGGCACCGGGACCTTCGGCGCCGAACAGCGCTATCAGACGACCTACACGGCCCGCACGGTGAATCCCCTGTTCCCTGGCCGTCCGGGCACGCCCGACCTGGTGGTGACCACCCACGGGCCCGCACCCTCCGTGCTCTACTGCGGCGAGGTCGTCACGTTCTTCAACGACGGCACCGGCCACTTTCACGACCCGGTCGCGACTTCCCTGACCCACGATCACTTCACCTCGATCTGCGACGATTTCGACGGCGACGGCCACGGTGATCTCGTGGTGCCCTGCTTGAGCGCGGCCGTGGTGACCATCCTGTGGGGCGACGGCTCGGGCAGGTTTCCGCGCCAGACGCACTATGCGACGGCGGCCGAGCCGCGCGCCCTGGCGGCGGGCGACTTCAACACCGACGGATTGCTGGATCTCGCGGTCGGGCACTCGGAGGCCAATGACGTCGGCCTGCTGCTGTCGCTGCCGCCCGCCGCCGGTGTGCCCGAGAACGAGCCCGATCGCCAGCCGGTCGCGAGCGCGGCTGTCACGATCGCTCCCAATCCCGCGAGCGGTGAGGTGGGAATCCGCTGCAGATGGCTCGCACCGCCGGGACGCGGCCAGCTCGAGCTGGCGGTCTATGACGCTGCCGGCCGGCGAATGGTCACTGCGTACCGGGGCGTGGCGCCGTGGAGTGGCTTCCTGGAGGCGCGTTGGGATGGGCGGGATATGCGCGGGCGCGTCCTGCCCGGTGGTCTCTACTGCGTCCGCGTGGCCGGGCCCGGGATATCCGCCGCGGGTCATTTCCTGCGCGTGCAGTAATATCCCATCGGGGGTGAGCAGGAGAGGGCCGTCTGCCCCCCCAGGCCGGGCCAGTGGCGTGGAGCGCCCAGCTGCATGGTCCGCGGACCCCCTGTTCACCCGTAGTGCCGCAGCAGTTCCGGCAATCGCTCAGCCAGGTAGAGCGGTACGTTGAGTATCGTGGCACCATTCCGTCCTTCCACCACCTCGAGCGGTGCGAAGCTCACCAGCACACCGAGTGTCTGTCCATGCATGTGGAGGTAGTTGCTGAGTCCGCGCAGATGTGTCCGCTTGATCCGGAGGATGGCCTTGCACTCGATTGGAATCACGCGCTCACCGATCCGGGACACGAAATCGATATCGAGGCCTGCGGACGACTTCTTCCAACCGGCCAGCTCCCCAAACAGCTCGCTTAGTTCAATGGCGACCTGGTTCTCCACGATCCCACCGAGGGGACGTCGCTCGGCGGCGTCAAGCGTCGAGGCGATGCTGATCGACGGCAGGGCCTTCTCTCGCAGGTGCCGCAACACGCCCGTGTCGAAGAGATAGCGTTTGGGCAGGAACCGTTGACTGGCCTCCGGCGAGGGGCCCCGCTGCTCGCAGTGGAGTACGAGGCGCCAGCTTTCGAGGCGTGCGAAGACGCGCCGGATCTCGTCGTTCACCTTGTTGGTCGGCTGCGGGATCACGCTGGCGTTCTTCGATGGGCTCCCCACGAAGTTCGCTACGCTGCGCAAGCAGCCCTGCACGATTGCCATGGTGTCTTCGCCGAACAAGCGGATGAAATCCTGGCCATAGTCAGCAATGATCTCGGCGCGCCGCCGGCCGAAGTCGCCCCCCGCCGCATGCAGAAGCACCACCTCCGGGAGGCCACCGACGAGCAGGAATCGATCCAAGGCTTCCAGTAGACGCCCGTGTCGCGCGGGGCTCACGGGGCCTGGATCTGCCAGGAGGTCACGGGCCATCTGTTCGTGCCCCCCAGCCGTGAGGAATTCGGTGAACGTGAACGGGCGCACGACGAAGCGGCGGACCCTCCCGACAGGGTAGCGCACATCTTCTCTGAAGATCCGGGCCAGCGTAGAACCTGACAGAACGACCCGTGCGGCCGGCCAGGATTCCTTCATGAACCGAACGTACCCGCCGAGCTTGCGACTCTCCTGCGCCTCATCGATGAAGAGAACGCTGTTCGCTCTCGGGTCGAAGTGCAACTCGTCGCGGAGAAGTTCCTCGAACTCTGCGAACTCGCGCGTCTCGTCGATTCGGGAGCAGATCAAGGTCTGCTTCTCGAGATTGAGGGCGATGGCTGGGAGGCGTGCCTGCTCTAGCGCTCGTTCTGCCAGCGTGGTCTTGCCCACTTGCCGGGCGCCTTCGATGAGAACCACGTCGTGGTTTGGCCCCGTCTCTCGGAGTAGCGCGGCCAGGGTGGATTCCAGCTTGCGGGGGATGTGCTTCATGGCGTCAGTCTGGTCGAGGGGGGGGTGCAGGTCAATACAATATTTGGCTATTTCATCCCGTCTGTCGTGTAGATTTGGGCAATTCTATATCGCATCGTCCGAAGGGTTCGGGACCGCGAGGGCGAACCAGGAACCTTCTGACAAATCTACCTTGCTGTTTCGCAACGAATTGCGTGGTTCGGTCGGCCGGCCACCTACTGCTGGGACACAGGCGGATACGTGTCCAGTCCACTCCTGCGCCGCAAGTGGTGCAACCGGGAATACTGGCAACCGAGATCTGTGAGCCCGGGCTGCCTCGCTCGCGGCCGATGTCTGCACCAACATCACGCCCGGCGCACGCCCACCTTCCCGCTCACGCCCGCCTCGAGCTTCACCTCCGCGGAGGCGTCGAGCGCGGCGCCGCCCACGGGCTCGGTCGACACCGCCAGCGTCTCGCTCTGAATGTACTCCCCGAACCGCGCGAGCACCTGCTGCGGGTCGGGCAGTCCCGCGCCCGCCTTCCCCAGGCTCGCCAGCGCCGGCAGCTCGCAGTGGAGCGCGATGCGGTCCTCGACCTGGTAGCCGGCCTTCTTGCGCAGATCCTGCACCGCGCGCACGATCTCGCGCGCCCAGCCCTCGAGGCGCAGCTCCTCGGTGATCGCGGTGTCGAGCACGACCATCGTGTACCGGTCGTGCGCGAGCGCCGTGCCCGGGCGACCCTCGAAGGCGACCTCGAACTCGCCCGGGTCGAGCACGTAGCCTTCCAGGTGTAGCCGTCCCTCGGCGTCGGTCTTGAGCGACCCGCCGCCCGGACCGCCTGCTCCCCCGGAGGCCGCCTTCGCCTTTGCCGCGAGGTCCTTCATCGAGGCGCCGTACTTCTTCCCCAGCACCGGGAAATTGAGCTTGAGCGACGGCGATCCGAACTGCGCCGCGTTCGTGACCGACAGGTCGGTCGCCTTGACGTTCAGCTCCTCGCCGATCTCGCGCACCAGCTCCTCGGCCAGGGCTGCGTCCAGGCCCCCGAGCGGCAGGGAGCCCTCCATCGGCACGAGCCAGGCGCGCGCGAGCGGCTGGCGCACCTTGACAGCCGCCTTCTCCCGCGCCGCGCGGCCGAGGCTCACCGCGCGCAGCACGAACTCCATCGCGGTGTTCAACCCCTCGTCCACCAACTCCGGGCGCTCCTCGGGGTACGGTGTCAGGTGCACGCTCTCCGGCGTGGCCGCCCCGTCCCACCCCAGCTTCAGCACCGAGGCCTCCCCCGCCCGGTGCGCCGGGCCCGTGAGGTTGCGGAACATCACCTCGGTCACGAACGGGATGATGGGCGCGAGCACCCTCGTATAGGTCACGAGCACATGATGCAGTGTGTGATAGGCCCACTTCTTGTCCGCGTCGCTCTCCGACTTCCAGAAACGCCGGCGCGAGCGGCGCACGTACCACGTGGACAGCTGCTCGAGGAACTGGTCCGCCTCGCGCAAGCCCACCATGACGTCGAAGTTGTCCAGCCCGCTGCGCATGTCGCGCACGAGCTGGTAGAGGGACGAGACGATCCAGCGGTCGAGCGGGTTCGGGCTCTGCCCCACCAGCGCCGGGTCGGCGTCCTTGGCTGGGTCGAACCCATCCAGCTCCGCGTAGGTGACGAAGAACGAGTAGACGTTCCACAGCGTGATGATGCGCCGGCGCATCTCATCGGCGACGGTGTAGCCGAAGCGCAGGTTGTTGTCCGGATTGAACGCGCAGTAGAGCCACCGCATGACGTCGGCGCCCATCTTCTCGACCGCGTCATCGAACCAGATTGCGTTGCCGGTGCTCTTGTGCATCGGCCTGCCGTTCTCGTCAAAGACCTTCTCGTAGCTGTGGACGGTCTTGTACGGGGCGCGGTTCTCGAGCGTGACGCCCGTGAACATCATGGCGTAGAACCAGAGCCGGACCTGTTCGCGCATCTCGGAGATGAGCTCGGCCGGGTACCACTTCTCCCAGAATGTGCGGTCTTCGTGGTACTTGAGTGTGGAGAACCCCACGATCCCCGCGTCGAGCCAGCAGTCGCCGACATCCCGGACGCGCGTGGCCTCCTGGCCGCAGCCGGGGTGCTGGCACCTGACCTTGATCGGATCGATCCACGGCCGGTGCAGCTCGGGCAGCGCATCGACCATGGCGGGATCGACGGCGATCTCGCGCAGCATCTTCTTGCTGCGCACGAGGGTCTTGTGGCCCGCGGCGCAGAAGTAGAAGGGCAGCGGCAAGCCCCAGTAGCGCTTGCGCGAGATGCACCAGTCGCCCATGTTGTCATACCAGTCCTGCGTGCGTTTGCCGATGCTCTCGGGGATCCACCGCACCTTCTCGGCCGCGGCCTTCATGAGCGGGCGGATCTCCTCGCTGCGGATGAACCACTCGTCCTCCATGCGGAAGACGAGCTTTTCCTTGCAGCGCCAGCAGAACGGGTAGCGGTGCTGGTAGACCTCGTGGCGCAGGAAGAGCCCCTTCTTCTTGAGGTCCTCGAAGATGGGCTGCTCCACGTCGTGGACGTCCATGCCGGTCAGCCAGGCGAAGCCATCCAGGTAGATGCCGCGCTCATCCAGTGGCGCGATCGCACGCAGCCCGTACTGGACACCCAGCTCGCAGTCCTCGGCGCCGCAGCCCGGCGCGATGTGGACGATGCCCGAGCCCTCGGTCTCGCCGACCGCGTCCCACGGGATCACCACGTGCTCGACGCCCTGCAGGATCGGTAGGTCGTCGAAGGACCCGTCGTAGACCCACCCGACCATCTCGGCGCCGGGCAGCTCCTCGAGCACCTTGCCGTTGCCCTTGAAGATCGCGTCGACCACCCCCCGGCTGCAGTAGTAGACGACGCCCTGCGACTCCACCCGAGCATACGTGAGGCCGGGGTTGACCGCCGCGGCGACGTTCGAGGTCAGCGTCCACGGCGTCGTCGTCCAGACGAGCAGCCGCTCGTTCTCCCCCGGCACGCGCCGCGGGCTCAGGCCCTGCATCCACGGCCCGTCGCGTCGCACCCCGGCGTGGAGCTTGAAGCTCAGGAAGACGCTCGTGTCCTGGATGTCCTCATAGGCATCGGTCAGCTCGTGTTGCGAGAGCGATGTGCCGCAGCGCGTGCACCATGGCATCACCTGGTGGCCGCGCCGGAGCCACCCGCGGTCGTGACAGACCCCCAGAAAGTGCCAGATGTACTCGATGTTGGTGTCCGTCAGCGTGAAGTAGGAGTTGGGCCAGTCCATCCATTGGCCGAGGCGGATCGACTGCTCCTCCTGGATCTTGCTGAACTTCTTGACGCGCGCGCGGCAGGCGCGGCTGAAGTTGTCCAACCCGAAGTTCTCGATGTCCTGCTTCGAGTTGAATCCCAGCTCGCGCTCGGTCTCGACCTCGAGCCACAGCCCCTGGCAGTCGAATCCGTTCTGATAGCGCTGATCGAAGCCCAGCATCGCCTTGTAGCGCTGGAAGACGTCCTTGTACGTGCGCCCCCAGGCGTGGTGCACCCCCATGGGGTTGTTGGCCGTCATCGGACCGTCGATGAACGACCAGTGCTGCCGGCCGCGGTTGCGCGCCATGAGCTTCTGGAAGGTTTTCTCCTTCTCCCAGAAGGCGAGGACCTCGTGCTCTTGCTTGATGAAGTCGACCTTGAGGTCGACCGGTTCGAACATCCCCATGGCTCGCCTTCCCCGTGTGCCCCGCGCTCGCCGCCAGGCCGGCGCCGTGACGCGCCCTGTAGAGCCGCACGCTCGCGCCGCGAGCCGTGCTACTCGCCGTTCCCCTCTTCTTCGCCCTTCACGATCTTCGCCACGCCGGTCACGTAGTCGCCCGGCAGCAGGTCGATCAGCTTGACCCCCTGCGTCGCGCGCCCGATGAGCGAAACCTGCGACATGCGCAGGCGGATCAGCATGCCGCTCGAGGTGCTGATCATCACTTCGTCGTCCTCGGCCACTTCTTTGATCGTGACGATCGGGCCGTTGCGCTCGGTGATGTTGACGGTGATCACGCCCAGCCCGCCGCGGTTCGTGACGCGGTAGTCCTCGAGCCGGCTGCGTTTGCCGAACCCGTTGCGTGTCACGACCAGCAGCGCCGCGTTGGGATCCCGCACGCAGACCATGCCGATGACGTCGTCGTCGTCGCTCGCCAGCGACGCGCCCCGGACGCCGCCCGCCGAGCGCCCCATCGGCCGGACCTTGCTTTCGGAGAAGCGGATCGCCTTGCCCGCCCGCTTGGCCAGCACGATCTCCGCGCTGCCGTCGGTCACCGCGGCGCCGATCACCTCGTCGCCTTCGTCGAGGGTCATCGCCAAGATCCCCTTGCGGCGCGGATTGCTGAAGGCGATCAGTGGCATCTTTTTGATCTGACCCTTCCTCGTGGCCAACACCACGAAGCGCTCCTCGTCGAAGGCATCCGCCTGGGCGAAGGCCGCCACGCGTTCCTCGGGGCGGAAATCGATCAGGTTCAGGATCGACTTTCCCTTCGACAGCCGCGTCCCCATCGGGGCGTGGTACACCTTGAGCCAGTAGCACCGGCCCGTGTTGGTGAAGAAGAGGATGTAGCTGTGCGTGTTGGCGATGAAGAGGTGCTCGACGAAGTCCTCTTCCCGCGTCTTGGCCCCGGTCAGCCCGCGGCCGCCCCGCTTCTGGCTCCGGTAGGTCGTCACCGGGACGCGCTTGATGTACCCCTGGTTGCTGATCGTGATGATCATGTCCTCGCGCGGGATGAGGTCTTCCAGCTCGATCTCGTCCTCGTGCGGCGCGACCTCCGTTCGCCGGTCGTCCCCGAACCTCTGCGCCAACTCCGCGAGATCCTCCTTGATGATCGCGTGGATCCGCGCCCGGCTCGCCAGGATGCTGCGGAAGTCCTCGATCTGCCTGATCGTCTCCAGGTATTCCTGCTCGATCTTCTCGCGCTCCAGGCCGACCAGGCGCTGCAGGCGCATCTCCAGGATCGCTTGGGCCTGCTTCTCGCTCAGCCCGAACGTGGTCATCAGGCCTGCCCGCGCCTCCTCCGCCGTCTTGGAGTTGCGGATCAGCGTGATCACCGCATCGATGTGGTCGAGCGCCGTCTTGAGCCCCTCGAGGATGTGGGCCCGCGCCTCGGCCTGCTCGAGGTCGTACTGCGTCCGCCGGGTGATGACCTCGACGCGGTGGTCGATATAGGCCTGGCACATCTCCGGCAGCGCGAACACCCGCGGGCGGTTGTCGAGCAGCGCCAGAAGGTAGGCGCCGAACGTGATCTGCATCGGCGTGTGCTTGTACAGCTGGTTCAGCACGACATTCGGCTGAGCCTCGCGCTTCAGCTCGATCACGATGCGCATGCCCTCGCGGTCGGACTCGTCGCGGAGGTCGGCGATGTCGCGGATGCTCCCCGACTTGACCAGCTCGGCGATCCGTTCGAGCAGCGCGGTCTTGTTCACCTGATAGGGGATCTCGGTGACGATGATCGCCTGCTTTTCCTTCTTCGTCTCCTCGATCTCCGCGCGGGCGCGCACGGTGATGAGGCCGCGCCCGGTCTCGTAACACTGGCGAATGCCGGCGGTGCCGAGGATGACGCCGCCGGTTGGGAAGTCGGGCCCCTTGACGTGCTGCATGAGGTCATCGACCGAGGCGCCGGGGTTGTCTACCAGGTGGCGGATCGCGCCGGTGACCTCGCGCAGGTTGTGGGGCGGAACGTTGGTCGCCATCCCCACCGCGATGCCCGAGGAGCCGTTGATGAGGAGGTTGGGCACCTTGGCTGGCAGGACCGAGGGTTCCTCGCGCGTCTCGTCGTAATTCGGACGGAAGTCGACCGTGCGCTTCTCGATGTCGGCCAGCATCTCCTCGGCCAGCCGCGTCATCCGCGCCTCGGTGTACCGCTCGGCCGCCGGGGCGTCCCCGTCCACCGAGCCGAAGTTGCCCTGGCCGTCGACCAGGGGGTAGCGCAGCGAGAAATCCTGCGCCAGGCGGGCCATCGTGTCGTAGGCGGCGACGGTGCCGTGCGGATGGTAGTTGCCGGTGACATCGCCCGTGATCTTGGCGGACTTGCGGTACGGGCGGTCGTGGCGCAGGTTGAGGTCGTTCATCGCCACCAGGATCCGCCGCTGCACGGGCTTCAGGCCGTCCCGGGCGTCGGGCAACGCCCGCGAGACGATGACGCTCATCGAGTAGTCGATGTAGCTCGACTTCATCTCTTCTTCGATGAGGACCGGCAGGATCCGCTGGTTCTGTGCGTCCATGGCTTACCTCGGCCTCGCGTGCGCCGCCTAGATGTCCAGATTCTTGACCTTGAGCGCGTTGTCCTCGATGAACTTGCGCCGCGGTTCGACCTGGTCCCCCATCAGAATCGAGAAGATCCGGTCCGATTCCGCCGCGTCCTCATTCGACACGGACAGCAAGACCCGTTGCTCCGGATTCATCGTCGTCCCCCAGAGCTGATCCGGGTTCATCTCGCCCAGGCCCTTGTACCGCTGCAGCATGATCCCTTGGCGCCCGGTTTCCTCCATCAGCCGATCGCGCTCCGCGTCGTTGTACGCGTACCACTCCTTCTTGCCCTTCGCGATGCGGTACAGCGGCGGCTGCGCGATGAAGATGAATCCGTTGTCGATCAGCGGGCGCATGTATCGGTAGAAGAAGGTCAGCAGCAGCGTGCGGATGTGCGCCCCGTCGACGTCGGCATCCGTCATGATGATGATCTTGCCGTAACGGACCTTGGTGATGTCGAATTCCTCGTCGCCGAAGCCGGTGCCGATCGCGGTGATCAGCGTGCGGATCGCGTCGCTGGCCAAGGCCTTGTCGAGCCGCGCCTTCTCCACGTTGAGGATCTTGCCCCGCAGGGGCAGGATCGCCTGGAAGCGCCGGTCGCGTCCCTGCTTGGCGCTGCCCCCGGCCGAGTCGCCCTCCACGATGAACAGCTCCGCGCGCTGCGGGTCGCGCTCGGAGCAGTCCGCCAGCTTGCCGGGCAGCGACGCCCCGTCGAGGATGCTCTTGCGCCGGGCCAGCTCGCGCGCCTTGCGCGCCGCCTCCCGGGCCCGCGCCGCGCTGATGCACTTCTCCACGATCGTTCGCGCCACGGCCTCGTGGTTTTCGAAGTAATCGCTCAGGTGCTCGCCCACCAGCGACTCGACCAAGCCCCGAACCTCGCTATTGCCCAGCTTGGTCTTCGTTTGCCCCTCGAATTGGGGTTGGGCCAGCTTCAGGCTGATCACCGCCGTCAGCCCCTCGCGGACGTCGTCGCCCGAGAGCGCCAGCTTGTCGTCCTTGATGAGCCCGCTCTTCTGGCCGAATGCGTTCAAGCTCCGCGTCAGCGCCGCCCGGAACCCCGAGAGGTGGGTCCCGCCCTCGACGGTGTTGATGTTGTTCACATAGGTGAAGAGCGATTCGACGTAGGAGTCGGTGTACTGCAGCGCCAGTTCGATGGCGAAGCCTTCCCGCTCCCGGCTCATCACGATCGGCTCGTGGTGGAGCGGTGTCTTGCCCTCGTTGATGTGCTTGACGAAGGCCTCGAGGCCGCCCTCGTAGAGGAACTGGTCCTCCCGCACGTAGACCGGATGATCGGCCGCGCTCTCGGGCCCCTCCTCGTGAATGCTGATCGCCACGCCCTTGTTCAGGAACGCCAGCTCGCGCAAGCGGTAGGCCACGATGTCGTACTTGAAGTCCAGCTCCTCGAAGATCTTCGGATCCGGCTTGAAGCGCACGATGGTGCCGCGGCGCTTGGTGCTCCCGATGATCTCGAGCTCCGTCGCGACGTTGCCGCGCTCGTACCGCTGGCGGAAGACCGCGCCCTTCTGGTGGACCGTCACTTCCATCCAGAGCGAGAGTGCGTTGACGACCGATACGCCGACGCCGTGGAGTCCGCCGGACACCTTGTAGCTGCTGCGGTCGAACTTGCCCCCCGCGTGCAGCATCGTCATCACCACTTCGACGGCGGGACGCTTCTGCTCGGGGTGCATATCCGTGGGGATCCCGCGGCCGTTGTCGTCGCAGCTCACCGACCCATCGTTGTGCAATGTGACGACGATCCGGTCGCAGTAGCCGGCCAGGGACTCGTCGATCGCGTTGTCGACGACTTCATAAACGAGGTGATGGAGCCCTTTCGACGATGTGCTGCCGATATACATGCTCGGCCGCAGGCGCACACCCTCGAGGCCCTTGAGGACGTGGATGTCCTTGGCGGCGTACCCTTCGCTGTCATCGGCGGCCTCCCCCGGCGGGGCGGTCGCGGCGGCCGTCCCCGGCGGAGGCGCGGGGGCGGCGGCTCCCTCCGAGCCGGCCGGCG
>CAZDKK010000003.1:112584-141942 GCA_964506245.1 uncultured bacterium | reverse complement strand
CGCGCGCTGCGCGCCTGGCCGCGGCGGGCGAGCAGGTGACGGCCCAGCGCGCGCGGCTCAGCTCGCTCACGCGGCGTCTGGAGGAGACCGAGTACCCGGAGCGCGGCCTGCCCGACCCGGCCGTCATCCGTGGTCTGCAAGCTGAGATTCACGCGCTCGAACGCTCCCTGGCCGACAAGATCCGGCGGGCGCAGGTCCTCTCCCCCGACGCCTCGGCCTGGAGGGGCACGGCCGGCGCGGATGAGATCGCTGGCCGGTTGGCGGCCGACGAAGCCCTGGTCGAGTACTTCCTGTTGGGCGAGCAGGTGCTCGCGCTCGTCCTTGCGCGCCGCGCGCGCTCCTATCGCGTGCTGCCGGTGACCAGCTCGCTCTTGGGCGCGCAGGTTGAACGCCTCCGCTTCCAGCTCGACGCCCTGGCGCTGGCGCCCGAGCCTGACGACACACTCGCCTTCCAGCGCCGGGCGGCGGACGCCATCTTGAGCGAGCTGTACGATGGCCTCGTGCGTCCCTTGCTCGATCTCCTGCCGGCCCGGGGGCGGCTGATCTTCGTGCCCCACCGGTTCCTGCATCGCGTGCCGTTCGAGTGTCTGCGGGACGGTGCGGATTACATCGATGCGCGCTACATCGTCTCGCGGTGCCCGACCGCCGACGCGCTGCTGCGTCGCGGCCGACGCAGCCGCAAGCGTGGCGCGCTCCTGTGCGGATCGACCTCCGGTGGTCCTGCGGCGGTCGCAGCCGAGCTGGAAGAGGTCGCGGCGCATTTCGCATCCTCTGAGCTGCGCATCCTGCACGACCCCACGGCGCAGGCGGTCCTGGATGCGATGGACGCGTGTCGCATCGTCCACCTGAGCGCACACGGAACGTTTCGCGAAGACAATCCGCTCTTCTCGCGTTTGAGTACGATCGACGGCGGTCTCTTCCTGGTCGATCTCCTTGACCACTGCTTGAGTGCGGATCTGGTGGTGCTGAGCGCGTGCAATTCGGGGCAGGTGTTCACCGGACGGGGGGATGACCTCTCCGGGGTAGCCCACGGCTTCCTCGCCGCGGGCGCGCGGCAACTGGTGGCCAGCACCTGGCGCGTGCACGACGAGGCCACGCGGCAGCTCATGGCCGCCTTCTACCGCCACTGCACTGCCGACGGCTCGCGGGCGGCCAGGTGCAGCGACTCGGCCGCGGCGCTGGCGGCGGCAGGGCGCGAGGTGCGCTCAGCGTGGAACCACCCCTTCTACTGGGCCAGCTTCAGCGTGCACGGGATCTGAGAAGGCTCCGCTCGCCCGACCCCCGAGCAGCAAGAAATCCCCGGGGAACCCATCGCCCTGCGCGTCCCATCTGACGACCCAGAAGCCGGTCTTGCAACTGCTTTCCGAGCGCATCAGTCAGAGCTGACAGGTCCCCCGGAGGAACCACCAATCCGTCACTTCACCAGACTGCTGGGGTGACGCCTGCCGATACGAACGGGAAGCCTGGCGTCGCCTCACCCAGTAGACGGACTCAGGCTGGGGGAAATACACACCCAGGAGGAAGTCCGCCAGGGAATGACGAGGGACCGCCGGCTGCGAGACCCGCCCGCCGGGGGGCGGGCAGGCCGGCGCTCAGCGCAAGATTGCGACGGTGGCCGTCGCGGCCTGCCGTCCACTCGTCAGCTTGACGAAGTAGGTCCCCGGCGGAACCCGCCGGCCGGCCCGGTCCCGGGCCGACCAGACCGCCCGTTCGCCGGTCGCCGGCTCGCCGAGGTGGACGAGCCGTCCGGCAGCGTCGAAGATGGCGAGGCGCCACGGTACCTCGCCCCCCGGCGAGCAATCCAGCCGGACATCGCCCCGGGCTGGGTTGGGCCAGACGTGGACGCGCGGCCCGTCGCTCGCTGAGGATGGGACGGCACCGGTCGCGAGGACCCGCGGCAGATAGATCCGCCCTGTACCTAGCTTGCCTATGTACCTCGCGTTCCCTGGGATGCCGTAAATAGGCTCGATGGCGGCCGCCAGTGCCGCACCGACCGCCTCGGGGTCGAGACCCGGCTCCAGGCTCAGGAGCAGGGCCGTCTCGCCGGCCACCAAGGGCGTCGCGAACGAGCAACCGCTGCCGTTGGCCCAACCGCCCGGGTAGGCGCTGCGCAGGCCCACGCCGGGTGCCGAGACGTGGACGAGGGTGCTGAAGTCGGCGAAATCGGCCTTCACATCCGCGGAGTCGACGGCCGTGACCATGAAGGCGGCCTCGTCGCAGGCCGGGAAGTAGGGCGGGTGCTCCTGGTTGCGGTTGCCGGCCCCGGCCACGATCATGGCGTCATGCATGCTGGCCACGTGCAGCGCCTGCCTGATGACCTCGATCACATGGGGCGTGCCAAAACTGGCATTGATGACGTCCGCCCCGTGCGCGCTCGCCAGGATGAAGCCCCTGGCGACATTGAACAGCGTGCCACACCCCTCGTCGTCGAGCACGCGGATCGGCATGATCCGCGATTCCGGCGCAATCAGAGCGACCAGCCCGGCTACCATGGTCCCATGACCGAAGCCCTCGTCGATCTGCCTGTCCCCGTCGTCATCCAGGCCGTTGGCGGTTTCCCAGGGCTCGTGGTCGTGGTCGATGCAATCGTAGCGGTATGGCGCCAGCCGATCGCTGAGCACCTCGTGCGAGGGATCCACACCCGTGTCGAGCACGGCTACCGTCACGCCCTCGCCCTGCGTCATCGCATGGACCTCATGGAGTCCGATGCGGACGGTCATCGTCTGGTCGAGGTATTCCTCGTAGGTCCCCCCGATCATCGTCACAACCATCTGACGGACACCCTCGGGCGTCTCGAGGAACCAGTTCGGCTCGACCAGCTCGATCGCCTCGTCTGTCGCCATCTGCTCGATGAAAGCGAGCAGATCTACCACCCCCTCGGCCCGCAGCAGGTAGAAGCGGATCTCCGGCATGGCCTCAATCGTGGTTGTGCCCCAGCGCTCGTTGACTTCCTCGATCGTGTAGCCTTCCTTGAGGATGCAGCAGATCTGCTCGGGCACGAACTTGGAGATGACATCGTTCTCGACAACATCGGCCAAGACGCTCGAGAAGAATCCGAGCAGGATCGCGAGCGCGAGGAAAGGTCCGCGCATTCTTGCACTCCCCCGGTGCCGTCCCTGGTGACAGCCATCCACCGTAGCAGCCCTTGTCAGTTCGTTACGCTAAGCCACCCCATTTATGAGTGTACAGTCGGGGCGCCTGAACCTCAAGTCCGGTGCACGCCCGGTGCAAGATCGTCGCGACACCGTCGTATGGTCGCCGTGGGCCCGTCGCTCCGCGCGTCAGATCGAGCCGGGCAGGCCCCCAGCCAGCACCTCCTGGGCCACCGCCACCAGGGCGGACGCCAGCGCCGGCCATCGCAGCACCGACGACGCCGGCAGACTGATGCGCTCCAGCGAGGCCAGCCTCATCAGCGACCCGGCCGTGTAGGCCCGGAGTCGCTCGGGGCGGATTGCCGCTCGCCGTGTGTACGCGGCGAGAAATGACAGCACCCGGGTCGGAGCTACCCTCACGCAGCCGAGGGTCTGCAGATCATCCAGAAAGAGGTGCGCGATGAAGTTTCCGCAGTCGATCTCCGGCTCCCCGCAGCTCACTTCGTCGAGGTCCAGGAGCCCGAAGGACTCGTCCTCGCATGGCCCCTCCAGGAGCGCGGCCGGAGTGCGGCGGGCCGACAGGAGGACCTGTTGCGGATAGAGGTCGCGGTGAACCACCGTCCGTCCGCGATCGGATCCGGCAGGTGAGCCTGACCGCAGCGCCTGCATGGCCTCGTCAACACATGCCGTGAAGCTGGTCAGCGCAGCAGGCTCCCAGGGAGCCTGCTGCGCCCGCGCGCGCGCCAGCTCGAGGATGCGTCCCTCTGCCTCCCCATCGTGCACTCGCAAAGGGCAGACGCCGGCCGCCTGGGGCCATCCGGGCATCCCCGATCCAGCGCCCAGCCGGATGGCGCCACAGGTGTGGAACTCCGCCAGGATCTCCCCGAATGAGGCCAGATGGGCGTGCGCGCCTTCTCGCCGGAGTACGTCGCCCAGGAGCTCCCCGTACAGCCCTTCCAGAAGCAGGAAGCGCCACCGCGGGTCGTAGCCCAGGACCTCGGCCAGGCGCACCCGCGGCGGCAGGTGCGGTGCGAGGAGCCTGTATGCCCCGCAAGCGCGCTCGCCCGCATGGCCGCGGTACAGCTTGCCGTACAGCGTGTAGACACCCGCGAGCCCGCCAGGTGGAGATCCCTCGATCTCGTAGCACACGACCATGCGACGACCGGGTCGCAGGTGCCCCGGTGTCAGGTGCAGCAGGCGCCGGATCCGCCAGCCGGAACCGGAGCTGACGTGCCGGAGCAGTCTCCCCGCTTGATCGGGATCGAGGGCGCGTTCTTGTGCCTTCAGTGCCGCGGTCACGGCAGGGCCCCCTGCGGCGCCTGCCCGCTCGACCGGGCCCCTCGCCGCAACAACTCACCCCACTCCGTTCGGACGAATTCGGCGTACCGGCCCCCGCGTTCCAGGAGCTCCTCGTGGGTGCCCAGCTCGACCACGCGCCCAGCCTCGAGAAAGACGATGCGGTCCGCCCGCAGCACCGTGGCCAGATGATGGGCGACGACCAGGGTTGTGCGACTGCGCGTAAGACGCTCGAGCGCCGTCAAGACCTCCCCCGCGGCAACGGGGTCGAGGCCGGTGGTGGGTTCGTCGAGCAGCAAGATGGGGGCCTTGCGGATCATCGCGCGGGCGATCGCGATGCGCTGCCGCTGGCCGCCGGAGAGCGAGGTGCCCCGCTCGCTGATGATCGTGTCGTAGCCCTCTGGCAGATCCAAGATGAAGGCGTGGGCCTGGGCAGCCCGGGCCGCCCGCTCGATGGCCGCCGGATCCACCGGGCGGTGCTTGCGGCCTACAGCTCCGTACGCGATGTTCTCCCGCACCGAGACCCCGAACACGACGGTCTCCTGCGGCAGGACACTGATCTGGCGGCGCAGCGATTTCAACCGAACGCGACGAATGGGCGTTCCGTCGATGAGAATCTCGCCCTGCTGTGGGTCGTAGAACCGCGGGATGAGGGCCAGCAAGGTGCTCTTGCCAGCACCAGTGGGACCGACCAGCGCCACCATCTCCCCTGGCGCCACCTCGAGCGACACATCGTGCAGGACGGGATCAAGAGCCCCGTAGGCGAAGGTGACGCCGCGGAGTTCGATGAGGCCCCGGACGTCACGCAACGAGAGTCCCTCGGGCGGGTCCTGAACCGTCGGGATCTGATCGAGCACCTCGAGGACCCGATCGCCGCACGCTGCCGCCTTGGCCATGCGCTGGGTCATCTTCGAGGCTTGACGCAGCGGCCGGTAGAGACTCCGCATGTAGGCGAGGAAGACGAGGAGCTCACCCGGCGTCAGTCGCTGCGACAGCACAGCCTCGGCCCCCAGCCAGAGTGTCGCACAGATCCCGGCTGCGAGTGCAATCTCGACCGCCCGATTGAACTGCGCCTCGATGCGCGCCATCCTCGCACCGGAACTGGCGCTCCGCCTGTTCATCTCCTTGAACCGTTCGTCCTCGTGCCTCTCGGCGGTGTACGCCTGCACGAGGTGCACGGAGGCCAGGACTTCGTGGGCGGTCGCGGCGAGCTTCCCTTCGCGCCGGCGCTGCTGGTCGGCGGCATCGCGCAGTCGCAGGCGAAAGACGGAGAGGAGTACGAAGAGCACCGGGACGATGAGGACCGCGACCAACGTGAGCCGGAGGTTCAGGTGCGCCATGATGGCAAGAATGCCCAGCAGGACCAACCCCTGGGTCAGCAATCCGACCAGGGCGGCAACGACCATTTCGCGCAGCATGACGATATCGCCGGTCAGACGCATGAGCAGATCCCCGCTCCGCGCCTGCTGATGGAACCCGAGCGAGAGAACCTGCAGGTGATGGAAGAGTTCGCGCCGGATGGCCATGACGACATCGAGGCCTGCCAGGGCGGCGCGGACGTTCTGAGTGTAGTAGAACTGTCCGCGTAGAACTGCGAGGAGCAGGACCGCCAGGGCCGCGCCAGCCAGCATCACGAGCGGCCGGCTGGTGGCAAGCGGGGTCAGGTCGGTCCCCAGCATCGCCACCGGACGCTGGAGCAGGATGCCGTCGAAGACGAGCTGCAGCGGCCACGGCTCGAGCAGGGTCACAATCGCATAGCCCAGGCTGGCGAGGACGGCGATCGTGAGGCTGCCGAGCTGCGGGCGCAGGTAGGGTCTCAGGTGCTTGAGCAGCGCGAGAAAGCGGCCTGTGTCCCGCAGGCTGCGCGCCAACGGTCCAGCGCTCAACGTGAGCCTGAGCCTCATGGCGCCGACTCCTCCAGCCGGGCTTCATCCGGCTCGTGGGCGCAGGGGTGCCGCGCCGGCGGTTCGGGCACGTCCGCGGTGGCGCCGCGCCCCGCCAGGCCCACCCGCTCGCGCATCTTGTCCTCTGACCAGACCACCCCACCCCGGGCGGCCGTGGTCATCAGGTGAATCAGAATCTTAGCGTTCTGGCGCAAATCGAACCGCATCTCCATGTGGCGCCGAGCGCCGGATGCCAGCCGAGCCAACAGGTCTTGGTCTTCCAGCGCGGCGCGGATCTGGCTCGCCAGCGCGCGGGCGTCCCCGGGCGGTACGAGCAGTCCCGTTTCTCCGTGGGTGATCGCCTCCCCGATGCCCGACACCGGCGTGGCGATGACCGGGAGCCCCACGGCCATCGCCTCGAGAGTGACGGTGGGGATGCCGTCCCGATCCCCGTCGCTGCAGGCCACGGAAGGCGCAACGAGCAGCGACGCCCGCATGTACAAGTCTTCGACCAGGCGCGCCTGATCGAGCGGGCCGGGAAAGGCCACCCAGTCACCCAGCCCGTGGAGGCGGACCAGCTCCTCCAGCCCCCGACGCCGTTCTCCCTCGCCAGCGACGACACAGCGCACGCGTACCCCGTCGCGACGCAGCTGCGCGCAGGCCTCGACCAGAGTCTCGAAGCCCTTCTTCTCGACCAGACGCCCCACCGCACAGATGAGCGGGATCTCATCCATAGCGGGGTATCGCGGAAGGCCTGTCGGGCGCGCAAAGGTCCACGACCCGAGATCGAGACCGTTGTACAGGGTCACTAGCCGCCGGCGAGGGATCTTGAATCCCAATCCTTCGATGAAGCGCCGATTGTACTCGCTGATCACGACCACGAAGGCGGCCAGGCGCACGCGCTTCTTGAGCTTGTTGTTCCTCCCGTGCTGGTGCCCGACCCAGAACAGGTCCTTGGCATGGGCCGTGAAGCTGAACGGGATGCCCGACAGCAAGGACGCGAACTTCGCCTGCCGGGCGGGACCACTGGCGAAGTGAGCGTGGAAGTGTTCCACACCCCGTGCGCGCGACCGGCAGACGATGTAGGGCGCCGCCAGGAACTTCCGATACGATGCCGAACTGCCCCGCCGGAATGCGAAGGTCAGCGTCTGCAGGTACCGCAGTGGGGCCCGCAAGAAGCACGTCGCGTGACACCGTCCGTGCTGCCACAGGTGCCGGCCGGTCAGCGGGGGCACCACGTATACCGGCGCCTGCACCCGCGCTGCGCCCGGCTGGCGGACAACCTCATCGGGAGACTTCATCGAGAAGACGGCGACTTTCACACCGCGTCGTTCGAGTTCCAGGATCTCGTTGAGGATGAAGGTCTCGGAGAAGCGCGGGAACATCTTCAGAATGTAGCCGACGGCCAGGGGCCCCGGTGCCGCCGGGTCGTTCATGACGCCCACCTCCATTGCTCGCGGCGGGCGGCCTCGCCGGCGGCGAGAATATGGCTGGCCACCTGCGCCCAGGTCCAGGGCGAGTGGTCGGCGGCCGCCCGGGCGAGGGAGTGTCGAAGCGACAGGTCCGAGGCCAGGTCGACCAGGGTCTGTGCCAGGGCTCGCTCATCGCCCGGCGGGACCAGGAGCGTTCCCTGCTCGGGGCCCAAACCATCGCGCAGCTGCCCGACAGCGGACGCGATCACCGGCCGCCCGATCGCGAGGTACTCGGCAACCTTGAGCGGTGAGAACCAGTCGTGCTCGAGCCGCCCGTAGGGTGCGACCAGAACGTCGCACGCCGCGAGGTAACCCCCAACCTGATCGTGCGGCAGGCTGCCCAGGAAGTGCGTCCACCCCTCCATTCCCAGTCGCTGCGCCAGCTCCGACAGGTTCGCGCGTTCGGGCCCGTCACCGATCACAAGGAGTTCGATGGCCGGGACGGCCTGCTGGGCGAGGGCCGCCGCGCGCAGCAGGTGTTCCACGCCGTGCCAGGGCTTGAGGGTGCCGCTGAACCCCACGACGAAACGCGCGCCGAGTCCGAGGCGGGCGCGCACCCCATCCCCGTCGATGCCGGCATGGAAGAGCCTTGGATCGACCGCATTCGGCAGAACGAGCACCTTGTCGCGGCGCACACCGAGACGTTGCACGTGCTCTGCCAGCCGCTCCGATACGACCACCACGCGGTCAGCGCGCCGCAGAACCCAGCCCTCTGCCCAGCGAGCGAGCCTCGCCAGACGCAGGCTGCGAAAGCGCGCCTCTTCCTCCGCCAGCGGGGCGTTCACTTCGATCACGTGCGGTATCCTGAGCCTGCGCGCGACATACGACCCGGCTAGGGCAGTGAGGGCGTAGCGCTCGTAGATGAGATCGGCGTGGTGGCGCCGTGCCAGGTCCAGGGCGGCGCGATAGAGCGGCCCGTTGTCCGCCAGACGTAGCAGGGCTCGCTCCAGGGGCTGGCCGCCCCTCAGCCAGCGCGCCAGGCGCGCCACCCGGGCCTGCCCGTGCGCGCCCAGACCGCCGGTCGTCACGGACGCGGGCGGTTGCGGGCCGCTGTTTGGCCCGACCCGGGTGGACAGAATCTCGACCCCCACGCCGCGCTCGACCATGGCCTGCACCACGGCGCGCACGTGCACCGAGGCCCCTTTCGACCCCCTGATGGGCACGCCACGATCGGCTGACAGGTAGAGGATGTTGGCGATACTCAGCGCCCGCTGGAGACGCTCCACGACGCGCAGGTTCCACGAGCGGGCATCGAACTCCCGGACGACCCATTCGCGCCCCGCGCGCCCCATCTGCCGGCTGAAGGACGGGTCTCGCAACTGCCTCTCGAGCGCATCGGCGAGGGCGGCGGGATCCTCCGGCGGAACCAGCAGCCCATTCAACCCATGGACGACCAATTCCCGGATCGAGGGCAGGCGACTGGAGACCACCGGCAAGCCGCACGCCATGGCCTCGACCAGCGTGTTGGGGATGCCGTCGCGATTCCCATCGGGCGTCACCCGCGAGGCCAGCACCGCGCAGCACGCGCGCCGGTAGGTGTCGCGCACCTCGGCACGCGTGAGCAGTCCACGCAGCTTGACCGCGCCCTCGATGCGCGCGCAGTGGATCCTGCGCTCAAGATCGGCCCGCAGCGGCCCGTCACCGATGATCTCAAGCCGAAATGGCACGCCGCGCTCCTGCAGCAGGGCTGCGGCGGAGACCAGCACGTCGAAACCCTTCTTGGGCACGAGACGCCCCACGGACACGATGAGCGGGGCCTCGAGGTCTGAGCCGCCCGCGGCGGGCCTTTCTCGCTGATCCGGGCCGACGGGTCCGGCCGCGGGCGCGAAGAATGACGTGTCGACACCGTGGTAGTAGCACTCCACCTCGGGACCGGGTGCCGCCCCGGCTGGGTCGCCGGCGAGCCGCAGCAACAGGTCCTGGTTGGATCTCGTGCAGGCCAACGTGAAGCGGGCGGAGCCGAGCTTCTTCACCAGGGAACTCGGGCGCGAGAGGTAGATGTCCTTGGCGTGCGCGGCCATGCTCCAGGGCACGCCGGAGAGGCGATGGGCGCGGCGGGCGACAGAGGCCGGTGTGTGTGCCCAGGCCGCGTGCAGGTGCCCGACCCGGTCGCGCCGCACGCGATCGGCCAGCCAGAGCGCCTGCCACAAGCGCCTCCACTTGCGCGGCGTCGGCGGGAGGATCGCCCGCACGAGCTCGCGGACCGTGTCGTCCGGCCGAGCGCGCCAGCAGCGCCCGAGGCTCCCCGCGAACTCCGCGAGATCCGACCAGCAGGGGCGCGGTGCGATCGAGACCTCGGGTAGCAGCGGCAGGGCCTCGGCATGGGTACGCCCGTCACGGGTGGGCGCCAGGAGCGAGTAGATGCGCAATGGCACCCCCTCCCCCTGCAGCGCGAGCACCTCTTGGAGGATGAAGGTCTCGGAGATGCGCGGGAACATCTTGGCGACATACCCCAGATGGGACTCGCCCGGCGTGTCCCGCTCGCGCGCCCTGACGGCCGCGCACGAGGGATCGCGAATCTGTGCCGAGGCCGCCGTCATTCGAAACGCACCCCGCGCCGGTCGAGTCGCGCTTCGGTCCCATCGGCAAAGCCCACCTTCACGCGCCACGTGTAGTCGCCGGCCGGGACGAGCCGGCCCGCGTATTCACCTTCACTCCCCAGTCCGTTCCATAGCGCCTGCACGACCGCCTCCTTGTCGGAGACCCAGACGGCCTGACCCGCCGCGTCGTATACCTGCGCGCGCGCCCAGAGCACCGAGCGCGTGGGCAGGCTCCACGTGAAGAGCACCGGTGCAAAGGGCCCGGGCCTCGCCATCACAGCGCCGTCCTCCGGCGCGAGCGGGGCGGCCCCGTACGCCGCGATATCGAAGACGCCCAGGTCAACCAAGCTGTCCGGATCCGCCAGCGTGAACTCGCGCGTGACCGCCTCGAAGTCCCCGTTCTCGTCCCCGGAGATCTTGACCTCCCAGGCGCCCGCACCGACGTCCGAGAAGTCAAACCGCCCGTTGCTCGCAGTCTCGGTGCTGTTGATGACCACCGCGTCCGCTGCGCGACGCAGCTCGACCTCCAGCCCCCCGGCCGGCGCGGCCTCTCGAACCACGCCTCCCGTCGCGTTGGGCACCGGAACGCGTGGGCCGATCCCGTCCTGCAGGTCGGCCTCACAGCCCGTGAGCAAGACTGCCGCCAGCAGCAGCCCCACCCGGGCCCCGCTCGTCTTGATGATGCTCCCGGGTGTCCTCAACTGCCCGTGTCCCTCGTCATCAGCGGAGAATCAACACGCGTCCGGCCGAACCCGCCTCCGTCGACCGGAGCAGGTAGGATCCCGCACCCACCGGCACACCGTCTTGGTCGCGGCCATCCCAGGGGATTTCGCTGCCGCGACCGTTCAGGACCCTCACGCACCGCCCGGCTGTATCCAGAACGAGAACCCGCGTCAGGGTTCCCATGCCGCTCTCCAGCCGCACCGAGACCGGCCCGGATGAAGGATTCGGGCGGACGGTCAGGGTCGGCCCGCCCACATCCCCCCAACGCTCCCGCACATCAACGCTGGGGCCCATGCCGAAAGACCACAGGCTGCCGCTCACGTCCGCGACGTGGATCATCGTGGCCGGACCCGGTGCCGGGCTGGAACGGATTGGCTGACCCACCGTGTAGGTCCAATCGCTCGACCCGTCGTCGTGCACGCAGTGGAACACGCCGTCATCCGCCCCAACGCACACCACGAAGTCGTCCGTGTAGTAGAGCGGCGAACTGGCGACCTCGCCCCCGGTGTCGTACGTCCAGTCGATGTCTCCACCGGCGGTGAGGGCCAGGAGGTTGTTGCCGCTTCCGACAAAGAGCCTGCCGTCGGGCGCCAGAGCGGGAGAGGATCGGATGGCGTGCCCCGTGTACGTCGCGTAGACGAGCTCCTGTCCAACCGTGACGGCGTAGATGTAACCGTCGTAGGATCCGAAATAGACCACGTTGTCGAGACTCACCGCGGGCGAGCAGTACTTGATCTCGCCCCCGGTGGCGGCCCGCCACCGCAGGGTTCCATTGGGCCAGAGCGCGTAGAGGTAGTGGTCCGCCGAACCGAAGAAGATCGTGCCGTCGGGGCCGACGGCCGGTGAGCTGCGCACGATGCCGCCCGTCGGGTACGACCAGGCCAGGGTGCTGTCGGGCCGCACGGCGTAGAGACGCCCGTCATCTGCGCCAAAGTAGATCCTGCCATCGGCGCCAAGGGTCGGCGACGTCTTGATCGCCCCCCCGGCTTCGAAGGTCCACTTGCGCGTGCCGTTCTCCCGCACCGCGTACAACACCCCATCGCTGCCCCCGACGTAGACCGTGCCGTCTTCGCCGATGGCCGGGGACGAGTAGCGGAAGTTGCCCTCGCCGACGAACACCCAGCGGGGTGCCCCCCAGTAGGAAACGGCAATGAGTTCCTTGTCCAGGTTCCCGATGTAGACCGTGCCGTCGTTCGCGACGGCCGGCGAGGCGTAGAGGATGCTGTCGCCCGTGGCCAGGGACCAGGCCAGCACAGAATCGTTGGGTGCCTCCCGGTCCGTTGCCCCGGAGTGCCGCGCGTCCCCTCGAAATACGGGCCAGATGCCGGAAGGCGAGGCCGTGCAAGGGGACGACCCTAACGCAACAGCGAACACCGCCAAGACTGAGGTCCGCAAGATGCGCGCACCGATCGTGGACCGCAGCAGGCGGGTCTGGATGCCAAGCGTTGCCCTGATGTCAAGCATGCTCCTGGGTCCTCTCAGCGTTCCCACTCCCACCGCAGCCCAGATTCCCAAACCCACTCGGAAAAGGAGCCCTCCTCGTCGTAGTCAGCCTCCTCCCCCGAATTCAACGCGGCCGAGCGCCAGGCGTGGCCGCCGGCCAGGCGCCAGGCCAGGCAACCGGAGAGCCGATAGAGCAGGGCCGCGCTGACCCCCCCGAAGAGGTCGTGGCGCCGGTAGTGGTTCTCGTCATCAGGATCGCGCGAGGTGTAGTGCCGCCACGAGAGGTCAAGGGCAGCCGACAGCTCGGTGTCGGCCGAGGGGCCGTCCCACGTGATCTCCGGCCCGATCTCCCATTCGTAGTAGGAGAGGTCCTTGCCCAGGTCCGGCTGGTTGCGTGACAGCGCGCGTCGCCACCCGCCCGAGATCTCCAGGGAGACACGGCGCGCGGTCGTGACCTCGCTCGACAATGCCAGGCCCAGGCGGCGCTGGTCTCGCTCGACGAAGGGCTCGGTGTAGTTCTTCCAGGTCCCCTCCACCGACGCGCCCACGCTGACGGTCGGGTTGACCGCGCGCTCGACGGTCCACTCGACATCCCAGCGCCGATGCGCCTCCGCCCGATACCGCGCATCGCCCGGGAGGGCGTCCTTGTCCACGCGATGCCGCCCGTAGACCTGCGGTCGATAGGCGCAGGTCAGGGTCGAGCGCATCTCCGCGGGCAGCCTGGTGCTCATCTCCGCGGTGTACGCACTCACCCCTGTGATCGGATTGTGCGCGAACTGGTCCCGCGCATAGCCGGCGCGCAGCTTGGGCTTCATTCCCAGCACACGACCCAGCCGCCAGTCCGCCTCCACGGCCAGACGCATCGACGCATCCGCGGTGCGGTTGATCGCGAAGAACGCCTCGGGATCCTGCGTGTCGAAGGCATTCAGCTCCGCATCGGAGGAGTTGAGGATATTCGTATCGTAGCCCGCGGCGACCTCCGCGAAGACCCGGGCCGGGCGGATCTCGTCCGGCGCCGCCCCTGCCGCCAGAGCGCCGGTGAGTGTAGCGAGGATGAGCAGCGCCCCCTTGTGGTTGAGCGATCGAGGAATGGCGGCCGGCCGGCGGGAAGCAGACCCGCGCGCCGAGGTCTTCCCGCTGCCCCACCCCAACAGGGCCCGGAGTCTCTGCTGCAGCGCGGCCACGCCCCCAAAGATCCGCGGGGGCGCCGGGAGCACCGGCGTTCGCCGCAGCGACCGGCGCAGGCGGGCCTCCAGACTCTCGGCGCTCAGCTCGCGCGGATCGATGACCTCCACAAGGCCGTGCCGTTCGAAGGCCCGCGCGCGTATGAGTTGCTCCTGGCGCGGATAGACGCGCGGGACGACCACCGATCGCCGGGCACAGGCCAGGATCTCGCAGAGGGTGTTGTACCCCCCCATCGACAGCACCAGGTCGCACCCGGCCATCCAGGCGGGGAGATCCTCGACGAATTCGTGCAGGGTCACGCCGTCGAGATCGGCCAGCTGCCTTCCCACCGCATCACGCGTGCCGGGATCCATGAGCGGGCCCGTGACCACGTGGAACTGGAAGGGACTGCACCGGGCGAGCCGGACCTGGAGTCCGGCAACAGTCTCGAGAAGCGAAGCTCCATCGCCGCCGCCCCCAATCGTCACCAGGACGCGCTGCCGGCCGGGCGCGGCAGGCGGCAGGTGCGCCCCTCCGATCGCTCCGTCGACGTCGGGCCCGACGTAGCCCAGGTGCTCGCTCAGATCAGCCGGCAGGCAATAGGCTCCTACGGCGTCGAAGACGCCCGGCAGCCCGAAGATGTGGATCGCGTCGTAGCACGTTCTCAGGAGCGCGTAGATGTCATCGCGGCGCCAGGCTGCGCGGATCACGCCGCAATCGTCGAGCACATCGCGCAGGTTGAGGTGGATCCGCGTCTCGGGCCGGCGCCCGTGCAGCCACGCGAGAATGGGCAGTAGCTCACCTTTCATCCCCGCTGGGACATTGTCCACCAGGAACAGGTGCGGACGGAACTCCTCGAGCGCGTCGTAGATGATCTGCGTGCGCATGCGCCGAACCGATTGTCTCGAGATTCCGAGCTCGCGCGGCACGTAGGTGTCGGGCCCGGTCTTCACCACCGCGGGAAGCTTGATGTAGTCGACCCCGGGCGGAAACGTGAAGCGGTGCGCGATTGGGGATCCGGAGAGGATGAGAATAGTGCTCCCCGGGAAGGCCCGCGTGATCCCGCGGGCGAGCCGGCTCGTGCGGGTGAGGTGACCCAACCCGTACGTGTCGTGCGAGTACATCGCGATCCTGGGTGCTCCAGGCGTCGCCGCCATCTGGCCGCTCCTAGCGGGGCATCCCCGTCCATCCCGCGCTCTCAGGCCGGAATCAGCCCTATGACAGGTAGACGCAGGACGGAGTGGCAGAAATACACGCGTAAGAGCACGAGGAACGAGAAGGGCCTGGTGTCGCTTGCCCGGCCCCGGACGGAGTGCGCTTTGGCGTTTGCGATCAGCGCAGAACGGTCACGGCGGCGTTGGCGGTCTGGCGCCCGCCGGTCAGCTTTGCGAAGTAGGTCCCCGGCGCAACCCGCCGGCCGGAGAGGTCGCGGGCCGACCAGACCACGGGCTCTCCGGCGGTCCATTCGCCGCGGTGGACGAGCCGCCCGCTGGCGTCGTAGATGGCCAGGCGCCAGGGCCCCGAGCCAGGCGCGGAGTAGTCCATTCGTATCTCGCCCAGCGCCGGGTTGGGCCAGATGCGGAGCCGGGCTCCCCCGTCGAGAGCGGCCGGCACCGAGCTGGTTTCCCCCAGGGCCCGCGGCAGGTTGATGCGCCCCGTGCCCAGTTTGCCCAGATAGGCTTGGTTGCCGGCATGCCCGTAGATGGGATCGACGCCGGTCTCGAGCGCAGCACCCATCTGCTCGAATGTGAGACTGGGCTCTGCGCTCAGGAGCAAGGCCATCTCCCCGGCCACGAGCGGCGTTGCGAAGGAACAGCCGCTGCCGTTGGCCCACCCGCCTGGATAGGCGCTGCGCAGCCCCACGCCAGGGGCCGAGACGATCACGTGCGCGCTGAAATCGGCGAAGCCGGCCTTCACGTCTGCGGAGTCAAGCGCTGTGACCATGAAGGCCAGCTCATCGCAGGCCGGATGGTAGGCGGGGAATTCGAGGTCGCGGTTGCCCGCCCCGGCCACGGTCATGACTTGGTGCATCGAGGCCACGCGCAGGCGGCGACTGATGGTCTCGACCACGTTCGGCGTTCCGAAGCTGGCGTTGATGATCTGTGCTTCGTGCGCGCAGGCCGCAATCATGCCCTTGGCGATGGCGAACAAAGTGCCGCGGCCGTCGTCGTCGAGCACGCGAATGGGCATGATCTGCGCGTCCGGCGCGATCAGGGCGACCAGCCCTGCTACCATGGTCCCGTGGCCGAAGCCCTCGTCAATCTCTCCGTCCCCGTCGTCATCCTCGCCGTTGGCGGTCTCCCAGGGCTCGAAGTCGAATTCCAGACAATCGTAGCGGAATGCCGACAGTCGCCCCGCGAACACCTCGTGCTGCGGGTCGACGCCCGTGTCGAGCACGGCCACCGTCACGCCCTCGCCGCGGGTGATCGCGTGGGCGGCGTCGAGTCCGATGCGGGCGGTCATCGATTGGTCGACGTACTCCTCATAGGTGCCCCCGATGGCCGTGACGACCATCTGGCGGACGCTCTCGGGCGCTTCCAGGTACCAGTTCACGTCCACGATGTCGATCGCCTCGTCCCCGGCCATCCGTTCGACGAACTCGAGCAGATCCTCGACGCCCTCCACATGCAGGAGGTAGAAGTCATTCTCCAGGTCGGCATGGATCGTCGTGGTGCCCCAGCGGGCGTTGATCTCCTCGATCGTGTGGCCTTCCTCGAGGACGCAGCAGATCTGCTCGGCGACGAACTCGGTCTCGTCGGCCAGCGCCCACGAGGAGAATCCGAGCACGATGGCGATCGCCAGGATGCACCTTTGCATGGATGCACCTCCCGGTTCGAAGACAGCACCGGCCGCAGCGTCTTGCGCCCCAGCGCAACCTCCATTCGAGCCGACAACCTTGAGTATACAGGTCCGGGACCCCGGGGCACAATCCGGCCGAAGCGTGCGGCCCGGTGCCCGCGAGGAACCTCGGCCGCATCTCGGACGTGTCACACCCGCCGCCCCGGGCTGGCCACCACGCGTTCGTAGAGCGCCTCGTAGCGCGGCACGACCCGTTCCACCCGGAATCGCTCCCGCACGTCCGCGGCGGCCGCGCGGCTCATCCGCTCCCATTCGGCGCGGTTGCCCAGCAGCGCCACGGACTTGACCACCGTGCAGGCCACCTCGCCCACCGGGCACAGCAGGCCCGTGCGTCCCTCCTCGATCACCTCCGGCAGTCCCCCCGAGTCGCTCCCGGCCACGGGCGTCCCGCAGGCCAGACCCTCGAGGGCTGAGAGTCCGAACGACTCGTGGTCGCTCAGCAGCAGGTTGAGGTGCGCCGAGCGCATCACCGCCGGCACGTCGCCGGCGGTGCTCGCGAAGTCTACCTTCGAGCAGAGCCCCAGTTCCGCCACAAGCTCCTGCGCCAACCCCTTCTCCGGGCCCTCGCCCAGGATCGTCAGCCGCGCGGGAAGCTGGGCCTGCACGCCGGCGAAGACGCGCACGACGTCAGCGACGCGCTTGACCGGCCGCAAGTTGCTCGCGTGCACCAGGTGGAAGAGCCCGCCCGGCTCCGGATAGGCCGCGCGGCCCTCCGGATTGAAGCGCCCCGTGTCGACGAAGTTGTGGATCACCTCCGGCGGGGCCGCCAGCTCGAAGCGCCGCACGGTCTCCGCGGCCAGCCATTCCGAGACGGCCGTCAGACCGTCGCTCTGGAGCATCGCGTGGCGCGTGAGGTCGTAGAACTCGGCCAGGCTGCCAACCAGCGTGATGTCGGTGCCGTGCAGCGTGGTCACGACGCGCACCCGGTGCGGCAGGACGATCTGCCGCGCCAGCAGGGCGGTGATGGCGTGGGGAATCGCGTAGTGCGCGTGGAGGATGTCGATGTCGAACGTGCGCACGATCTCCGCCAGCTTGGTGGCCAGCGCCAGATCGTGGGGCGGATACATGAAGAGCGGGTACTCGGGGATGCTCACCTTGTGGAAGATCACGCCCGAGTCATCGCGCAGCCGGAAGGGGCGCCTGACGGCGGCCAGGTGCACTTGGTGCCCGCGGTGTGCCAGCGCCGTCGCCAGCTCGGTCGCCACGATCCCCGATCCACCCATGGTGGGGTGGCAGGAGAAGACGATCTTCATCAGCTCCTCGCTTTCTGTGCCGGGCCGTTGGCGTTCATGCGGCCCCGCTGTCCCACCCGGCGCTCGCGGGTCACACCCCTTCGCCCGGCGGGCACCCGTTCGCGAAGGGCGCGTCGGCGGCGCTGGGCGGGAAGCCCCGCGTGAAGGGCGCGTAGTGCGCCACCGGGTCGTCCATCGGGACCAGGCGCGTCACCAGGAACGGCTCGCCGTAGGTGCGTCCGATCAGCGCCCCGAAGTGGCGCGCGCGGGCCTCGAGTCGCAGCAGGAAGTCGGGCTGGGAGATCCCCGTCTGCGGAGCGGTATTGTGCGGGTCGTGAATCTGCGACTTGTAGCAGCGCACCGCCTCGAGCTTGCGCTCGTGGAACTCGTCGATCGCGACCACGAAGCTCGGCGCGAAGGGGGTATGCGCCATGAAGAAGAGCACCTCGTTGGGCCGGAAGGGCTCACCGGCCGCCGGGTAGTTGCTGAAGCCCGCGGGGTAGATCACCGAACGCAGGATCTGGCCGGCCGCGCAGTGATCGGGGTGCAGGTCATCCCAGAAGTGACCCATGACGATCGACGGGCGCAGCGTGCGCAGGACCTCGATCACCTGGCGGCGGCTCTCGTCGGTGTCACGCAGGCGGCCGTCGCCCAGGTCGAAGGTGATCCGCCGGCAGACCCCCAGCACCCTGGCCGCGGCCTGCGCCTCTTCGGCCCGCTGGTCGGGCGTGCCGCGCGTGCCCATCTCCCCGCGCGTCAGATCGAGGATCGCCACCCGCCGGCCGCGCGCGGCCAGCTTGGCGAGCGTCCCGCCGCAGATCATGTCCACGTCATCGGGATGCGCCCCGATCGCCAGCACGTCGACTCGCATACGACCTCGTCCTCCGATCCACCCGGCAGCGAGTGCCCTGGCCTCACCGGTTCACCCGGCCGCTTGCCCTCGGATCCACACGAGCTGGTGCGCCCGCAGCCACGGGTCGAGCTGCTCCACGGCCTCGCGGGCGAAGTCCGGGCCGTAGAGGTTCAGGAACTGGTAGGGATTGACCACGCGTTCCTGCAGCTTGCCATCGGGCAGCAGGGCCGCCGTGATCTTCTCGAGCCGCTCGCGCGTGCGCCCTTGCTCGGCCAGCCTTTCCTCGCCCAGCCGGGCGGTGATGCGCGCGATCGCCGTCGCGATCGCCTCGCGGCTCGTCCGGAGCCAGCGCGGGTCACCCGGGGGCGCCAGCGCATCGATCCGCGCGAGCAGGTCGCTTCCCGCGCGCTCGATGTCGGCCGCGCGCGGGTCGGGGGGCTGCACGCCCTCGGCCGCACGCGAGGGATCGCCCGGCCCGAAGAGCTCGCGCGCGCCCATCTGCGCCGCCGCCATCGCCCGCGCCACGGCCGGCCCCACGAAGGTGGCCGAGATGCGCGGGTGCCGGGCCGAGGAGCGCACGCCGACACGCGCGGCCACGGGCTCGATCTGCCAGAGGTAGGCCAGCTCCGAGGGCCCGGCGATCGTGGCGACGATGGGCAAGGCCGCGTCCTGGCAGATCGGCCGCAGCGCCGCGCCGCCCGAGAACCGCGCGGGCGCCTGCCGGATGGCCTCGGCCGCCTCTGCCCAGTCCAGCGTGCGGCCGCCGATCCGCAAACCCGTCCCCACATCGTCGACCGGTACGCGCGCGCCTCCGGAGATCTCGAAGAGGCGCAGCGCCTCGAGAGGCGCGGTCAGTCCCGCCGCGCGCAAGCTGCCTGCACCTTGCGCGAGCGCCGCACGCGCCGCGGGCCAGCGCGCCACCAGCGCGGCCAGCGCCGGGGCGGTCAGCGGCCGCAGCGGAATCGGATCGATGAGCCGCAGCTCCCAGCGCGCGAAGAGGCCGCGCATCAGATCCGCGAAGAGGGTGACGTAGCTGCGAAAGTCGGCCGCCGCCACCTGCGCCAGGATCCCCGGGGTGAACTCGGTCGCGGGCAGCCGCGCCTCGAGGAAGCGCAGCAACGGCTCGCGCGCCGCGCGCAGATCGATGTCGGCCACCTGCGGCACCCGCCCGCGGCTCAGCTCGCCCGCGTACTCGTGGACGAACCGCTGGCCGTTCAAGGTGAAGCGATTCACCTCGAGGACATCGTGGTCTTCGCCGGCAATCCAGAAGAGCGGCAGGATGCCCCGCCCGGTGCGCGCAGAAAGGTCGCGGGCCACGGCGATCGCGCTCGCCGCCTTGAGGAACGTGTAGAGCGGCCCCGTCATCAGCCCGGCCTGCTGGCCGGCGACGACGTAGTCGCTGTCGGGCGCGGGTGCGGGCAACGCGGGATTCTGCCGCGCGATCTCGCGGGCGGCGGCCGCGCGGTCGAGCCAAGGCGAATCGCTGGCCGGCGCGCAGGCCGGGTCGAGCAGCGGGTAGCCGGCCAGCCCGCCGGGCGAGGCGAGCCGCTCGAGGAGCGCGGTCTCGCCGTGCCCGGAGAGCGCCGCATACTCGATCGTCTGGCTTTCGAACCGGATCCCCGCCACGTCTCGGTCTGTCTCCACCCGTGCCTCGATCACCGGCCGTGGGCCGGCCGCGAGGCGATCACGACCATCCGCGGGGCGTCCGCGTCGAACGGCGCCCCGGTGAGCGACCCGTAGATGCGCGGCGCCACGAGACCCGCCGCGGCCAGCATCGTCTCCAGCTCCTCGGGACGGTAGAGGCGCACGTCCTCGATGAAGCGGCGCTCGCGTCCGTCCGGCCAGCGCACCGCCACCTCCTTGCAGATCCGATCGCCGCGGATCTCGCGCCGCTGGCGGATCACGAGCCCTCCCTCCGCCCGCTCATCCTCCGGCACGAGGTTCGCGAGGAGCTGCTCCCGGTGGATGTGGTCGATCACCACCACGCCCCCGGCCGCCAGCACGCGGGCCATCTCGCCCAGGGCCCGCGCGTTCTCTTCGTCGCTGGCAAAGTACCCAAAGCTCGTGAAGAGGTTCAGCACCAGATCGAAGGGCTGCCCGAACGGCAGGCGGCGCATGTCGGCCCGCACCAGGTGCCCGGGCAGCCCTGAGCGGGCGGCCGCGCAGGCGAGGAGCGGTGCCGAGAGGTCGACCCCCGTCAGGCGCGCCCCGGCCTCCACCAGCAGCTGCGCATGGCGGCCGGTCCCGCAGCAGAGGTCCAGCACCCGGGCGCCGCGCAGCGGCCGGCCGAGCAGCCGGGCGAGTCCTGCCAGCTCGCGGGCCGCCCCCGCATCGTCGCGGTGGGCGTAGAGCAACGGGTAGCACTCCCCGAAGGCCGCAACATACCACTTTTCAGAGTCTTGCTGCTCCACCGCACCCCCGGCACCACGGCCCGGGCCACACCAGGTAGTGCTGGCCCCCCGGCGCAACCGGTGACAGGATAAGCGCTCAGGGCCTCCGGGGCATAGACTCGAGAGGCATCAACCCCGGCTGGGGCGAATCCCATGAACGCCGGAAGCCCCCGACCCGTCCATCGTTGCGAGAGACGGGCGGGAGAAGGGTCTCCCGAGCGGTGAGCAGGTCGAAGCCCATGACAGACGCTGAACTGGCAGCCCTCTCGCAGCAGGGCGACCTGAACGCATTCTGCGAGCTTGCGGGTCGCTGGGACGGCCGGCTGTACCGCTTCGTGCGGCGGATGCTGGACAACGACGAGGACGCGCGCGACGCCTGTCAGGACGCCCTGATGAAGGCGTACCAGAACATCGGGCGCCTGCGCGATCCTTCCCGGTTCACCGCCTGGCTGCACCACATCGCGCTGAACCTCGTCCGCGACCGCTATCGGGCGCGTGGCGGACGCACGACGGTCAGCTACGAGGAGGGGCAGCCGGGGGAGGCCGAGCTGGTCGAGCTGGCCGGCACTGTACAGCCGGCCGATCGCGCGGCAGAGCGCTCCGGCCTGGCGAGGGTGCTGCAGGAGGTGCTCGACCGCCTGCCGCCCGAGCAGAAGGCCGCGATCCTGCTGCGCGAGTACCAGGGCTTGACGTCCGAGGAGATCGGTCGCATCACCGGCGTCCCCGCGGCGACGGTGCGCACGAGGATCTTCTACGGGCTGAAGGCGATGCGCAAAGCACTGCGCGACTACGGAATCACGGAAGCGAGCTTCCTGAGGGGAGACGCCTAGTCATGACGGACAAGGAACTCGACCCGTTGCGCGACCAGATGGTCGCCGCCTTGTACGGGGAGTTGCCGCCCGAGGAAGAGGAGGAATTCCTCACCCGGCTGGCAGACGATCCCGCGCTCAAGGCCGAATGGGACGAATTGCAGGAGGCCCGCGGCTTCCTGGGCGCGGCCGATGCGGCCGATACGGCCCCGGGGTTCGTCTTCGCCCTGCCCGCGGCGGCCCGTGCCGGCGGGGCCACACAGCCTGGGGTGCCGGGTCGGCTGCGCGCGTTGTGGCACGGGATGCTGCTCCGCCCCGCGGCTGGCTTCGCCCTGGCCGCCGCGGCCTGCGTGGTCCTGATGATCGCCGGGCTGCGCGTCGATCGCGTCCCGGGCGGGCTGGCGCTGCACTTCGGACCGACCGCTCCGGCCAGGCCCGCGTTGGCTCGGGGCGCGGAGGCGCCGGGCCCGGCCCTGGGGCCGGCGGGGGCGCAGCGCTCGCCCGAACTCGCGGCCTCCCAGAGCGAACCAGCACGCGCCGCCGGCGGCGCCGTGTTGGATGCGGAGCGCAGCGGAACCCCGCTCGATCTCAACGCGCCGGTCACGCGAGCCGAGCTGGCGGCCGTCGCCCAGCAGATCGTGGACGCTACCGAGTCACGCCTCCAGCAGGCGGAAGATCGCAACCTCGGGCAGACCGTCTACATGCTGCGGGACTACCACCGTGCGTCGGAGCAAGCGCGCCAGCGCGACCGGCGCGAGATCACAGCCGAGATGAACCGGGGCTTCCTGGCCCTGCTACAGGCCGGCACCCTGGGCGGCGAGCGACTGGAATTTCCGCGGGGGCAGGCGGCCGACGATTCGACGCCCGTCGCGGTGCCCCTGAGGCAGACGGAGGAGGGCGAAAGCCATGAGTAGCACAAACAAGAACACCGTTTCCGGGGCCGTCCTGCGGGGAGCCCTGGCGCTGGGCGCCGCTCTCCTGATCGTGCCGGCTGTGGCGACAGCCCAGGACGATGACATTCCCAAGCGGCTCGATCGCAAGATCAACGTGATGGAGAAGGTGCTCAACGAGGTTCTACGCGAGAGCCCCCACTGGCTGGTGGGTGGGGGCGGTGACTACACGCGCAGCGTCTACCTCGATGAGTTCGGGGTGATCTTCTCCTTCGACGCCTCGCTGGTCGACCAAGGCATCCGGGGCGTCGACATCGACTTCGAGGGCCTCTCCTTCCTCGAGGACCTCAAGAACATCCGCATCGAGCAGGACGGCGACAAGGTGGTCGTCTTCCGCGACTCCGACAAGGATGGGAAGCAGGACCAGGACAAGGAGGAGGAGAAGGGCCTGACGATCGAGGAGCTGCGCGAAAAGCGCCAGAAGCGCGAAGCCGACCGTTACCAGCAGGGCAAGGATGAGCTGATCGAGGCGCTTCTCGACTACGGCGACACCCTGACCGAGCTGCGCAACGACCAGTACGTGGCCATCACCGCGTTCCTCGAGAACATCGACCTCCTGGAGGAGCAGGACGTCACGCACCTGATCATCCAGGCCAAGGTAAACGACCTGCGTCAGCTCGGCGACGGCGCCATCACGCGCGAGCAGATGCTCGCGCGCATCCGCGTGAAGGAGTACTAGAACACGCGCAGCCGGGCGGGGCCCCGCTTGCTGCGCGGCCCCGCCCCCATCATGGCCCACGCACGGGCCGAGCAACTTCCCTACCGCAACAGGATCAGGCGCTGCCGCGCTTCCCCGCCGAGCCCGCGTGCCACGCACCAGTACGCGCCGGCCGGCAGAACCCGTCCGCTTCCGTCGCGTCCGTCCCAGGTGATCGCCCCGGTCGTGGCCGCCGCCGGGAGGTTCCGCACCAGTCGGCCGTCGGACCCGTAGATCGCCAGCGCCACGGCGGATTCAGACGCGTCGCCCGCGTCCGCGACCGCGCCGGGTGTGAGCCGGATCGCCGTTGCCCCGGTGAAGGGGTTGGGATGGACGGCCAAGGCGAGCCGCGAGCCATCAGCCGCGTGCGGCCTCACCCCCGCCGGGTCCACGCCCAGGTAGACCCCGGTGTGCTGCGGGTCGTAGCCCAGGACCGTGAGGTAGTTCTTGGCCGGGTTGACTAGCACGTTGGCATCCCACAGGTAGACGTTCGTGCCCACGCCGTCCAGATAGCCGCCACCCGAGAGGTCCAGCTCCCCGTTGCCGTCCACGTCGGCGGCAAACGGATAGATGTAGAAGGTCGTGCCGTTCGTGTGGATGGGCCACCCGTCCATGGGTGTGCCGTCGTGGTTGTAGCCCAAGTACTGATTGAGGGAGGTGTTGTCGTCGAACATGAGCTCGACCTGGTCGTCATTGTCGAGATCCGCCAGGAGGATCTGCGAGTTGATCGCCCAGATCGGACCGATGGGGAATCCGGCCAGCGGCATGCCCTGAGCATCCCAGGCATAGACGTAGTCCGCGGGGCTGCCCGACAGCACCTGGTCACCGACGGCCACATCGGGCTCGCCGTCCCCGTCGATGTCCCCCACCGACGGGGGGCCGTAGATCCAGTTCGAGGTGTAGCGGGGCCACCCGGGCAGCGACGTGCCGTCGCAGCGCCGGACGTGGATGGCCCCGTTGCCGGAGCTCAGCGAGTGGTCGCCGCAGATGATCTCGCGCAACCCGTCGCCGTCGAGGTCGGCGAGCACCGGGGACGAGTAGGAGAAGACCCGGTTGCTGCCCGGCGTGTAGGGGAATCCCGGCAGCAGCTCGCCCTGCGCGCTGTAGGCGTAGATGCTGTAGTAGGACTCAGCGGCGATCTCTGGAATGCCATCCCCGGTAATGTCGCCCACCGCGACGCCGGAGGCCGGGACATAGTCGAGCGGCTGCGGCCAGCCGGGCATCTCCGTGCCGTCGCCCTTGTAGACGCAGACGTAGCCTATGGGATAGGCCCGCTCCTCGACGATGACGTCGAGGATGTCATCGCCGTCCACATCGGCCAGCGCGGGTGTTCGGGTTGCACCACCGTTCAGCGAGATCGGGAAGGGGCTCTGGTTGGTCCCGTCCCCGTTGAAGACGTAGAGCATTCCCGAGTTGCCCGTGCCGATCGAGGTCGCAACGACGATCTCGTCCGCGCCATCGCCGTCCACGTCGCCGTAGGCCGGGGCGCCGTTGGTGGCACCACTGGTCGATCGTGGCCAGCCGGGGACGACCGAACCGTCGATGTTCCAGGCGCGGACCGAGCTGCCCGCCGCGTAGACGATCTCCAGCTCCACGTCGCCGTCGAGGTTGCCGTAGACCCCGCCACACTGGTTGCGGTTGGCCAAGACTTGCGGCCAGTTGGGGAAGACCTCGATGCCGCGCGCCGGTTCGGCCCCGGGCAGCGCCGCGGGATCCGCTACGAGCCGGCACGTATGGCCCATCACGTCAGGCCACGCCTGGACAGCGCCCGCGATGGCGACTTCCGCCGGCGCGGCGTCGGCGCGCGCGATCTCCAGCGCTCGCGCTTCGAGGGGCATCGCGACGAGCAGGGCGGCGAGGAGAAGGCATCCGCAAAGGACAAAACGCAGCATGCTGACCATGGCGACCTCCTTGCAGGGCGAAACACACAAGCTGGGTCGGCCAATGCCGAGTTTGCGCTCTCTAGCCTAGCACACGACCCCAGCGGTCGTCGCCATGCGCCGCGCCGCCCCCCCTAGCGCCAGTCCCGCTCAGCCGCCGGCCGGTTGCCCAGCACCGCCTCGATCTGCGCCAGCACGTCGTCGGTGAGCCGGCCGGCCACCTCGGCCGCCTTCATGTTCTCGGCCACCTGCTCCGGCCGGGAGGCACCCGTGATGACCGTGCTGACGTGCGGGTTCTTCAGGCACCAGGCCAGGGCGAGCTGCGCCAGGGTGGCGTCGAGGTCGCGCGCGATCGGCGCCAGCCGCTTCACCTGCTCGCCCCGCGCACGCCACGCCTCGCTTTCGAAGCTCTCGCGCAGCCAGGCCATGTTCTCCAAGGCGAGCCGGCTCCCGGCGGGGACCCCGTTCGCGTACTTGCCCGTCAGAACCCCGCTCGCGAGCGGGCTCCAGATCGTCGTTCCCAGGCCGTAACGTTCGTAAAGGGGCAGGTACTCCCGCTCGATGCGCTCGCGGTGGAACATGTTGTACTGGGGCTGCTCCATCTGCGGCCCGATCAGGTGCTCGCGCCGGGCGATTTCCCACGCCTCGGTGATCTGTTGGGCAGTCCACTCGCTCGTGCCCCAGTAGAGCGCCTTGCCCTGCTGGATCACGTGGTTCATGGCCCGCACCGTCTCCTCGATCGGGGTGTGCAGATCGGCGCGGTGGCAGAAGATCAGATCGACGTAGTCCATGCCCAGGCGCGTGAGGGCCGCGTCGGTGCCCTCGAGGATGTGTTTGCGCGAGAGGCCGCGGTCGTTCGGCCCCTTGCCGCCCCAGAAGATCTTGGTCGAGATGACCAGATCGGACCGCCTCCACCCGGCCTGCCGGATGACGTTGCCCATGACGACCTCGCTCTGGCCGCTGGCATAGGCCTCGGCGTTGTCGAAGAAGCTCACCCCCGCATCATAGGCCGCCCGCATGCAGCGACCCGCCACCTCCTCGTCGATCTGGGAGCCGAACGTGACCCACGACCCCAGCGACAGCTCCGAGACTCTGAGCCCCGCGGCTCCGAGGCGCCGATACTCCATCTCCAAGCCTCCTTCCTGTGCCCGACCGCCGAGCCGGCACGCGAGCCTGGACTCGGGCGTCGTCCATGCTATCATCATGGGTTAGGCAACTGCGTTCCTTGCGGGAACCACCCCAGGCGTCCACCAACACAGGAGGAACCCGATGGAAAGGCCCCGCGCATCCATCGCCCGGCTGGCTCTCTCGGCCCTGGCTCTCTGGGCTCTGGCCCTCTGCGCATGGCTCGCCACCCCCGCGCAGGCCCTGCGGCCGGTGGACTCGCACCTCGCCGCAGACGAGCTGCTGGCGCAGAGTCCCGAAGCCATCACGCGCGCGCTCAACGGCGGCGCCGGAGACCTCTCCGCCGCCGACCGGCTGCGCACCGAGCGCAGCCTGACCCTGTTCGCGCAGCGCGTGGGCGGCCGCTGGCAGGCCCTGTCCTGGAACCCGGTCACCCTCACCCCCCGGCTCGTGACGGGTTCCGGCGTCAGCACGGGTGAGGCGGTGCTCGACGCCGCCGCCGCCGAGCGCGTGGCGCGCAGCTTCATCGATGCCGGTGCGGCGCTGGGACCGATCGACGCCGGCGACCTCGCCCTCGTGCGGGTCAGCCAAGGTCTGGGCAAGTGGTCCGTGCACTTCACCCAGCGGCTCGGGGACCTGCCCGTGATCGGCTCGCGCTTCACGGTCGCCATGACCGAGACCGGCCGCATCGCCGCGTTCGGAGGCGATCTCTGGCCGCTCCTGCGCGCCCCGCGGCAGGCGGTGCTCGACCGCGCCGGCGCGCTCAGCGCGACCCGCCGTGCGCTCGCCGCGCGCGGCCTCGCTCCGGCGGCGGTCGGTCCCGCTGATCGCTGCGAGGTCCAGCAGCTCGGTGTTCTGCCCGTCTCGGCCACCGAGGGCCGGCTGGTCTATCGCGTCGATGCGTTCTTCCAGGAGCCGCTCGCCGCCTGGCTGGTCGACGTCGACGCGGTGAGCGGCGAGTTGCTCCAGATCCAGAACGTCCTGCGCACCGCCGATCTGAGCGGCGTCGCCGACGGCGAGCTCGAGGGGCACGGCTGGTGCTTCGGCGCGGCCGACTGGCCCGTGCAGCTCCTGACGGTCGAGGTCCCCGGCGTGGGCGCCGACACGACCGATGCGAGCGGCGCCTTCCTGATCCCCTGGGCCGGCACCGAGCCCGAGTCGATTCGCGCAACGATGCGCGGCCCCTGGTTCGTCGTCGACAACGTCGTGGGCGACGATGCGCTCTTCCTAGGCGAGATCATCCCCGGTGTGCCCTTCGCGCTGCACTGGGATGACACCAACGCGCGCATGGACGAGCGCGACGTCTTCTTCCAAGCCAACCGGGCCCACGAGTTCGTCAAGTCGCTCGACCCGAGCTGGGTCGATCTCGACTGGCAGCTGCCGGCCAACGTCAACTTGCAGCAGGCGTGCAACGCCTTCTGGAACGGCACGAGCATCAACTTTTTCCACGCCACCACGACCTGCGCCAACACCGGCCAGCTCGCGGACGTGGTCCATCACGAGTACTGCCACGGCATCACCGACTTCATGTACGGTCCGACCGACCCGCCCACCGATGTGCACGAGGCCAACTCGGACGTGATCGGCAACTACCTGACGAACGAGTCACAGGTGGGGCTCGGATTCTACCTCGACTGCGAGCACGGCATCCGCAACTCACAGAACCTGATGACCTGGCCCGACAGCCTGACCGGGGAAGGCCACCACGACGGGCAGATCCTGGCCGGCTTCTACTGGGATATGCGGCAGAACTTGATGGCCACCCTCGGTCCCGAGGCGGGCCACCGGCGGGCCAGCGAGCTCTGGCACTTCGCGCGCGTGCTCGGCCTGCCGATGACGCAGCCCGAGCAGGTCTGGTGGACCTACCTGGCCGACGACGACGATGGCAACCTGGACAGCGGCACCCCGAACTGGGCCGACATCTGCCCGGCGGCCGTGGGCCACGGCTTCCCGTGCCCCGAGATGTTCACCGACGTGGTGATCCATCACATGGCGTTACCCTACCTCGCGGCTCCGCACGAACAGACCGTGCACGTCGAGGCCGAGGTCTACGCCTTGCACAGCGAGATGAATCCGGATTCGGTGCTCGTCTACTACCGTCCGGCCGGCGCACCCGAGTTCGTGGCCGAGGCGATGGTCCCCACGGGGGAGGACACCGTGTGGGCCGCCGAGCTGCCCGGCCTGCAACCCGGCACGCTGCTGGAGTATTACATCTACGCCGCCGATCAGGCGGGCCACCACCTGACCGACCCCCGCGAGGCGCCGGGCGAGCTGCACGAGTCGGAGGTCGTGAGCATCTACGAGCCCTTCGAGACCGAGTGCGACTGGACCGTCGGCGCGCCCGGGGACAACGCGACCCAGGGCATCTGGACGCGCGTCGATCCCTTGTCCGTGCTGGTGGGCCCGTTCGTCATGCAGCCCGAGGACGATACCACGCCCGAACCCGGCGTGGCCTGCTGGGTGACCGGCCAGTACGACGGCGGGTATGCCTGGGACACCGACGCGGACGGGCGCACCACGCTCCTCTCGCCCCAGTACGACTTCTCGGGCGCAGATCTCGTCACCGTGCGATTCCAGCGCTGGTTCCAGTGCTTCGCCGGCACGGACGCCGCGATGGATGTCGCCGCGAGCAACGACGGCGGGGCCTGGCAGGTGATCCACCACGCCACGGGATTCAACCCCAACCCGGTCTGGCAGGAGGTCACGGTGGAGCTGACCCAGGTGATTCCGGACCCGCGCCTTGTCCAGTTCCGCTTCGTGGTGGACGGGCGGCCCGAGCCGTCGCTGGACGAGGGCGCGATCGACGACTTTATCGCCGTGGCGCAGTACAACCTGGCAGGAACGGGTGAGCAGCCGGCGCAGCTCGGGCCGCGGCTCTCGCTGTCGACCGCGAGCGTCCTCGGCGGCTCGGTCGAAATCCGCTTCGCGCTGCCCGCGCCGTGCCCTGTCG
>CAZDKK010000003.1:0-112574 GCA_964506245.1 uncultured bacterium | reverse complement strand
ACCTGCGGATCCACGACGTGAGTGGCCGCGTGGTGCGCCGTCTGATTCACGGCCCGGTCGGCGCGGGCCAGCACGCCGTCGCCTGGGATGGACGGGACGCGTCGGGCGCGAGCGCGGGATCGGGGGTCTACTTCGTGCGCTTGAGCACCCCGGACGGGGAGCGCGGACAACGGGCGATCCTGGCGCGCTAGAGGGTCGCTCACAGCCGGCCAGATCCTCGCGCGAGGGACCCCCGAGGTCCCTCGCGGCACGCCCCGTGCCTCTTTCTTGACAGGCTCCGGGAACGGGTCTACTTTCAGCCGGTTCTCCCGAGCTGGTCGACTCAAGGGAAAATATGAGAAGGAGTTACGGGCTTTGACTCGCCAGGTGTGTTTTGCATTCTGCATCCTGAGCCTGCTCTTTGCAGGCTCACTTCCGCGGGCCCAGGCAACCGACAGCGCATCGCCGGCGACCCCTTCGGCCGCGACGATCACCGGGGAGTTCTTCTCCGCGGTGGTCCTGGAACCCGAGACCGGTGACCTGCTGGTAGCGGTGCGCGCGCACGAACCGCACGAACCGGCCTCGATGACCAAGATGATGACCGAGCTGCTCCTGCTCGAGGCAGCCGGACGCGGAGAGATCAGCCTGGCGGACACCGTGGTGGTGTCGGGCCGGGCCAGCAAGGTCGGCGGCTCGCAGGTCTACCTGAAGCAGGGCGAGGTGTTCACGATCGAGGAGCTGCTGATGGCACTGGCCATCCACTCGGCCAACGACGCCGCCCTCGCCTTGGCCGAGCACCACGCGGGGTCGAAGGAAGCCTTCATCGACATGATGAACATCCGCGCGGCCGAGCTGGGCATGAACGACACGCAGTTTCACTCGGTCCACGGCCTGCCCCCGGAAAGGGGCCAGAGCGCGGACATCAGCTGCGCCTATGACATGGCGATCCTCGCCCGCGAGTTGATCAAGCACCCCGAATCCCTGCGCTGGGGATCGATGGAGAGCGCCCCCTTTCGCAATGGCGAGTTCACCCTCCACAGCCCGAACCGGCTCATCGGGAAATACCGCGGCCTGGATGGCCTGAAGACCGGGTATCACCATGAAGCGGGTTTCTGCATCACCGCCACGGCGGTCCAGAAGGATCGCCGCCTGATCGCCGTGGTCATGGGCGCGCCGACCGACCGGCAACGCGCCACCGAGGCCAGCCGCTTGCTCACCTACGGATTCAACTTGTACAGCCGTCACACCCTGCTCGACAGAGCCAGCGAGCAGCTCCAACCGGTGAGGGTCAGGGATGGCAAGGCGCGCAGCGTGCCCGTCACGCTGGCCGAGCCGCTGACCCTTTCGCTGCGCAAGGAGCAGATCGGCTCGGTCGTCATCGAGAAGCGGCTCGAGGATGACCTGGTGGCGCCGGTCGAGGCGGGGCAGGTCGTCGGCAAGGCGGTGGCGGTGCTGGACGGCGCGGAGTTGGGCGAGGTGCCGATCGTGGCGGCCGAACGGGTGGCGGAGGGCAGTTTCTTCGACAAGCTGCTCCACTGATCGGCCCGACCGCGCGGACCGATCGAACTGCCCCGGAACAGCACTCATCTGCGCGTCCCGGGGCTTTCGCTTGGCCACGAACCTGGCCCCGGGCCACTCGCCTGGCGCGCGAGAGGCCTCAGGCATGTAACAGATTGGCTTACAGTTGCTTATGAAGAGTCGAGTACCCGTGCCCCCGGTGGTCTCCGGAGGCCGGCGCAGTTGATCCTCAGCATTCGGGGACATTTCCTGCAGGCTCATCTGGCCCGGCGCGACCATACTTCGGGGAGGGCAACGGGCCGGTATGTCCAGGGTGGTGATCCCCACGGGGAGCGCTGCGCAGGCTGATTGTGCTTGGCCAGCGGCTCTCCGCGGTCCCCTCCTTAGGGGGGTCGCCGATGCTGGATCCAAAGGACCGGCCCGTCCTCGTGCCCGCTCACCGGCGGGTTGTGGCACGAGGATTGGGGAGCCGTGGGGTGTAACCGCATTCTCCGGAATCGGATACGGGCAGCAGCCAGAGCGCGCGGCAGAAAAGGGCGGCCCGGCCGGGGTCCGGGTAACGACTGCGAGCGGGGCCTGACCGCCGATCCCCCCATGGTCCGGCGGCGAGCAATCGCTGGCCGGTCCCGACCGGGACCGCACTTGCCGAAACTCCTTCCTGGTAGGACGGCAGCACTGGTATTCTTTCATGCCGTTTGTTCCGATCATGTGTACGGGCAGGAGGGAGCACCATGGGAGCCAAGAGCCAAGATCTGATCCATCTCGCCGAGACCTACAGCGCCAACAACTACCATCCGCTCGATGTCGTCATCGACCGGGCTGAGGGCGTCTGGGTCTGGGACGCCGACGGCAACAAGTACCTCGACTGCCTCTCCGCCTACTCGGCGCTGAACCAAGGCCACCGCCACCCCACGATCGTCGCGGCCCTCAAGGAGCAAGCCGACAAGGTGACGCTCACCTCGCGTGCGTTTCACAACGCAGTGATGGGTCCCTTCCTCAAAGACTTGTGTGAGGCCGCGAAGATGGACATGGCCTTGCCCATGAACACGGGCGCTGAGGCCGTCGAGACGGCCATCAAGGCCGCGCGCAAGTGGGGCTACGATGTCAAGGGCGTCCCCGAGGGCAAGGCAGAGATCCTCGCCTGCGAGGGCAACTTCCACGGCCGCACGACGACCATCGTGGGTTTTTCCTCCGAGGAGAGCTACCGGCGCGGGTTCGGCCCGTTCACACCCGGCTTCAAGCTCGTTCCCTACGGCGACGCCGACGCGCTGCGCGCCGCGGTGACGCCCCATACGGTCGCGGTGCTCATCGAGCCGATCCAGGGCGAGGGCGGTGTGATCGTGCCTCCCGCCGGATACCTGCGGCAGGTGCGCGCGCTGTGCGACCAGCACCGGATCCTCTTCATCGATGATGAGATCCAGACCGGTCTGGGGCGGACGGGGCGTCTCTTCTGTGCCGACCACGAAGACGTCAAACCCGACATGTACATCCTCGGCAAGGCGCTGGGTGGCGGCGCCTATCCGGTCTCGGCCGTCACCGCCTCGAAGCAGGTCTTGGGGGTCTTCTCACCGGGGACGCACGGATCGACCTTCGGCGGCAACCCGTTGGCGGCCGCAGTCGGCATCGCGTCCCTGCGGGTGATCCGCGAGGAGAAGCTGGTCGAGAAGGCGCACGAGAGCGGCGAGTACTTCATGGCTCGGCTCCGCGCGATCAAGTCACCGGTCGTCAAGCAAGTGCGTGGCAAGGGCCTGCTGATCGGGGTCGTGCTCAACGTCAAGGCCCGTCCCTACTGCGAAGCGCTGCGGGACGAGGGCATTCTCGCCAAGGAGACGCACGAGAACGTCATCCGCTTCGCACCGCCCCTCGTGATCAAGCGCGAAGAGCTGGACTGGATGGTGCCCCGCATCGAGAGGGTGCTGGCGCGGTAGTCCGATGCACGCGCGGTGACACCGCGCGTGCTGGTTGGAGGGTTGCATGCGGTCGCTGCTGGTGGTGCTGGCGGTGCTGTGCTACGGCCCTGGTCTGCCCTGTCATGCCGAGCCGCCCGGCCAGCGGGACGACTCCATCGACTCGGTCCTGGGGCTGGGCGAGGGCACCCTCAGCCAGCGCGAGCTCTCCGGGCAGGGCATCGCGGAATTCCGCCTCTACACCACCACCGATCGCTCGGTGATTCTGTGGGCCGTTGCCACGGACTTCTACGTCTACTCGATCGCCGGCAGCGCGCACGAGAGCCGCGCCCAAGCGGTGCTCGCGCTGCTCGCCACCCACGGGCTGGAGAGCTTCCTGGCCGAGACCCGTTCCTTCGCCTCCGGCCGCACCGTGCGCTTTCACCACGTCCTGGCCTTGCAGGTGCGGGCGACGGCGGGCGGCGCGGCTTCCGCTCCGGTCGCCGGACCGGCCCTGGGGTCCGCGGTCGGAGCCGGATCGGGCGCGGGCCCGGGTGCAGCGCCGCAGGGCACCCGCGGCAGGGGCCCGGACGGGATGGCGCGCTAACCCCGTTTGTCACCTCATTGTCACCGCATTTCGACTGACCCTGTCACCGGGTTGGACCGATCATCTTGAGTGTCCGGCCGGTGCCCGTTGGGGCCAGGGACGGACCCGAGGGCCGGCAAGCAACCCGGGCGAAGGAATGTCATGTCCATTGTGCTCGAGCAGCTCACCAAGTGCTTCGGGACGCACTGCGTCGTGGGCAACGTCTCCCTGGAGATCGCGGACAGCGAGCTCTTCGTGCTCCTCGGCCCCAGTGGCAGCGGCAAGAGCACCGTGCTGCGCCTGATCGCCGGGTTGCTCAACCCCGAGGGAGGCCGGATCCTCCTGCACGGCCGCGAGGTCACCGGTCTTTCGCCGCAGCGCCGGGGGGTGGGCTTCGTCTTCCAGCACTATGCGCTCTTCCGTCACATGAACGTGGCCGACAACATCGAGTTTCCCCTGCGCATCCGCAAGGTCAAGGCGCCCGAGCGGCGCAGGCGGCGCGACGAGCTGCTCGAGCTGGTCGGCCTGGTGGGCCTCGAGAAGCGTCTGCCCAGCCAGCTCTCGGGCGGCCAACAGCAGCGCGTCGCCCTCGCCCGGGCTCTCGCCCACCGGCCAGAAGTGCTGCTGCTCGACGAACCGTTCGGGGCCCTCGACGCCAAGATCCGCGCCGACCTGCGTCGCTTCCTCCGGCGCATCCAGGAAGAGCTCAACGTGACGACGATCTTCGTCACGCACGATCAGGAGGAGGCCTTCGAGCTGGCCGATCGGATGGGGGTCATGAACTTCGGGCGCCTGCTCGAGGTCGGGCCGCCGGGCGAGCTGTACATGCATCCCCAGACCGAGTTCGTGGCGACGTTCCTGGGCAAGGCCAACCTGATGGTCGGCGATTGCGATGCCACGGGCGTCACGCTGGGCCCGGTCCGCTTCCCGCTCGACAGTCAGGTCACGGCCTCCGGGGGCGGCCGGCGCGTGCAGGTGCTCTTCCGCCCCGAGGACGTCGCGGTCAAGGACACCCGCGACGCCCTGGCCTACCCGCTCCTGGGCCCGGCGATCATCGACGAGACGGGATTCACCGGCTCGATCGAGCGTATCCGTCTGCGGCTGCCCGGGCTCAAGGGCGTGCGGGCCATCGCACCGCAGGCCCCATTCGGCGCCGATTACGTGCTGATCGAGGCCATCCGTTCGCAGCACCAGGCCCGTCGCTACCCGCTGGAACCGGGCAGCACCGCCTGGGTCGGCGTGAGGCGCATCCACGCCCTCACCCACCCGGGGATGAGCTTCCTGGCGGTGACCGACGGCACGCCGCACGGCCATGCGGCGGTCGGCATGGCAGGCGACATCGCGCGCTTCGCCCACGCCCGCGTGACGGTGCTGCGCATCGGCGAGGATCCGCAAGCCAATGAGCTCGACCTCGAGCAGGCCCGCGAACGGATCGGCGCCGGGCCGGCGGCGCTCGAGTTGCGCAGCGCGGCCGGCGCGCACGACGATGTGATCGAGCGCGAGGCCACCCGCCAGCCGTACGACCTCGTCATCCACGGCCGGCCGCCCGCAGACGTGGTCGAGGCGGCCGAGGCGGTTCTCGGCGCGCATGAGCACCATCTGCTGCTCGTGCCCCCCAACAGCACCGTCCCGCAGCGCGTGCTGATCTGCGTCGCGGTGGGAGAACCCGGCAAGGACGACGTGCTCTTCGCCGGGCGGCTGGTGCGCCACCTGGGCGCTGCCACGACCCTGTTGACCGTGGTCCCGGAAGACGGCGCGCCCCACGAATGCGAACTGGGCGAGCGGTTCCTGGCCGCGGGCGCGCGCACGATCTCGGCGGTGGGCCTGGAGGGGCGCACAGCGCTGCGGCGCGGCCGAGCGCGCGAGCAGATCCTGCGCGAGGTGGCGGAAGGTGGCTACGGGATGGTGGTCCTGGGAGCCCCGGCCCCCGATCGCAGCGGTCGCGTCCGTTTCGGGAGTCTGATGGGTGGGCTGGTGAACGATCTCTCCAGCCTGCCGGTGTTGATCGTGCGCTCTCAAGAAGTCGCCGTGCCGGAGGAACCCGCCGGGGCGCAGCCCCTGCGCCCGATCTGATCGCGTGGCGGGAAGAATGGCGCGGTGAAGGGATTGATGCAGACGAGACTGGAGGAAGTCATCATGATTCGAACATTGTCCGTCTGGGTGCGGCCGATGGCCTCGGTGGTCGCGCTCTGGCTCCTGGTGTCCGTGCCGGTGGCAGCGGAAGAGCTGTCGATGCTCAATGTCTCGTACGACCCGACCCGGGAGCTCTACCAGGACTTCAACACCGCATTCGCGAAGTACTACGAGGACAGCACCGGCAAGAAGGTCACCGTGAACCAGTCGCACGGCGGTGCCGGCAAGCAGGCGCGTGCGGTCATGGACGGGCTCGAGGCGGATGTCGTCACCCTCGCGCTGGCCTTCGACATCGATGTCATCGCCGGCACCGGCCTGATCGCGCAGAACTGGCAATCCCGCCTGCCCCACAATTCCTGCCCCTACACGTCGACGATCGTCTTCCTCGTGCGCAAGGGAAACCCCAAGAACATCAAGGACTGGGACGACATCGGGAGGCCCGGGATCAACGTGGTGACCCCCAATCCCAAGACTTCGGGGGGCGCCCGGTGGAACTACCTGGCAGCCTGGGCCTACGCGCTGGCCCAGCCCGGGGGCAGCGACGAGACCGCCCGCGACCTGGTGACGCGCATCTTCAAGAACGTCTCGATCCTCGATACCGGCGCGCGCGGGTCGACCATCACCTTCGTCGAGCGTGGGATCGGCGACGTGCTGCTCGCGTGGGAGAACGAGGCGCTGCTGGCGCTCAAGGACGAGAAGCCGGGCGAATTCGAGATCGTCGTGCCGTCGCTGAGCATCCTGGCCGAGCCGTCGGTCACCGTGGTCGACAAGGTCGTCGACAAGCGTGGGACGCGCGCGCTGGCCGAGGCGTATCTCCGGTACTTGTACAGCCCGGTGGGGCAGGAGATCGTGGCCAAGCATTTCTATCGCCCGGACCTGCCCGCCGTGGCGGAGAAGTACAAGCACCAGTTCCCCGTGGTCAAGCTCGTCACCATCGACGAGGTGTTCGGCGGCTGGACCAGGGCCCAGCTCACCCACTTCGGAGACGGGGGCGTGTTCGACCAGATCTATCAGGCCAAGTAGATCAGCGCCAAGCGCGACGGGCGCCTCGGTCCGATCGGGACCAGGCGCCCGTGCGCGGCTCGGGCCGTTGATCGGCCCCGGACCCCGAGCGGAGCGATGCGGAATGCGCCAGACGCGCCAAGGCGTCCTGCCCGGCTTCGGCCTGGCGATGGGGCTCACGCTCACCTACCTCGGACTGATCGTCATCATCCCCCTGGCCACCTTGGTGCTCAAGGCCGCCACGCTCACGCCCGCGCGGTTCCTCGAGGTCGTCTTCTCGCCACGCGCCTGGGCTGCCTATCGCCTGAGCTTTGGAGCCGCTCTGACGGGTGCCTTGATCAACGCCTTCTGCGGCCTGCTGCTCGCCTGGGTCCTGCAGCGATACCACTTCCCGGGCAAGCGCCTGGTCGATGGGTTGATCGACCTGCCCTTCGCGTTGCCGACCGCGGTGGCCGGCATCGCCCTCACCACGATCTACGCGACCGACGGCTGGGTCGGCCAGATCCTCGCCCACGCCGACATCAAGGTGGCCTACACGCCGCTGGGCGTGATCGTCGCGCTGACCTTCGTGGGCCTGCCTTTCGTGGTGCGCACGGTCCAACCCGTGCTGCGTGAGTTGCCGTTGGAGGTCGAGGAGGCGGCCGCCAGCATGGGCGCCGGCCGCCTACAGGTCTTCTTCCGCCTCATCTTGCCCGAGCTGTTGCCCGCCGTGGCCACGGGGTTCACGTTGGCCTTCGCCAGGGGGCTCGGCGAGTATGGGTCAGTGATCTTCATCGCGGGCAACCTGCCGCTGCGTACTGAGATCACGCCGCTGCTGATCATGATCAAGCTGGAGGAGTACGATTATGCTGGGGCGACGGCCATCGCCCTGCTCTTCTTGATCGTCTCCTTCGCCGTGCTGCTCCTCATCAACGCCCTCTCGATGCGTTCGGGGAGTCGAGCGCGGATCGCCTGAGGAGGCCGCGGTCATGGGAACCACGGACAGCCGCATCTCCGGCCGCGCACTGGCCCGCCTGACTACCGGCAGGCTGGGCCGGACGATCTCCCGCGTGCTGCCGGCCACGGCGGCGTCGCGCCGCGGCATGACCGAACCCAGGCCGATCCGGTGGCTGCTGATCGCGCTGGCCCTCGGCTTCCTCGGCTGCTTCCTGGTCCTGCCCCTCGTTCTGGTCTTCGCCAAGGCCGTCAGCGACGGACCGCACACCTACATGGCCGCGATCAGCGATCCGATCACCCTGGCCGCCATCAAGCTGACGCTGCTGACGGCGCTCTTCTCGGTGCCGGCCACCGTGGTGTTCGGGCTGTCCGCGGCCTGGGCCATCACCAAGTTCGAGTTCCCTGGCAAGAACCTGCTGGTCACCTTGATCGACCTGCCGTTCAGCGTCTCCCCGGTGATCTCGGGCATGATGTTCGTGCTCCTGTTCGGTGCGCGCGGGCTCGTGGGCCCCTGGCTGGTCGAGCACGACATCAAGATCATCTTCGCCCTGCCGGGCATCGTGCTCGCCACGACCTTTGTCATCTCCCCGCTCGTGGCGCGCGAGCTGATCCCTCTCATGCGCAGCCAGGGCAGCGAGGAGGAGCAGGCGGCCGTTACGATGGGCGCCAGCGGCCTGCAGACGTTCCTGCGCGTAAGCCTGCCCAAGATCAAATGGGGGCTCTTCTACGGAATCATCCTCTGCACGGCGCGCTCCGTGGGTGAGTTCGGCGCAGTCTCCGTCGTTTCCGGCCACATCCGGGGCAAGACGACGACGGTCCCCCTCCACGTGGAGATGCTCTACAATGAGTATCAGCTCGCGGCCGCTTTCGCCGTTGCGTCGTTGCTGACGATGCTGGCACTGATCACCCTGGTCCTCAAGGGGTTCATCGAGTGGCGGCTGACGCGAGCCGGGGGCCGGGACTAGCCCCGGGGGGAGCGCAGGATGCGCCGACTCAATCTGAGCACCATTCTCGTGGCCTTCAGCCTGAGCATGGTCGCGGTGGCGACGCTGTGCGTCGGCACGGCCGGCGTCTCCCTGCTGCGCCGCCTGGCCGACGACCGCGCGCAGGCCCGCACGCGCCTGGCGGCGGACAACGGGGTCGACGCGTTGGCGCACACGGCCGGCACGCTGGTCGTGGCCGCCCAGCAGCTCGCCGAGCGGCCGGCGCTGATCCACCTGGCCGCCACCGGACAGACAGACAGCCTGCGCTTCTTTCTGGAAGCCTTCCGGAACCGCAGTACCTTGACCGACTGTGCCGTGGAGGTGCAGGGGCGCTGGACCACGGCCAGAAACCCGCGGATCGCGTGGAGCCAGCTCGCGCCCGGGCCCGTGGACGACTGGCGGCTCGTGCGGCTGGCGCCCGGTGAGCCGCTGATTCTGACCGCGACCGCGCGGATTCCGCGCCAGCCCCGGGGCAGCGTGACCGTCGCCACCGCGCTCGACGGCGCCTACGCGCTCAGCACGGGGAACAAGGTTGGTCTGCCGGTGGCGATCCTCCCGGCTGAAGAGGTCGAACGCGAGGGTCTCGATCCGCGCGGCCTGCTGCACCGCCGCGCCCTGGCGGCCGACGCTGCGCTGGTCGTCCGCACCGGTTCCCCGGAGCAGTACCTGGCGGCTCGCGCCGTCCTGGATGGCGCAGGTCGCCCCGTGGCCGTCCTGGAGACTTCGCTGCCGGCCTCAGAGGCCGAGGCTTCGCTGGGGGGACTCACCCGCACGCTCTTGATCCTCACGCTGTGCGTCGGCCTGGTCGTGACCGCCCTCAGCCTCTGGCTGGCGCGCCACATCGCCCGCCCGATCGAGGCGCTGACGCAGGCCGCCGTGCGCATGGGCCATGGCGATTTCTCGTCGCCCGTGCCGGTCGCACCGGGATGGGAGACGGGCACGCTGGCCAATGCGATGGAGGAGATGCGCGAGGAAATCCTGCGCCTCACCAGCGAGCTGCGCCGCAAGCAGGCCGAAGCCGAGGCCGTGCTCACCGGAATCGCCGAGGGAGCCTACTCGGTCGACCGCGAGCGTCGCATTCGCTACGTCAGCCCGCAGGCGGCCCAGCTGCTCGGCATCCAGCCCACCCAGGCGGCGGGCCGCTTCTGCGGCGACGTGCTGCGCCCGCGCGAGAAGGGCGGTGCCCGGCCGTGCGAGAACCGTTGCCCCATTCTCCACGCGCGCTTCCGCGGCAACGCCAGCGCCACCGAGCATCTCGAGATGGCCACCGGAATTGTACGCTCGGTCGTCATCACCAGCGCCGCGCCCGGTGCCGCGCTGGATGGACCCGGGGGCCAGGACGTGCTCCAGTTCCAGGTCATCCGCGACGAGTCCGACGTGGAGGCGACGCGCCGCGTGCGCGACACGGTGTTGGCCAACATCTCCCACGAGTTCCGCACGCCGCTCTCGGCTCAGCTGGCCTCGCTGGAGATGCTGCTGGACAAGCTGCCGGAGATCGCGTCGCCCGAGGTGCGGGAGCTCGTGCTGTCGGTCGAGCGCGGCACGCTGCGGCTGGCGCAGCTCATCGACAACCTGCTCGAGAGCACCCGCATCGAAGCGGGCAAGGACGACCTGCGGCGCCAGGAGATCGCCCTCGACCAGGTGATCGAGGAGGCGATCGAGTTCGTGGCGCCGCTGATCGAACAGCGCCAGCAGAAGCTCGAGGTGGACCTGCCCTACCCCCTGCCGCCGATCACCGGCGACGGTCCCCGCCTGGTGCAGGTCTTCGTGAACCTGCTGGCCAACGCCAACAAGTTCGCACCGCCCGACAGCACCATTCGCATCGCCGGCAGCGTGGGGGAAGCCGACGTGCGGCTGTGGGTCGAAGACCAGGGCCCCGGGCTCCCGGTCGGCGCCGACGACGCCATCTTCGGCCGCTTCACCCGCTCCACCGGCGCGGAACCCGAGGCGGGCGGCATGGGCCTCGGCCTCTACATCGTGAAGTCCATCGTGGGCCGTCACGGCGGGGACGTCGAGGCGCGCAGCGACGAGACGGGCACGCGCATGTGCGTCATCCTGCCCCGGGAGCGGTCATGAAGGTCCTGGTGGTCGATGACGATCTGGAGCTGCTGAGCTTGATCGGCTTCGCCCTGCGGCAAGCCGGCTTCCTGGTCGTGCAGGCCCCCGATGGACGCACCGCGCTGACCATCTTCGAGCAGGAACAGCCGGACCTGGTGATCCTGGATTACAACCTGCCGCATCTGAGCGGGCTCGAGGTGCTCAAACGCCTGCGTTCCGCCGGCACCCGCACGCCGATCATGATGCTGACCGTGCGCGCCGCCGAGGAGGACCAGGTTGAAGCGCTCGAGGTGGGCGCGGATGATTACCTGACCAAGCCCTTCAGCCCGCGCGCCCTGATCGCGCGCGTGCGCGCTCTGCTGCGGCGGGCGGGCGACGATCAACCGGCCCCGCTGACGGCCGGCGCCGTGACCCTCGACCCCGAGAATCTCGCCGTCTGCATTCGCGGCAGTGCGCCCGTGACGCTGACGCGCCTCGAATTCCGCTTGATGCAGCTCCTGGTGGCCAGCGCCGGGCGGACGCTGTCGGCCGAGCGGCTGACCGGCCACGTCTGGGGCTACCGGGGCCTGGGCGATCGCCAGCTCCTGAAGCAGCTCGTCCACCGGGTGCGGCAGAAGATCGAGAACGATCCCGCTGCCCCCGAACACCTGGTGACGATCGCCGGCGTGGGGTACTCTCTGCGCGTGGAGGAAGAAGCGAAGCCCTAGCCCCGCGCGGCCGGTTTGCCTCCCGCCGGGCGCCGGTGCCTGCCAGGAGAGCCGCTCCATGCCGGTCGAGCTTCCACCCATCGGCAAGATCTCCGCGGATGTCTTCGACGCCGTCATCTACCCGCACCTGGGGCGCCGGCGCCCCGAGGTGCTGATCGGACCCCAGCACGGCGTCGACATCGGCGTCATCGACATCGGCGCCGGGCGCGTCATGGCGCTGACCACCGATCCGATCTTCATTGTGCCGCCCTATGGTTGGGAGCGCTCGGCCTGGTTCGCCGTGCACATCCTCTGCTCCGACGCCGTCACCTCGGGCCTCCCGCTGGCCTACATGACGGTCGACCTCAACTTGCCGCGTTCGATCACGGCGGAGCAATTCGAGCGCGTGTGGACCACGATGCACGCCGAGTGCGAGAGACTGGACGTGGCCGTCGTCACGGGACACACCGGCCGCTACGAGGGCTGCGACTACCCGATGGTGGGCGGCGCGACCGTCATGGCCATCGGTGAGCGCGATCGGTTCGTGGCGCCGACCATGGCCCGGCCCGGGGACGCGGTCCTCGTCACCAAGGGCCCGGCGATCGAGGCCGCGGGGCTCTTCGCCGCCACCTTCCCCCACCAGCTGGCGGAGCGCTTCGGGGAGCCATTCGCGCGCGAGGCGCAGGAGATCTTCTGGCAGATGAGTGTCGTCGAGGACGCGCGCATCGCAGTGAGCGCCGGCGTGCGCGACGAGGGCGTGACCGCCATGCACGATGCGACCGAGTGCGGGATCTGGGGGGGCCTGCGCGAGATCGCGCAGGCGTCGTGCGTGGGACTGCACATCGACCAGGAGAAGATCCCGGTGCAACCGGCCATCGCCCGGATTTGCGAGTTCTATGGGATCGATCCGTTCACCTCGATCAGTGAGGGGACGCTGCTCCTCACCTGCCGGCCCCATCGGGCCGATGAGGTGGAGCGCCGCCTGGCGGCCGGCGGCATCCCCGCCGCGATCATCGGCGAGGTGCGGCCGACCGAGAAGGGCTGCACGGTGAGCGGCGGCGGGCGCACGCGGCCGCTGGTGCACCCGCGGGTCGATCCCTTCTGGGCGGCGTTCGGTCGCGCTGCATCCGAGGGGCGGCCAAACGAAGCATGAGGGTCCGGGCCGTGCGGCCCCCTGGCAAGGGGTCCGGCGAGAGGAGGCCGCGCGACCCCCGCCGGACCCGGTGCAGGATGCCCGCCGGCAGGAGAGCGGGCATGGCTGTCCCGCAGTGCTCTAGCCCTCGGGGCAGTCGGCGATCAGGAATGGCTCGTCGCTCACGTCGGCGGATCCGCTGCTCAGATCGGTGATGCGGATCGTGTAGTCGGTAGTCTGCCCGTCACAGGCCTCGACCGGCTCCCACACGAAGAGCCCGGTGTTGGGCGCGTTCTCCGACAGCACCTGGCAGACCTCGCCCTCGCGCAGCAGCTCGATGCGTACCTCGCTCCCGCACCCCGCACCCTCCGAACTCCAGAGGATCTCCGCATACTGCCCATCGCAGAACATGACCCCGGTGCTGGGGAATTCGACCGTCAGCGCGCACTCGCCCGAGCCGACCGATTGGACGACGTAGCGAAACGTCGCATGCCAGCCGGGTAGCGCGCAGGGCTCGCCGTCAGCCCACGTGAAGCGGACGGTGACGGGGACCCAGCGGCGTCCCGAGAACCTGTAGAGCGTCGCGTTGCCAGCCAGCACGAGCTGCTGCTGGTGCGCGTACCATCCCTCCCGCAGCGGGATGGTGTAGGTGTACTCGGGCGTGCGGTTGTGGAAGCGCTGGAAGACCATGTCGCCGAAACCATGGCGCCACGGGCGCGGGAACGCCTCCATCACGGTTGCGAGGCCCAGGCGGGTATGACCGAGCACCCAGCCCTCGGACGCGGTCAGCGTCACGTAGAGATGGGTCTCATCGTTCGACACGGACACGGTTCCCATGCCCTCCCCCTGTTCGCAGACGAGCGGCACGACGAGCGGCTCGCTGCGCAAGCCGCTCGGAGCGTTGGAACCGCCGCCGTCCGGCCGGCACGCCGGCTCGGGTTCGGCCAGGGAGTCGTCGTCCGTGGGGTCGAGCGTCTCGGAGCATCCCGTGAGCACCCCGCCCATCCCCAGGCTCAGCAGTGCTGTCGCCGCGACGAGAAGCCAGGACGTCCTCATGATGCCGCTCCTTTCCGTCGCTCCAGGGCCTGGGGACGCGGTCTCTGCGTCCCTGCAGCCTGGCATCCCGGCGAGAAGGAAGGCCCAGGAGGAGCCCGCGGTCGGGCTCAGCCATTGCCAGGCCTGGTTGCCGCACAGACCGTGCCGCGCCCGGCGCGGATCGCGACACCCGTCTTGCCCGCTCGATTCCCGGTCATCGGAAGGAACCATCGCAGCCACAAAGGGAGTTAGCGAGGGGACTTGCCAGAACCACACCAATCTGCGCTCCGGGGGCATCCGCGCGGGGCAACCGGGGGCCACCTTTCACTCACCGCTCATGGATTCGCCCGAGGGCGCTCTGTGCCCCCGGGACGGGGGGCGAGCTTTCATTCTGCAATTGCACACCCTGCAGAATCCCCTCCTGCGGTTGCACGCAGGTACGATAGAGTCGGCCAGAGAGACGGGTCGCTCCGTTCCCTCCAGGCTGACGGCGAGGGCCAACCGCAAGAGGAGGCTGATCATGAACTCCCCCCGCAAAGTTCGATCTCTGCAGGGAATCGTCTTGGTAGGCCTGGGCGCGCTGCTGCTGTCCGCACCCGCACTGGCTGAGACTGTCCATGTCGCCCAGCCCGCCGGGGAGGTCGGCCTGGCCTTGCGCGGCCAAAGTCCCGCCGGCGTCACCCTTCACTTCGGGCTGGATCGCTTCGACCTGACGCCGGTCGCTGTCGCGGGCGAGCGGATGCAGGCGGTCACGCTGGCCGGGGTGCTCTTGCCCAATGACGCCGGCGCGCCCGACTTGCCGGGTCTCGGCCGCTACGTGGCCGTGCCCCGCGGCGCCACGGCCCGGCTCACGGTCGTCTCGGCCCGCACCGAGGTGCTCCGCGACATGGCCATCGCACCGGCCCCGGTGCTGCCTGCCGAGAACGACGATCGGCCCCTCATCTACGAGCGCACTGCGGCCATCTACGAGCGCAACGCTCCCTACCCGGCCGAGCCGGTGCGGCTGTCGGAGCCGATGGTGATGCGCGGCGTGGATGCCGTCATCGTCGGGATCACGCCCTTCCAGTACAATCCGATCACCCGCGAGCTGGTCATCTACACCGAGCTGGAACTGCGGATCGACTTCGTCGGCGGCAGCGGCGTGTTCGGCGACCCACGCCTGCGCAGCCGTTTCTGGGAACCGATCCTGCGCGGCCACTTGCTCAACTACGAGAGCCTGCCGGCGCCAGAATTCCCGAGCCCGGCCGACGGCGGCCGTGACGGCTACGAGTACGTGATCATCACCCCCACCGACGCCGGCTTCGTGGGCTGGGCGAACATGCTCCAGAGCTGGCGGCAACTGCAGGGGATTTCGACCGGGGTCTTCACCACCGCGACGACGGGCACGACCGCCACGGCAATCGAGAGCTGGCTCAACAACGCGTACAACACTTGGGCCGTGCCGCCAGCAGCGTTCTTGATCCTGGGTGACTACCCCAGCTCAGGCGACGGCCGCGATGTCGCGATCACTTCACCGATCTGGAACAGCTACTGCGTTTCGGACAACATCTACGCCGATGTCAACGGTGACAACCTGCCCGACATGGCCCATGCCCGCATCTGCGCACGCACCTCGACCGAGCTCGGTGCGATGATCACCAAGATGCTGGACTACGAGCAGAATCCCTACACCGACCCGGATTTCTACGACCAGCCGATCATCGCGGGCGGATGGCAGACCGAGCGCTGGTTCATCCTGTGCACCGAGGTCTGCTTCGGCTTCCAGGCCAACGTGCTGGGCAAGCACCCGGTGCGCGAGTATGCGATCTACTCCGGGACGCCGGGCACATCGTGGTCCACCGCGACCAACACGTCGACCGTCGTGAACTACTTCGGCCCCAACGGCCTGGGCTACATCCCGGCCACACCGCAGCACCTGACCGACTGGGGCGGCAACGCGACCCGAATCAACGCCGATATCAATGCCGGGGCCTACATGCTACTGCACCGTGATCACGGGTACGAATACGGCTGGGGTGAGCCGGCCTACAGCACGACGAGCTTGAACGGGCTCACCAACGTGATGTACCCGTTCGTCTTCACCATCAACTGCCTGACCGGCAAGTACGATTACTCCAGCGAGACCTTCGCCGAGAAGTTCCACCGCATAGCTCACGGCGCACTGGGACTGATCGCGCCAACGGAGGTCTCCTACTCCTTCGTGAACGACACGTTCGTGTGGGGTCTCATGGACGGCATGTGGGAGGGCTTCATGCCGACCTACGGTCCCTATCCGCACGGACCCGATCCGCTGCGCACTTGCTTCGGGATGTGCTATGGCAAGTACTTCCTGCAGGCTAGCAGCTGGCCCTACAACACGAGCAACAAGACCGTCACCTACCACCTCTTCCATCATCACGGCGACGCCTTCCTGCGGCTCCAAACCGAGGTGCCGCAGAACCTGAGCGTCGCGCACGAGGACCACCTCTGCGAGGGCGTCACATTCTTTACGATCCAGGCCGGCGCGGGCGCGCTGATCAGCCTGACCGCGAACGGAGCGATCCTCGGCGTCGCGGAGGCTACTGGCGCCGCGCAGGAGATTACGATCCCGGCGCAGACTGCCGGCGGCTCCCTGCGCATCGTGGTCACCGCCCCCAACCGCTACCGATACGACGTGCAGGTCCCGATCACCAACTGCACGGGGGGCCTGGTCGCGGACTTCAGCGGCGTTCCCACGTCCGGTTGTGCGCCTCTGACCGTCGCCTTCACCGATGCGTCCTCCGGGGGCGAGATCACCTCCTGGAGCTGGACGTTCGGCGATGGCGGCACGTCCACGGCCCAGAGTCCCACGCACGAGTACGCGTCCCCGGACGTCTACACGGTGAGCCTCACGGCGACCGGCCCGCTCGGCACCGACACCGAGACCAAGACCGGGTACATCACGGTGACCGGACCTCCGGTGGCTGCCTTCTCCGGTGCGCCCACGTACGGAACGGCGCCACTGACCGTGGCCTTCACCGACCTCTCGACCGGTAACCCGACGGCCTGGGGCTGGAACTTCGGGGATACGGGCACGTCGGCCGAGCAGAATCCGATTCACCAGTACATCGCGGCCGGGGACTACACGGTGACCCTCACGGCGAGCAACACCTGCGGATCGGATGGCGAGACCAAGACCGCCTACATCCATGTCACCCAGGCCGTGCCGATCGCCTTGGCCCTGGCTGACATCCCGGTCGCCGGCACAGTGACGGGGAACTACACCTATACGCACGTGAGCGACAACATCCGTGAGGTCATCCGCGAGGTCCCGTCCGGCACGGGAACACGCTGGTACAGCATGCTGGAGCACCGCTGGCGCTTCGAGGTCACGGCCGGTACGAGCGCCACCTTCCACGTCGAGGGCTATCGCCCGAACAACAGCGACAGCGACAACTTCGCCTTCGAGTACTCGACCGACGGCACGAACTTCACCCGGGTCGTGACGATCAGCAGCTCCACCGAGCGGCTCTACAGCGCCGCGCTGCCGCCCGGTCTGAGCGGTTCCGTCCACGTCCGGGTCATCGACACCAACCGCAAGCAGCGCAAGCAGTCGCTCGACTCGATCTACATCGACGCCATGGACATCACGACCGCCCGCGGCGCCGGGGCCCCGCTCGTCGCGCTGCCCATGGGGTCGGGGGCCGATGGGGCACCGTACTCTCCCGAGGACGGCATGGGTGAGGTCTTCGGCCTGGCGGGCACGCCGACCACCTGGACCCGTGGCGTGCAGTCGTTGCGCTTCACCCTGATCGAACCGGCCCGTGTGGAACTCACGCTCTACAGCGTGACCGGCCGGAGGGTGGTGACGCTCGTCGACGGCTGGCACCCGGCGGGCTCGCACTCGGTTCGCTACGACACGACGGGTCTCACCTCGGGGGTCTACTTCTGCCGTCTGCAGGCGGGAGACGCGAGCGAGACGCGCAAGCTCATGCTGGTGCATTGAGGCCTTTCGCCCGGGCCAGGCGGCTCACGGCTCGGGACCGCGGCCCCGAGAGGGAAGGTGTCCTGTGAGCAACGCAAGCGTGCCTTCGGAGCATCCGGCTGATCAGCTGCGCCGGCTGACCACCCGTACCCTGTGGGTTCTGTACGGCGCCTTCTGGGCAGCGGTGATCGTCTATGCCGCTGTGATTCTCGTCCTGCTGCGACCCGGAGCGGCGGGCGGCCCGGGCAGCGGGGCGATCGGTCTCGCGCCGGCGGCCAGCACGTTGGAGATCGTCTTCCTGGCGGCCGGGGCCGTCTGCTTGTATCTGGCCTTCCGGCTCGGCGGGGCGCTGCTGCGGCCCGCGCGCCTCTGGCAAGGAGAGCAGAGCGTCGAGGGCCTGGCGGCCCGACTCACCCAGCACCGGACCCCAGCGAGCGGGCCGGGGCAGGGTGCGGCAGCCGAGCGCGGCAGTCCCCTGGCCGACGCGGTGCAGCACGTCGTGGGCCGCACGATCGTCGCGCACCTGATCGCGTGGGTCATCGCCGAGGTGCCCGCACTGCTCGGGCTGCTGGATCGCTTCCTGAGCGGCCCCCACGGGATGTGGCCGGTGCTCATCGCGCTCTCGGTCGTGGGCTTGCTCCTGCGCCGGCCGTCCGGCCAGCGGCTGCGCGAGATCTTCGATCCCATCTACCGCGTTCCGTTCAAGCTCGGAAACAGCAACGGCGCCGCACCGCCTGGGCAGTAGCGACGCCGTTCTCCCTGCCGCAAGAGCTCTAGCGCAGGCGCAGGACCCGTCCGTCCGCACCCCCGGCATCCGTGATCAGCCGGAGCAGGTAGATCCCGGCGGGGACCGGCTGTCCGGCTGCGTCCCGCCCGTCCCAGACGATGCGGTGGAGGCCGCCCGCCAGCCGTCCCTCGGCCAGCGTGGTGACCACGCGACCGTCCACGCCCATCACCCGCAGCGAAGCATCGACCGCCCGCGGCAGTGCGAGCCGGATCGTGGCCGCATCGGTGAACGGGCTCGGGCCCGGAAGCAGCTGGATGCGCCGGATGCGCGGCTCCGCCCCCACGCCCTGGCTGCCGCTCTCGACCGAGACGATCTCGACATCGTCGACAGCCCCCTCGACGTTGGAGGCGTGCAGGTAGTCAGAGGCGATGAAGCGGAGCTGCACGTTGGCGGTCAGATCGATGTACGCCTCGAGCGCGAAGACCTCCTCGACCCACGCCGCCGACGGCGTGTTGGTGTACTCGAGGTTGACCCAGTTCTCCCCATCGTTGGTGATGTCGACCTGCCAGTAATCCTCCCCGGGCCACTGGCCGGCGTTGTTGGTGTACCAGCGGTAGTACGTGAGGGTGGCCGTGCTGACCGAGCTCAGGTCCAGGGCCGGTGACAGCAGCGTCGTCTTGCCGCCATCGACGTCGTTGTCCCAGTACGTGCTGCCCGCCAGCAGGCCGGTGCAGTAGCAGTTCTCGCCGGGGTCAGGCGTATGGTCCTCGCTCGGATTGCCCACGCGGCTGTTGAGGCCAATCGTGCCCTGGGGAACGCCCCACTCCCACAGACCGTCGATCGCATCATCCCCCGGCACGCCGCAAGTCCACCCGGTCTGGGTCTCGACGTCGTCGGAGAACATCGTGCGCAGGATGCGGAAGCTGTGCACGTTGTCGGGCGCGCCGGTGGGATCGACGTCCTCGTACCCGGTGATGTCCGCGGCCGAGAGCCAGTAGTTGATGGTCGTGCCCAGCGGCTGGGCCGGAATCTCCGCCTGGAAGGTCTGCGTCTCCCCGGTGCGCTGCGGCTCCATGACGACATCGACCCAGCCGGCGCCGACGTCGTAGTGCAGTTTCACCCGCGATTCGTCGATCGCATAATCGCGCGAGATCACCTCGCAGGCAACGAGGTAAGGATCGGTCACGTTTTCGGTGTCCCGCAGCGGGTTGTGGCTGATGTGCACCTGACCCACCCCGCTGTAGAAGATCTCTTGCGCATAGGAGCCGATGTTGCAGGTACCGTACCGCGCGTAGAAGTAGCCGCCCTCACCCCAGCCCGGGCCCCAGCTATTCTTGGCGATCCAGGCACCGTTCCCGTCGCACAGCGAGTCGTCCCAACCGACGAGCAGCACGATGTGGTTGACCGCGCCGCCGAGGCTGCTCTCGTAGCAGCCGCCGGAATAGGAGAAGAAGTCGTTCTGGACCGTGAAGGCCACGGCGATCGGGTGATCGTAGATCTTCTCCTTCAGCGTGGTGATGTCGCTGGCGACATCCTCGAAGCCGTCGAGAATGTCGACGAAGGTGCAGCTATTCTGCGTGCACGGCGAGTTGTCGTTGCCGGTGTAGGGCATGCAAGACTCCAAGACCGCTCCGGGAAACATGAAGAGCTCGTATGCCGCATAGGGCCAGCCTCCCCCGCAATCGAAACCGCGTTCGTTGCAGACGAGGACTTGTTGTTCCGACAGGTCATAGGTGATCCCGGTGTAGATCTTGATCACCGACTCGAAGGCCGCCGTGGCGCCGAAGTCCCAGCAGCTTCCGCAACCGCCCTGGTTCTTGACCGGGGTGGTGCCGCCGTTCTCGCGCCAGTCCCATCGCACCGGCAGCTCGCGGTCGGAGGGTCGGACCTCCAGAGAGCCCGGGGGCAGCAGGCCGGTCTCCCCGGGGGGCAGCGGCAGCGGGGTGAGTGCCGGCCTCTTCTCCGGCGGCAGCATGTTCATCGAGGTGATGCCGGCCTCCCAGCCGAAGCCGTTGGCGTCGATCTCGGCCCGCACGGCCGCGATCTCGTCCGTCGGATCGTACGCGTAGCCATCCGGGGCCTCGCCAGCGTCGGCCCGGGGACCGGATCCCATGGCCGAGGCTGCCACGCAGAGCAGCGCCGCCAAGAAGCATCTGGAGCCACGCGCCAAGCCGGATCCCGAGAAGTCCTCCACGGACGTACCTCCTTATCGGTCCCGCGCTGGCCCACCGGGCACAGATCGTCTGGGCGCACGCGGGAGTCCAGAAGCGATCGATTTCAGTGAATTATAGCAAATTGCGGCCCCCGGCGCACGCGCCGCGCCCGGAGCCGGGCAGACCGGCACCGGGGCACCTGGTTGGCCGAGTCCCCGGGCTTTACAGGACGCCCGACCGGGCGAACAATGGGTTGTGGAACGAAGAGTACTGGTAGCCTACTGCATCTGCTATCCAGGCTGGCAATCGGCCCGCGGCAGGGCTCCGATGGGCGGCCGCCGCGGGCAAGATGCTGTAGCTGATTGCGGCGGAGGCCGATAGACAGCTTCTACCAGCATTCCTCGTTCCACTGCGGAGGGCCCATGAAACGCCTGCACGTGGATCGTGCGCGGGATGCGCTCCTCATTGTCGACGTCCAGAACGACTTCTGCTCCGGAGGCGCGCTGGGGGTCCAAGGTGGGGAAGAGGTGGTCCCGGTGGTCAACAGCCTCACGCCCCTCTTCCGGCACGTGGTGCTCACCCAGGACTGGCACCCGCGCGGCCACAAGTCCTTCGCCTCGGCCCACGAGGGAGCCCGCCTGTTCGAGCGGATCGAGACGCCCCACGGACCCCAGACTCTGTGGCCCGATCACTGCGTGCAGGGGACGCGCGGGGCTGAGAGCCACCCGTTGCTCGTCACCCAGGCCGCCCGCCTCATCGTCCGCAAGGGCACCGACCCGGAGATCGACTCCTACTCGACCTTCTTCGAGAACGACCGCCGCACGCCCACCGGACTGGCGGGCGCGCTGAAGGAGCTCGGGGTCTACGGGGTCTATCTGATGGGATTGGCCACGGACTTCTGTGTGCTTTACTCGGCCCTCGACGCGCGCAGGCTGGGGTTCGCGGTCACTGTGGTCGAGGACGGCTGCCGCGCAATCGACCTGGAAGGCTCGCTGGACGAAGCCCGCCGCCAGATGGGGCAAGCCGGCGTGGCTTTCGCCTTCAGCCGCCACCTACTCTGACGAGGGCGCCATGCCGGTGGACCAGAGCAGCGGCCCCGGGATCTCCCCGACCTCCGGGGATGCATCGTACGGGTATCCGCCCAGCGGACTGCGCACCGACCTCTACGAGCTGACGATGATGAATGGCTACCTGCGCGCTGGGCTCCATGAGCGGCAGGTGGTCTTCGACCTGTTCCTGCGCAGGATCCCGGAGCAAGGGGGCTACTGCGTAGCAGCCGGCCTGGCCGATGTCGTTCGCTTCGTGCTCGGCGTCAGGTTCACTCCCGCGGAGGTCGACTACCTACGCGGACTCGGCTTATTCTCCGACGAGTTTCTCGCGCAGCTCGCTCACTTCCGCTTCAGCGGCGACCTCTACGCGGTTCCCGAAGGCACGCTCGTCTTCCCCCTGGAACCGATCCTGCGCGTCCACGCACCGCTCTTTCAGGCCCAGTTCCTCGAGAGCGCGCTCCTCAACACCATAAACTTCCAGACCCTCATCGCCACGAAGGCGGCCCGCGTATGCGACGAGGCAGGCCACGACAACGTCATGGAGTTCGGCCTGCGGCGGGCGCACGGCGTAGATGGGTCGCTCTCAGCCACCCGCGCGGCCTACATCGGAGGCGTGGGGTCCACCTCGAACACCGAAGCGGGGCGCCTGCTGGCGATCCCCGTGGGCGGCACGCAGGCCCATTCGTGGATCATGGCCTTCCCCGACGAGCGCGCCGCCTTCCGCGCCTACGCGGAGACCTATCCGGAACACTGTGTGCTCCTGGTCGACACCTATGACACGCTGCGCTCGGGCGTGCCCAACGCCATCCGCGTGGGCCAAGAGCTTGCCCGAAAGGGGCGGCGGTTGCGCGGCATCCGCCTCGATTCGGGTGACCTCGCCTACCTGTCCATCGCGGCCCGCAGAATGCTCGACGAGGCCGGCCTGCGCGACGCGCAGATCATCGCTTCAGGCGACCTCGACGAGTGGATCATCCACGATCTGAAGATCCAGGGCGCCTGCATCGACCTCTGGGGGGTCGGCACGCGTCTGGTCACTTCCCATCAGGAGCCGTCCCTGACCGGGGTCTACAAGCTGGCCGCGATCGAACAGGACGGACACTGGCGCCCCCGCCTCAAGGTAGCCGAGCGCGCCACCAAGTCGACGCTCCCCGGCGTCAAGCAGGTCTGGCGCATGAAGGGCACCGAGCCTTGGCTGGAGGGCGATCTGATCGCCCAGGAAGGTGAGCAGATCCGGGCCGGCGACCCGGGCCCGGTGGGCCACCACCCGCTGATCGAGTACGAGAAGAAGCGATACGTGGGCATCACATCCGTGGAGCCGCTGCTGCAGCCAATCATTCGCCAAGGCCGGCTGGTTCGCGCGCTGCCCACGCTGAGCGAATCGCGCCAATGCGCCCGCGCGCAGCTCGAGCAGCTCCATCCCACGTCGCGACGCTTGCTCAATCCGCACATCTACAAGGTGAGTCTCAGCGAGCAAACGCTGCGCATTCGGCAGGAGCTGAGAGAGCAGATGTCGGGGTCGATCGGGGCGTAAGACCCCAGTCCCCCTCGGTGCCACCGCGCTTGCGGGAACGGCAGCGCCAGGGCATACGCCGGCAGAACCGGGCGGCTAGTCGGCCGCGCGCCAGGGTCCAGAGGATCGGCTCGACGGCGGCCGCCAGATCGGGCCGCGACCCTCATTGTCGTGATCGTAGTAGTCCGGGGCGGGCGGGCGGCGCGGCACTCTCCCGCGCGAGGGCAGCCTCTGCGTCTGCGCCCGCCAGTGTTCCTGCCCCCGCTCGTAGGCTTCATCCTCGATCCGCGGACCGTTGTTGCGGGGCCGAGGCTGCTCGGATGCCTGGGGCATCTCGGTCGGGATCTCGATGTCCTCGAATCCGGGCAGCAGGAGCATGGCGAAGACCTGTTTGGCGAGGAGATGGGCGGCCACCAGAAGCTGGCGCGCGTCCCGCCCCTGCGCCCGGCGCCCGGAGTAGACCGAGTCCTTGAGGTCCTTGGCCTCGCGGATGTCGGCGGTCGTCTCCTTGCGCAAGTCACCCGGCTCAATCAGCAGGTGTTCGAGAGCCGTCAGCAGCCCGTAGAGGTTCGTGTCGCGGTAGCCGCGGGAGTTGACCGCGGCCCTCGCCAGGCGGGTCATGGCAAAGTAGGACTGGGTGACAACTTCGTCCCAGCGACGTGAGACGAACGCCGTGCGAGCGCGCTCAAGCTCCTCCTTGGCCGTCTCAAGCTCCTTCGCGACCCGCTCGGCATCGGGTTCGATCTGCTTGAGCCGTCCCTTGGCCAAACACGACTCGAACGTGTTCATGACGCACCTCCGTGCTCCTGCCCGGACGTCATGCCTCTCCCCGTGGACCCAGAATTCCACCGGTGCTGTCCCGGATCGGCATTCCGCCTGAGCAGCCCAGACACCCCGGCAAAGCCGCCAGGTTTCCCGGAATCGGTTGCGAGCGGGCATGGGGCGCATGAGAAGCACACCCGCCCCGGCCGCGCCAGCCGACTTGGACTTCGGGAGGGACGCCAACGGGTGCGATCACATTTCACCGGCATAGGGAACCCCGGATTGAGATCCCCGTCCGACGGCACAGCTGTTAGTTTGTGACCATCACCCTAATACGCAAGATCCTCCCGGTACAGGCTCAACTTCAGTCTACAACTTCCGGCAGAATTGCGCCAGCGCGGATTTGCCTTCCCTCGGCACGCCCGCTGTGAGAGGATGGCATGTGATAAGCAACCGTTCTCCGAGTATAGGAAGCCCCGGGCGGCGGTTGTTCGGGGCCGACGAATGTGCCTGCAAGTCGATGGTGAGGAACGACGCTTATGAACCGCGCTTTCCGTCCTTCGGGTCAGCCCGGAAGAGTCCTGCTGGTTGATGGCGACACCCTCCTGCGCCAGGGCCTGGCGCAACTGATCGGGCGGGAGCCGGACCTCACGGTCGTGGGCGAAGCCGCCACGCCAGCCGAGGCGCTCGATGCGCTGGTGCGCCTCCATCCTGATGTCGCGCTGATCGATCTGGCGCTCAAGGGAGCCGACAGCCTGGCGCTGGTTCGCGAGTTGCGGCACTTACGCCCGGGCTTTCCGGTTCTGTTGCTTACGCGGGGGAATGACACCGGACTGGCGGAACGTGCGCTGCGGGCGGGTGCGCGCGGGGTGGCCGGCCTGCAGGAGCCCGGGGCGTCCCTGATCGCCGCGGTCCGCGAGATCCTAGGCGGGGGCATCCATGTCCCCGGGGGATCCGGTGGCGAGGGCCTGATCCGCGGGCCGGTCACCCTTGGGCATCGACCGCGGCCCTCCCCCCCGGCTGCAACCGAGTGGCAGGATCCGGCCGGTGTGCTGACGCAGCGCGAGATGCAGGTGATGACCCGCCTGGGCAAGGGTCATGACCTCTGGGAAATCGCCGCAGCCCTCGGCCTGGGTGAGAAGACCATTGCCGCCTACCTCGCCAACATCCGTCGTAAACTCCGGCTTCCGAGCGCGCTCGCGCTACACCTCCAGGCGCACGCGCTGTACGGTGGCCATCCGGAACCGGGGATACCCGCCCCGGGTTCGAGCGGAACGCACCTGCCGCGCGACCGGGAGGAGTGACCGGCTCGCCGCGCGCCGGAGCCGCGCCGCCGCGGGTGGCCGCCGAGCAGCCCGGGCTTCCTGCCAGCGCTGTCGAGCTTCTGATATACTGCCACGCGCCCGGATGGTCCGTGGCGTCATCGAAGGGAGGTCTGCCGGGATGAAACGTGTACGCAATAGCGGCTGGAGCGCAGGCATCGGCCTGGCAACGCTCCTGGCCGTGCTCTCCATGACCACGGTGCTCGCCCAGAGCCCACCCAACCCACTCCTCGACCCCGGCGCCGACTCGATGCGCAAGCAGGCCCCCCCGGTGTTTACAGCCAAGTTCGAGACGAGCAAGGGAGACGTCATCATCGAGGTGCACCGCGACTGGGCTCCCCAGGGCGCGGATCGCTTCTACAACCTGGTCGCGAATGGCTACTACAACGACTGCCGCTTCTTCCGGGTGCTCTCGAACTTCATGGCTCAGACCGGGCTCCACGCCGATCCCGCGGTCACGACGGCGTGGCGGTCTGCCAACATCCTGGACGACCCCGTCAAGCGCAGCAACACGCGGGGCTACGTGACCTATGCGCAGAGCGCTGCGCCCAACTCCCGCACCACCCAGATCTTCATCAACTACAAGGACAACTCGTTCCTGGACCAGCAGCGCTTCGCCCCCTTCGGGCAGGTTGTCCAGGGCATGGAGGTCGTCGATGCGCTCTACGCCGCGTACGGTGAGGGACCGCCGCGCGGGTCCGGTCCCGATCAGATGAAGATCATGATGCAAGGAAACGCCTATCTCACGCAGAACTTCCCGAAACTGGACTTCATCAAGACCTGCTCGATTCTCAGCGAGGGTCCGTTCGAGGCGCAGAAGAAGTAGTCGCGGGCGCGGAGCGCTGCGGCGGGCGCACTTGCCGGTTTCGCGGCGGCGGCGGATAATCGCGTCGCCATGAAGCCGGTTGCCAACCTCTACCCGTTCGGGAATCCCGCGGTCCATCGGGCGATCTCGGAGATCATCCGCCGCCATTCCACGAACCGTGAGGATCCGCGCGACTTCGCCTTGGGCGGGACCGACCTGACCGCCGTGCGCGAGGTCCTCGACCTGGGCTGTGGCTTCGGATTCATGGTCGCGGCCCTCGCGGGGCGGTTACACCCCGCGGCGCGCATCACCGGCGTGGACGCCTGCGACGCCAACGAGGGGCCCTATCTCGCCGCGATCGCGGCCGCGGGCTACCGAGGGGCGTTTCGGCCGCTCCTGATTGACCGGACCCTGCCGTGGCCTGCGGCTCACTTCGATCTCGTGCTCTGCACCTACGCGCTCTACTTCTTCGTCGAGGCCCTGCCCGCGGCGGTGCGGGTCCTGCATCCCTCGGGACGCATGCTCGTTCTGACCCACGCTGAGAACTCGTTTGCCACGCTGCTCGCCGCGGCGGGCGTTCCGGCCGCGGGCTGCGCGCTGCCGGACCTGATCCAGTGCTTCTGCGCGGGCAACGCCGAGCGGCTGCTGCGCGGGTGGTTTCGGACCGTCGAACGCCGCGACTACGTCAACGCGCTCCGCTTCGGGCCGGCCGACATGGATGACTTGATGACCTACGTCGCCTTCAAACTCCCCCTCCTCACCCCCGCGGGCGGGGACGAAGCGGTGGCGCTGGCCAGCATGCGTGCTTCGATCGCGCGCCACCTGGCGGCCGACGGTGCCCTGGTTGTGGAGAAGGACGACGCTTGCTTCTGGTGCCTGCATCCGCGGCCTCACGGTCAGACTCGGGAGGGACAACGATGACAATGGTGGTTCGCTACTGCACGCAGTGCGCGGCCACCCTGGTGCGCCGCGTCGTGGAAGGCGCGGAGCGCGAGGTGTGCCCCGCGTGCGGTTTCATCGCCTACCGCAACCCGCTGCCCGTGGCCGCGGCGGTCGTCCTCAACGCGCGCCGCGAGGTGCTGCTCGTCAAGCGCCGCAACGACCCCCAAGCCGGCATGTGGTGCCTCCCGATCGGATTCGCCGAGGTGCGCGAGACGATCGCCGAGGCTGCGCTGCGCGAGTTGCGCGAGGAGGCGGGGATCACGGGGCGCGTCGTGCGCCTGCTCGATGCCGACTCCTTCATCAGCGACCACTACGGCGACCTCCTCACCGTGTCCTTCGAGGTCGAGAAGACGGGCGGCACCGAGGCTGCCGGGGACGATGCGGCCGAGGTGGGGTACTTCGCGTTCGACGACCATCCGCCGCTGGCCTTCACGGCCAACGATAAGGCGATCGAAGCGTGCCGCCGTGCCCACGCCGACGACTGGGCGATCCAGGACTCCTTCGCCCTGCTGGAGCGGGAGCAGCCCAGCCCTCTGCTCTCCGACGCATTGCTCACGCTCGTGCGCGATCGCGCGGCCGAGGTCGCGCGGCTGTGGGGCGCCGAGGTGCGGGGCAATCCGACAACACGGGCTTACGCGCGGCTAGACGAGCAGCAGCTCGCGAGCGAGGCGGCGGCGATTCTGGCGCGGTTCAGCCACTGGTGGTCGGGGGCCGACGTGCGCGCGGAGGTGCGCACCTTCTTCCGCGCTCTGGGGGCGCGCCGGCGGGCCGGGAACGTCGAGCTCCACGAACTCCTGAGCTCGCTCATGCTGCTGCGCAAGACGATCTGGACCCTGGCCCGCGACCAGGGGGTCTGGGAGCGGCCGATCGACCTCTACCGGGGGTTGGAGCTGGATCGGCGGCTCGTACTCTTTTTCGATCGAGGGATTTACCACCTCTCCCGGGGCTATGCCGAGGACGCCGCGCCAGGCGGTTCCGAGGCCTAGGCGCGGCCTGCACGGGCCTCACCCTTGGGCAGGAACCAGCCAGCCATCACGGGGGACAACCGTTTTGGGAAATCACATTTAGGGCGATTCCCCCCCGGCGGACGCCATCCCCACGGGAGGCAAGAAATCGTTTGAAACGCCCCCCGGGCGTGCTATACTTTCCGTGAGCCCCAACAGGTGCCATGAGGGTTCATAAGGGTTTGACGGAGGGCTGTCCCGCCGAAGGACCCATGGAGAGGCACCATTTCCGGAGTCCTCAGTTCTGGGTGGCGGTGAAGAGGGGGAAGGCTCCCGAGGGGGAGTGGGTTCCTTCCCGGATCTGATTCTGCATCAGTGGTTATGGTAAGCGCTAAGGAGGTCAACTCAAATGAGAAAGGTGCTTCTTACACTAGCGCTGCTCGGCTTGGCGGCAGCCGCGTGGGCAGACGTGAACAACCTGAGCGATGGCGTGTTTTTCGCGCATGCACAGGACGCTCTCGTCTACTCGTCGGATCCGCCAGCGAGCGGTTGGTGCAATGAGTACATTCCGATCACCGACCGCTTGCAGGTGGACACCTCGCTGCCGTACGACGGGGAAGCCCATTTCTGGTTCGTCCTGGCTGCGTGGTCACTCGAGGGCAAGATCTGGGCCGGCACCGAGTTCGGTCTGGGCAGCTACAACGTGGCCGCCTACGGGTTGGCCGAGGCCGGTGTGTGCGCTCCGGCGGGATTCCTTGAGATCCCCACACCTGGCTGGCCTGGCCCGAACGAGGGCACCGCGTTCGTCACGACGGGCACGCCCTGGAATGGCAACTTCGTTCCGGTCTACTACTTCGCTGGCTACACTTACCCCGGCGGTGGCCTCACCACGGAAATCCCCATCGATGTCGATCCTCCGACGGGTTTCTGCGGTATGAGCAATACGCAGAATCCGCCGATTTCGTACATGGTGCACCCGGATTACCGTGGTGTGATGGGCGCCGGCTCAGCGGTTCCTCCGGTGATCCCCGAGTGGCCGCCCGTGCCGGTCGAGGGAGCTTGCTGCCTGCCCGAGCCGTTGGGCGCCTGCCAAGTCATGTTCGAAGCTGACTGCAATGCGGCCGGTGGCGAGTGGCAGGGTCCTGGGACCGTTTGCGATCCCAATCCTTGCGAGCAGCCGGGTGCCTGCTGCATCGGCGGCATCTGCGATGTCATGATGCAGGCCAACTGCGAGTTGGTTCAAGGTGTGTTCCAGGGCCCGAGCACGACCTGCGAGCCGAATCCTTGCGAAGCCGTGTGCTGCTTTGAGCACGACTGCGTGATCGGTCTCCAGGCCGCGTGCACCGGTTACTGGCATCCTGAGTGGGTCAGCTGCGACCCGAACCCTTGCGAGATCTACACTCCGGCTGAGAACACCAGCTGGGGCCAGATCAAGGACATGTATCGTTAGTTTTGTCTGATCCGGGAGCTGCCATCTAGCAGCCTCCGAAGCGCCTGACTGCCACGAGAGGCCTCCCCCGCAAGGGGGGGGCCTCTCTTCATGCCCCGTGCGAGCGTGCTGTCAGCCCGAGCTTCCCCCGCTCCCCCACCCGGTCTATGCTCGCGCCCATGCATCGCCCGCCGGCCTGAGGAGGGAGCCGCCATGCAGAGCGAACCGCAATCTCTGGGTCCCCAGGTGTCCGGATCCGATCTCTGGGACCGATTCCGCCGCTTCGCGATCGAGGAGTCGGTGCTCGGATTCCGCCTCGACGTGAGCCGCATGCTGTTCGGGGAAGAGGACCTCGATCGCGGCGCGGGCCTGGTCCAGCATGCGCTGGCGGAGATGCGCGCGCTCGAAGCGGGCGCGATCGCCAACCCGGACGAAAAGCGGCGCGTCGGCCACTACTGGTTGCGCTCCTATGATCTGGCGCCCGAGCCGGCGATGCGGGCCGCGATCCGGCGCGCGCGCGAGGAGATCCACGACTTCGCCAAGAAGATCCACACGGGGGAGATCCATCCGCCGGCCGACGCCACCGGCCCCGCGCCTGCACGCTTCCGCCACCTGCTCCTCATCGGCATCGGGGGCTCCGCTCTCGGCCCGCAGCTCATCTACGATGCGCTCGCCGGCCCGGACTGCCCGATGGCGACCCGCGTCATGGACAACTGCGATCCGGATGGCATCGATGCGATCCTGAGCGAGCTGGGCTCCGGCCTGGCGGCCACGCTGATCGTGATCGTGTCGAAGTCGGGCACGACCAAGGAAACGCGCAACGGGATGCTCGAGACGCGCCGCGTGCTCGAGCAACGCGGGCTGGCCTTCGGTCCCCGCTGCGTCGCGATCACCCAGGAGGGCAGCGCGCTCGAGGCGCTGGCGATCGAATGCGGCTTCCTGCGCGTCTTCCCGATGTGGGACTGGGTCGGCGGGCGCACCTCGGTCATGTCCGCGGTTGGGCTGCTGCCCGCGGCGCTCCAGGGGCTCGACATCGAGGCTTTCCTCGAAGGCGCCCGGCGCATGGACGAGCTGACGCGGCGCGACGACTTGCGCGCCAATCCCGCAGCCATGCTCGCGCTGATGTGGTATCTGGCCGGCAATGGCCGGGGCGAGCGTGACATGGTCGTGCTGCCCTACAAGGACTCGCTGCTGCTCCTCGGCCGCTACCTGCAGCAGCTCGTCATGGAGTCGCTGGGCAAGGCCCGCGACCTCGAAGGGCGGGAGGTCCATCAGGGCCTCGTGGTCTACGGCAACAAGGGCACGACCGATCAGCACGCCTTCGTCCAGCAGCTGCGCGAGGGCCCGGACAACTTCTTCGTGACCTTCATCGAGGTTCTGCGCGATCGGGTGGGCCCTTCCGTGGAGGTGGAGCCGGGGATCACCTCAGGCGACTACCTGCACGCCTTCCTGCTCGGCACGCAGGAGGCGCTGGCGGAGGCGGGACGCGGCTCGATCACGATCACCATCCCCGAGGTGACCGAGATGAGCCTGGGGGCGCTGATCGCCCTCTACGAGCGCGCGGTGGGGCTCTACGCCGGGCTCATCCGCGTCAACGCCTATCACCAGCCCGGGGTCGAGGCCGGCAAGAAGGCGGCCGGCCGGATCCTCGGCCTGCAGGCGCGGGCGCTGGCGCTGCTGCGCGAGCTGGACATCGAGGCCCACACCGCGACGGAGATCGCCGAGCGGTTGGGCGTGCCCCAGGACACGGTGATCCTCCACCGGCTGCTCGAGCACCTGGCAGCCAATGGCCGGATCCGCGTCATCCGGACGGGCATCTCCTGGACCTCCCGGTACGCGCTGCGCTGACCGGAACTTCAATCGCCGAAGGCAGTTCCCGTTTCCGGCCGGGGCAGTCCGCGTGGTAAAATGAATGGGTTCGCGAATCTCAGGTCTGCGTCACGCGGGGGATTCACCATGCGTCGCACCAAGGATGTCCTTGCCCTGACCGCTCGGCTCCTGGCCGCCATCGCCTTGCTCGCCACGTTCTTCGGCACATCGGCCCGCGCCCAGACCTACCTGGACGCCGCCCGCTCGCCGGAGGGCGTGATCTCCCTGCCCCACGAGCTGACGCCCGAGGAGATGCTCATCCTCGACCAGATCGGGATGGGCCACCGCTCCACGCCGCCACCGACCTCGCAGCCCGTGCGCGACACGGCCGAGTTCGACCGCATGCAGGGCGTCCTGATCCGCTATCCCCTGGGCATCAGCACCGCCATCGTGCGCGAGCTGGCCGAGGACGTGATCGTTTACTGCGTCGTGACCGCCGGCCAGCAGTCGGCGGCCTACAGCGCGTTCCAGGGCGCCGGCGTCAACATGAGCCACGTGGTCTTCTTCAACGCCAACAGCGACTCCTACTGGACGCGCGACTACGGCCCCTGGTTCATCTACGAGAACGATCACGACTGCAGCATCATCGACACCATCTACAACCGGCCGCGGCCCAATGACGACGCGATCCCGACGCTCTTCGCCAACTTCCTCGGCATCTCCGCCTATGGCCCGGAGCTGATCACTGCGGGCGGCAACTACATGAGCGACGGTCACGGCATCGCCGCCTCGACCACCCTGGTCTGGGAGGAGAACCCGGGCCAGACCCCGGCGCAGATCGACCAGATGGTCCGGGAGTATCTGGGGATCCACACCTACCACGTGGTCCCCGATCCCAACGCCACCTACATCGACCATATCGACTGCTGGGGCAAGTTCCTGGCCGTCGACAAGATCCTCATCCGCTCCGTGCCCGTCACGCACGCTCAATACGACGAGCTCGAGGAAACCGCCGCCTACTTCGCCTCGCAGACCAGCTCCTACGGCTGGCCGTACGAGGTCGTCCGCGTCTATACGCCCAACAATGAGCCCTACACGAATTCCCTGATCCTCAACAACAAGGTGCTCGTACCCATCACGGGCAGTCAGTGGGACGACGAGGCGCTGGCCACCTACCAGGCAGCCATGCCGGGCTACGAGGTGCTCGGGTTCACCGGATCGTGGGAGTCCACCGACGCGCTCCACTGCCGCACGATCGGCATCGCCGACCTCGAGCTGCTCTACGTCTACTCGATTCCGCTGCGCGACACGCCCGTCACGACCGAGCCCTACCGTGTGGCCGCCGAGATCGTGGACCACAGCGAGGCGGGGCTCATCGCCAACCAGCTCCGCGTTTGCTGGCGCACCGGGGGCGCGGGGGCGTTCAGCTACGAGGTGATGACGTCGATCGCGGGCACGGACTCCTTCTATGCCGACATCCCCGCGCAGCCACTGGGGACGACGGTGGAGTACTACGTGCAGGCCTCCGACAACTCCGGACGGACCGAGACCTACCCCCTGGTGGGCGCGGCCGCGCCCTTCACCTTCGACGTCGCACCCGACCTGACCCCGCCGGTCATCACCGGCACGACCGATCTGCGCAGCACCGAGGACACGATCGGCCCCTACGTCGTGCAGGCCACGGTCACCGACAACGCCGGCATCGAGGAGGTCGAGCTGCTCTACCGCCTGAACGGCGGGGCGTTCGTCGCGCTGCCGATGGCGCGCGGTGGCCGAGGCCTCTACGAGGCCGGCATTCCCGGCCAGCCGCTGCAGACGCTGGTCGAGTACTATGTGCGCGCGCTCGATGTGGGCGGCAACCAAGCGCTCGATCCGGCCAGCGCGCCGGCCGACCTCTACGACTTCCTGATCGCGCCCGAGGAGAACATCCTCTTCACCGATCTGGAGGCGGGATCGAGCTGGACGCACAGCGCGGTGACGAGCGGGTTCAGCGACCAGTGGCACCTGAGTACGCTGCGCAATCACACACCAGGCGGGGCGCAGAGCTGGAAGTGCGGCGCGACGGGCACCGGCACCTACGCGAACCGGCTGGACGCGGGGCTCGTGACCGAGAGCTTCACCCCGGGCATCGACACCGAGCTCAGCTACTGGCAGTGGATCGCCGCCGAGTACAGCACGTCCTACACCGGCTACGCCTACGATGGCGGGTTGGTCGAGATCAACACCGGCTCCGGCTGGGAGCAGATCACGCCCGACGGCGGGTATCCCTACCGCATTCGCAACACCTCGGGCACGGGGCCCTTCCCCAGCGAGACGCCCGTCTTTTCGGGCAACCAGGACTGGCAGCTCGTCACGTTCGACCTCGGCGCCTACGAAGGCCAGGCCGCACAGGTCCGATTCCGCTTCGGCTCCGACAGCGCCACGGGCCGCGAGGGCTGGTATGTCGACGACGTCTCCGTCGACGGCTTCTTCATCGACTGGTCGGGCGTGACCGAGATCGAGCCGGCGGCGCGGGTGATCCTGGCGGCGGGCTGTCCCACCCCGGCCCGGTGCGCGGCAACGCTCACCTTCGCGCTGGGTGCTGAAGCTGCGACGACCCTGCAGCTCTTCGACGCGCAGGGACGCCTGGTGCGCACGCTGCTCGACCGGCCGCTCGCCGCGGGCAGCTACACGCTCGCGTGGGACGGCGCGAACAGCGCGGGGCGGCGGGCCGGGCCCGGCGTCTACTTCTACCGGCTGCAGGCTGGGGATGATGCGGTGACGCGCAGGGTCGTTCTGTTCTAGCTTCCGGGAGGGCGGGTCTTGGGACCTTGCCCAAAAACCGGCGCTCAGACAGGTCCTCGCTCGCGCCCTGGGGCGCGAGCTGCGGAACTCGCGGCGGGTCTTGGGCAAGGTCCCAAGATCCGCCGCCGTGCACCTTAGATCTTCGCGGCGATGCGCTCGCCCTTCTTCAACCCCTGGCAAAACGCCGCGAAGATCCGCGGGATCGCCTCCAGGTCGCGCAGATCGGCCATCTCCGCGGTCGTGTGCATGTAGCGCAGCGGGAGGGAGACCAACCCCGTGGCGACGCCGGCCATCACGCTGTAGATGGCATCGGCGTCGGTGCCGCTGCGGATCGGCGCGGTCTCGGTCTGGACGGCGATCTTCTCGCGCTTGGCCGTGGCGATGAGCCGCTCGTACATCTCCAGCAGGATGGGCCCACCCACGGTCACCGCCGGCCCCTTGCCCAGCGCCACCTGGCCGTACTGGCGCTTGTCGACATCGGGCGTGTCGGTGGCCTGCCCCACGTCGGTCACCAAGGCGATGTCGGCCTCGATCCGACGCGCCACCGTCTGGGCCAGCTTGCCGCCCGTTTCTTCGCGCACGGCCGAGACGGCGTAGACCGCCGCGGCGAGCTTGCGCCGCCCACCGCGCAGCAGGCGCAGCGTCTCGGCCGCGGCCCAGGTGCCCACCCGGTTGTCGAAGGCGCGGGAGACCGCGATCGTGCCCTGCAGGATCTCGAAACTGTCCGTGAAGGTGATCGGATCACCGATCGCGACCCGCTCCCTCACCTGCTTCTCCGTCTGGGCGCCGATGTCGATGAAGTGCTCGTAGGGCTTGCCGGCCTTCTTCTCGGCCGGCTTCTCCTGCATGTGGATCGCGACCGAACCGACCACGCCCAGCGCCGGGCCCCGGCGGGTGTGGATCACCAGGCGCTTGCCGGGCAGCGTGCCCCCATCGACACCCCCGATGCCGACCGCGTAGAGGAACCCATCCTCGTCGATGTGCTGCACCATCAACCCGATCTCGTCGGCATGGCCGACGAGCATCACCTTGGGCGAGCCCCCCGGGTTGCGCACCGCGACGGCATTGCCGTAGGTATCGGTGAAGGTCTCGTCCGCGAACTGCTTCGCGTAGTCCAGCCAGACGCGCTGCACCCGGTGCTCGAAGCCCGAGGGACTCGGGGTCGCGAGCAGCTCCTTCAGGAAGTCCAGAGACTCACGTCGCACGGCATCCTCCGATGGCGCCCGCTATGGCTGGCGCACGTTGTCGACGTAGAACGTCCCGGGTCCGTCGTTCCAGGACGCGAAGCTGATGTGGGTCAGCGGTTCGGCATAGGGCTTGCCCTTGGGCTTGAAGGCCTTGACGCGCACCGGCTGCGGCGTCACGCCCACGACCGAGACCGCGTACGCCTTGCCGGGCACGTCGACGTCCACCCGCACCGTGTACCAGGTCTTGAGCTTGAGTCCCCGCGCCACGGGCGTGCGCACATCCCACTCCGCCGTATCCCCGCCCTCGAAGGCAACCAGGTCGATGTCGCCCGGGGTCGCAGCGTTCGCGAAGCCCAGGAAGACGAAGCGCTCGGCACCAGTTGCATTGGGCCCGCGCTTGCGTACCTGGTCGCCGCCGATCATCTGGAAGCAGGAGCGGTTGAAGGGCGGGAGGATCTCCTTGACGTAGATGTCGTACTGGACCGAGAAGCGCCCGGTCTGCGGCGCGGCCAGACCCTGCGAGAGGTAGGTGTTGAATTCCGGGCTGGCTTTGATCATCGCCTTGCGGGTGGCGTTCCCCTTGATCTTCTTCTTGCTCAGCATGAGCAGCTTGCGCCCGGCCTTTGTGTCGTAGCGGCTCTCATACCAGTCGTGCGTTCCGGCTCGCTTGCGCAGCTGCGCGCTGGTCTCGTTGGCCTCGAAGTCCGGGTCGCTGACCAGCGGCGCCTGAGCCCCGGGGGCAGCGATGCCCGCACCCAAGACCATGCCGGCGGCCAGGAACCACCGCGCAACGACCGCGATCCCACCCCTGTTCGTGCGATGTGCCATGCTCGTCCTCCCCATCCGCGGGCCCGCGGACCCGCACCCGGCTTTGCATTGAGATTCTAACCTGCCAAGCCTACCCCATCCCTTGCGCCCGCCGCCAGGGCGCACTTGGCGGTGCGCCGCAAGCCTCCGCTGAAACGCCAGTTGCGGACCACCGGGCGCGGACGGTAGATTGCCTGGCCCGCGCCGCGCCGTGGGTCACGGGCCGGGAGGCGCGGTGGGCGCGCAGACGCGGTCGCTGCGCGTGCTCGCGGTCGGGTGCGACTCGAACGGCCGGATCCAGGAGGAGCAGGCGGCATGGGCCAGGTCTACGCGCTCGGCTGTGCCTTCGTCTGGGCCTTTGCCGTCATCCTGCTCAAGCGCTCGGGCGAGAACGTCGGGCCGCTCGGACTCAACCTCTTCCGCGTCGCCTTCAGCCTGCCGCTGCTCCTGCTGACCGCGGCCCTGGCGGGCCAGCCGATCCTGCCGGCGGCACCGGCGCGGGATTACCTCGTCCTCATCGCCAGCGGCACGCTAGCCATCGCCTTGGCCGACACGCTCTTTCACGCGAGCCTGAACCGCGTCGGCGCCGGCGTCACAGCGATCATCGATACCTTCTACACGCCGATGGTGGTGCTGTGCGCCTACGTCCTCATCGATGAGCGGATCGGCGCGCTCGATCTGCTGGGCATGGTGTTGATCATGGTGGCCATGCTGCTGTCGGTCACGCTGGAGCCGCTGCCGGGCCGGACCCGCACCCAGCTCGTCGAGGGTGTCCTCCTGGGCCTGGGGCACATTGTGCTCTTGTCGCTGGGCATCGTCATTGCCAAGCCGGTGCTCAACCGCTCCCCCGTGCTGTGGTCGACGATTGTGCGCCAGGTCGGCGCCCTTGTCGTGCTGGCCGCGCTGGCGGCGCTGTCGCGGCGCCGGCGCGAACACTTCGCCGTGCTGTGGCCTTCGGCCTCCTGGCGGCCCATGGTGCCGGCGACGGTGCTGGGCTCGTTCCTGGCGCTGATCCTGTGGATCGCGGGGATGAAATACTCGCTGGCGAGCATCGCGGCGATTCTGAATCAGTCGTCGACGATCTGGATCCTGCTGCTGTCGGTCGTGCTGCTGCGCGAGCCGATGACGCCGCGCAAGGCGCTCTCAGCCGCGTTGGCCTTCGCCGGGGTGCTCCTCGTCGTCCTGTCGTAGGGAGCGGTCCTCGTCGTCCGACCGCCCCCGATCCTCCTCGTCGCACTGCGCCAGGAAATCGTCGGGCTCGAGCGCGCCGGGCTGCGCCACGGGGCGCGAGCGAATCATCTTCGGGTGATTGCCGGCGATCACGATCGTCACCTCGCCGCGGAGCTCAGCGTCGGCGAACTGCGCTGCCAGCTCGGACAACCAGCCGCGGTGGATGGACTCGAACATCTTCGTGAGCTCGATGCACACGGCCGCCCGTCGGTCCCCGTAGACCTCCAGGGCCTGGGCCAGGAGGGTCGCCGCGCGGTAGGGCGACTCGTAGATGACGAGCGTGTGGGCGCCCTCGGCGTCCTCGGCCAGGAACTTGCGCCGCGGCCCGGCCTTGCGTGGCGGGAAGCCCTTGAACACGAAGCTCGAGGTCGGCAGGCCCGAGCTGAGCAGCGCCGGCTCGATCGCGCTCGCCCCCGGGATCACCTCGATCTTGTGTCCGGCCCCCACGGCGTCGGCGATGACCCGGTAGCCGGGATCGCTCACCCCCGGATACCCGGCATTGGAGCACAGGGCCACGTGCTTGTTCCAGCTCAGCAGCTCCAGGATTTTGCGTCCGGCCTTCTCCTCGTTGTGCTCGTGGTAGGCCACCATGCGCGCCTTGTGCTCGATGCCGTGGCGCTCGAGCAGCCGGCCGGTCTTGCGCGTGTCCTCGCACGCGATGACCTCGGCCTCACGGAGGACCCGCACCGCGCGGGCGCTGAGGTCCTCGAGGTTTCCGATGGGTGTTGCGACGATGTAGAGGGTGGCCACGCGCTTCCCCCGGTTCGTTCAGAAGTAGTACCAGATGGTCTGATACTCTGTCACATCCTCGCCGATCTGCTCGAGCCGCTCAAGGTATTCCAGGATCGGCACGTCCACCCCGACGTAGGGTTGGAGCACGCGCGTGATGTTCTTCTCCCAGGGGTGGAACTCGTAGACGCGTGCCCCGTTCGGCAGGATCGACAACAGGTTGCGGTGCTGGCGGGCCCGCAAGTAGTTCTTCCCGGCCCCGGGGACGTTGTAGACCGCCTCGTCCGTGCGCGCCAGGCCGGGCAGCAGACGCGCCTCCTCCTTCTGCTCCTGCATCAGGCGGGCCATCGGAACGCGGTAGGCGCGCATCTCGTCCTTGCCCTTGGTGTTGAAGGTGTAATAGGGATCGATGCCCACGAGCCGCAGCAGCCGGCGCAGTGCGCTGACCTCGAAGCGCCGCGAAACCTGGAATGTGTAGACGCACTGGTTGTACACGGCAATGCGCTGAGATCGCAGCCGGCCGATGGCCGCGACCGTTTCCGGCGTGACCTCGTAGACGTGCTGGACGTGGGTGACGACGCAGATCTCCCGCCGACCCCGCTGCTGGTAGCGTCCGAGGAGCGCGGCCAGATTCTCGGTCACGCGCATCGGGCAGGTGACCAGCATGCGGGTTCCGATGCGGATGCGTTCGATCGAGTCGATGGCCGCCAACCGGTCCAGCAGATGTTCGAGGCGCTTGTCGGCCAACACCAGCGGATCGCCGCCGGTGACGAGCACCTCGCGGATGGCCGGGTGGTGCCCGACCCAATCGAGGGCCTGCTCGACCTGACCCTCCGGGATGAACCCCTCCGGGTCCATCGCGTCCTCGATCTCCCAGTTGCGCTGGCAGTAGACGCAGACCTGCGGGCAGGTGTTCACCGGCTTGAGGATGCAGATGCCCGGATAGCGCCGGGTGATGAGATCGTGGGGCGAGGTGTCCATCTCGCGCATGAAGTCGAGCAACGCCGGATCCTGGGCCCTGAGCCGGCCCATGCCCTCGACATAGTCCCCCGGAGGGATCACCTGGTAGCGGATCGAGCGGTCGCGCCCCGACCGCTGGTCATCCATGAGCGCGACATAGTGCGGCGTGACCCCGAAGGGGATCCGGCCCTCGCGGGCGGCGTCGATGGTCGCGGTCTCTTCCTCGCTCAGCCAGACCATGCGCCGGAGGAGATCGGGGTCCCGGATTACGTGGGCGATCTGCCAGCGCCAATCCATCCAGTCCGATTCGGTCCCTCCGAGCGCCTCCAGCACGCGCCGGCGGCGGTCGCGGCGCGCCAGGACCACTTCGGGATCGAGTCCGGTCGTGTAGCGCAGGATCTTCTCCCACACGATGCGCCCGAGCTCGTCGAGCTGCCGCGAGCGTTCCACGGCGGCGTCGCGCCCCGTCAGATCGGTGGGCGCGAGGAGAGCGTCGTCCAGACTCGTGCCCGGCCCCTCCCCGCTCAGACCGAGCAGCATGTGGAGCAGGTCGGCGTAGAAGGCCGGCGTGAGATCCGGCCGGGCGCGATCGCGGGCGATGTCCCGGATCGCGCGAGCCACGCTGAAGCCGGCCAACTGGTCGGAGCGCGTCGCGAGGATGCTCTGCAGGAAGCGCGAGCAGTCGCGGACGCGAATGATCTCGGTGCCCTGGCTGGGCTCCGTCGCGTGGTAGGTGTCGAAGCGCACCTGGTGGATCCAGGCCGCCAGCCGTTCCCGGAGGCTGTTGAGGTTGCGCGCTTCGCGGGCGATCCCGAAGAAGACCGGGGCGCGCGCCTTCAGGAATTCCGGGTTGAAGTGGGTCTTGTCCATGGGCGGCCTCCTCTCCGTGCGTGTCGCGGCCCGCGAAGAATGCGCCGAGTGGCCCGGCCGGGGTGACGCGCGTGGGTGCGCCACCCATGGGGGTAGCCGAATGGGCCGTATCGATGATGCTCGAAGTCGACTAGCGGGCGATCCGGCGCGAGCGGCCGGTCTTGGCGGCAGGCGCGACCGCGAGGGACGCGAGACGGCTGCCGCCCCATTCATAACACAACGCCGGGCGGCGGGCTGTCAACCCTCTTCCCAGCACATAGCCGACGAGCAAGGGCAGCGAGACGCTCGGCTCGACCCACGCCATCGCGTAGCGGGCCTGCTTCTTGATCTTGCCCCACGAGCGCGCCTCGCTGAGCGTCGAGCTCGAGAGGCCACCGTCGGCCGTGACTGCGGTGGTCACCTGGATGGCGTAGTCGTGGCCGCGCTCGAGCCCGTAGATGTAACCCATGACGACCGAGTCGTTGATGTAGTTCTTGGGCACGCCCCCGGCCACGTAGATGGCCGCCGTGGCGGGCGACTCGACGACGATCTGCACCAGCTCGTGGTTGTCCTGGATCGAGTCGATCGCGATGCCCTTCTTTCCCGTGGCGGCCATGCGCACGCGGTGCGAGGTGAGCCCGATGCCGATCGAGGAGTCGTTGAGGGCGGGTGCGAACATGGGGATGCCCATGCGGCGGCAGGTCCCGACGATCGACTCGGGGTCCTTGACGTGATCGCCCAGAAAGTCGAGGAATTGCCGGCTCGAGTAGTTGCCCGGCGGCAGCTCGTCGGCCAGCCGGCCGATCCACTGGTCGGTGCTCCAGAAAAGATCCTCGTCGACGTAGGTGTCGTAGATGCGATCGAGGTGCAGGTCGCGGAGCACCGCGTCGTCGGCGTCGGGCTCGCCCTTGAAGTGCTTGAAGCCGCGGGCCTGGTAGAGGTCCTGGTAGAGGATCGCCCCCGTGGAGACGACGACGTCCACGCCGCCGGCGGCGATGAGGTCGCGGATCACCTTGCGGAGGCCCGCGGCGATGAGCGGGCCGGCCAGCCCCAGGAGGACCGTGGGGCGCTTGCGGTCGGCGTACATGCCCTTGAGCACCTCGGCGCACAGGCCGATGTTGCGGGCCTGGATCGACATGCCCGCCATCGCCTCGACCAGGTCGGCGACGCTGGTGCGGGGCGTCAGGGCCAGTGGCCGGACGGCCCGGCTGCAGAGGCGCGCTTTCAGCGCCCGCTTCTTCGGGGGCAGGGGCTTGTACTCGCTGGCTCCGCCCGCCTTGCCCTTGCGCAGCATCCCGGCCATCCGTATCCTCCCTTCGAGCAAAGAGTTGGGTAGTCGAGTCGGCGTGTGTCGGCCCACCTGGCCGACGCCCGTGGGTGCATCGTAGGGGCGCGGCACGCTCTTTTCAACCAAGCGCCGTTCCCCATTTCCCAGAGCCGGCTGGCGTCCTTTGGGGCGCCGCGGCCGGGTCCCAGGGCTGCGAGCCGGGATGCAACGGAATCGCGCCCTACAGGCCGATCGGCGAGTTGACAGCGGAACCTCAGGCGACTACGCTGTTTATCTCATTGTGTGCAATGGGTGATCCCCCTCATCGAGCAGTCGGATGGAGGAAGCATGCGTATCGCAGCCCTGGCGTCCCTGGGGGCGCTGATTCTGGCCTTCGGCCTCACGGCCGCCGCTTACGCCGGCGAAAAGGTCGCTCCGGATTTCACCCTGAAGGACCTCGAGAACAAGGACATCAAGCTCTCGGACGTCTACAAGAACGGTCCGGTGGTCGTGGCCTTCTGGTCGACCTGGTGCAAGAACTGCCCGGACGAGATGAAGCAGTTCCAGCGGATGTACGACCAGTACAAGGAGCAGGGGCTCACCGTCCTGGGCGTGTCGGTCGACTGCAGCAAGACCGTTTCCAAGGTGCGCCCCTGGGTCCAGGGCCGGCGCTTCACTTTCCCGATCCTGCTCGACACCGCCAACAATGTGATGCGTCTCTACAGCGTCGTGCCGGTGCCCCACTCGTTCATCATCGACAAGCAAGGACAGATCGTCTATAGCCACGTCGGATACCGTGCGGGTGACGAAAAGGCCTACGAGCAAGAGATCGTCAAGCTGCTCAAGCCCAGCTAGCCGATCACCGATGCTGACCCCGTTGTGCCGTGAGGCAAGACGGGCGACAGCGAACGGGGCCAGCACGTTCCGTTGGCGGCAGTGCGTTCAGATCAGACACGAACACGATCACAAGGAGGGGCGGCGTGAGGCGTCTGCTTTTCGTGGCGTTGGCCGCGGCGCTTCTGGTCACGGGCTGCGCCGAGGAGTTGGGCAAGCCCGATGGAGGGGGCGAGGGGTACGAGCGCGTCGTCCTGGCCGAGCTCTTCACGGCCACCTGGTGCGGCAACTGCCCGAAGGCCGAGGCGGGTCTGGACCGGCTCTACGAGGAAGAGGGCCCGGGCAGGATCGCGGTGATCCACTGGCACCCGACGCAGCTCGCCGACCCCTTCGGTCTGCCGCTGGTCGATGAGCGCTGGGCCGCCTACCGGGCTGAGCTGGACACGCTGAACGCGGCGGCCTTCCCCACCTGCATCTTCGGCGGTGTCGACATGCTGGTCGGCGCCGAGACGAATCCCTACGACGAGTATCGCGACAGCTACGAGCACGAGCGCGAGCTGGGTAGCCATCTCGAGCTGTCGCTGGGGCTTGACATCGGTGCGCAGGACGTCGCCGTCGATGTCGGGATCGAGACCGATGGCGAAGCCACGGCCGAGGAGCTCGAGCTGTGGGTCGTGCTGGTCGAGCACCGGATCCCGCGGCCTGACATCCCGGGCTCTCAGGAGCTCTACAGCTTCGTCGCCCGCGCCGCGGAGGTCGAGCAGGTGCAGATCCAGACGGCCGGCCTGCAGCACAGGCAGGTCACGCTCCCCATCCACGAGGCCTTCGACCGCGACAAGCTCCACATCGTCGCCTTCCTCCAGCCCGAAGACCTCGGCGCGGTCCGCCAGGCGGCGATGGCGTCGCTCAGCTTCCGCGCCTTCGAGCTATTCGCCGCCGACACGACCTTCACGGGCGAGGAGGCCCCGCGCTCGTTCGTGATGCCCTTCGCCATCGAGAACACGGGCACGCAGCGCGATTCGCTCGAGATCGACCTGCCCGCGGCGGCGCTCGACCTGCCGGAGGGCTGGACCGCGGAGCTGCAGGGTGCGGGGGCGCACGCTACGCCCATGACGCTCGCCCTTGGACCGGGTGAAGTCGTCGACTCGCTCAAGGTGCTCGTCACCACCGTCGGCACCTCCGGCAAGGGCCAGGTGGGTGTCGCGGTGCGCTCGCTGCTCGAGGCGGGCCTCGACCAGGACCTGACCTTCCACTTCCAGTACGGCGGCTTTTCCTTCACGGCCACCGGACCGGCCGAGCCCGTCGGCATCCAGCCCGGACAGACGGCCTTTGGGCCGCTCACGCTGCACAACACCGGCATCGAGGATCTCGACATCGTCGTGGATCTGCCCGCGAGCCAGCCTGACCTGCCGTCGGGATGGACCGCGGCCCTCGCCACCCCCGAGGGCACGGTTCTGACCTCGCCCGACACGGTCGACGTCGCGGCCGGCCAGACAGTCACCGACGTCGGCGTCAAGGTGACGACCAGCGGGCCCGGGATCGGATCGGTGCGCGTGCTCGTCTCATCGCCGCAGACGATCGGCGAGCCGCAGGAGATCACGATCGACATCCGGGCGGGTGAAGTGGCTTTCACCGTGGCACCGCAGGAGACGACGGTGGTGGCGCCGATCTACGAGATCTTCCCCGTGCACTTCCGCCTGGCGACGACGGGGACGATCCCCACGCCCATCTTCGTCGACGCGCGCGCGGCCGGGATGCCCCAGGGCTGGCCGGTGGTGGTGTGCACCGGTTCCATCTGCTACGGCGATACGCACACGGTCGCGGTCGACGATCTGCAGGAGGGTGTGGACGTCGAGTTCACCGCCATGAGCGAGGCCTCCGGCACGGCCACGATCCTCTTCAGCTCGCCGATCGACCCGACGGCGGTGGACACGGTGCTGATTCACTACTCGACGCCGAGCGGCGCGGAGGGATTCGATCGGGTGGTCGTGGCGGAGTTCTTCACGTCCGCGTTCTGTGCCAACTGCCCCAAAGCAGAAGTGGCCCTCGACAGCTTGCTCGAGGAGGAAGGCATGAGCCGGATGGCGTTGGTGCACTGGCATCCGCTGACCGGGCTGGCCTATCCACCCTTCGGGCTCGCCGCGACCGATGCACGGATGGTGACGTACTTTGGTGCTGTGACCACCCGGATGCCACGCGTCATCATCGACGGCGGGGACTTCATCGAAGGGGCGGCTTCCGTGGAGGAGGCCTACAACCAGTACCGACCGGAGTTCAACGCGCGGATTGCCCAGCCCAGCTCCGCCAAGATCCGCATCGGCGATCTCACGATCCCGCCCGATGTGACGGTCAACGTGGAGATCGAGTCGTGGCAGGGGGTCGCGCTGACGGGCCTCGACCTGACCCTGGTGCTCATGGAGTACCAAGCCCTCGGCATCCCGACGGGCCTCGCCAACCCGGCCGAGGTGAGCGGTGTGGCGCGCGCCGCGCAGACGGTGGCGGTGCCTGACATCTCCGCCGGATCCACGCTCACGCTCGATCCCGTGCAGTTCACGCTCGCTCCCACCTGGGAGTTGAGCCGTCTCTACATCGTCGCCATCCTGCAGGATCCGACCACGCTCGAAGTCGTCCAGGGAGCCATGGTGCATCTCAATCAGGGGGCATCACCAAAGCCATGAGGACGTCGGGAGAAGGCATGAACAGAATCCTCTCTTCCATCGCGGTCGTCTGTGCACTCGCTGGTCTCGGCTTGGCGGGCGCGCCGGGCGCGCAGGCGCAGCCCGGAAACGTCTCGGCCTGCAATCGCCTCGAGGTCTGGGTCGAGGACTCGCTGCGCGCCGCAGCGTACTTGAACCAGTTCGACCTGCTCTTCATGGGCGAGAAGTGGAACGTCGGCGCCCGCCTCGAGATGGACGACGAGAAGTGGTGGGACCCCGAGCGCGAGACCGAGATCGTCCGCCGCTGCGCCGAGTACCACGACGATATCCTCGGCCTGCGGGCCGGCACCTACTATGCGAGTTTCGGCCGGGGCCTGGTGCTGCGCGCCATGGAAGACACGGACGTGCGCCTCGACCGGGACATCGACGGCCTCTACGGTGCGGTCGGATGGAAAAAGCTGCGCGGCCAGGCGGTCTTCGGCCGCCCGCGCAGCGATCGGAGCAGCAAGCGCACGAACACGCTGGCGGGCGCCGATGCGGAAGTCGAGGCGTTGCCGGGTCTGTTCCTCGGCGGCGCGTACCTGCGGCAGGACGCGCGCAACGACGCGACGGACGAGGACCTCGAGACGCTCGGCCAGCCGGCCCTCGAGGAGTGCTTCGGCGGGCGCGTGAACTGGGTGCACGGCATCCTCGAGGCCTATCTCGAGGGCGCCAAGCGCATGCCCCGGGCCGCCGACGACCCGCGCGGCGGCTGGACGTGGACCTCGGCCCAGGACGGGCGCGCCTGGTATGGATCGGTCAACGTCGGCGTGCCGGGCTACACCGTGCTGCTGGAGGGCAAGGACTACCTGCGCTACGACGTCGCCTACGCCACGCCGCCGCCCGCGAACCAGGCGGGCCAGCCGCTCAACGGCGCCATCGACGAGCGCGGCGGGGCGGTCACCGTGACCGCGAGCCCGCGCGACGACCTCACGATCGAGGCCGCCGGCTCCTACGCCGAGGGGCGCGACGAGCCGACCGAGCGCTCCGACGCGCTCGGGTCGGTCCGCAAGGACTGGTGGGGCAAGGGCGCGCTCAAGCTGGGCGGCGAGTGGATCAAGGAAGAGGAGATCGGCAGCCACGTGCTGCGCGAGCACGCTGGGCCCGTCGTCGATGTCTCCTACTACCTGAGCGAGCAAGCCTCCGTGAGCCTGCACGGGACCGTCTTCGCGTGGACGAACCACTTCCGGGGCACGGACTCCCAGGACTACACCGAGATCCAGACCGACCTGACGCTCTCGTTGGGCGCCTCGCGGTCTGCCACGCTCTCGTTCATCAAGGCCACCGAGGAAATCGCCGAGTACGCCGGCGACGACCAGTGGATCAACGGGCAGCTCACGTGGGGCTTCGGCCACAACCACGATCTGAAGATCAAGTTCGGACAGGAGCGCGGCGGGATCGTCTGCTCGAGCGGCGTCTGCATCTACGAGTCGCCCTTCACGGGCGTGCGGATGGAGCTCGTGTCGCGCCTGTAGCGCCAAACCCGCGTGGCGTTCGCGATGGGCGGATCGGGCCCAGGGGCGCGGGCTACTCCAGCGCGCGGTTCAAGGCACCCGTGCGGTAGCCCTCGAGATCGAGCGCGACGTAGGTGAACCCCAGCGCGCGCAGCCCGGCCGTGACGCGGGCGCGCATCTCCGGTTCGATCAGCGCCGGCAGCTCCTCCGCGGTCAGTTCGATCCGCGCCACAGTCCCGTGGTCACGCACGCGCACCTGACGAAATCCCGCCGCGCGCACCAGCTCCTCGGCCCGGTCGATGCGCGCCAGCCGCGCTGCATCCAGCGGATCGCCGTACGGGATGCGGGAGGCCAGGCACGCCATGGCCGGCTTGTCCCAGCTCGGCAGGCCCATCTCCCGCGACAGGCGCCGGATCTCGTCCTTGGTCAGCCCCGCTTCCACGAAGGGCGAGCGCACGCCCAGCTCCGCGACGGCGCGCCGGCCCGGGCGATAGTCGCCGCCGTCATCGACGTTGCTCCCGTCCGCCATGATCGCCAGGCACTCGGCGCGCGCAACGCCCAGGAGCGCCCTCAGGAGCATCCGCTTGCACAGGTAACACCGCTCCGGCGTGTTGGCGCGCAGCTCGGCGTCGGCCAGCGGGTCGATGTCCAGATACCGATGGCGCACGCCGAGATGGGCGGCCAGCGCGGCCGCCTCCTCGCGTTCGCGGCGCGGGGTGAGCGGCGAGCGGACGGTCACCGCCAGGCATCGCTCCCCCACCGCCTCGCGCGCGAGGGCGAGGAGCAGCGAGCTGTCGGTGCCCCCCGAGAAGGCCACCAACACGCTCCCGGCCGAGTGCAGCGCGGCGACGACCCGGGCGCGTTTCTCCAGCATGTCAGAAGGTGTGTTCATCTCACCTGGGAAGGAACGGCCAGGACCTATCGCCCGGCCAGCATGGGCTCGATGTCCAGGTCGGCCTTGCGGTGCGCGAGGTCGTGGAGGCTGATGCCCTCGAGATACGCCTGGATGGCGCGGCCCAGTCCGGTCCACAGACCGCGCGCGATGCAGCGGGCGCAGCGCGGACAGGTGTTGGCGTGCTCGACGCACTCGACCAACGAGCCGCTGTGCTCGAGCGCGCTCAGAATCTCCGCGATGTTGATCTGCCGCGGGTCGCGCGCCAGGCAGTACCCGCCGCCGCTGCCCCGAACGCTGCGCACGAGCCCGGCCCGCTTGAGCGTCGTCAGCACGGCGTGGAGGTACTTGCGCGACACGCCCATCTGCTCGGCCACGTCGCTCATCAGGACCGGTTCGTCGCTATAGCGCACGGCCAGCTCGATCATCGCCCGCAAGCCGTAGCGCCCCTTGGTCGTGACCCGCATGGGATTCCTGCTCCCTCCACTCCGCGACCCCGCCTGCCGATTCGCTCGGCCTGTTGTCTATCTTCCCAATAGACTATGCCTTCCGCGAGCGGATGTCAACGTCTCCCCTACCCCGGCAGGGCCACGAGGATCGCCTGCTGCGCCTCGCGGACGTGCTCGCGCCGGGTTTCGGTCTGCCCGATGCTCACTCGCAGGCAGTATTGACCACGCAACTTCGTGTGGGTCATGAAGATCCGCCCGCCGGCATTGATGCGTTCCAGAAGCCGCGCGTTGTGGCGCTCCAGGCCGGCCTCGTCCAGGCTGCCGGGGTTGTGGCGGAAGCAGATGGTGTTGAGCGGCACCGGCGCGAGCAACTCGAGCTCGGGCTGGGACTCGACCCAGGCTTTGAACTCCTGGGCCAGAGCGAGGTGCTCGCGCAGCCTCGCCCGCAGCCCCTCGGCCCCGAACTGCCGCAGCACGAACCAGAGCTTGAGCGCGCGGAACCGCCGTCCCAGGGCGATGCCCCAGTCGCGGTAGTTGATCACCTGCTGGTCGACGGCGGTCTTCAAGTACTCAGGATGGATGGCGAAAGTGCTCACGAGCGTCTGCGGATCGCGGCAGAAGAAGGCCGAGCAGTCGAAGTTGGTGAAGAGCCACTTGTGCGGATTGAAGCAGAAGGAGTCGACCCGTTCGACCCCGGCGAGGATGTGCCGGTATTCGGGGAGCATCGCCGCGCTGCCGGCCAGCGCGGCGTCGACGTGCATCCACATCCGGTGACGCGCGGCAATCTCGGCGATGGGGCCGAGCGGATCGAGCGCGGTCGACGAGGTCGTGCCCACGGTGGCCACGACGCATGCGGGTCGCAGGCCGCGCGCGATGTCCGCGCGAATCCGCCGCTCGAGGTCGGATGGATCCATCGCCAGCACGTCGTCCACGCCGACCTGGACGAGATTTTCGGAGCCGTAGCCGGCGATGCGAGCATCCTTCTCGACCGACGAGTGCGCCTCGCCCGACGCATAGACCCGCAGCGGGACACCCGCAGTGAAGCAGCCGCCGCGGTTGGTCCCGAACCCCGTGGCGCGCTCACGGGCGCAGAGGAGGGCACAGAGCGTGGCGGTCGAGGCTGTGTCCTGGATCACACCGCGGAATGTCTCGGGCAGGTCGAGGAGCTGGCGCAGCCAGTCCATTACGACCTCCTCGAGCTCGGTCGCCGCCGGGCAGCTCTGCCAGACCATGCCGTTGACCGCCAGCGCCGCCGAGAGAACCTCGCCCAGGATCGATGGGCCGCTGTTGTTGGCCGGGAAGTAGGCGAAGAAGCGGGGGTGGTTCCAGTGCGTCACGCCGGGCAGGATGATCTCCTGGAAGTCCCGCAAGATGGCCTCCATCGGCTCCGCGTGCTCCGGCGGGGCCAGCGGCAGGCGGCGGCGGATCTCCCCCGGCTCGACCGGCGGCAGCACCGGATAGCGGGAGACATCGCGCAGGTAGTCGGCCACCCAGTCGATGACCTGATGGCCGTAGCGCCGGAACCCCTCTGGATCGAGGCTCGATCCGGGGGATGCCGCTGCCGGGGTGCTCTCAGGGGAACGGAACAGATCGGACATCGCGATCACCTCCGCGGGCAGGCTCTTGCCTGAAGCCGGCCCGCGGAGGCGATCTTACAGCAGGCGGTGCGGGGCTGTCTCGATCCAGGACCCGTCGCGAGAGTCGCGCGCGGCGTGGCCGTGGCTTACGACCAGTCGCGGCTCGCGCGCTCCATCTTCCTGGCGAACGCCTGGGCGATCCCCAGCGGCACGGAGAGGTGGACCTCCTCATCCTTCGATTCGACGTCCACGACGAGGGCAGCGCCCTTCTTGCGGACGAGAACGTGCTCGTCCTCCGAGAGCACCTCGACCAGCACGAAATCGGGCGCGTCCCGGAGCTGCTGGCAGGCCTCCCGAATGAGCGGCACATGCCGGGCGACATCATGGTCGTCGCAGAAGTCGAAAGCGCTCATCGGAATGAAGGCCAGGGCCACGTGGCCGAGGACCGCGGGAATGCGGATCCCGGAGATGTCGGCGCCACCCGGTCCCCGCTCGTGGACGTCCAGCTCGAACATCCCGGCGCTGTGGATGGACCAGGCCGACAGGACGCCGAAGACCATCAGGACCGCCAGAGAACCGGTGAAGACGGTCCAAAATCCCTTGCCGCTGCTTGCCATGGCCGCACCTCCCCACTACTCGGAGCTCTTCGAATCGATCCAGATGCGGACCGTCTCCTTGTCGCTCTCGACGCTGACCAGCTCGCCTTCGCCCTGTTCCCGCAGTGCCCGGACCATCCCGATCAGGTCCAGTTCCTGCTCGTCGCTCTTCAGGAGCGCCTCGACGACCTTCATCCGCACCCGGACCCGAACCTTCTCCCCGCGGTCATCCGCGGTGACCAGCAGATCGCCCTTCTCCTTGGCGACCCGCACGTTCTCGCGAGGCCCCTGGACGGTGATGTACTCCGCGTCCTCGGCATCCCGGACCGCGGCCAACAGCGCCCGCAGGTCGACACCATCTAACTCTCTGCAGCCAAAGTGGATACGGCCGTTGGTCATGCGCACGTCCCCGCTGTCGCCGTCGGCGGTGATCATCGGCAGCAGGGATTCGATCATCTGCAGGGGCAGGTTGATCCGAACCTGTTCCCCGTCCCCGTCGCGGGCGTCCACGCGGATGTGGATCCAGGCGTCCCGGTCACCGGCCGTTGCTGCGGGGGCGGCCGCCACGACCAAGGCAATCAGACCGAATGCGAGCTTGGTTCTCATCTCACACCTCCTACGGCTGGTGCGGCGCCGCCGCCGCGTCTGCCCTGAAGAACGAAGAGGCGGCGGAAAAGGTTGCCTGGACCGGCGGTTGGGGGGCGGTCAGCGGGCAGGGAAGATGCTAGAATCCTTGCGAGGTACGGGGCTCCGACGGGCCGGGAGCAGGGCCAAGGGCAGCTCCCGGGGGATGAGCGTCGCTCGCACGGGCCCCTGCCGGCGGCAACCTTGGGGGGAACCGAGCATGTGCCCGAGAGGCCGAACGACGTCTGTTTCGCCGCACCGAGGTCGGAACGCAAGGGGTGCTGCAATCTGCGCGGTCCCGGCCAGCCTGACCGCGCTCGTCATCGGAGCGATGATCGTTCCCGCGGCGGCGGTGATCCCGCTCGACCCGGCACCCTTCTACCAGTCGACGCCCGACAACCACTACGCCACCGGTGGCGCTTGGGCGGATGTCGACGGCGACGGCTGGCTCGACATGGTCGTCTCCAACGGCAACGACATGGCGCGCCAGTCCCTGGTCATCTACCACAACAACGGCGACGGGACCTACCCGCTGAACCCGACGTGGAGCGCGGCGGACATCGACTACCATGGTCACCTGGACGTCGGCGACATCAACGGTGACGGGTTGCCTGACGTGGCCGTGGCCGTCTACATCGGCCCGTCCGGCTTCAGCGAGCCCGGCCGCGTGAAGGTCTACCTCAACAATGGCGCCGGGGCGTTCAGTAGCATGCCGGACTGGGTTTCCGCGGAGAACTTCTACTGCTTCTCCCTTGCCCTGGGGGACGCCGATGGCGACGGGGACCTCGACCTCGCCTGCGCCTGCGGCGATGACTACTACTCGCATCCCGAGCGCCAGCGGATCTACTTCAACCAAGGTGGCGTGCTTGAAGCGACGCCCGGCTGGCGATCGACCGAGGTCGACTACGCCCTGGACGTCATCTGGGGGGACGTCGACGAGGACGGTGACCTCGACGTCGCCTTCTGCGGCACCTCCACGCCCATGCGGGTGTACCGGAACGATCAGACCACGGGCGGCGGCATCGTGACCACGGCTTCGTGGCAGAGCGCGGATCTGCCCGAGTACGGCAACACGACCGCGTTCGGCGACTGGAATGGGGATGGCTTCCCGGAGCTGGCGGTCGCCGACAACAACCAGCTCGGCGGCTCGGGTCGGTTCAAGGTGTACGCCAACAACGCGGGCGCGCTCGGCACGACGCCGGCCTGGCTGTCGGCTGACGGTGGGTACGGCTCGCACGTCTCGTGGGTGGACCTCGATCTCGACGGGCGCCCTGAGCTGGCCACGGGGCGCTGGTGGGATCCCGCGCGCGTCTACCAGAACGTGGGCGGAACGCTCTCCACGACGCCTGCCTGGCAGAGCCTGACCGAGCCCGTGACCGAGAACATGTTCTGGGGCGATGTCGACAACGACGGCCTCCTGCCCAACGGCGTGACGATCGCCAGCGGCGACGGCCTTCGCACACTCTTCCCCATCGGCCAGAGCCCCGTGCGCTCGGTGGATGCGGTGCTGGTCGACGGCGCACCGCTCCCGCCAAACGGCTATACATACCATCTGGCCAACGGCTGGGTGTCGCTGGCCGACCCGGCCCCCGCGGGCAACGGCAACGTCGTGATCCACTTCACCTACTCGGTCGATCTCGACCTTGGGATCACGACCTGGGATCCGGGCCTGGGCAACTACATCTTCCGCAACACGTCAACCGCCGCGGTGGGCGAGGTTGCCGCGGTCGCGCAACCCTTCGACGCCTTCCCCAACCCGCTCGTGACCCGCACGCGGCTGCGCTACCAGGGTCCGAGCATCGAGGCGGCCAGCGTCACGGTCCACGATGCCACCGGCCGGCTCGTGCGCACGCTGGGCGCCGGGAAGGTGGGCACAGGCCTCACGATCTGGGAGTGGGACGGGCGCGACGATCAAGGCCGTCCGTCGGGCGGCGGCGTCTTCTTCGCTAGACTCACCGGCGGCCAGGAAGCCCGCACGGTGCGCCTGGTGGTCACGCGTTGAGTTTGGGCCCTGCCGAGGCGGTGAGCCCGCCTGGCATGGAGGTGAACCCTCGTTTCTCCAACTCCGTGCCGCCCGCGCGAGGTTTCTGGCCTCGGCGGGGCCCAGTTTTCACACGAGAAGCCCGCGCGCCGATCCCGGCCGCTCGCGAAGGGATGACCGCGATCGCATGAGCCCGCAAGGACAGCCCGAGCCGGCCCCGCCTGGCCCCGGTCCACTTGGTCTCGGTTTCGCACGCACAGCCGCCGAGGCGGAGAGCCCGGCCCGACACTGGGACCTGGACCCCGCGATCTTGCACCTCAACCACGGCTCGTTCGGCGCCTGCCCGCGGCCGGTGCTGGTCGCCCAGTCCGAGCTGCGGGCGCGGCTGGAGCGCGACCCGGTGGGCTTCTTCGTCGTCGAGCTGGAGCCGCTGTGGGACGAGGCCCGCGACGCGCTGGCCGAGTTCGTGGGGGCGCCGGCCCAGGACGTCGTCCTGCTGTCCAACGCGACCAGCGCCATCAACACCGTCCTTCGCTCGCTGCCGCTCTCGCCGGGCGATGAGATCCTCACGACCAACCACGAGTACAACGCCTGTCGCAACGCGCTCGACTTCGTCGCCGGGCGCGCGGGGGCGCGCGTCGTCGTGGCGCGGATCCCCTTCCCGGTCGACGGGCCCGACGCGATCGTCGCGGCGGTGCTCGCGCAGGTGACGCCGCGCACGCGGCTGCTGCTGATCGACCACGTGACGAGCCCGACCGCGCTGGTCCTGCCGATCGAGCCGATCATCGAGGCCTGCGCGGAGTGGGGCATCGACACCCTGGTCGACGGCGCCCACGGCCCCGGGATGCTCGACCTGCGCGTGGCGGACCTCGGCTGCGCTTACTACGCGGGCAACCTGCACAAGTGGGTCTGCGCGCCGAAGGGCGCGGCGTTCCTCTACGTCCGTCCGGACCGGCAGGATCGCATCCACCCCCTGGCGATCAGCCACGGGGCCAACTCGCTTCGCCGCGATCGCTCGCGCTTCCAGCTCGAGTTCGACTGGACCGGCACGGATGATCCCACGGCGCAGCTCTGCGTCCCCCACGCCCTCCGATTCCTCGGCTCGCTGCTGACCGGCGGCTGGCCGGCGCTGCGGGCGCGCAATCGGGCGCTCGCTGCCGAGGCGCGCGCCCTGCTGGCCTCGGCGTTGGGCGTGGAGCCGCCCTGCCCCGCGTCGATGCTGGGCTCGATGGCGACGCTGATCCTGGGAACGGACGAGATGCCGGTGCCGCTGTCGGCGACGCCCTATCAGGACCCCATCGAGCGTGAGCTGGCGGAGCGTTATCGGATCCGCGTGCCGGTGATGGCCTGGCCCGACCCGCCGCTGCGGATCGTGCGCATCTCGGCCCAGGTGTACAACTATCACGAGCAGTACGAACGGCTGGCGGAGGCGCTGCGAGAGATCGGATCGCAGGGCGTGGGCCGGTGACATGGGCCGGGAACGCAGTATAGCCAGGGGGCCGCAGGGTGATCAGGCGGCCTTCTCCCTGTCTCCATTCTCGAGGTTGCGCATCAGCTCCTGGGCCTGAGCCAGGATCGCCCCCAGGTCCTCGATCTTGCCCGCCGGCACTTCGAACAGCTCGGCCATCTGGGGCCCGGCGTTGCCGGCCGACTGCAGGATCTGCGTGGCAGCCTCGACGTCCATGTGGAACCAGGTCGTGGCCGCGGTTAGGAACTCGTCCAGCGGGGCCTTCCTGTCGTTGCACAGAAACGGCATCGCCGCCTTGTTGCCCAGGGCCACGATGCGCGCCGTCTGGCGGCCGGCCTCGGGGGCCTCGTCGGGGCTCTCGTGATAGCGGATGGGCAGGAGCAGTTGCTCGGGCAAGCTCCACTTGCGGGCGAGCGCCTCGCCCACCTCGGTGTGATCGAGCTTCAGGTACTTGCGCTCCAGCTCGGCGAGCTTGCCGCTCGTCTCGCCCGAAACCCGCAGCAGCTCCACGTAGGGGCTGCCCAACACCTGGATGAGCGCCAGGACCCCGAGGTCCTGGAGCAGGCCGGCCAGGAAGGCCTCCTCGTGGTCGTCGCCGCCCACGCGCAGCGAGGTCGAGCGGGCGGCGAAGGCGGACAGCAGGCTGCGCCGCCAGATCGGGGTGGGGTTGTAGCTCGTGCCCTTGACGTCGCGCAGCGAGCCGACCAGCGTGAATCCCAGCGCCAGGGTCTTCACCGTGCCGATGCCCAGCAGCACGAGCGCGTGGCTGACCGTGGTCACCTGGCTGCGCAGGCCGTAGTGAGCGCTGTTGACGGTCTTCAGCACCTTGACCGCCAGGGCCGGGTCCTTGCAGATCGTGCGCGCGAGCTTGTCCATGTGGACGTCCTCGCGCCGGCACAGCTCGATGACCTCGAGAGCGGCCGCGGGCAGCGTGGGCAGGTTGGGGCAAGCAAGGATCTTGTCGAGCAAAACCTGGTTCATGCGCGCATTCCCTCATTGCCCATCTCGGGATGGGGCTACGCACCACGTATCGGCCGCCGATGGGGCGTTGTTGCGGGGCACGCGGCGGCCCGCGCAAGCAGGGCGGCCCGCGGGCACCGGAAAGGCTGAAGGGAGCCATCTCCGCCCGGGGCGTGCCCCAGGTTCGCCACCGAGGGGTCGAGGTGGACGCCGGTCGGGCCTCCGACGGGTCGGACGTTTTTTGCGCTGACGCAAAAAATGTTGTATCTTTTCTTGCGTTGGGGCAGAGTCCGCCCGATGGAACGCCGCCGCTATCTGGAAGCTCCGATCAGGGAAGACCTCTCGTCGAAGATGGTCTTCGTGGCCGGACCGCGCCAGGTGGGCAAGACCACGCTGGCCCAGCAGATCCTGGCCGCCAGTGGGTCCGGGGTCTACCTGAGCTGGGACAATCGTGAGGACCGGCGCGAGATCCGGGCAGCCCGCTGGCCGGGCGGAGAGGCGCTGGTCGTCCTCGACGGGCTGCACAAGTGGCGATCCTGGAAGGGCTGGATCAAGGGGGAATTCGACAAGCACCGCGAGCATCTGCGATTCCTGGTGACGGGCAGCGCGCGAATGGACGTTTACCGTCGCGGCGGCGACTCTCTGCAGGGCCGGTACCACCACTATCGTCTGCACCCGTTCACCCTCGGGGAATTGCAGTCCCGGGGCGGGCCCGAGCCGCCGGCGCCAGGGGCTGAGCTGCAGATCCCTGCCCGCGCTTCCCGCGAGGCCCTGGCCTCGCTGATGAAGTTCGGCGGCTTCCCGGAGCCGTTCTTGGCACAATCCGAGCGCACGTTGCGGCGCTGGCAGAAGGAACGGTTGGAGCGATTCTTCCGCGAGGATGTTCGCGATCTCGAGGCGGTCCGCGAGCTGTCTTCCCTCCAGATCCTGGCCGATCTTCTGCCCGAGCGTGTGGGATCTCCCCTGTCCCTGAATGCCCTGCGCGAAGACCTCGAGGCCAGCCATCGCGCCGTGACGCTGTGGGTGGAGATCCTGGAGCGGCTGTATCATGTGTTTCGCCTGCGCCCTCACGCCTCCGCGAAGGTGCGGGCCCTGCGCAAGATGCCCAAGCTCTACCTCTGGGACTGGGGCCTGATTCCCGAGCCAGGCCCGCGCCTGGAGAACCTCGTTGCCGCGCACCTCTTGAAGCTGGTGCACCTGCTCCAGGACCGGGATGGGCATTCGGTCGATCTGAGGTATCTGCGAGACCGCAGCGGCAGGGAGACGGACTTCCTCGTCGTGGTCGGCCAGAAGCCCTGGCTGGCAGTCGAGGTCAAGCTCACGTCCACCCAGATCGATCCGGCGCTTGTCTACTTCCGCGAGAGGCTGGGGATCCCGTGGACCTATCAGGTGGTCCTGGAGAGCGAGCGCGACTTCGTCCAGGACGGGGTGCGCTGCCTGCCGGCCCACCGGTTCCTGGGCGCGTTGGTCTGAGCGGCTTCGGGCCGGGGAGAACCGTCATCGCCGATCGGGGTCGCTGGCGCGGACTGGACGCGCCGGGACCCACCTTGGTCAGAACCTCCCCAGCAGCACGCCCGACACGTTCCACGCGCTGAAGCTGCCACCTTCCGTGGGCCCCAGCGGGATCGCGACCTGCAGCACGTGCCTTCCCGGCGCGAGCCCCGGCAGCGGGATCGTGACCGGGTCGACCGCGGCGCCCGGGCACCAGCCGGAGCGGCTGAAGTCGGACGAGGAGACGCCGTTCCAGAAGTTGCCGGTGGAGGGGTTCAGACGCCGGAACGTGCCGCAATCGGTACGCCACGGCACCAGGGCCCCCACGCGCTGCCCGTCGAGGAAGATCTCGTTCAGCTTCTGATTGAACTCGTCGCCGTTCTCCCACCCACCGTGGCCGGTGGTGATGTACCGCAGGCGGCAATCGCTCACGCCCTCGGGGACGTCAAAGACCACCGTGAGCGAGTCCTGCGCGAAGATGCGCCCGTACTCCTGCCCGGCCATCTCCATCACGTTCGTCGTGTTGAAGACGGGCAGCACCCACTGCCGCTCCCGCGGCTCCGTGGCGACCACCTGGCTGCCCGGGTGATAGCTGAGCTTCAGGCTGAGCACGTGGCCGCCACGGTCGTAGTTGCCGATGAAGGCTCCGATCCACGCGCGTCCCCTCAGCACGGGCAGGAGGTCCGTCAGATCGAGCTTGTACAGGGCGGAGTCCTCCCAGGTCATCCCCAGGACCTTGACCTGCTCGTTGTAGTGGCGGATGCCGAAGGGCGTGATGAAGCGGACCAGCTCGATCGGCGGCGCGTAGCCGCCCGTGGCGACGATGCCCTGGTAGGCCTTCCCGTCCCTCCCCTGGGTCTTGGGCAGGACGTCCACGCCCTGGCGCAGGGCGTCGAGGAACGTGGGAGCATCGGGCTCTCCCGCGGATCGGACCGATGCACCCGTGTTCCCGGGGACGAGGAAGACCGAGCCCGTGCGGTCGTAGGCGTCGCCGTTGCTGTACTGGGAGACCTCGGCCATGACCATCGCGTCGTCGGGCACGTCCGGCAGATCCACGCGGCGCAGGATGACGGTGCCGCCCGCATAGCGGTAGACCCCCAGGTCGTCTTCGCCGGGAGGATTGTGGATTTCGTTGCCGAAGGCGATCTGCTCGCGGTCGAAGACCGTGACGCGCGTCACCCAGCTCTCGGCCAGGCGCGCGCGGAGCGTCGCGCCGTCGACGATCTCCCCCCAGTCCGCCGGGATCAGCGGGGCGGCCCCCGCGCCCGGCTCGGTATCCATCTGCGTCGCCACCAGCTCGTAGTTGTTGTTGCGCACGACCCGCAGAACCAGGCCGCCGGGGACGACCAGGTTGAGCGACGGCGTGCCCAGGATCCCGGCATCCGTGGTCGCCCAGACGTCGATCTGGTTCGAGCGGATGACGGTCTTCCAGCGACGGCACGCATGGCCGAGCACCCGGGCGGTGTCGGTCGTCGCCTCCAGCGCGGGCAGGGCGGAGAACTCGGTCACCACCGTCGAGCGCGACCCGTCCCGCAGCCGCGCGGTCTGCCAGGTGCGGGCGGCGCCATAGTCGATGTGCCCGCTCTCCTCGGGCGCCTCCGGCCGCAGCGTCCCCGCCGGCTCGCTGTGGATGCGGGCGATGCCGTCGCGGCACTCGAGGATGACGCGGCCCTCGTCGGGGGCATCCTGGCCGTTGAAGAGGGTCTGGTAGACCACGGTCGTCGTGCGGCCGGCATCGTCGGCCGCCCCGGCTGCCCGGGCGGCCTTGGCTGCCCCAAACCACACCGCGCCCGCTGCCGCGAGCGACGCCGCCGCCCACAAGCAGGCGTCCGGCACCCAGAGTCGCCGGGCGCCGCACGGAGTGCTCTGCTTCGATATGGATTGCCGGGCCGCAGCGGACTCCATCGGCATCGTCTCCCCAGGCCGGATCAGGACCGGCCCATGCCGCCGCCTCCGCCCCCGCTGCCCGGGGCGTGCTCCCGGCGCGGCAGCGGCAGGACACCCGCCATCTCGCCGATGACGTTGACCAGATCGCTGCCAGTGGGCACCACGATCTTGGCGTTCTGGGAGAGCGCCTTCTCGACCATCTCCAGCTTGCGCAGGATTTGCGCGTTGCCGACGAAGTACTGCTGCGCGGCCTCGTTGACGAGCTTGATCGCCTGCGCCTCGCCTTCGGCCTCCAGGATGCGCGCCTGCTTGACGCCGTCGGCCTTCTTGATCTCGGCGCGCCGGGCGCCGTCGGCCATCGTCTCGGTCGCGGTGGCAAAGTCGACCGCAGCGATCTTCTCGTTCTCGGCCTTGACGACCTTGTTCATCGTCTCCTGAACGTCCTTGGGCGGATCGATCTCTTTCAGCTCGGTGCGGACGATCTCGATGCCCCAGTTCGCCGTCTCCTGCCGCAAGGTCTTCTGCAACTCCTCGTTGATCTTCCCACGCTCGCTGTTAGCAGACTTCAGCGTCAGGGTACCGATGATGTTACGCAGCGTGGTGCGGGCCAGGTTGACGATCTGCCACTGGTAGTTGTTGACGTTGTACTGGCTGCTCTTGACGCTCGTCTCGTCGCTCTTGACCTTGAAGTAGACCTGGGCATCGACGCGCGCGTTCAGGTTGTCGTTGGTGATGATCTCCTGCGGCTGCGCGTCGACCATCACCTCTGTGACGTTCACCTGGAACATCCGGTCGATGATGGGAATGATCCAGTTGAAACCCGGGGTGGCGAAGCGGTTGTACCGGCCCATCCGCTCGACCAACCCGCGGTGGGTCGGCCGCACGATGCGGATGCCGGACAGAAACAAGAGCACGACGATAGCGATGATGACGACGAGTAAGACGTTCGTTCCGGCGGACATGGCTTCCTCCTCCTGCCTCGTGAACTTCTCGACGGCCGCAATCCTACGACCAATCCCGATTGGCCGCAATGCCACCCACCGTAGCACGGGACCCTGGGCGGCGCGCGGCTTCGGGGGGAGTGGCGCGATGCGCGCGGTCCGGCTCGCGGCGGACGCGATCTTGCCCCCTCCCGCTACCCTGTATATAATCACGAGGATGAGTATATGGAGGAGCCGCAAGACATGGTGATCCATCACGCCGGCCGGCAAGCGCACGAGATTTTCAGGGCTTTGGCCGATCCGACCCGCCTGCGGATTCTGAACATCCTCAGGGACGGGGAACACTGCGTGAGCGACATCGTCACCATCCTCGAGATTCCCCAGGCCAGGGCCTCCCACCATCTTGTCTATCTGCATCGGATGGAGCTGGTCGCAGTCCGTACCCAGGGTCTGTGGTCCCTTTATCGCCTCAGCCCTGCCAGGACGCGGTTTCGTCGAAACTTGCTCGAGTGCGTCCGGCAGTGCTCTGGAAACGTTCCGGGCGCGGGCGACGACCGCCGCCGGGCCGCCAAGCTACGGAGGACCGGCGGCTGCTGCCCCGGCCTGGCCCGAGGCTCCCCGAAGTCCGCCCGTCAGCCGAGGTGACCGACATCCCAGACAAGGAGTCCCACGCCTATGGTGCCCAAGGATATTGCAGCTGGTCTTCCCGCAGGCCCGCCAGCTTTCGGCGACGCCAAGCAGCGCCTGTCATTCCTCGATCGCTTTCTCACGCTCTGGATCTTCCTCGCCATGGCGGTGGGCGTCGGCGGCGGCTACCTGTTTCCGAGCGTCGTGCCCTTCATCAACCAGTTCAATGTGGGGACGACAAGCATTCCGATCGCGATCGGACTCATCCTCATGATGTATCCCCCGCTGGCGAAGGTGCGCTACGAGGAAATGGGACCGGTCTTCCGCAACGCCAAGGTGCTCGCGCTGTCGCTCGTCCAAAACTGGGTCATCGGCCCCCTTCTCATGTTCGGCCTGGCCGTGCTCTTCCTGCGCGACAAGCCCGAGTACATGGTCGGACTCATCATGATCGGACTGGCTCGCTGCATCGCCATGGTCATCGTTTGGAACGATCTGGCGAAGGGCGACACCGAGTATTGTGCGGGTCTGGTCGCCTTCAATTCGATCTTTCAGGTGCTCTTCTACTCCGTCTATGCCTACGTCTTCATCACCGTGCTGCCGACGTGGTTCGGCCTCGAGGGAGTCGAGGTGAACGTGACCATCGGCGAGATTGCCAAGAGCGTCTTCATCTATCTCGGGATTCCGTTCCTCGCCGGGATCGCCACGCGGTTCTCGCTCATCAAGCACAAGAGCAAGGATTGGTATCACACCCGGTTCATCCCGAAGATCAGCCCGATCACGCTCATCGCGCTGCTCTTCACGATCATCGTGATGTTCTCGCTCAAGGGCGAGAAGATCGTGGAGCTGCCGCTCGACGTGGTGCGCATCGCGATCCCGCTCCTCATCTACTTCGTCGTCATGTTCTTCGTCTCGTTCTTCATGTCGAAGAAGGTCGGGGCCACCTACGGGCAGGCAACGACACTGTCGTTCACGGCGGCCTCCAACAACTTTGAGCTGGCCATCGCCGTGGCAGTCGCCACGTTCGGGATCCATCACGGCGGCGCGCTGGCGGCGGTCATCGGCCCGCTGGTGGAAGTGCCGGTGCTCATCGGTCTCGTCAACGTCGCGCTCTGGCTCGGGCGCAAGTACTTCGGCACCGAGGCCGCCGGCGTCTGAGGCCTGGCCCGGCGGCAGCGGCACGGGGGCGAGGCCGGGTCACGGGCGCCGGATCGTGAAGGTCCCCACGCCGGGCATCACGACCTCGATCTCGTCTTCCCCCGCCAGCGCGTGCTCGACGTAGAGCACCAGGCCGTCGCCCTCGTGCCGCTCGTACTGGTCAGTATCGTCTGGGGCAGCCATCCGACCGGACGGCGTCTTGACCACCCGTCATCAGCCGATCAGCACGTCGAAGGTGCCGATCGTGAGCACGCCCCCGCGGGCCTTGGCGTAGGCCACCAGGTCGTCGCTCAGGATCCAGCCTCTCTGTGCCTTCATGCTCAGCTCCTGTGCCCTCACCAACCGCAGCAACCCGAATGGGCGTTGAGCTGCCGGATGGCCTCAGCCGCCGCGCGCGCAATGTTCTCCTCGGTCGGTGGCGTTTTATCCTTCTGCATTCCGATACTGCCAAGCGACAGGTGCGCGAACCGCAGAAATCTTGCTTCCTCGAGGCTGTGCCCAGCGCAGTTGAGGTCGCAGCCGTCGATGACCAGGATCTGCGGGGCTGCCTCCGCGCTCTTTAGGAAGCTGCTCACCCGCCCGCCAATCCCTGCCAGACAGGACATCTTCATCTGCCCGCCGCTGCCGAGTCGGCGTGCGGCCTGATCGGCAACCGCGCCGACATCGGCCGCGCCCGAGCAGGCGAAGATGAGCACGGATCCCCGCCTACACGCACAGCCTTCACTCGTTGCCATGAATCAGCCCCCGAATCCTGAATGCCGCAGCACGGCGCGCCTTATCGCGCCGTGTAGATCAGATACGCGCCCCCGAGTAGCACCAGGACGCCGCAAGCCCGGCGCAGCCAGATTCCGCCGGGCGAACGCTCGTTCCAGTCCAGATAGCGCTGTACGGTGTTGGCAGAGGTTCCCGCCGCGACGATGACCGCGCAATGACCGAGGCCGTAGAGCAGGAGGAGCATCACCGCATAGGCCCAGTCCGTGGCGGCAACTCTGAAGGCCACGCCGAGGATCGGGGCCATGAAGGCGAACGTGCACGGTCCGAGCGCTACTCCGAAGACGAGCCCCAGGACGAAGGCGGCTAGCCGCCCTTTGCGCGCGGGACCGCGCAGCCCGCCGCCGGACCACGGCATCGGGATCAGACCCAGGAAATGCAGGCCGAGCACCAGGAAGATGAGGGCGATGGCATAGTTGCCGTAGGGTCCCAGGTCGCCCAGCATGCGTCCGAGCGACGCGGTCACGGCGCCGATCGCGGCGATCGTCACGAGGATACCGAGCCCGAACAGCGTGGCCAGCCCGAAGGCCCGCCGGGTGGAGCCGCCCCCCGTCTCGCCGATGAAGGCAATGATGAGCGGGATGCTGGAGAGATGGCAGGGGCTGAGCACCACGCTCAGGATCCCCCAGGCGAGCGCACCGCCCGCTGCCACCAGAACGGAGCCCTGCACGGCATCGGTCAACGCTGCAAAGACGCGCTCCATGGTCTCTGCCCCTCGCTCCCCCCGCCTCGTGGTCGGCCGTCGTGCCCCGCGAGCTAGCCCGTCTGACCCGCCGGTCTAGGCGGTCCGAGCCTCACGCCGAGCTCCGCCCACTTGGCCAAGATGTCCTGCTTGGCCATGAAGCCTTCGTGCCGGAATCTCTCGTTTCCCGCCGCGTCGAAGAAGATCTGCGTGGGGATCACCCGAATGCCATAGAGATCACCGGCGGTGCGGTTCAGGCGCACGTCGATGACCTCGACTGCGAACTGCCCTTCGTATTCCTGGCGCAGCTCCTCGAGAATGGGCGCCATCTGCTTGCAGGGAATGCAGGTCGTCGACCCCAGGTCCACGAGGCGCGGCAGCGGCCCGGCCGGCGCCGGGCGCGCACTTTCGGCGCCACCGGAGCGGCTGGCCGAGCTCGTTGCCGCGGAACGTCTCTGACCTTCCCGGATCACGATCGCTCCAGCGAACACGACTGCCAGCGCGACGATGATGGCAATGCGAACCTGCCTGGTCATGCCTCGTTACCTGCCCTTCTGTGTCTCCCGCGCCGCTCCTGAGCCCGCACTTGGCGGGGCCGCGGTCGCGGCATTGGCCACACGGACCGAGTCGATCATCGCACGCCACTTCTCGGCCTGCAGGAACAGCTTCAAGCGGTCGCGCGCCACGGCGACCAGCCCGATCGGATCATCCGAATGGTCCCAGATCTCCGCCACTTCGTGCCATTCCACGAGCTTCCCCGCGCGCCAACGCCCGAGCACGAACGCGGGCCCGCCCTCGAGCCCGAAGGCTTCCACGTAGGCCGCGTTCTCGGGCTGTTCATGGTCCAGGGGCTGCCAGACGAGGCGGTGCTGCTCGAGCTCATTGGAGAAGTCGGATTGCAGCAGGTCGCGAATCAACCGCTCGGCCGTGAGGCAGGTCTCGCAGCGGAAGGTCCGATGGCAGTAGTACGCGAGGACCACCTCTCCCTCGGTCGCACCCGGCGGGACGGGGATGCCCGCGAGCGACGCGGGGGCAACCGCGAGCCCGATCAACGCCAGCCAGGCGGCGGTCGCCCACTGCGGCTTCCTTGGGCCGGGCACGCATCGTTCAATGGCCACACGCACCCCCTACGGCCGCAACAGCTTCCTGATCTCCTCGACGGAGAGGAGCTTGCCCACCGACTTCACCTCGCCGTCCACCGCCAGGCCCGGCGTCATCATCACGCCGAACTTCATGATCTCGCGGATGTCGGTGACCTTGTCGATTTCCGCGTCCAGCCCGAGTTGTTGGACCGCTTCGCGGGCATTTTTCTCCAGCTGGTGGCACTTGGGACAGCCGGTGCCCAGGATCTGGATCTTCATCAATCGTCTACCTCCGTGCCCCGCCGCGTGCGCGTGAGGCGCCGCCAAGACGCCGCCGCGCGGTCGCGCGATCCTAGAACAACGCCCCATAGAGCAGGCCGGTGATCGTGGCCATCACGACCACCAGCGTGATGAAGACGATCGTCTTGCGCGCCCCCATGACGGTGCCGATCACCAACATGCTGGGCAGCGAGAGCGCCGGGCCCGCCAGGAGCAGGGCCAGCGCGGGACCCTTGCCCATGCCGCTGCCGATCAGGCCCTGCACGATCGGCACCTCGGTCAGCGTGGCGAAGTACATGAACGCCCCAGCCACGGAGGCGAACAGGTTCGCCCCCAGCGAGTTGCCGCCCACCGCCCGGCTGACCCATTGCGACGGGATGAGCCCCTCCTGCCCGGGCCGGCCCAGGAGCGCGCCCGACACTAGCACGCCCAGGAGCAGGAGCGGCAGGATCTGCTTCGCGAAGGTCCAGCTCACCGAGAACCACTCCTCCATCTCGCCGCCGGCCGTGCTGGTCACGGCGGCCAGGGCGATCACCACGCCGGCGAAGGGGATCATCGGCTGGCGCGGGAAGGCCAGGGCCAGCAGGATGGCCGGCGCGGCCGCGAGCGCCGCGCGGCGCCAGCTCAGGCCGAACCAGGCGACGAGCATCACGCCGAGGCCCACGGCGGCGATGCTCGTGAGCAGCCACTTGACGCCGTAGACCACGTGCCACAGGCGCGCCGCCCGCTCGGGTTCGCCCCAGTTGGCGAAGACGAGCACGGCCACCATCGAGGCGAAGTAGAGGACGTTCTGCCCGAGCGGCCGGCGCGCCTGGGGCTCCGGCAGGTGCGCGGCCGCCTCGGCCTTGGCCAGCTCCTCCTTGCGAAAGATGAAGTGCATCGCCAGGCCGATCAGGACACTGAAGAAAACGGCGCCGATTGCGCGCGCCACGCCGATCTCGAGGCCCAGGATGCGCGCGGTCAGCACGATGGCCAGCACGTTGATCGCCGGTCCGGAGTAGAGGAAGGCGGATGCGGGGCCGAGGCCCGCGCCCATGCGGTAGATGCCGGCGAAGAGCGGCAGCACCGTGCACGAGCAGACTGCCAGCACGGTGCCCGATACGGAGGCAACGCCGTAGGCCAGAACCTTGTTGGCCCGCGGTCCCAGGTAGCGCATGACCGAGGCCTGGCTCACGAAGACGCCGATGGCGCCGGCGATGAAGAGCGCCGGCACGAGGCACAGCAGCACGTGCTCTCGCGCGTACCAGCGCACCAGGTAGAAGCCCTCGAGCACCGCGCGGTCGAAGCGTGCCGTGCCCACCGGCAGGTAGAAACAGGCCAGGAAGCCGGCCGTCAGGAGCAGCAGGGGTTTCCATTGCTGGCGCCAGTTCATCCTGTCCAAGGTCCCCCATGCAGCGCGCGGTGCCGCCTCCCCGGTCGAGCCGCGATCGCGGCGGCATCCTCACCACTTACCTGCCGACCAGTTTCATCTGCTCCCGGGCCTTCGAGCGCATCACGGCCTCGACGCAGCCGAAGAAGTTGAGCACGCAGGGCACGCGCAACGTGTAGTGGATCTGCGCGCCGCTGCGTTCGCCCTCGACGATGCCTGCCTCCCGCAGCACAGCCAGGTGCTTCGAGACGGTCGAGATGTCCGCGCCGACCAGCGCGGTCAGCTCGGCCACGCAGCGCCGCCCCTTCGTCAGTTCCTCCAGGATCAGAAGCCGCGACGGATGGGCCATGGCCTTGAGGATGTGCGCCCGGGCCTCGAGCCGGGCCATGTGGCTGGAATCCACCGACAACCTCCATCTTTCCATCGACAACCCAATATTGGTAGTTTGGCAAAATCGCCAAATGATGTCAAAGCTTTTCTGGGTGGGCGTGCCGGCCCCGGGGTGGCCCGGTTAGGGGAAATGACTGCGCGGGGCCGGGACGACGCCCCCGACCCCGCGTTGACCTCCCACCAAGCAAAGGGCCGCTGCCGACCCCGCTCGGTCACTGGTACTTCCTCAGTGAGGAGATCCGATCGTTCCACCCGGTGGGGCAGAGACTCGACACCTGCTCGTTGCTGTGCACGATCATGCTCGAACCGCCGTACTGGCTGTTGGCGTAGTACTTGTAGTATCCCCCCAGGCTCGAGTAGCCAACCTGGATCGAAGAGAACTCGTCGTTCCACCAGTAGCCGACGTACGTGGTGCTGCTGGAGTAGTTGATGTGATCGCCCCCATAGCGGACATCCTCCCAGCAGGCGGTGACCAGACCATCGACCGGTAGGTCGACCAGGCTCGACGCGGGCAGTGTGTAGAAGCCGAAGTGTACGGTCGCCCCCTGGTCGTCCATGATACGGTAGCGGTGAATTGCTGGGCACTCACCCTCGTAGGTGAGCCGGCTGAGGGCGATGCCCTCGCCCGCCGAGCAGAGCACGCGCTCGGCCTCCTCCTCGCTGGCGAAGGACTCCAGGCGAAATCCGAGGTCCTTCAGCTCGCGACAGACCTGCTGGCAGGTGCCGCGAATCTGCGCAAGTGCCTGGATCTCCCTGTCGAGCGGGCCGAGCAGGTCGCTCTCATCAGTCTCCGCGGGCTGCTCCCCCGCCGGCCTCATGCTCAGGGCCGCGCCCCCGAGCTGGCGCGCGCTGTTCAGCAGCATGGCCTTCATCTGCCCCCAGCTCGCCTCCTCGACCGGTTCCTGAGCGTTGGCTGCACCCATGGCGCTGATCACGACCGCCGCCAGCACCACCCCTGCGAAGTAGGACTTCGTTCCCATGACTGCGCACTCCTTCTATGACCTGTGACGGTTCCCTGATTGCTCACCCGCCTGCCCCTGATGGCGGTCGAGCCTCCCTTCACCGACTCCGGCCTCAACCACAGGAGCACCTCGAGACCGGCTCACTCAACGCTTCCATCCCTACCTATGCCGCCGTTCGGGGGAGTGCTGCGAAGTCTGCCCCGGGCCGGGAGCGCCGAGGCAGCCACGCAACGCCGTACCGCCAGCAGGGGCGCACCCATCGGCGCCAAACCGCCGCGGGGCCGCGATGATGCCCGGGCCTCGCGGAGAAAGGGAATCCGTGGGAGAATAGCCTTCTGAGTCTGCTCTGACCCGGGGCAGCTCCGCGTGGAGGCGACAGGTGACTGGCGTGAGCGTGGCAAGCCGCTGCATCCGCGGGCGGTGGGCCGGGATCCCCCTGGCTGCGCTTTGCGCACTGCTCGGTGGCTGGCCTGGCACGGCCGGCGCGGACCGGGCAGCGCAGTCGCCCGAACGGCCTCTGACGGCGGTGGCCGGTGTCCGCGCGCCGGACGATCCGGAGGAGGTGCGCGCGGAACTCGCGCGCCTCAGATCGACTGGTGCGTACGATGCGGCGTTGGCATTCGTGCGCGAGCTACGCGGGCGCGACACCGGCGCCGCGGCTCCAGCCTGGTGGCAGACCGAGACGGCCTGCATCGCGTCGGCGCTGGAACGCGCGTGCGCACTGCCGGCGGCGGACCGCGCGCAATTGGCCGAAGCTGACGGGCAGGCTGTGCGCTTCGAGGCGTTGCTCGCGGCCGAGGCCTTCGGTCAGGCTGCCGAGTTGGCCCGCGCGCAGCTGGCCACGCGGCGGGCCCTCTTGGGCGAGCCGGATCTGGATGTAGCCGACAGCCACAACGACTTGGGACGCACCCTCATGGCGCTCGGTGAGTACGACGCGGCCGTCGAAGAGCTCGGGCGCTCGCTGGCGATGCGCCGCGCGCTCCTGGGTGAGGACCACCCGCTCGTCGCCACCGCCCTCAACAACCTGGGTGCGGCGCTCGGCGACCGCGGGGACTTCATGGGTTGCCAGAGGCTGTGGACCCAGGTCCTGGCGATGCGCATGCGGTTGCTGGGACCGGCCCACCTTCAGACGATCGGCAGTCTGCACAACCTGGGTCTGCTCTACTCGCGGCTGGGTGACTACGCGCGGGCGGCGCGCGTCCTGTCCCAGGCGCGGGAGCAACTGATCGCGCGGCTGGGTGAGGGCGATCCGGGCACGCTGCGCACGACGCGCGCCCTGGCGATTGCGGAGCGCGAGCGGGGGAACCTCGAGCGGGCGGACTCGCTGCTGGTCCGCGTGGTCGAGCTCCAGCGGGCTGCACCCGAGCGGCGCGACGAGGAACTGGCCTGGAGCCTCTTTGCGTTGGGCGAGATGCGGGAGCGCCGCGGGCAGCTCACGAGTGCGGAGGAGCTTCAACACGAGGCGATCGCCTGCGCGCAGGCGATCCTCGGTGCACGCCACCCCAGCGTCGCCCGATTCAAGCACGCCCTGGCCCGCACGCTCCTGCGCGAAGGGCGTCTCGGACCGGCGGAGCTGTTGGGCCGTGAAACCCTGGAGATCCAGCGTGAGAGCTTGGGCGAGTCGCACGCTGATCTGGTGGAGAGCTACGTGCTCATGGGGCGCTGCCGCCGCGCCCAGGGGGACGACGCGGGGGCGGTTGCGCTGCTGGAGCAGGCGGCCCGGGTCTACGAGACATCGCGTCGCGCCCTCGCGCGCGACCTGGTGCGCGCGACCTTTCAGGAGCCACCCTACGAGCGGCTGGCAGCAGCCTATCTGCACCTGGGACGCGGCGACGACGCCTGGCGGGCGTGCGAGCGCGGCCGGGGCCGCTTGCTCGCGGAGCTGCTGGCGGCCGGCAGCGAGCGTACGGGCAACTCCGCGACCGAGCCCTTCGACCTCGCGCGCGTGCAGAGCGCGCTGGACGATCGGTCGGCCATCGTCGGTTGGGTGGATGTGGACGATCAGCCCGACGGGCAGGATTCCTGGGTCTACGCCATTCGCGCCGCGGGGCCGGTGCATTGGGTCCGGCTCGATGGCGCCGGCGGGGGCCTGGCCGGAGAGCTGCGCGCGGAGCTGCGCAAGCCGGGGCGTCTCGGGCTAGCGCCGCGCATGACAGCGGGGCTGCGCGATCTCGCGCATCGGCTCTGGCAGGAGCGCATCGCACCCGTGCGCGGCGACCTGGTGGGGGTCACACGGATCGTCGTCGTGCCGTCGGGCGCCATGCTGGGCGTGCCCCTGGAGGCTCTGTCCGATGACGGGGATCGATTCCTGAACGAGCTCTGGGCGATCTCCTATGCTCCCTCCGCCACTGTCTATGCTGAGCTCCGTCACCGTCCAGGCGTGCAGCGCGGCACTCCAGCGATGCTCTTGCTCGGTGATCCGGTGACGGATGCGGCCAAGTCCCTTTGGCCGCTGCCGTGGGCGCGGGCCGAGCTGGAGAGCCTGGCGGCGACGCTCCCGGGCGCGGAGAGGCTCACCGGTGCCGGGATGACGGAGTCGGCCCTGGCGGCGCTGTCCGCCGCGGGACGCCTGGACGATTTCGACCTCATCCACTTCGCGACGCATGCGCAGGCCAACGACGAGGAGCCGCAGCTCTCCGCGCTGGCCCTCTCCGGCCAGGACGAGGCACGCAAGGAAACTCCGTACGCGGACGGCACCGCCCCGGACGGTTGGCTCACCGCGGGCGAGATCGCACGCACCTGGAGGCTGCGCGCGCGCCTCGTGTCGCTGAGCGCGTGCGAGACCGGGCTGGGGCGGGCGGTGGCCGGCGAGGGTTACGTGGGCTTCGCGCACGCGTTTCTCCAGGCAGGGGCGCGCAATCTGCTGGTGAGCCTGTGGAGCGTGAGCGACGAGGCGACCGCGCGACTGATGGGACGCTTCTATCGCAACCTGGTCGAGCGACCCGCTGGATCGGAGGGCGAGGCGCTCCAGGATGCCAAGGCCTGGTTGCGGAACCAGGGGGATGACGCTGGCCGGTCGCGGTGGGAGCATCCTTACTACTGGGCCGGGTTCGTTCTGTTCGGAGCGGGACAGTGATGCGCGACCGGCGGTGTCCCGCGCAGCGAAGACCGGGCCGGCGGCATAGGTAGAGGTGAGCGCGGCAGATGGTGGGGAGCAAGGGCAGCAAGCCGCTGATCGAGGCCGCGCGACGCGGCGAGGCCTGGGCGGAGCGTGAGCTGGCCGAGCTGATCCGCGGTTACGCGCGCCACGTGTGCTGGGGGACCGGCCCGGGCGGGGATGCGGGGCTGTCTTGGGAGGACGTCGCGCAGGAGGCGAGCCGGAAGGTCTTCACGGTCGGGCTGGAGCAGTACCGCCCCGGCGGACCGGAGCGCGCCTACATCTACGCCATCGTGCGCTCGGTCTACCTGCAGATCGCCCGGAGTGCGCGGCGGCGCCGCGTGCGCGAGGAGGGCGGCACGGCGATGGGTGCGACCGGTGAGGACCCCGAACGCAGGACACTCCTCTACCGCATCCTCACGCAGCTCAGCCACGACTGCCGCCACCTGCTCGAGAGGCTTTACTTCGACGGCGCCAGTTATACAGAGCTGGCGGCCGAGCTGGACCTGGCCGAATCATCGGTGCGGGCTCGAGCGAGCCGCTGCATGGGGAGGGCACGTGAAGTCGCATCCGACTGACATCCCGGCGGATGGACACGCGGCCGATCTCCTCTGCGATTACCTGGAGGGCCGCCTGTCCGCGGAGTCCGCGGCACGGGTGCGGGCACACCTCGAGAGCTGCGAGACCTGCCGTGACCTCTTCGCCCACGCAGAACGGTGGCGCGACGATGTGCTGGCCGCGGGTGCACGCCACCTGCGGCCGGAGCGGCTGGTCGCGCTGGCCGACGCCGACCGAGGCGCACCGACCCCAGACGAACAGGCCCATCTGGACGGCTGCCGCACGTGCCGCGAGCAGCTCACCTGGCTCGAGGCGTTGCCGGCGCCGCCCGAAGCCCTCGCAACCACACCGGAGCTGGCGGCGCAGGCGGCGGCGTCTTGGTGGACCCGCCTCCGTGGGGCCATCACCGATTCCCTCGGGCGGCTGCCGCGCTGGGGCTGGGGTGCGGCGGCGCTGGCCGCGGCGGCGTGCGTGGCGCTGATCCTGCTCGTGCAGCCGTCGCGGGTAGGACCGGAGGTCACGGGGCTGGCGCGGCTGGAGCCACTGGCCGTGCTTTCCGTGCGGGGGCCCCTGGGCGCCGGGGAGTACGAGCTGGCCTATCGCAGCGGCCTGGAGCTCTACGCGCGGGGGAACTACCGCGAGTCGGCTGAGGAATTCGCGCGCGCGGCGCAGCTCGAGCCTACCCACGAGACCGTGTTCCTGTATCTGGGCTCGGCGCAGTTGCTGGCAGATGCCCCGGCCGCCGCGGTCGAAGCGCTCGAGAGCGGGCTGGCGCACACGGCCGACCCGGAGCTGATCGCGGAGTATCAGTGGCAGCTCGCCAATGCCCATCTGGCGGCGGGGAGGCTCGGGCCGGCGCGGGAGCATCTGGCGCGCATAGCGGAGAGCGGCGGCACACGCGCGGATGAGGCCCGCGATCTGCTGTCGCGGATCGAGCGAGCGCGGTCGCGCTGAGATACCCCGATCCCCCTCCGCTCCATCCAGCGCCACCCGATCTGGCCCACCTGGCTGCCCCCGTGCTAGGCTGCGCGTCGCTTCCGGATCATCGGGAACCGGCGCCGGCGACCTGGGTGATCTGCGGGCAGGTGGCCGGGATCGCCGGGATTCCGGGGCAAGGAGCTCGCCATGATGACGGACCGCACCATCCTCCTCGACGGGGATGACCCCGAGGCCAAGCGCGAAGAGATTCGGCGCTACTTTCATGCTTCCTTTGACCTCGACGAGGAGCTTTTCGACGTCATGGCGAAGGACGAGGCCTTCTACCGCCGGGCCGATCCCCTGCGCCACCCGCTCATCTTCTACCTGGGACACACCGCCGCCTTCTACGTCAACAAGCTCATCATGGGCAAGGCGCTCGATGCGCGCGTCGATCCGCGGTTCGAGTCGATGTTCGCCATCGGCGTGGACGAGATGAGCTGGGACGACCTCGACGAGAGCCACTACGACTGGCCCCCCGTCGGGGCCGTCTGGGACTATCGCCGCCGCGTGCGCGCGATGGTGGACGAGCGCATTCGCTCGCTGCCCCTCACCCTGCCCATCGGCTGGGATCACCCGTTCTGGGTGATCCTGATGGGGATCGAGCACTCGCGCATCCACCTCGAGACCTCCTCGGTGCTCATCCGCCAGCTGCCCCTGGAGCTGCTGCGCCAGAGCGAGCACTGGCCGCTGTGCCCCGAGCGCGGCGAGCCGCCGGCCAATGAGCTGGTGCCGGTCGCCGGCGGTCGCGTGGAGCTGGGCAAGTCCTGGGATGACCCGCTCTACGGCTGGGACAACGAGTACGGTCGCCACCGCGCCGAGATCTCCCCCTTCGCCGCATCCCGGATGCTGGTCAGTCATCGCGAGTACCTGGCCTTCGTCGAGGATGGCGGATACGAGAACGCTCGCTGGTGGACGGAAGAAGGATGGCGCTGGCGCACCTACCGTCAGGCCACTCACCCGCTCTTCTGGCGCCGGACCAACGGCGGCTGGCGCCTGCGCTGCATGGCGGCCGAGATCGACCTGCCCTGGAATTGGCCCGTCGAGGTCAACCAGCTCGAGGCCAAGGCCTTCTGCACCTGGTTGGCCCATCGGACCGGCGAACCCATCCGGCTGCCCAGCGAGGACGAGTGGTACTTGATGCGCGACCGCGCGATCGAAGGAGACCCTCCTGCTTGGCGCACCGTGCCGGGCAACATCCATCTGGAACACTGGGCTTCGAGCTGCCCGGTCGACCGCTTCCGTCAGGGGGACTTCTTCGATCTGGTGGGCAATGTCTGGCAGTGGACCGAGACGCCAATCTATCCCTTCGCCGGCTTCCGCGTCCACCCAGCCTATGACGACTTCTCCACGCCCACTTTCGATGACCTCCACAACCTGATCAAGGGTGGAAGCTGGATCTCCACGGGCAACGAGGCCCTGCGCGATTCCCGCTACGCTTTCCGGCGCCACTTCTTCCAGCACGCCGGCCTGCGCTACGTGCGCGCCGCGCACGCGGTGCCCAGCCACGGCGATCCCTACATCACCGAGCGCGACGTCACGCGCACGTGCGAGGCGCACTGGGGCGAGGATCAGCTCGGCATCGGCAACTTCTATCGGGCCCTGGCCGACCTCATCGCGCGCCACGGTGGAGGCGCGGCCCTGCACATCAACTGCGGCGCCGGGCGGCTGGCCTTCGAGCTGGCCCGCCGCCACGAGCGCGTGCTCGGTCTCGACTTCTCCGCTCGCTTCGTGCGCGTGGCCGATGCCATGCAGCGACGCGGGCAGATCCACTACACGCTGCCGCTGGAGGCGGAGATCGACTCCTTCCACGAGAAGCGCCTCGCGGACTTCGGGCTGACAGAGACCGCCGGGCGCACGCAGTTCTTCCAGGACAACGCGGCCAACCTCCAGGCCAAGTGGGGCACTTTCGATCTGGTGGTGGCCACGGATCTGCTCGACAACATGGCCGCGCCGCGCGCCTTCCTCCAGGCGATCAACCGATTCGTCGCCCCGGGGGGCCTGCTGGTCCTGGCCTGCCCTTGGCAGTGGCGCGAGGAACGTACGCCGCGCGCGGCCTGGTTGGGCGGCTTCAAGGACGGCACGGGCGACAACCAGATCGACCATGCGGTCATCCGGGAGATCCTCGCGGGCGCTTTCGAACAGGTGGGAGATCCGGTGGATCTACCGCGCGTGCGCCATGAGAATGCCCGGCGACTCACGGTGCTCACCGAGCAGGTGAGCCTCTGGCGGCGACTCGGCGGCTGAGCTTGCCCGCGGCCTGGCCGGGGGACCGATGACACGGTTCCACCCGCCGAGCCCCGCTCGGGCCTGAGAGGACGGGACCCCGCGGCCCGAACACGATCAGCCGCGTCTCCCCCGGACATACGCTTCGATCGCCCGGAACTGGCTCTCACCATCCAGGCCCGCTTCGCGCAGGACCGCGTGGCCGGCGCCGCTGCCGAGGTAGTGGCCCTTCTGAAATGGATGCAGGGAGCAGGACCGGCCGCGGTCGGAGCGGATCCAGCGGTAGAGCGTCGGCAGGGTGAACCCCGTGATCCCCATGGCTTCCTGTGCCAGCTCCTCGGGGAAGATGCGTGCCTGCTCCTCGGGGGGCAGCAGGCTGAACAGCTCTGCGGACGAGATGTAGAACACGTTCAGGTTCAGGCCCGCCTTCTCGACGAGCGGCAGGGCCTGTTCCAGGAACGCATAGGTGACGGCGCTCTCCTGGAGCACGACGGTCCCGTCGCGCTTGCTCTTCGGATCAGCGTGGCGCAGGGCGTACACACCCTGGATCGTTGCCGCGGGGTCCGGCAGGCCGAGGCCCGCGCGGTCGAGCACGGGCTCCGGCGGCCGCGTGACAAACGGCGCGAGCACCGCGGGCCGCTTCTGGAGAGCGGCGATGACCAGGGGCCACATCTCCTGCGGGTCCCAAGGTGTCAGCGTGATCATCACGCCCTTGGGGAAGTTCTCCTGCAGGAGCTGGAGCGGCTGGGGATCGGCGTGCGTCGGTCCGTCCTCGCCCGTCTTCAGCCCCGCATGGGCGCAGATCATGATGAAGGTCCGGTAGGGCACATCCGGCACGAGCTGGCGCCGGGCCTGCATGCCGATGCCGTGCAGGCGTGCGGCGATGTGACCCAGCGGCGCGATGAACGCGCCGTAGGAGGAGCCCACGCCGATGTGCCAGCCGAAGCTCGAGAGCCCGGAGAGCACGCCGGTGATGGCGTCTTCGCAGATGCCTCCCACCGCGATGAGCCGCGCATCGGCGTTGTGCCTAGATTGCAGGTACCCCTCCGGGAAGCCCTTGGCCACGTTCGCGACGGAGGTCGAGCCCAGCAGGTCGGCCGCCCCCACGAGGAACGCGCCGCCGGACAGCTTGTTCAAGTGGTTCAGGACGTTGCCCAACGCATCGCGCAGGGTCGTCGCGCTGCCCACCCTCAGGACGAGCTCGGACGGCGTCTGCCGCGGGCTGACCCGCTCCGCGTCGTAGATGCGCGCCAGGTTCGGAGCGCCGGCCCGGGGGGCTCGCGCGCGCTTCCGCAGGCGGGCCTTGGCCTGTGCGAGACGCTCCGCCAGCGGCGCGATCCGCGCGGAGTGCTTCTCGAGCGCCGCGCGGACCATCTGCAGCGCATCCCAGTAGCAGGCCTCGATGACCACCGCGTCGGTCCCGTGGCAGCGCGGGTCGCTGCTGTCGCACCGCGGCACTGGCGAACCGGCTTCGGCGGCGAGCTGGGCGACCGCGGCCTGGAAGCCCGGCGAGCACAGCTTGTGACCGGCGCCGTGCGACGCGCGGCCCTCGATGCCGTACTGCCAGCCCTTGATCGTGCGGTACACGATCGCGGTCGGCTGGCCGTTGTCCAGTCGCAGGGCGTGTCGCTGGGCGGCGACGATCTGGCGGAAGTCCATGCCGCCCGGGACGAGGATGGCATTCCAGTCGTGGAGGTGGGCAAACTCGACGGGATCCCACTGGACGTAGTCCCCCGGCGTCCCGCCGTCGCGGCAGACCTTGTTGCTGTCGATGGACGCCTGGTTCCAATCCACGTGCATGAAGACGTTGCGCAGGCCCAGCGTGCCCGCGCCGGCCATCGCCTCGCAAACGCGGCCGGGGGTCATTCCCCCCTCACCCTCCACCATGTGCACGCGGGGCGGGTCATCGCGGTACGCGTCCAGGGCCCCGAGCGCCAAGCCGATGGTGGAGGCGACGCCGACGCCCGACGCCCCGGTGGAGAGCTTGACGAACGGCGTGGTCGGGGTGGGATGGCCGTCCAACGCACGCGCCCTGTACTTGAGAAAGAGCGGCGTGCTCTGGGTCGGGTTGCGGCGAAATCCGAGCAGATCCTCCAGCCGGAACTGGAAGCGTTCCTCAGTGGCCAGCAGATCCGGGCGGCAGATGCGCGCGACCTCGTTCCGCAGAGCCCAGACCGCGTAGAGCCCCAGCGCCTTGTGCCCGGCGGCGTAGGAAAGGATGTCGGCCGTGGGCTCCTCGGGATTCGAGAGGTCATACTCCAGCGCGTCGAAGAGGACGGCCTGCACGTACCTCCCCGACGAGATCGAGCCCCCCGGGTGACCGGAGCCGGGGACGTAGTTGTAGAGGATCGCGCAGAGGGAACGGTACACGAGATCGAAGAACTCGAAGGATTCCAGCTCAGCGTCGGTGAGCGGACTGTGCGCTTTCTCCAGCTCGTCGGCGATGTTGATGACGATGCCCCGCCGGGGGCCGAAGGGGTAGCTCATGGTCCGATCCTCTCGAATCTGTGCATGCGACCGTCGCCCCAACAAAGCGTTTCGAATATACACCGCGGAAGCTGGGAGGTGTATGCTCAAAAAGAACCCACAGGAGGAGGTCATGAGCACTGTCTTCGCTCAACGCATGTCGAGGATGGGCGTGGAGACCGCGTTCGCCGTATCCGACAACGCCTGCGCCCTGGCCGCTCAAGGCCACGCCGTCTACCCCTTCCACCTCGGCGACATCAACATCCGCACGCCGCTCCACATCATCGAGGCAGCCTATAGGGCTATGCTCGACGGCAAGACGGGATACTGCCCGGCCGCCGGCATCCCCGGGCTCCGGGAGGCGATCGCGGCCGACGCGAGCCGGGATCGCGGCGTGAACTACTCGATGGAAAATGTGTCGGTCCAGCCCGGCGGCAAGGCAGTCATCGGCAAGTTCCTCATGACCCTGATGCAGGAAGGGGACGAGGTCTTCTACCCCAACCCCGGGTATCCGATCTACGAATCGCAGGTTTTCTTCCTCGGCGGCCGAGGCATCCCCTACGGCTACACGATGACCCCCGCCGGTTTCCGCATCGACCGAGACAGAATCGAGCGCACGGTCACGCCGCGGACGCGCATCTTCATCTACAACAACGGCCAGAATCCGATCGGCGCGGAGTCGGATGACGAGGAGATGGAGTGGCTCGCCAAGTTCTGCATCGATCACAATCTGTGGGTCCTATCCGATGAGGCCTACTTCCACATCCGCTACTCCGGCCAGAGCAAGAGCATCGTGAGCCTGCCCGGCATGGCGGAGCGAACGGTGATCCTGTACGCCTTCTCCAAGCGGTTCGCGATGACGGGCTGGCGGCTGGGGGCGGCGATCGGGCCGAAGGACGTGGCGGATTGGATCTCCAAGATCAACGTGAACCACGAGTCCTGCACGAACCAGTTCATCCAATACGCGGGCATCGAGGCGCTCGAGAACGGCGCCGCCGGGACGAAGGAGATCGTGACGAAGCTCAAAGAACGGCGCGACGTGTTGGCGGAGGAATTGCGGAAGATCAAGGGCATTCAAGTGTACGTCCCGGAGATCACCTTCTACCTGTTCCCCGATGTCACCGAGATCTACAAACGCATGGGCTTCAAGGATCGAGAGGACTTCCGCAAGGATGTTCTGTACAAGACGGGCGTGTCGTTCTGCTCTCGCAGCCACTTCGGCCGTGCCGCGCCCGACGAGCCGCGTTCCTACGTCCGCTTTGCCTACTCCGGCATCGAGGTGCCCAAGATCAAGGAGGGCATGGCAAGGCTGCGGGACTACTGGGGGTCGCTGTAGCCGGACGGCAGCCTGACGGACGGCCTAGTCGGCCGCCAGGGCCTGCGCCGGATCGAGCGCCGCCGCGCGGCGCGCCGGCAGGATCCCGCTCAACAGCCCCGCCGCGAAGCACGTCACGATCGCCAGCAGCATGAAGGCGAGCGGCGGATGCACGGGCAGCCCGGGCAGGGCGAGCTTGATCAGCCCGGCGATCCCGAGACCGGCAACGATGCCGGCGATGCCCCCGCCGGTCGAGAGCAGGGCCGCTTCCGCCAGGAAGAGCCACAGGATCTGGTGCGGGGTCGCCCCCAAGGCCTTGGCCAGCCCGATCTCGTCGGTGCGCTCGTTGACCGAGATCCACATCATGGTCAGGATGCCGATCAGGCCGACCAGCAGCGAGATCGCGCCAATGCCGGCCACGGACACGCCGACGACGCCCAGGATCCGACCCAGCGTATCGAGCATGCCGGCCTGGGTCGTGATCGTGAAGTCCTCCTCGCCTCCGTGACGTTTCTTGAGGAGCCTCGTCATGCGCGCGACGGTCGAGTCCACCATGCTCGCGTTCGCGACCATGACGTCGATCTCCTGCAGATCGTCTCGGTTGAACAGCGGCATCGCCTGCGCAACCGGGACATAGACAGCGTCGTCGATGTCGAAGCCCAGGAACTGCCCCTTGGACTCCATGAGCCCGATCACCAGGAAGCGCTGTCCACCGACGCGCACGTGTTCGCCGATCGCGTTGGCCTCGCCGAACAGTTCGCGCTTCAAGGTGGGCCCGAGCACCGCCAGCGGCGACGCGTAGCGATCATCGCCCGGCGGCAGGAAGCGCCCGACGCGCACGCCCATGCGCCACACCTCGGGGCCGGCGGAGTTGACGCCGTAGACGAAGACCCCGCGCTCCCGGCCGCCGTATTCGACCGCCGCCGTGCCCATCACCACGGGCACGACCTCGATCACGCCGCGCACCCGCCGCAAGGCCTCGGTATCAGCCAGCGTGAGCGGGTGAAGGGTTCCACCCAGGGCGCCCGGGACACCGGAAGTCTCGATCTTGCCGGGATTGATCGAAACCAGATTGGTGCCGAACTGGGTGAACTGGGTGACGATGTGCAGGCGCGTGCCCTCGCCGATCGAGGTGAGGAGGATCACCGAGGCGACGCCGATGGTGATCCCCAGCATCGTCAGCAGCGAGCGCTGGCGGTGGTCGAGCACAGCCCGGGCGGCGTGGTGGATGACGTCGTCGGCCGTCATGCGCGCCTCCGCATGAGGGCCAGCACCGGATCGAGCGCCGCCGCGCGGCGGGCCGGCAGGATCCCGAAGACGAGCCCGACCGAGCTGGAGATGACCAAGGCCAGCGCGACCGCCCAGAAGGGCGCCTGGGCCGGGAAGTCGGGGAAGACCTGGCGGAGGATCCCGCCGCCCGCCATTCCCACCAGCAGTCCCAAGATGCCCCCGGCGGTCGAGATGATGGCCGCCTCGACCAGGAACACGCCCAGTACCTGCCGGCGCGTGACGCCCAGCGCCTTGAGCAGCCCCACCTCGCGTGTGCGCTCGGTCACCGAGACCAACATTACGTTCATGATGCCGATGCCGGCGACGGTGAGCGAGATTGCGGCGATGCCGACCAGGGCGGCGGTCAGCACGCCGAGGATCTGTGTGAAGGTCGTGACCACCGCGTCCTGGGTGAGGACCGTCACGTCCTCCTGGCCGCCGTGGCGTTCCTTCAGGATGGCGAGCACCGCCTCGCGCGCTCGCTCCAGCCCCGCGTTGGAACGCACCTCGATCAGCACCCTGAAGAGGCTGGTGCGGTTGAACATGCGCATGGCGCTCTCGACCGGCACGACCACGGTCTCGTCGACGTTGAGTCCGATCGACACGCCCTGCGCCGCCAGGGTGCCGATGACGCGGAAGCGCTGCTCCCCGATCCGGAGCATCTCCCCCAGCGGATTGCGCTGGCCGAAGAGCTCGCGCTGAACCCGCGCGCCGATCACGCAGACCGGCGCGTCGCGCTCGCCCTCGGGCAGGTAGCGGCCGATGCCCATGCGCCCGTGCCGGATGGCGAGCATCTCGTGCGTCGTGCCGATCACGGTGGTCTGGCGGCTGCGCTCGCCCACGGCCGCCTGCCCCGTGCCCAGGCAAACGGGCGCCGCATGCGCGAGGAGCGGCACGCGACGGAGCAGCACATCGATGTCCTCGAGGGTGAGATCGTTCGGCGCGCTGCTGACCATGGGGGCCGCACCATAGGTCTCCGCCTTGCCCGGCACGACGATGAGGATGTTCGAACCGAGGATGGAGAATTCGCCGACGACGTACCGCCTGGCTCCCTCGCCCAGGCTGGTGAGGAGGATCACCGAGGCGACGCCGATGGCCACGCCCAGGAGCGACAGCGCCGTGCGCAGCCGGTGGCCGCGCAGCGCGCCGGTCGCGAAGTGCAGCAGATCAAGGGTCCGCATGGCGCTGGCCTCGCACGGGCGCGGGGCTCGCACCCCCCGTGCGCTCGTCGGCGACAACCGCACCGTCGGCGAGTCGGATGCAGCGTCGCGCGCGCCCGCCGATGTCGGGGTCGTGGGTCACGACGACCAGCGTCAGCCCGCGCACGTTCATCTCCTCGATCAGGCCGACGATCTCGGCACCGGCGTGGCTGTCGAGGTTGCCGGTCGGCTCGTCGGCCAGCAGGATCGCGGGGTCCATCACGACCGCCCGGGCGATCGCCACGCGCTGGCGCTCGCCGCCCGAGAGCTGGTCGGGGCGGTGCTCGGCGCGGGCCGTCAACCCCACCGCGGCCAGGGCCTCCGCGGCCCGGCGCCCGCGTGCGGCGGGATCCGTGCCGGCGAAGACCATCGGCAGCTCGACGTTCTCCGCCGCTGTCAGGCGGGGCACGAGGTGAAAGGTCTGGAAGACGAAGCCGATCTTGTGTCGGCGCACCTCGGAGAGCGCGATCTCGCCCAGGTGCGCCGTTTCCTGACCGTCCAGCCGGTACGAGCCCGACGTCGGCCGATCGAGGCAGCCGAGGATGTTGAGCAGCGTCGACTTGCCCGAGCCGGACGGCCCCATGATCGAGACGTACTCGCCCCGCGCCAGCGAGAGCGTCACCGCGCGCAGCGCGTGCACGGGCTGTTGCCCAACCTCGAAGGTGCGTGTGATCCCGGTCAGCTCGATCATGGCGTCATTCCGGCACGGCGGTCACGGCTTCAGCTCGCCCGCGATGCGAACCCGCGCGCCCGGCTTGACCTCGGGCCGATCGAGGGAGACGACCACCCGGTCACCCTCCGCGAGGCCACCGGTGATCTCGGCGAAGGCCCAGTTGCGCAGCCCCACGGTGACCACGGCCTCGACCAGCCGCCGGCCGCGCACGAGCAGGGCGCGGTCGCCCTCCAGGAGCGCGTAGGCCGGAACGCGCAGCACGTCCTCGCGCGCGTCGAGGATCACCTCGACGTCGGCGGACAGGCCCGGAAGGAGATTGGGCGGCAGCGCCTGCTCGTCGAAGACCGCCTCCACCGTCAACGTGCGGTTCTGTTCCTGGCGCGTCTCCACGAAGGAGGAGATGTAGGTCAGCCGCCCGCGGAACGATTGGCCGCGGAAGGCATCCATCGTGATGCGCACGGGCTGATCGAGCCGAACCTTGGCGACGTCGGCCTCGTCCAGCGGGGCGCTGATGTACAAGTCGAGCGGATCGATCAGGTCGATCACGGGCGGGATCATCACGCCCGGCGGCGAGGGGGTGATCCACTCGCCCACCTCGGTCGTGACGTCGAGAACTACCCCGTCGAAGGGCGCGACCATCGCCGTCTTCTCCAGCGTGGCGCGCGCGACGGCGAGCGCCGACTCGGCCTCCTTCGCGCGCTCCCGCGCCGCCACACAAGCGGCCTGGGTAGACTGTGCGAGCGTGCGCGCCTCCTCGAGCGCCTGATCGGAGGCCAGCCCCTGTTGCCCGATCGCCTCGGTGCGCACGAGGTCGCGCTGCGCCTGCTCGGCTGCCAAGCACGCCTCGTTGGCGGCGGCCCGGGCCGCGTCGATCGAGCGCTCGGCCAAGGTTACCTGGTGGCGGTACTCGCTGTCGTCGATCCGCAGCAGCACCTGACCGGCTGCGACCCGCTCACCCTTCGCGACCGGGATCTCGCGCACCAGGCCGCTGATGCCCGGGCTCATCTGGGTGTGGCGCCGGGACTCGACCGTGCCGGCCCGCGAGTTGACGACGGTCTCCTCCACGCGGCCCCGCGCTACGGCGCACACGGTAACGGGGATCGCCGCCGGCCGCAGCACCGTCAGCCGCAACACGACGACTAGGGCGATCACGCCCGCCAGGATCAGCAGTCTCTTGAGCCAGCGGTTCAGGTGCGGCCTCCCTTCGCGGCAGTCCCAACCCAGGGCGTGTGACCCCTCTCTTAGTCCCGTCCCCGGCCGATGTCAATCGCGAGAGGCGGCCTCGGAAGCGCGGCACGGGGCTCACGGGTGGATCCCACGACGCCCACCCCGACCGTGGGGGAAGGTGTTGCCGATTGCGCCCTGGGCCATCTTGGTCGATGGTTCGGCGCCAGCAGGCGCGGGGATAACCGTCGGTGACGCCATCGCGGGACGAAAGGACATCGAAGCAGCCGGGGTCTCTGACCGGGGCCATCGTTCTGCGCTTCTGGTTTCCCCTGGCGCTGACCTGGATGATGATGGCCTTCGAGGGGCCTTACCTCTCAGGCATCATCGCCCGGCTGACCGCGCCCAAGGTGAATCTCGCAGCGTTCGGGGTCGCCCTCTCGTTCGCGATGCTGATCGAGTCCCCGATCATCATGCTGCTGAGCGCCTCCACCGCGCTGATCCGGGACCGCGAATCCTATCGCAAGCTCAGGAACTTCATGTTGGTCTTCAACCTGAGCATCAGCCTGATCCTGGTCATCACGGTCATCCCACCGGTCTATCGATGGATCACCCTCGGCTTGATGGGTCTGCCCGAGGACGTCTCGAGGCTGTCGCATCAGGCCCTGATGCTGTTCTTTCCCTGGCCCGCCGCCATCGGGTACCGGCGCTTCTACCAGGGGATCTTGATCAAGGCCGGCCTGACCCATCGCGTCGCCCTGGGAACGGCGGTTCGCATGGGCACCATCACCGTGACGGCCCTGGCGCTCTACTTCGTGGGGCACCTGCAGGGGGCGCTGGTCGGGGCTGTGTCCCTGTCCATCGGGGTCGTCGCCGAGGCCTTGGCCACGCGGCTCATGGCACGCCAGGCCGTGCGCCGTCTCCTCCGGGAGAGCCCGCGGCCCGCAGCCGGCGCCTCGGCCCTCAGGTATCGCGAGATCGCCCACTTCTACTTCCCACTCATGCTGACGTCCCTGCTGCACCTCGGGATCAACCCGATCGTCACCTTCTTCCTCGGAAACAGCCGGAACGCCCTGGACTCGCTGGCCGTCTACCCGGTCATCAACTCCCTGGTCTTTCTCTTCCGCAGCATCAGTCTCTCCTACCAGGAGGTGGCGATCGCGCTCCTGGGGGACGATCTGCGGGAGTACCCGCTGCTCCGCAAGTACGCATTCGGCGGAGCCATCGTCCTCGGAGGCGCATTGGCCGCCATCGCCTGGTCGCCCCTGTCCCCGCTCTGGTTCCGGGACGTCTCGGGTCTGAGCCCGGAGCTGGCGGCCTTCACCTCGCTGCCGCTCAAGGTCCTGGCCCTTGTCCCGCTCCTAACCTTCCTGCTGTCGTTCCAGCGGGGCGTGCTCATCCTGAAGCGGCGCACCGCCACGGTCACCCGGGGAACGATCGGAGAAGTCCTGAGCTTGATCGGTGTGCTCATCCTCACGACCCGCGTCCTCGATCTCGTGGGGATCCACGGGGCCGCTGTCGCCCTGCTGGTGGGGCAGGTGGTCTCCAATGTCCTCTTGGTGCGCACGGTCCGGGGCGTGGTGAGAAGTCACGGGTTGAGGTAATGCAGAGATGCGAGGGATCCGGCTTGCGGAGGGACCGGGCCCTGCGCCTTGCGCGATCTGCTATGATCTTGGCCATGTCCATCGTCAACCGGCTGCGCGCTGTCGTCGTCTCTTGCTGCGTGGGCCTCGGGGCCGCGATGCTCTGCATGACCGCCGCCGTCACCGGCACGACGGATTCCACCCCCGGGATCTCCCCCACCGCCGTCGCCTCCGCCTGTGCCGCCGGCATGATCCGCGTCCCCGCCGGCACCTTTGTCATGGGCGACGGCAAATCGGCCTGCGGGGAGGTCCAGCACGAGGTGACCGTGACGCGCGACTTCATCCTGGGAACGCGTGAGGTGACGACCGGCGACTACCTCGTGATGCTGCAGTGGGCGCTCGAGCAGGGCTACATCACCGTCTCGAACGCGTGGGTGCGGGACAACCTTGACGGCGGCACGCGGCAACTCGTCGACCTCGACGACGAGGACTGCGAGATCCAGTACGACGGGGCCGGGAGGTTCTTCCTGCGCCCGTCGCCCTCTCCGCGGGCCAAGGAGGCCTTTCCCCAGGGATACGATCCCACCGATCACCCCGTGATCGAGATCAGCTGGTACGGGGCGGCTGCCTACTGTGACTGGCTGAACCTCGCCGCGGGTCTGCCGCGCACCTACGACCACGCCACGTGGGCCTGCACCGCCGGCTCCCCCTACGCCGCCAGCGGCTACCGCCTGCCGACGGACGCCGAGTGGGAGCGGGCCGCTCGTTACCCTGACGGGCGCATCTACCCGTGGGGCAACTACGAGCCGAGCTGCCTGCAGGGCAACTGGTGGGGCCAGAGCGGCGGCTGCGTCGGCTGGACGGCCCCGGCGGGCGAGTCGCCGCAGGAGCCGAGCGCGCTCGGCTTCCTCGACCTCGCCGGCAACGTCTGGGAGTGGTGCCACGACGGGTCGGTCTGCGAGCTGGACTCCTCCGCGGTCACCGATCCCCTGGGACCGGAGACGGCCGAGCGCCGCATCGTGCGCGGTGGGTCCTGGGCCTTCACGGCCGAATGCCTGCGCTGCGCCCGCCGCAACGAGTGGGCCACCGGCCACAGCAACTACGACGTCGGGTTGCGGGTCGCCCGGACCGCCGGCCCGTGACGGAAATTGCCTCCATTCACCGTCTGTTGTATAGACCCTTGGACGACTCGGGATACGGAAGGAGGGTGTGGTATGGAGCGGACCCTGGTCCTCAGTGCCCTACTGGCTCTCATGGTGCTCGCGCCCCGGGCGGTCGCGGGTGAGCCGCAGACCCCGGTCGACAAGCTGATGAAGCCGGCGTTGATCGTCATCGACGTGCAGAACGAGTTCCTGCAGTACATGTCCGAGCAGGATGTGAAGTCGGCGCCGATGATGATCAACGGCGCGATCTGGCTTTTTCGCCAGCACAACCTGCCCGTGATCCGCGTCTATCACACGGACCTGAAGTGGGGCCCGGCGCAGGATTCCGAGGGCTTCAAGTTCCTCTCTACCATCGGGGTCAAGGAAGAGGACCCGATGGTCGTCAAGAACTACCCCAACGGCTTCAAGAAGACCGAGCTGGACAAGCTGCTCAAGGAGAGGGGTGTGAACACCGTCTTCCTGTGCGGGCTGAGCTCGACGGGGTGCGTGCTGGCCACCTACCACGGCGCCCAGGACCTCGACTACAAGGTCTTCATGGTCAAGGGCGCGCTCATCGGACCCGAGGCAGAACAGACCGACACGATCGAGGACATCTGCGACTCGGTGGGCTGGACTGCGCTCGAGGTCATGCTCGACAACGTCCGGTAGGAATCGCCGGCACCTTCGTCATGGGCAACGGCGAGTCGGCCTGCGGATCAGATCGGCGGCGAGACAGCCCCGACGCGGGGCTTCTTCCTGGACCGGCGGGAGGCAACGACCGGTGGATGCCTCGTTCAGACGTATCGGATGGAATCGGCGAGCATTGGCCTCTCCGCTTCAGGCTCTGGCTGTGGCCGCCTCACAGATTGACACGGGGCGCCAGCAGGTGCAGACTCGTATGTGAGAGTGACCCAGTGACTCCGCCCGCAAGTCCCGTCGTAGGGAAGCCGACTGGTCTTGCCCGGCCGGGTGAGGTCTGGACCTCCCACCCCCGGCAAGGGTGCCTCGCCTGATCTCGCCCGCGAGTTCACTGCGCGTGTGCCCCGATTCATGCCACGGAAAGGAGACCGTGAGATGCGCAAGGCTCTCGTGCTGTTCTGCGTGTCGGGCATCGTCACGGGCTCGGCGGTCGCCGATCCCGCCAACCTTGAGGGGGGGGGCGTTCCTAGCGCACCTCCCGACGGGGATGGAATACTCCAGTAGCCCGCCCGCCGGCGGATGGTGCCGGGAATACTGGGACCACTACCGCCTCGAAGATTGCGAAGACCAGGTCAACCGCATCGACACGACCGAGCCCGTCATCTGGTTCGTCTTGGCGGCCTGGGCCGAGGAGAAGGAATGGTGCGGCACCGAGTTCGGCCTGGGCGAGTACGATCCGGCCGCCTTCGGCATCACCGATCACGGTCCTTGCTGGCCCGAGGACGGGCTGGAGATCCCGACGTCCTCGTGGCCGGGTCCGGGCGAGGGGACGGCGATCGTGGTTGCCGGCGCGCCGTGGGAGGGCAACTTTGTGCCGGTTTATTGGTTCGCGGGCTATGCGTACGAGGAGGGGCTGATCCCGCTGTCTGCGGACCCGGCGACGGGCTTCGCGGGGACATCGAACTGCGAGAGTCCGCCGCAGGCGTGGGCCGCGGACTCCCTCGGGGGCATGGGGCTGTTTCAAGATGGGGTATATGCCTGTCCCGCGGGACTGATGGCGGGAGGTCAGGGTTCCGGTTCGACCGGCGGCGGAGGGATCGAGCCGGAGGCGGGGGGCGGGATCCTGGGGCCGGGGGAACACAACGTATTCTTCGTCTGTCCCGGCACACCGAACAGCAGCATTGTGATCGCGATCGCCGGAGCGGCGGATGGGGACACGATCGAGCTATGCTGCGACGATCCATTCACGGGGGAGTTGAATAGGAACATCGAGTTCGGCCGAACAAAGCTGGTCGTTCGTTCCGAGTGCGACGACCCGGAGAGATGCCTCATCAACTGCGAAGGGAGTTCAGCGGGTGAAAACGAGCCACGGCGAGCCTTCGTCTGTGACGAAGGCGACACGGTGACCATTCGTGGCGTGAGAATCCTTGACGGTCGATCCGCCGATCCCCATGGCTCCTGACCTGATTGCGATGGCGGCGGGGTCCGCTGCCTGGATGGCGCCGTGGTAAGGATCGAGAACTGCATCTTCGACGGCTGCGATGCCGACACCAATCCGGCAAAGGGTGGCGCGGTATATGTTGGCGAGCGCGAGGAGTATCAGGGTCATCCAACTCAGGTGACCTTCGACGCTTGCCTCTTCTCGCACAATCGAGCGCATGAGGGAGGCGCATTTGCGTCGCAGACCCGTGGGGTGACGACGTTCCTGGAGTGCGCATTCGTCCGGAATCCGGCCGACCTTGGTGGCGGAGCCTTGCTTGGCCACGGGATTAGGGTGACTTTCGTCGGATGCACGTTCTACGGCAACTCGTTCGCCAACCTGTATTGCTCGACCACGATTGACCCGCTCAGCGTTACGCTCCAGAACACGATCGTGTCATTCAGCGCGGACGGAGAAGGGATCGCGTGTTGGAGCAGCGGAGGGCTTCATCTGGAGTTGAGCTGCTGCGATGTCTATGGAAACGCTGACGGCGACTGGGTGGGGTACATCGCCAATCAGCGGGGTGTTGACGGGAATTTCTGGGGCGACCCTGGCTACTGCGACACCCTCAACGCGGATTTCTCGATTCGAGCATCTTCCCCGTGCATGCCTGATGACCTGTTTGGTTGCGGCCTGATCGGGGCCTACGGTTGCGGGTGCCCCGTAGATACCTTGGTGGTCGATCCGCAGGGTGGTGGTGACTACCCCACGATTCAGGCAGCGCTGGACCACTGCGCCCCCTGGAACATCGTGGAGCCGGTAGACGGTGTCTACTGCGGTCCGGGAAACCGTGACATTCTTGTTCCGGCCAGGGCTGTCACCATCCGCTCCGAGAGTGGCAATCCCAGTGCCTGCCTCATCGATTGCCAAGGCTCTCCTCTCAGTCCGCGCCGTGCTTTCAAATTCGAGACAGACATGGGTCAGCCGGAAATCGGCCAGCAGTCGATTCTGCGAGGGATAGGCGTCACCGGCGGCGATTTCAGCTCGGAGCCGGGGGGAGGGGCGATCTACTGCCTGTGTAGCTCGCCGCGTATTGCTGGTTGCCTGTTGTACCGAAACGATGGAGGCGCGGCCGGCGGTGCACTGTTCTGCGAGGACTCCTCGCCTGCCCTCGTCCGCTGCACCCTCTCGGGGAACGAAGCCATGCAAGGTGGCGGAGTGTATTGCAGCGGATCAGGACGTCCGGCGCTGCAGGCTTCTATCGTCTCTTTCAGCAGTGCAGGAGAGGCTGTGTACAGCCTCGGCACGGCCGACCCCGTCCTCTCCTGCTGCTGTGTCTATGGCAACGACGGCGGAGATTGGGTGGGGTGCATTGCATCTCAGAGCAACCAGCGCTGCAACTTCGGGGTCGACCCCTGCTTCTGCGGCGAAGGGGAAGACAAGTACCTCCTGCATGCTGACTCACCCTGCGTCGGCGGGTGGTGTTCCTGCGGCGTCATCGGCGCGATGACGAGCGGTTGCGACTCTGCGTCGTGCGAGTGGCCCACGGGTTCTGGCGTCGATCTGGATGCTGCTGCCGCAGAGCCTCGGGGTCTGTCACTCGACGTCATCCCCAGCGCCTGGGCTGCGGGCGACGAGCTGAGTTTCGCAGTCTCTGGTTTCTCCGGCAGTGCCATTGGGGAGCTCGTTTTGCATGATGTGCAGGGGCGGATCGTCCGCTCGGTGATGGGTGGCCGGCTGTCTGCCGGGATCCATGCAGTACGCTGGGATGGCAACGACCAATTCAACCGCACGGTTCCCGCAGGGTTGTACTTCTGTCGCCTGCGAGCCGCCGGGCAGACGGCAGTAAGGTCTGTTCTCCTCATTCGGTGAAGGTGCATCGGATCGCAGGGCTGCCGAGAGGGGGGAGGGCAGTCGGGCACTCGAAGCGAAGGGGAGGAAGACCTCACATGGATACTCCGCGCTCCTGACCGATCCGAGCAAGAAGCGTGAGGGAGGTGAGTATGAGACCGATCATCGTGGGTCTTGTCTTGTGGGAGATTCTGGTCTTGTCCGCCATGGGCGCGACCTATTTGGTCCGTCCCGATGGAACGGGGGACTTCCCCACGATCCAGGCGGCCATCGATGGGGTCGTCGGCGGTGACACCATAGAGCTGGCCAATGGGGTCTTCCAAGGCGATGGCAACTGGGACGTGCGGTGGATCGGCAAGCAAGTCACGCTTCGGTCGCGGAGTGGCGACCCGCGCGTCTGCCTTCTGTATGGCGGGGGGGTCTTCGGGATGTCGCATTGGGGCATCTACATCGAGAATGTGGGTGCAGAGGCCGCGTTGGAGGGTGTGACTGTGGTAGACGCCCTGCGTGGCGGTATCAGGATGCTGGATTCGTCTCTGCGGATTGAGCGCTGCGTGCTCGCGAACAACGAGAGCGCAGAAGGGGGTGGGCTCCTGGTCAACGGCGCGTCTTCCCCAACCATTGTGGGTTGCACCTTCTTGGGAAACTCGGCCATCGATGGGGGCGGCCTCTGCATATGAGGAGGCTCCGCTGCACTGGTCGAGTGCACGTTCTATGGCAATCAAGCCCACTTTGGTGCTGGGATCTGCATCTGGATGTGCTCGAGTGCTCCGGCGATCGAGAACACGATTGTAGCTTGCTCGACCCACGGGGAGGGCGTGGCCTGGATCAGCGGTGCGGTGCCAGCTCTGAGCTGCTGCGACTTGTACGGGAACGAAGGTGGGAACTGGGTGGGGCCAATCGCCGGCCAGTACGGCGTGAATGGCAACATCTGCGAGGATCCGCTCTTCTGCGCCCCGGAAGCTGGCGACTTCACGCTGCATGGGAATTCGCCATGTGCGCCGGGCGGCGCATGCGGTCTGATCGGGGCCTGGCCGGTGGGTTGCGCGCCCACGCCGACGGTCGAAGCTACTTGGGGGGCGATCAAGGCATCCTATCGCTGACCACCGTTGAGAGTGGTGGAGAGGCCCACCGTCGCGCACAGGAGTGAACGCTGGTGCCCGCATGCGTGTGAGGCACCCGCCGCCACCGAAATGGGTGTCTGGCGGTGACCGGCCGGCACGCTTCCCTTCCGACCCCCTGCCCGACCCCGGGCCTTCCCCGGCCGGGCCGCGCTGTAAGATCGGCGCGCCTGTCCAAATACCTCCAGCGGATGGGGTCGGGAGGCGCAAGCCGCTCCCCCCGGACCCTGCCCCGACGGGCAGTGGTGCGATGCTGACCCGAGACTCTCGCGAGTGCCCGCCCGTCGATTTGGCTCGCGGATGGAGGTACGCCCCATGAAACGCAAGGATCAAGGCATCTCAGCAGGGGGCCAGGCTGCGCTCTGGTCCCGTCCGGGCACCGTGGTCGCGCTGGCGGTCGCTCTCGTGTTCCTCGTTCCTGGCGTCCCCTTGGCCAATACGCTGGTAAACCAAGACCCGCCGCCCCGCATTCAGAACTCCCCCAGCATCACGCTCGACTACCCTTCGGGGAACATGGTGGCCGCCTACGTCGACGACCCCTTCGCGTGGAACGGCATCGGCACGAGCTACGCCCCCATCGGCGGCGGGCCTTGGGTCGATAGCTGGACCCAAGCTCAGTCGGTCTTCGGCGTGGAGCTCGATCCGTCGATCGTCTCCGACGGGGCAGGTCTCCTCTACGCCGGCTATGCGTCCTACAACCAGCTGCCGCCGATGAACACTCAGTCGGGGGTCTTCATCTCGCTCTCCCCCGACGGCGGCCTCAACTTCGGACCTCCTCAGCCTGTGGCCATCTCGGCCGGCGCGCCGGGAGCGCAGTCCTTCCTGATCAAGCCCAAGATCGAGGTGGACGACTTCGCCACGAGCCCCTTCCTGGGCAACGTCTACGCGATTTGGGAGGAGGATCTTCCCAACTGGCAGAACAGCATGGCCACCTTCTCCTGGTCCCCGGCCGGCGGCGCGGGCTGGTCGCCGCCCGGGCCCATCAACGACAACCCCGGTCGGGGGCTCGTGCTGTGGCCGGATCTGGCGGTAGGCCCGACGGGGCGGATCCATGCCGCCTGGTTGGACTCCCCGTTCAACGCTCAGCAGCAGGGCTTCAGCGGACGCATCATGACCGATGCCTCCGCCAATGGCGGCGTCACGTGGGGCGCCGATGTCCGGGCCGCGCAGTTCTGGACCGTGCCCGGAACGCTCACCAACGCCGCCGGTGCCCCTACGCGCCCTGCGATGAGCTATCCCTCGATCGAGGTCGATCCCTCGAACGCGAATCGGATCTGCGCGGCCTACGCCGCGCGACCGAACAGCGGCCCCGTGCGCGAGACCCAGCTCGATGGCGTGGGCGATGCCGCCGGCGCCAACGTCTTCTCCGGCGGCAAGCGCATCCGCGCCAGCAACAACTGGGTCCACGCGGTGTGGGAGGACACCCTCAGCGGTGCACCGCGCGACGTCTACTACCGGCGCACGCCGATCGCCACGCCGACCTGGCCAAACCCCGCGGTGCGGCTCAGCAACATCCCCGGGCCCGGTCACGTGAGCTCGCAGAGCCCTGAGGTTGCGGCCTCCGGCACGTACGTCTACGTCCTCTGGTGGGAGGCGTATGTCGGTCTGGGCACCAACAAGATCTACGCCAACTGCTCCACCGACGAGGGCCAGACCTGGCGCCCCGCTCCGATCGTCCTCGACAACGCGGCCAACAGCCTCCGCAGTTACAGCCCCCACGTCGCGTGCAACGGCACCAATGCCTGCGCCGTCTGGTGCGCGCAGTCCCCCGCCGGCCAGATCGACCTGCGGGTCAACCGCACCGCCAACGGCGGTCTCACGTGGGCAGGCGAGCAGACGATCGCCACCGCCCAGATCATGGACGCCACCTTCGACATCGCCTTCGAGGGCAATTTCGTCTACGTGGTGTGGGCCGAGGCGGTCGGCTCGACCACGCACGCCTACTTCCGGGCGTCGCCCGACCGGGGGGCCACCTGGCGGCCTCGGGTTCAGCTCGACGCGGCACCCGCCACGGGAGGACCCTGGGGGACCAAGGTCTGCGCCTCCGGCAACAACGTCTATGTCTCCTGGAGCGACTTCCGCAATCCGAACCAGGATGTCTACGTGAACGCCTCGTTCAACAACGGCCTCGTGTGGCTTGGCGAGCGGGTCATCTCGCTCGGCGCCGCCAACGACTGGTACCAGCAGATGGCCTGCAACGGAACCATGGTCTATGTCATCTACGCCGGCTGTCAGACGCCGCCCTACAACGTCGACGACGTCTACCTCAGCGTCTCGACCGACGGCGGGCAGACCTGGCCGCCCAACCAGATCTTCCGGCTCAACACCGGCGTCCCGGCCGGGACGCGCCAGTGCGCCTACCCGCAGATCAGCGTGGCGGGCAACATGGTCTGCACCACGTGGGTCGATTCGCGCAACTCGCCCGGCGTTCCGTGGGTCTTCGACATCTACAGCACCTACTGCACCAACGGCGGGCTCACCTGGCCGCTGTCCGACTTCCGCATCGACGTGGGGAACCCTCTCGGGGCGAGCGATTCACAGACGCCTCACGTGGCCGCGATTGCCAACGGCGCCTTCTACCTGTGGCGCGACCTGCGCAGCGGTCTCGGGGACACCTACGCCAACGCCCTGATCTTCTCGCCGGATGAGGCCGACATCTTCTTCATCCAGTCGATGGACGGCGGGCTGACCTGGTCGGCGCCGCTGCGGGTCAACGACGACAACACGACCTGCGACCAGTCCCATCCCTGGCTGGACGTCAAGCCCAGCGGCATCGTCGACGTCGTCTGGTACGACAACCGGAACGACCCGGCCAACGACATCCTGACCGACACCTACATGGCGGCCCTGCTGCCCGGCGCACCCGCGTTCAACCCCAACGTCCGTGTGACCACCGCTCCCTCCGCGCCTCCGGCGGCGCTGGGCGGCTGGATGGGCGACTACAACTGGGTCGATGTCGACGCGGCCGACGCGCACATCGTCTGGACGGACACCCGCCTCGACCCCGCCCAGGGGGACGTGTTCTACCACCGTGTCCCGAATCCCACCGTCCCGACGGGAGGCGCCTGCTGCTTTTCGCCGAACGGATGCAGCGTGATGCCCCACGACGACTGCCTGGCTGCCGGCGGGCAGTTCCTCGGCGAAGGCATCTCCTGCGATCCCAATCCTTGCATCGACTGGGCCGACCACACCGTCAACACCTGCCGCCTGACCGTGACGAACCAGGGGATCCTGGGCTTCCTCGACGCGACCCAGGCGCAGGGCTCCGGCCTCATCTATCCCCCGGGCGGGCAGAACGTGCTGTTCATCGGCGGCCTGTGGGTGGCCGAGGACGCGGGTTGCGTGGACAACCGCGACTATGACCTCGACCCCGCCCGCGAATGGGTCGTGTCGACCGCGCCGAATGGACACCTCACGGTGCAGGGAACTGGCGCTCCGGATCAGCACATCGTCGGCGGCTACACCGATCAGGGCGCGCCCGGCTCTCTGGGGTTGCAGGTGCAGCAGCATTCGTGGACCTACGCCTATCCCGAGCCGGTGGAGGACATCGTCTTCATGACCTTTGCGGTCGCCAACACCGGGCCGGTCGCGCGCGATCTCTACGCCGGCACCTTCATGGACCTCGACATCAGCAACGCCTACACGAACGAAGGGGGCGCTGATCCGACGCTGGGCCTCGCGTACGTGTGCGATGCGGCGTCGGGGATCCACGCGGGTGCGCGCGTCTTCACGGAGCCTGGCCTGCCAGTGGCCAATGCGTCGCTCATCTACAATCCGACCTACGTCTATCCGAACCAGTACATCCCCGACGCCGACAAGTTCGGCTTCCTGTCGGCAGCCGATCCCCAGTACACGGTCACGGCCTCGCCCGAGCCGAACGACTACGGTGTCATCGTGTCGGCCGGGCCCTTCGCGCTCGGCCCGGGTGAGCTGCGCGAGGTCACCTTCGCGGTGCTCGCCGGGGAGAGCCTGGAGGAGCTGATGAACAATGCTGCGGCGGCGGGGCAGGTCTTCTACCAAGGCTGGGCGGGTGTGCCGGGCCTTGCGACCGAGGGCGTCTCCGAGACCCGCCTGCTGCCCGCTCTGCCCAATCCGTTCCGCGGCCAGACGACGGTGAGCTTCGAGCTGGCCCAGCCGGCGCAGGTCTCGGTGGCCGTCTACGACGTGAGCGGCCGGCGCGTGCGCCTGCTGCTCGACGGGCAGCGCGGCGCCGGAAGCCATCGGGTCGCGTGGAACGGCCTCGACGACCGCGGCCGGGTTGTGGCCGGCGGGGTGTACTACCTGAGGCTCGATGGGAATCGGGTCCAGCAGAGCCGGACGATCATCCTCGTGCGTTGACGGGGTCCGCGAGCGGGCTTGCTGGCGAAGCGCAAGCGCGCGGGGCGGCGATCGGAGCTGCGGCTCCGGTCGCCGCCTTCAGGTTTCAGTCGCCGCTCCCCGGGCTCAGCCCCCGTGCGCGAGGTGGAAGATCGTGATCTGCGCGTCATCGGGCACGGGGAAGTGCTCGTACTCCTCCCGCTCGACGAGCTGGTCGTTGACGGTCACGGTGATGAGCGTGTAGCTGTACCCCATCGCTTCCAGGACGTCGCGCACCGTCATCCCGGCGCGCCAATCGATCCGGTCGCGTTGGTTGATCGTCAGCATCCCGGCCTCTCCTCCAGACCTCGCGTGCGATCCGCGCCCGCCATGCGGCCGTGCGCTGCCGTGCGACGCCGCGCGCCACCGCCTCCCGCGGGACACCCCGGCCCCCAGCGATCAGGCCGGGGCGGCCTCCATCAGCAGCTCGATCGCCACGTTGGCCTGCATCGCGGCCACGGCGGCCACGCGCGCGGCGCAGAGGCCCAGGCTCATGTCCGACTCGCCGTCGCCGCAGAGGTGGATCTTGCCGGCCGAGCGGACCTGCAGCGCCCCCGTGCGCCCATACCCCCCCAGCCCGCTGGCGGCGACGATGGGCCGCTCGGGGAACGCGCGACACCAGGTCTCGATCAGCCACTGCTTGTCCTCGGCTTGATCGAAGGCCTCGATGAGCAGGTCCGCCTGGCGGAAGACCACCGGCACGAACTCAGGGGTCAGGCGCATCGCGTGCGTGGTCAGCCGGATCTCGTCGTGGATCGCCCGCAGGTGGCCCGCCAGCGCATCGACCTTGAGCCGCCCGACATCGGCGCGGAAGAAGTGCTGGCGGTTGAGGTTCGAGGCATCGACCCGATCGGCATCGGCCAGGATCAGCTTGCCGATCCCCGCCCGCGCCAGGGCCACGGCGGCGTTCGACCCCAGGCCGCCGCAGCCGGCGATCCCCACCGTCGCTTGCTGCAGGCGCGCGGTCATGCCCGGAACGTTGCGGGCGAAGAGCTCCGAGTCCATGGCTCCCCCCGTCGTCCTGCGCGATTGCCCCTCGTGACCCGCGGGTTCCAGGGAACCTCAGGCGCAGGCTATTGCGCGTCCTTCACGATCGCGACCAGCTCGGGCAGATCGATGCCCAGCTCCTTCAGCCGCGAGATCTTGGGAACGCCGTTGCGCGTCCAGCCGCGCCGATCATACGCCGTGTCCAGCACCTTCAGGTACTGCGCTTCGCGATGCCGGCGCAGGATCTTGAGCTTCTCCTCGGTCGATTTGCCGGCCGGATCGACCTTGAGGATCTCGCGCAGCTGCTTGTCATACCGCTCGGCCCGCGACTCGTACTCCTCCGCTGTCACCGGCCCCACCAGGCGGTAAGGGGGCATGTCGTGCTCGCGCGTGCCACGCCCGAACATGTAGGACATGACGCGTTGCAGGTTGTGCACGCGCGCGGATTGGGCCAGCATCTTCTCCTCGTCGAGCGGAATCCCGGTCATGCCCTCGAAGAACTTGAAGTAGTTGTAGACGTGGTCGGGGACCTTGGCCGCGACCTGGGGCGCGTAGGTCTTGTTCGCGATCGGCACGACGTCGTTCCACAGCAGCTTGCACAGGCCCATCAGGCCGAACCAGGTGCGCCAGATCGGGAAGTAGTAGAGCGCCTCGGCCTTGTCCTCGAAGCTGGGGATCTGGTTGTTGACCATGTCCATGAAGATCAGCCAGGCCTCGTCGTGCTGCGGCCCCTTGACCGCCATGGCGTAGCCCGCCTGCTGGGCGAGCGATTCCTTCGACACGTACTCGGAGACCTCGAGCCCCTTGACCTCCATGCCGATATCCCACAGGAACTGCCGGTCGGCGCCATACTCGCGCACCCACTTCTCCTTGAGCCAGCGGATGCCTTGGCCGACGTCGACGCCGAAACCGCTGCCACGTGCCATCTCGTGCAGGCACTCGAGCGTCTCTTCCGTGGCGCCGAAGCGCAGCTCCTTGCCGCCGGTCTGTTCCTTGGTGATCACGCCGGCTTCGTAGGCCTCCATGACGAAGGCCATGCAGGTCCCGAAGGAGATCGTGTCGATGCCGTAGGTGTCGCAGTAGAAGTTCCACTCGAGCACGAAGTGCGGGTCGAAGCAGCCCATGTTGGCGCACGCCCCGGCATTCTCGTACTCGGGACCGTCGACCAGGACCTTCTGCCCCCTGTAGGGGCCGGTCTTCAGCTCGAACTCCTCGGCCGCCTTGGCGCAGGCCATCGAGCAGCCGAACCAGCAGCCGTCCGCCTCGCCCTGCGTCAGGTACTGCGAGCGAAAGACCTCGGAGTAGATCTTCTTGGCATCCGGATGCGAACCGTACTTGTGGTTGTGCACGGGCAGCAGATCGTACTGGTCCATGACGTCGATGATGTTCGCGGTCCCGACCTGGCGCATGCGGCACTGATTCACGTCCAGCCGGGCCATCTCCGCGTTCACCCGCATCCCGTGGTCACGGATCATCTGCGCGTCGACCGGATGGTTCATGTCGTCGACGATCTTGATCGCGCCGGTGGGACAGGTGTAGGCGCAGGAGGTGCACCCGATGCAGTGCGGGTCGACGTCCCCATAGGGCATGGTGAGGTGCCGGCGGATCCCACGGCCCGCGAAGTCCAGGATGCGCTCCTGGATGAACTCCTCGCAGGCCCGCACGCAGCGCGTGCAGAGCACGCACGCCCGCGGGTTCTCGTCGGTCAGGTCGCTGCGGAAACGCGCGGCATAGGCCGGGGTGACGCCGCAGCGCTGCGCGATCTCCCGGATGACCGGCACGTTGGGCCAGCGCCCGAGCAGCATGCCCGCCACGAGCCGGCGGTGCTGGCGCACCGGCTCCGACTCGGTCCACACCGAGACGGTCTCGCGCAGGCGATAGGTGCACGAGGTCACCAGGCGCTTCTTGCCACGCACCTCGATCTCGACCAGGCAGAGCCGGCAGCTCCCGCTGGGGGCGAGATCCTTGTGGTGGCACAGCGTCGGCACCGACACACCCACGCGCTCGAGGGTGTCGAGCAGGGTACCCTCCCCCGCCACCTCGTGCGCCTGGCCGTTGACCGTTAGCTGGATCTTCTGCGTCACGGTTCAGAAACCTCCTGCGGCCGCCGGCCGCGCTAGCGGTTGCCTCCCGCGCAGACGCCCGCGCGGCAGCGACCCCGCGCGTGCTCTTCGAACTCCTCCCGGAACAGCTCCAGCGCCGAGAGAATCGGGTTCGCGGCCTGGACGCCGAACTGACAGGCGCTGGCCACGCGCGCTGTCTGGCAGACCTCGCCGATCAAGGCCAGGTCCTCCGGGCTGCCCGCACCCGCGCACAGCCGCGTGAGCGCCAGAGACGCGGCCTGCAGCCCCTCGCGACAGGGCGTGCACTTGCCGCACGAGTGGTCCCGCAGGAACTCCGCCGCGTGGCGCGCGGTCGCCACCAGGCAGGCTGACTCGTCCAGCACGACCAGCCGGTCGGGTCCCGTCATGGCCCCGGTGGGCGTGAGCCTCGCAAAGTCGACCGGCTGGTCGAGCTGTGCGCTGCTCAGGAACCACCCCGACGGGCCGCCGATGTGGGCCGCCTTGAAGCGGCGGCCGTCGCGCATCCCGCCGCCCATCTGGTCGATGATCTCCCGCAGGGTGGTGCCCGCGGGAATCGTCACGGGACCAGGCCGGCTCACGCAGCCGGTCACCGTCGTCGCGGTCCCGGACCCCTTGGCGGGCTTGGCGGCCGGCTCGGCCGCACCGGCCTTGGCCCCGGCCGTGCCTGGCGGAGTCCGATGGCCGGTGCAGATCGCGAGCAGCGAGCGCGAGCGCGCCCGGTAGGCGGCCTGCTCGCCCGCCACCGCCGCCAGCTCCTCGGCCACCAGCGGTCGTGCGCTGGGGGCCGGCGTGCCTTTCAGCAGCGCATCGACGTCCTCGGGCCGCACGCTCCCGAAGCAGCCCTCGCCTACCTGGACGACGGGCGCGGCGTTGCAGGCGCCGAGACACGGCCCCACCTCCAGCGTGTAGCGCCCGTCGGGCGTCGTCTCGCCCGCGTGCACACCCAGCGTCCGCTCGAAGGCTGCAAGCACCTGGTCCGCCCCCATCAGGTGACAGGTCGGCCCATTGCACACGCGGATCACCGTGCCGCCCGGCCGCTCGAGGCGCAGATCGCCCAGGAACGTCGCCATGTGGTAGAGGTAGGCGGTGGGCGTACAGGTCGCGCGCGTGATCTCGTCCAGGGCAGTGCGCGGCACGTGCCCGAAGTGGTTCTGGATCTCGCGCAGCATGTCGACCACGAACTCGGGATCGCGGTTGTACTTGTCGAGCACGTCGCGGATCACCTGGCGCCCCGCGGGATCCTTCACCTCGGAGATGGTCTTGGGCGTCACGTATCGTGCCACCTTGCTCTCGGCCACGCTCCAGGCGGGATTGATGCCGCGGTTGCGGACGACCAGCGCCTTCATCTTCTTGTGACGGAAGACGGTGCCGATGCCGCCGCGCCCGGCCTGCTTGATGCGCGCGGTCTTCTTGCGCCAGTCGTAGAAGGAGAAGTTGAGCACGCCCATGCGCGCGTGCTCGGCCGCACGGCCCGCGCAGACCACCGAGATGTTCTTCTTGTCGAGCTCGTCCTCGGCGTACATCTCGGTCAGTTCTTCGGCCACGAGGTGCGCGTCGATGCTCTCGAGCGGGGCGCGCTCGATCGTGATTCGGCCGCGCACGGCGTCGATCACCACGATCGTTTCCTCAGGCGCCCGGCCGACGAGCACGAGGGCATCGAGACCGCAGAACTTGAACAGCGGGCCGAAGAACCCGCCGACGTTGCAGTCCATGACCGACCCGGTGCTCGGCGACAGAGAGGTCACCAGCGTCTTGCCCGCGCCCGGGAACGACGTCGTGCCCGCCAGCGGACCGGGGGAGAAGCAGATCGGATTCTCGGGGCTGTCCCAGCGGGTGTCGCGTGTCACCTCCTGAAACATCAGCCACAGGTCGAATCCCTTGCCGCCGACCCACAGGTCCTTCATCTGCTGGGTGACCGGCAAGAAATCGATCTTGTTGCTGGAGACGTCGATCCGCACGATCCGGTCGGCATAGCCGTGCCGGACCGGGATCACCTCGAACGCCACCTCGGCCACCAACCGGTGGGCGTCTCGCAGGCGCTGCACGGCGTGCTTCGCCATGGCCTCGATCCTCCAATGCCTGATGGGGTACCCCGTTAGATGCGCCGGACCCCTCGCTGCCGAATCTGGGACTGAATAGTCTATCCGCCCCCGGTGGCTGCGGTCCAGGGAAAAGGGCCGGCGCCCCGGGGGGAAGAAGCGGGTGCGCCAGGGGCGAGCCTCTGACCACAATGTGCGTGGCGGAAACGCCCCAATGTTGCCGGGCCGGGCGACCTCAGGCGGCCTTGCCCCGGAGCCGATCGGCGAGCTGGGCCATCAGCTGTTCCGTTTCCTCCAGCAGGGTGGCCAGGATCGCGTTGCACCCGGTGGCATCGCCCTGTGCGCCCCGTTGCTCGAGGCGGTGGGCGATGAGGTGGGCCCGGCGCGCCCCGACGTTGCCGAGGCTGCTCTTGATGGCGTGCGCGCGGTTGCGGATCTCGACGGGGTCTCCGACCGCGCAGGCGGCCTTGAGCGACTCCAGCATCTGGGGCAGCACCTCGCGCGAGACCTCGAGGATCTCGGTCGCGGCGGCCTGGTCTCCCTCCAGGCGATCGACCAGCTCCGCGGGGTCGAACGTGGGCTCGGCCAGCTCCTCAGCTGTCGGGGCGGCCGCGCGCGCAACCGGCGCGGGGCTCGCGGCGGCTGTCTCCCCCCGGGCGCGCTCGATCGCGGCGAACAGCGCCTCGCGGTCGATGGGCTTGGTGATGTAGTCGTCCATGCCCGCGCGCAGGCACATCTCGCGATCACCAGCCATCGCATGCGCCGTCATGGCGATGATCGGGATGTGCCGCCCCGTGTCCGCCTCGATCTCACGGATGCGAGCCGTCGCCTGCAGCCCGTCGACGTCGGGCATGCGCACGTCCATCAGGATGAGATCGAAGCCCTCGCGCTCGTAGGCTGCGATCGCCTCTCGGCCATTGCCCGCCACGACCACCGCAGCGCCGCGCTTCTCCAGGAGGCGCACCGCCAACCGCTGATTGATCGGGTTGTCCTCGGCCAGGAGGATCCGGGCGCCGGGTCTGGCGGTTGCCGGCGGCGGTTCGATCTCGACGCGGCCGTCGTCCTCGGATTCCAGGTCCACCACCAGCTCCGGCGTGAGGGACCCGGTGTAGCCTCCGACGCGGACGATGAAGTGGAAGGTCGAGCCCTGACCGGGCACGCTCTCGGCCCAGATGCGCCCTCCCATCATCTGCACGAGCTGGCGGGCGATGGCGGTGCCCAGGCCCGTGCCACCATGCTTGCGGGTGGTCGACCCGTCCGCCTGCGTGAATGGCTCGAAGATCGCCTCGATGCGATCGGGGGCGATCCCGATTCCGGTGTCGGTGACCGAGAAGTGCAGCTCACAGCCCTCATCGCCGCGGGTGGTCACGCGGATGCGGAGCCCTACACCGCCCCGCTCGGTGAACTTGATCGCGTTGCCCAGGAGGTTGACCAGGATCTGCCGCAGTCGGGCCGGATCCCCCACAACCACTTGGGGGACATCGGCCGGGCAGTCGAGGGTGAACTGCAGCCCTTTCTGCGCCGCCTTGAACACAAAGGGCTGGAGCCCCTTGGTGATCGAGTTGCGAATCGCGAAGGGCACGACTTCCAGCTCGAGCTTGCCGGCCTCGATCTTCGACAAGTCGAGGATGTCGTTCAGGAGGTGCAGCAGGGCTCGCGACGATGAGCGCACGATCTTCAGGTTGTCGCGCTGCTCCGCGGTCAGCTCCGTGTCGAGCGTCAGCTCCGTCATCCCGATGATGGCGTTCATCGGCGTACGGATCTCGTGCGACATGTTGGCCAGGAACACGCTCTTGGCCTCGCTGGCCGTCTCGGCACTCCGTTTGGCCTCGACCAGCTCCTGATTGACCTGCTGCAGGCGGGCGGCCATCTGTTCGAGTTGCTGATTGGCAGCCACCGACTCCTGCAGGGCTTGCTCCACCTGGCGGCGGGCGTCGACGAGCTCGGTCACATCCACGAAGCTGAAGAAGGTGCCCGTGACCTCGCCCCCGCGCCCCCGGATCGGCGAGGAGTTGCACAGGATCTCCCGCCGGGCGCCCGACCGGGCACGCAAGCTGCCGCCCTGCCCCACGACGGCCGTGCGGGTGGGCGCGGGGCCGCGCGCCGCCTCGGCAGCCGGACCGGTCAGCATCAAGGCCTCGACGGGCATGCCCACGGCGTCGGCGGTTGCATGGCCGGTCATCGTGCAGAACGCCTCGTTGACGCCCGCGATGCGGCCTTCGATGTCGGTCCAGAAGACGGCCGTGGCCGCGGTGGCGAGGATCTGGCGCTGGAACTCGTAGGCCTGTTGCAGCCCTTCTTCGGCCAGGCGGCGCTCGTCCGCGTGGAGCGCCAACGACGCCAGGTCAGCGGTCGAGGCGGCATAGTTCTGCTCGTCCGACGACCAGGTGCGCGCCCCCCCCGTGTGGCAGTGCGTGATCATGCCCGCGACCCGCCCGCGCATGCGGATCGGTGCGACCAGCACGGCGCGGGTCGACTCGGCCTGCAGGAAGTCCTCGTACAGCCGCCGGGTGTGGACGTCCTTGGCGGCGTCGGCGATGGCCAGCGCGCGCTTCGCGCCCAGATGCTGGAAGAACTCCGGGTAGTCCTTCACCGGGATCGTGACGCCGGTCGAGTGCTCATCCGTGGACCGGCGATACCGGTGAACGCACGTGATCGAGGCGTCCTCATCCCGAAAGAGCCAGATCCCGGCCTGCTCGATGTCCTGAACGACCGTGGTCGCCTCGAGGATCTCCTGCAAGGCGGTGTCCAGCGAGGCTTGACCGTCGACCTTGCACGAGGAGAGCACCGACAGCGCCTCGCTCTGACGCTCGAGGTGCAGCTCGCGCTCGAGCCGGGCGGTGCGGGCCTGGATCTGCTCGGTGGCATCCTGGAACAGCCAGACGCGTCCGATCGGCGCGGCGGCGTCCCCCAGCGGCGCGGACCGGCAGGTGAAGATCCGGCCGTCCGTGAGTCGCACGACCGCTTCGTCGTCCTCGGCCGATGCCGACAGACGGCGGAACCAGGAGCTGAAACCCGTGGGGTCTTCCGTCTGCTGAGCGACCTGGGTGAGGAATGGCTCGGTGTCTTGGTAGGCGGTCGGGTCCGCGCCCAGCGACCACAGGCGTGCCAGCCTGGGGTTCCAGTAGACGATCCCCAGGGAGGGATCCAGGATCAGGACGCCGTCACTGGAAGACTCGAGCACAGCCCGTAGCAAGTGACTGGGTGGTTCGGTCATGCGGACGGCCCTGCCCTCGGTCTCCCCGCGGAACCGCGACGGCCGGCGGTCTGGCCGAAGCGGGGGTGCCCAGCACCGGCCCCGCGGGTCGACGCGCCGGCCTCCCCATCCTCCGATCGGCAACCGCCTGACCCACCTTGACGCAACCCTTTGACTGGCGAGGCCCTCCAGCGCCACGGGCGATCAGCCCGGGGACACCCCGGCCACGATCTCGAATCGCCCCATGAAGTTGCCCCCCCGAAGGGTCGATGAGTGGGGCAGGACCCGGACTGAAAGGCAGGGGATGGGAATCGGTCTGCCGGAGAAGCTTCACCGCCACGCGGCCATGGCCACGGGCAACTTCGCCTCGCTCTTTGCGGGGGCGGATCTGCCCCCCTTGCCGGCCGCTTCCGCGCGACTCATCCAGGAGATCAACGCCCCGGATCTCGACGTGGACCGGCTGGTCAAGGTGATCTCCGCGTCCCCCGAAATCGCGGCTCGGGTCATTCGCACCGTGAACTCATCGCGCTTCGCGCTGCGCAACCGGGTCACCTCGATCCGCCATGCCTTCTCGCTGCTTGGCCTGCGGCAGGTCAAGGCAATCGCGCTCTCCTACGCGGTGGTGGGTGTGGTGCCGCGGCCGCGCGGGACCTTTCGCGCCGAGGTCTTCTGGCAGGACTCCCTGACCCGCGCGCTGCTCGCGCGAGCCTTCGCCCGGCGGTATCACCCCACGGAGCAGGAGGAGGAAGCCTTCACCTGCGCGTTGCTCGCCGATGCGGCGCTGCCGGTGCTCCTCACGTACTGGGCTGAGTACTACCTGCCCGTCGTCGACAAGTGGTCGAAGCTGCCGGTGCGCCTCTCTCAGCTCGAGGAGTCGCTGTTCAAGTGGACCCATGCCCAGGCAGGGGCCTGGCTCCTGCGGTCGTGGCAGTTCCCCGACGACATGGTCTGTTTCGTGGGCGTTCACAACGCCACGCTCGAACGTCTCCGCGAGCTGGAGCTCGACGGGACGATTGCCAAGGCCATGGCCGTGGCCTCGGTGGCACCGAGCGTCCTGAAGGCTCACCGCCAGCGCTCGCGCGAGCTGGTGCGGGTCGCAACGGAAGCGTACTCGCTGAGCCCGGAGGGGCTGGCCGGGATTATCAGTGAGGTGCAGGCGAACCTGGCCGAAGTGCAGGAGCTGTTCGATCTCCAATACGCCGGGCAGTCCAAGGTACTCGAGGACTTGTACAGCCTCTCGAACCCGGGGACGAACGAAGAGGTCGTGTGACCCATGCCGCCCAGGAACCCACAGGAAACCCTGCTCTACCGGATCACGGCCCTGCTGATGCGGCCGGAGCGCCGGCTGGAACTCGATCCGGGCCGCCAGCCGGGCCTGCCCTCCGTGTTCTTCATGGCTGTCGCGAGCGCGCTAGCCCTGACGATCCTGGTCGCCGCGGCCGTGATCGCCCAGCAGGTCTGGATCCTGCTGCCGCTGGCCCCGTCCGCCCTGATCCTCCTGCGCACGCCCATGGCTCAACGCGCCAGTCCCCGCGCGATCCTCGGCGGACACACCCTGGCCAGCACGGTGGGTTTACTGAGCTGGTGGGCGGGCGGCCTGCTCGACCCCGGTGCCCAGCCGGTTGGCCTTGGATGGTCCCTGCTCCAGTTCGGTGTCGCCGCGGTCGCCACCAGCCTGCTCATGTCGGCCCTGCGGTGCGTGCATGAGCCGGCGATTGCCACCAGCGCGCTCGCGGCGTGGGGCTTCCCGGCCTTCACCTGGGGCTTCCCCACCCCAGCGGTCACCGCCGCTGCTCTGCTGGGAGCGATCGTGCTGCTCGTCCTCGGGGCCTTCGTCTTGCTGCGGCTGGTGGCCGGCTGGCCCTATCCGCTCTGGACGGCGGATGGCCGCACCTGCCGCCACTACGGGCCCGCCGCGGGCCTGCCGGCCGAACAGGGCACCTTCTGGGAAGAGCTCGAAGGACGGATCCAGCGCCGGGCCTGATGCCGGCCATCGGAGCGCGCGCACTCGGAACGCGCGGCCCTCGGGCACATCTCGGACGCGGGACACCCGCCGCTTCTGACATCCCAGCAATCGGTTATGCCCCCGGAGCGCAGACGCCCACCCCCTAAGTCCACGCTTTTGCTTCGACAATGTGACCCGACTTGGACTATGATTAGGAGCGTGGGCGGTGCAGTGCAAGTCACTATTTCGAAGCGAGTTACCTATTGGCCTGCGCACCGGACCCTGGTCAGCCCCGCCAGCGGGTACCCGGGTGCGACGCGAACAGCTGAACTCAGGAGGTGCAGCAATGGTGGTGGGACTTGCCGGTCGGTGTTTCCTGCGCACGTTCGCCTGCTTCGCTCTACTCGGGGCAGTTGGGCCAGTCTTCTGCGGGACCTCCGCCAGCCCTGGCCGCACCGCGCTCATCCCCGGCGCGGGCAGTCCGGACCGGCTGCCCGGCATCATTCCCACGCAGTCGGTGCGGAGTGACACGGTCTGGTTCGGCGGCGACGACGGCACCGGCGTGGCCTTGCTGGGCGAGGTCTGGGACTTCGAGAGCCCGGGCTCCAATGGCTTCCAGGGCTGGACCTCGATCGACCTGACCCACAATCCGGGCGTCTACTTCGGGCGCGTCACGGCGGCCGACTTCATCACCCACGGGGACCCCTGCGTCCCGATCCAGACCGGGAACACGGGCATGCTCTGGTGCGGCATCCACGAGGACGAGGCCGACCTGCGCGACTTCGAGGCCGGGATGGGGTACCAGAACCACATGTGCCAGCGCGCTCTCTCCCCCGTCTGGTCGATCGATCCGGTCACCGACGCGGTCGATCTCACCTTTCTCTACTTCAACCACAGCGAGCACACGTACGACTACACGTACATTGAGGTCCTCTGCCGCGACCTCGCGGGCGAGTTGCTCGACACGTATTCACTGGCGGCTTTCGAAGGCGTGATCGGGACACCGGAGGCCCTGGCCAGCTTCGGCAGCGCCGGCCCCGAGATCCCGGCTGGGACGCTCGATCCCGCCACCGCGACGATCCAGCTCGAGCTGCGGATGGAGGCCGACGGCGCGTACTCGGATGAGGACGGGCATTGGGATTCACCTTGCGGCCCCTTCGGCGCGGACGATCTGGTCATGACGATCGGGTCGAGCGCGCAGACCTTTGACTTCGAGGATGGGCCCCAGGGCTGGACCTTCGTGCGCTGCGAGGGGCAGGGCTCGTTCATGGCGCTGTACGACGAGGCCATCTGGCAGGACTGGGTCGAGGAGTCGGGCGTGGCCTGCGAGTGCCCTCTGTCGGGCAGCGTGCTGGGGCTCGTCGACGCGGAGCACAGCCCCTACTCGCCGCCGGGCCTGCATCCCGGTCAGCACGAACTGGCGGTCAGCGGCGCCGTGCCGCGCGCGGGGTACGGCCCGCCGGACTGGAACGCGGCCGTGTTCGCCAGCGACCTGTTCGTCTACTTCCCGCAGATCACGGGCGCGTGCTATCGCCCCGGTTGGAAGATCTACCCCTACACAACCGAGTCCAATCCGGTGCCACACTGGTCGGGGCGTCACGGGCAGGATACCTGGTTCCCGACCAGCGCCCCCTACTGCGGCTCCAACGTCGTGGACCTGTCCGACATGCAAGACGAGCCCCTGCCGGCCGCCTGGGACTCGCTCAAGTTCGTCTACGAGGTCTACTGCAGCTGCGAGGCGTTCGGCATACCGTCCTCCATCTGCACCGACGAGGGTGCCACCCAGGGGGCGCCGCTCCTGGACAACGCCCGCGTGGGCCTCACGCACGTGCCCAATGCGCCGCGGCTGAGCCTGATTTGCGCGGGTGAGTTCCAGGATGGATTCGGGCAGAACTACCTAACCTACCTGGAGCCCTCCGACCGGGGCAACTCGAACATCGTCTTTGACCTGTCGATGGGCAACCCGGTACAGAACTCCTGGCACGGTGACAGCTCGTGTGTCGCCGGGCCCGTTGTCGGCAGCCAGGCTGCGCGATTCCTGTGCGAGCTCTGCCTGCGCATCCCCCGCGTCGGTGCGCGACAGCACATGATCCACGAGTACCACACGTGGAAGTCGCGCCTTTCGGGCAACCCGGAGGAGGGCTTCGTCTGCGCGCTGATGGACTCGCTGGAGCTGAACAACCACACGCAAGTCTGGAAGAACAGGTTCGCCACCTACTTCCATGAGAACGACCCGGGATTCGAGCACGGGCAGCCCGACTTCGAGACAGCGCAGGAGATCCTGCCCGACGGGGTGTTCGTGCCCGGCACCCGCGTCGAGTACTACTACAGGTCATACTACTGGAACGGCGGTCAGCCCCCCAGTGAGTACAACGTCCTGGGCCCCCGGGAGTACGAGATCCTACCCACGATGACGCGCGTGCCTGGCGAGGTGTACGCGGTGCAGTGGCCCTGCGTGCTCTACGTCGACGCCTACAACTACGGTTCGGAGCGCTATATCAACGCACTGCTGACCGAGGCGGGGTTGTCGTTCGACCGGTACGACTACTACACGGGATGTTGCGGATGCTACGCGCCGCTGAAGCGCGACCTGGGCGGCACCACGCACAACCCGGGTGGCTACGCCAATAACGGCCTCACGCCCCAGCAGCTCTGGGGATACCGGCTGATCCTCTTCAGCACGGGCGCCATGGGGCTCGGCGCCACCGAGCCCGAGGACTGGGACCTCTTCGAGGAGTGGCTGGCCACGACCGAGTGCGGTCTGAGCGAGGTGCGCCGCGGTCTCGTCCTCGACGGCGGCGGGATCTGCGCGATCGGGGCCGATCCGGTGCAGGGACTGGCCGTCGACTTCGTCCACAACGTGTTGGGCGCCAACCTGGTCGCCTACAGCTACCGCGACCACAACGATGACGAAGCCTACTGCGTCTACCTCGAACCGAGCCAGGGCGCGGTCTTCACGCCCGCGCAGCCCGGCATCGGTCTTCTCGGCAACGGCTGCCCGCAGGAGTACGACTACAACGTCCTCGGCGTCCAGGCCGGGGTGCCCGACGCGGTCGGCAACCTGCGCTTCTACAGCTACGAGGGCACCGGCTCGCAGACCTACGCCGACTACGCCCAGGTGGTCCGGCAGAGGATCCAGCCGGGGGTGGCCAACTGGATGACCGTGATGAACGGCTTCAGCCTCCACCTGCTCTCCGAGCGCGGCTACGGCGGCGAGGACTGCAGCGCCGACAGCGCCGCGCGCGTCGCGGGCGGGCTCGAGCTCCTGGAGCCGATGCTCGATTGGATGGAGGACCCGGGCGATCCGTTCGTGCCGTGGTTTTACCCCTGCCACCTCTATGGCACGGGCGTCGAGGAGCAGCCCGAGACGCACCTGACGGGCCCGGTGGACTATCTGTATCCCGCGCGCCCGAGCCCCTTCCACGCGCGGGCCACCGTGCGGTTCTCGCTGGCGCAGTCGGGCCGCGCGACGCTCGAGGTCTTCGACGTCGCGGGGCGCCGGGTGCGCACGCTGACCGATGAGGCGTGGGAAGCGGGCGAGCATGCGGTCACCTGGGACGGGACGGATGACCGCGGCGGGCGGCTGGGCGCCGGCATCTACTGGCTGCAGCTGCGGACCGATCGCGAGTACCTGTCGAGCAGGCGGTTGCTGGCGATACCCTAGAGGCTGTTCTTCATACCCTGAAGGAGGCCTGCCATGCATGGAACGCGGTGCTTGACGCCGATGGTTCTTGCCACTCTGTTGCTCTCGAGCGCCGTCGGGACGGGCGCGGCTTCATCGGAGCGGCGGCCCTGCGCGGTCGCGGTCTTCCCGGGTGAACAGCAGGATCGCCTGCCCTGGACGCCTCCCGGTGGTGAACGTGCTGTCCGTGCCGACACGGTATGGTTCGGCGGCGACGACGGCACCGGCGTGGCCGTGGAGGGCGAGGTCTGGGACTTCGAGAGCCCGGGCTCCAACGGTCTCCAGGGTTGGAGCTCGACCGACGTGGCCGCAAACCCGGGGGATTACTTCGGGCGCGTCACGGTGGCCGACTTCGCCGCCCACGGGGACCCTTGTGTCCCGATCCAGGCTGGGAACACGGGCATGCTCTGGTGCGGCATCCACGAGGACGAGGCCGACCTGCGCGACTTCGTCGCCGGGATGGGGTACCAGAACCACATGTGCCAGCGAGCGTATTCGCCCGTCTGGCCGATCGACCCGGTCGCCGATGACGTCGATCTCGCCTTCCTCTACTTCAACAACAGCGAGGAGGACTACGACTACACCTACGTCGAGGTGCTCTGCCGCGACCTTTCGGGCGAGCTGCTCGACACCTATTCGCTCACGGACTTCGACGGGGTGATCGGGGACCCGGCCGCGCTGGCCAGCTTCGATCCGGCCGGGGCAGAGATCCCCGCGGGGACGCTCGATCCCGCTACGGCTACGATCCAGCTCGAACTGCGCATGGAGTCCGACGGCGGGTACTCGGACGAGGACGGCTACTGGGACACGCCGTGCGGACCCTTCGGCGCCGACGACCTGGTCATGACGATCGGTTCGACCGCCCACGCCTTCGACTTCGAGGACGGGCAGCAGGGTTGGTCCTTCGAGCGCTGCGCCGGGACCGGCTCTTTCATGGCGCTCCACGACGAGGCCATTTGGCGGGACTGGGTGGAGGATGTGGGTGTGGCCTGCGGCTGCCCGCTCTCGGGCCAAGCGCTCGGCTTCGTGGATGCGGAGCACAGCCCCTACTCGCCACCCGGCCTCGTGCCGGGCCAGAAGGAGCAGGCGGCCAGCGCCATCGTGCCGCGCGCGGGCTACGGCTTGCCGGAGTGGAGCGCGACAGTGGTCGCGTGGGACAGCTTCCTGCGCTTCCCGCAGTCCACCGGCGCGTACTACCGCCCCGGTTGGCGGATCTACCCCTACACAACCGAGTCCAATCCCGTCCCCCACTGGTCGGGGCGCCACGGACGTCAGATCTGGTACTACACCAGCGCCCCCTCCTGCGCGCAGACGATCGAGAGCCTGTCCTCCATGGCCAACGAGCCGCTGCCGGCCGCCTGGGATTCCCTCAGGTTCACCTACGAGGTCTGGTGCAGCTGCGACGCGTTCAGCACGCCGGCCTCCGTCTGCACCGAGGAAGGCGCGACCGGTGGGGCGCCCCTGCTCGACCATATCCGCGTGGGCCTCACGCACGTACCGGACGCGCCGACCGTGACCGAAAGCGACGGCGGCAACTTCATGGACAGTTACGGGCAGAACTTCCCCACGTATCTCGAACCCACCGACCGGGGCAACTCGAACATCTCCTACGACATGACCATGAGCAACACCGAGCAGAACGACTGGCACGGGGACAGCTCGGTCGTCTCCGGACCCATCGTCAGCAGCGAGGCCACACGCTTCCTGTGCCAGCTCTGTTTTCGCATCCCCCGTACGGGCGCGCGGCAGCATCTCATCCCCGAATACCACCTGTGGAAGTCGCGGCTGGTCAGCGACCCGGAAGAGGACTTCATCTGCGTGCTGATGGACTCCCTGGAAACGAACAACCACACGCAGATCTGGAAGAACAAGTTCGCCACCTACTTCCACGAGGACGACCCTGGCTTCGATCCCGCTGATCGCGACTTCCGCCCGGCGCAGGAAATCCTGCCCGACGGCGTCTTCGTTCCGGGCACCCGCGTCGAGTACTACTTCCGGTCGTACTACTGGAACGGCGGCGCCCCGCCGGACGAGTACTTCGTCCTGGGGCCGTGGGAATACGAGATGCTGCCCACGATGACGATCGCACCGGGCGAGGAGTACGCGGTCCAGTGGCCCAGCGTCCTCTTCGTAGACGCGTTCAACCGCGGCTCCGAGAGATTCATCGACGCGACGCTGACGGAGGCGGGTCTCTCCTACGACCGATTCGACTACCTAGACAACTCGAGCTGATACAACGCATCGCTGAAGCGTGACTTCGGCGGGGCGGTTCACAATCCCGGCGGCTATGGCAACAACGGTCTCACCACCGAGCAGCTCTACGGCTACCGGCTGGTGCTCTTTCACAACGGGATCTTCGGGCTGGGTTCCACCGAGCCCGAAGACTGGGATCTCCTCGAGGAGTGGCTGGCGACGACCGACTGCGGTCTGGCCGATGTGCGTCGCGGCCTCATTCTCGACGGCACCGGCATCGCGGAAGTGGTCGTCGACCCGGCGCAAGGGCTGGCCATCGACTTCGGCCACAACGTGTTGGGCGTCGACATCCAGGAGAGCAGCTACCGCGACTACAACGAGGACCCGGCCTACTGCGTCTATCTCGAGCCCAGCCCGGGCGCGGTCTTCACGCCGGCGACACCCGGCATCGGTCTATTCGGCAACGGTTGCCCGCAGGAATACGACTACAACGTGCTCCGCGTCCGGCCCGGCATCCCGGGGGCGGCCGGCAACTTGCGCTTCTACAGCTACGAGGGCACCGGCGTGCAGACTTACGTCGACTATGCCCAGGTCGTGCGGCAGAATGTCCAACCGGGAACGACCAACTGGATGAGCGTGGTGAACGGCTTCAGCCTGCACTTGCTCTCGGAGCGCGGCTACGGCGGGGAGGACTGCAGCGCCGACAGCGCCGCGCGCGTCCAGGCCGGGCTCGAGCTGCTGGCGCCGATGCTCGACTGGATGGAGGACCCGGGCGATCCGTTCGAGCCCTGGCGCTACCCGTGTTACAGCACGGGCGCCGAGGAGCAGCCCGAGACGCACCTCGCGGGACCGGTGGACTACCTCTACCCAGCGAGGCCCAGCCCCTTCCACGCTCGGGCGACGGTGCGGTTCTCGCTGGCGCAGGCCGGGCACGCGACCCTCGAGGTCTTCGACGTCGCGGGACGTCGCGTGCGCACGCTGATCGATGCGTCTTGGGAAGCCGGTGAGCACGCGGTCCCATGGGATGGGACCGATGATCGCGGCGGGCGGCTGGGCGCGGGGCTCTACTGGTTGCAGCTGCGGACCGATCGCGGGTACGCCTCTAGCCGCAGGCTGCTGGCGATGCCGTAGCGGGCGGGGCTCCCGGACGAACAGCAGGGTGTGCGGTTCGTCCGGGGGCTGCCTACGGCCTCGTCGTCTTCAGGTACCGTTCGAAGAACGCGATCTGCTTGCTGTATTCCTCGATCGTGTTGTCGCGCTTGCCCGTGCCGTGTCCCTCGTCGACGAAGATGAGCGAGTCGACCTCTCCACCGCGGGCCTCGATGGCGCGCAGGATCTGGCGCGCCTCACCCACCGGCACGCGCGGGTCGTTCTCGCCGTGCACCACCAGCAGCGGGGTCTTGATCCGGTCGGCCTGGTGGATGGGCGAGATCGAACGCAGAAACTCCCGATCGGCAAGTGGGCCGTACTCGGCCTCGCGCAGCCCCCGGCGATAGGCTGCCGTGTTCTCCAGGAAGGTCTCGAAGTTGGCGATGCCGACGTTGTCGACTGCAGCAGCAAACAACTCCGGGTACTCGGTGATCATCCCCAGGACGACGTACCCGCCGTACGATCCCCCGCGGATGCCGATCCGCCCCGCCTCCGCATAGCCCTGGGCGATGAGCCATTCGACGCCGGCCCGGTAGTCGCGGAGCGAGTCCTTGCGGTTCCGGTAATCGTCGAGGCTCTGGTAGCGTCGGCCGTAGCCTGACGACCCGCGCACGTTGGGCGCGAGCACCCCGTATCCGTTGAGCTGCAGGTACTGCACGTTGCGCTGGAAGTGCGGGCGGGACTGGCCCTCCGGTCCGCCGTGCGCGTCCACGATGAACGGCACCGGGCGGCCGGGCTGGTAATCGGTCGGCAGGTAGAGAAAGGCCGGGATCTCGAGCCCATCGAAGCTGCGATAGCGGACGAGCTGCGGCTCGCGGAAGAGCGCCCGATCGATGCCGAGGTAGGAGGCAAAGGTGAGCTGCTCGAGCGTCCCGGCGGCCGGGTCCCAGCGCCAGGCGTCGGCCGTGCGCGTCGGGTTGTTGAAGCCGAAGACCACGCGCCCGCGTTCGTCGCTGAAGACCTGTGCGATCATGCCATCCAGCGGTGGGCCTGGCACCGGGCGGAGCGTGTCCGTCGCCCGGATCCGCAGGCGCGTGTAGCCATCCTCGTTGACCAGCGCGAACATCCAGGCGTAGTCGCGCGAGAGCCAGACGCTCTCCACCTCCCAGCGCGGATCGATCCATCCGTCCTCGACGAACTCGACCGCCGGCGACCCGACCTGCATGCGCGCGACGCGGGAGATGCCGTCGGGCGTGTCGTTGCAGGCCAGCCAGATCGTGCGGTTGTCCGGCATCAGGGTCGGGGTCCGGTACCGGACATCCCCACCATCCTCGGTGAGCTTCTGGTAACTGCCGTCGCGCAGACCGACCAAGTAGAGATCGTTGTCGGCGCTCGAACGCAGATTGGAGATGATCAGCCGCCGTCCGTCCTGGGAGATATCCACGATCGAGTTGTAGCCGCTCACGCCGCTGGTGGCGCCGAACACCTTCGTGGCCTCGCCCGTGGCGATCTCCATGCGGTAGATGAAGAAGTCCCGTCCGTTCTCGTGGTTCGAGCGGTAGTAGATCGCGCGATCGTCGGGCGCCCACGTGACGTTGGTGACCTGGACCTTCTCGAAGTGGGTGAGCTGCTCGATGCGGCCGGTGCGCGTGTCCATCAGGGAGAGCTGCGACTGCTCCGATCCCCCGACCGAGGCGCCGACCACGGCCAGCGCGCCGCCGCGCGACAGCTCGAAGAAGTCGATGCCGTCCGGGAACGCGGAGAGCTGGTAGGGCCAGCCCTCGGGCGTCAGGCGGTAGACCTGGTTCGATCCGGAGAGCCGGCTGCCGATGTATACGTCCTGGCCATTCCAGCTGTAGCCGACCGGGGTAGAGCCGCCGATCTGCATGAAGGTCGCGAGGTCGGGCACGTAGGTCCCCCGGTCGAGAACGGACGGCGGGCGCCCAGCCACCGCCCCCGGATCCGCGGGCGCGGTCCCGGCCGGCTGCGCCACCTC
>CAZDKK010000002.1:0-155153 GCA_964506245.1 uncultured bacterium | reverse complement strand
ACATCTCCATGAAGTCGGGTGTCATCCTCCGGAGTGAAACAGGGTACCCAGAGTGCGTGATTCTGTGGTCACTCGCGGGGTGGGGGAGGTTCCAGTGCCTCGAGGTGACCGAAACGACCATCATCGAGGGCTTCACATTCACGGCCGCCAGGAACTTCTCGGCCCTGGAGTGTGGGGATCAGTCCTCCCCGACGATTCGCCGCTGCGTCTTCCGCGAGAATCGGAGCTATCTATCGAGCTATGCTGGCGGTGTGACCTGCTGGGACTCCTCTCCCGTGTTTGACCATTGTCTCTTTGAGGACAACAGCGCGTGGACCGGACCCGCGGGTGCCCTGTTCGTGGAGTCCTCGGATGTCACGGTGCTGCATTGCACGTTCCTCAACAACGGCCAACCGTGCGTTCTAGTCGCGGGCGCGACGATTCGGTTTCAGAACGCTACATTCGTCAATCCGTATGTCGTCTCCCTTGATCTGCTCCAGTCGGATGTGACATTAGACAATTGCGTCTTCGCGTTTGGGTATCATCCGGTGTACTGCGGATCGGGTTCGCCCCCCGTCTTAGCCTGCTGCGACATCTTTGGCAACTCAGGCGGGAACTGGGTTGGCTGCATCGCCGACCAGTACGGGATCCGCGGCAACATCTCCGCCGACCCGCAGTTCTGCGACCTCGCCGCGGGGGACCTGACGTTGCACTGCACGTCGCCGTGCGCGCCGTTCACGCCGCCGAACCCGGAATGCGACCTCATCGGCGCTTGGCCGGTGGGCTGCGGGGGGACGACCGTGCAGCGCAGCTCGTGGGGCGGGATCAAGGGGATGTTCCGGAAGTAGGCAGGGAAGGGATCGGGAAGCACGGTGACCGACCGCGGCGATGCGCGCGATCCCCACGGACGATCGAGCTGGCCTCGGCGACGCAGTACGGGCTCCAGGCCGCGATCTACAGCCACGACATCCGCAAGGTGATGCACGCCTTCGAGGAGATCGAGACCGGCGTCCTCATCCACAACAACTTCCCGTCGTATCGGATCGACCCGATGCCCGGGGGTGGGCTGAAGGCCTCGGGGACGGGCCTCGGCGGTCCGCGCCGCGCGATCGAGGAGATGACGCAGGAACGGCTGCTGGTCGTGGACACGAGGATTCAGTAGGCCGGGCCATCGTGCTTGCACATCCGTGGGTGCCCGGGGCCATCAGCGCGCCGCCCGACACCGGATATGCCGATCTCCTTTGTGGACGAAGGCGCATGACACCGCCGGCTGCCTCATCCCAGACCATACAAGCGGGATTGCCGGGATGGACAGCACCATGGCAACTCTCCTTGGTCACGGATCACAGGCTTCCTCTACCTCATGAGAATGGTAGTGTTGCGACCGCACGAGACTGCATCGTACAATCGGATCAGTCAAGCCTGTGGCGAAGCGAAAGCACAATTGGCTTTCTCGGGCAGTTGGCGAGAAATCAAGCGCGCCGATCCGGTCCGTCGAGGTGCGGAGTATCGGGTGCGGGATGCGGCGCACATGCAGAGAAGGAGACGGCGATGTCCAAGCCCCGCCTGATCGCGACCGTGATCTTGATCATGATCGGGTGGCCGGCATCGGCGACCACGCTCCATGTGCCGAGCCAGTACGCAACGATCCACGCGGGCCTGAACGCTGCGGTCGCCGGGGACACGGTGGAGGTAGCGTGTGGAACGTATACGTTCGACGACATCTCCATGAAGTCGGGTGTCATCCTCCGGAGTGAAACAGGGTACCCAGAGTGTGTGATTCTGTGGTCACTCGCGGGGTGGGGGAGATTCCAGTGCCTCGGGGTGACCGAGACGACGATCATCGAGGGTTTCACGTTCACGGGTGCGAGAACCTTCTCGGCCCTGGAGTGTGGGGATCAATCCGCCCCGACGATCCGCCACTGTGTCTTCCGCGAGAATCGGAGCTATCTGTCGAGCTACGCTGGCGGTGTGACCTGCTGGGACTCCTCTCCCGTGATCGACCACTGTGTCTTCGAGGACAACAGCGCATGGACTGGACCGGCGGGTGCGCTGTCCGTGGAGTCCTCGGACGTCACGGTGCAGTATTGTACATTCCTGGACAACGGTGAGCCGTCCGTCGAAGCAGGGGGCGGCTCAATCCGGTTTGAGCACTCCACATTCATCAACCCGCACGTCGTATCTCTTATGCTGATCAATGCGAATGGAACGCTCGACAACTGCATCTTGGCTTTCGGCGGGGATCCGGTGCACTGCTACGGCTCGGAACCAATCCTGGCCTGCTGCGACATCTTCGGCAACTCAGGCGGGAACTGGGTCGGCTGCATCGCCGACCAGTACGGGATCCGGGGCAACATCTCCGCCGACCCGCAGTTCTGCGACCTCGCAGGGGGGGACCTGACGTTGCACTGCACGTCGCCGTGCGCGCCGTTCACGCCGCCCAACCCGGAGTGCGACCTGATCGGCGCGTGGCCGGTGGGCTGTGGGGGGACGGCCGTGCAGGGCAGCTCGTGGGGCGGGATCAAGGGGATGTTCCGCGAGTAGGCAGTGGGCGGATCGGGGAATCTCCGCATCGCCCCCCGTGATGTGTGGGCTCTCCCCGCCTGTACAGTGACAATATTGGCGTGAAATCCACCCGCCCGGAACTTGCCGCTCCCGCCCCGCTCGTCTTCCGCACGTCAGCCGACCCACTCCTGCTGCGGTTGGGAGATTACCGGCCGTGGATCCGACTCATTGCGCGGCCTCTTGCCGCTTGGATCGCAATGCCGGAGACGGGAGCGACATGGCTCGCATGCGTCACCTGCTCCACTGGATCCACCGTGAGATCCGGTTGGAGGGAACGAAGGAGGACCCACCGAATCCCACGCCAGGGGAGGACATCAGTCCGCTTCAAGGCCTGGATCGATCCCCGGACCACCATCGAGCTGTGTCCATGACGGTACGATCCGACCGACACCGGAGCGGTGCGCATCGCGCTCCTCAAGGGACCCATCCCCTCATCTCACGCGCTGGCCGATCAGGTCCCTTCCATCCTGCGACAGAACCAGTGCGTCCGCCTGCCCGTCCTCGAAGCCTCGAAACTCGATGACGGCGTCGATCTCGAGGGGAAACCAACGCGTTGCACTCTGGGGATAGATACGCAGGGCTGGCTGGCCAGTGGGCTGGATGAAGAGAGCATCGCCTTCGCGGCGAACGTCGACGGTGAACCCGGGCGCCAGCTCGTAGCAGCCCGGCAGGGCATCGAGGAGCGACGCGTCGCGGATCTCAATGGCCTGCGCCAGCCCGAGCCGCGGGTGCCCGTCCAGCCGCGCTCCGAAAACCATGGCCGCGGCCCGCTGCGCCAGCGCCTGGGGCGACGGGCCGCCACCGGCCCGGTTGGAGAGGACCACAACCGTGAGGTCTGCATCCGGGACGTGCGCGGCGAAGGTGGCAAAGCCACCGCCGCCACCCCCGTGACAGATCCACGGGTGCCCTGTGAGCGTCTGGACCTCGAATCCGCAGGCGTAGAGCGTGCTCCGGCCGTCGCTCAGATCGGCCGGGGCCAGCAGCCGTTCGCGCCACTCCGAGGTGACCAGCTTCTCACCGCCGAAGAGGGCCGCCGTCCAGGTGATCATGTCATCGACACTCGACAGTAATCCTCCGGCTGCATGCGCCAGGTTCATGGAGACGTACGGGGTGTTGCGGTAGACGTCTGGCTCCCGGTCGTATCCCCTCACGCGACCGCGGAGGATGGGGCCGGCGTCGCCGTAGGTCGTGTGCGCCAGCCCCAGCGGCCGGAAGATGCGCTCCTCCATGAAGCGCGAATACTCCTGGCCGCTCACGACCTCGATCAGCTTGCCCAGCAGGATGTACCCGGAGTTGCTGTATCTCCAGTCGGTGCCGGGTGAGAAGTCGAGAGGTCTGTCCTTCCAGGTGGCGATCAGGTCATCGAGCTCGCGCTCCTGACATGCGGTTTCCCAGAACTCGGGGTCACGCGTGTAGTCTGGGATCCCCGCCGTGTGGGTGAGGAGCTGGTGAAGGGTAGCCGATGCGCCAGGTTGAGGATACTCGGGGAGATACCGCCCCAGCGGGGCATCCAGGTCGATTCTCCCCTCGGCCGCCAGCATCAAGATGGCGACGGCGGTGAACTGCTTCGTGATCGAACAGAGATGGAAGACCATCTCCGGGCCGATCGGCACACCCAGCTCCATGTCCGCCATTCCGTATCCCTTGCGCAGCAGTGCCTGCTCGCCACGTTGCACGCGCACGGCCGCACCCGGCTCGTCCGCGGGATAGGCGGCCGCGAAGAGGGAGTCCAGGCGGGCCGTCAGTGCGGCGGTCTCGGCTGATGTCGCGCCCGCCACGGTTGGAACGAGCGCCAGAGACAGCGTCGGAATCAGGACCGCGACCGGACCGGTCAACCTGGACAGATCTCGAGTGGGATGGGCAGCAGGGAACATGGCGTGCCTCCGTGCGCTGGGCCGAGCGGGGGGATATCTCTGACCGAACGCGGGCGCGGGATGGCCCGGGTCAGAGCCCGCGGGTGGTGACGTACAATGCACCGACGAGAGCGACGAGGGCCAGCAGCCCGATGATCGCGATCGCGCCACCGATCAGGAGCAGCTTCGTTCGCGCGCGCTGCCGGGCTTCGTCCAGCAGGCGCCGCTCCGCATCGGGGGACAGCCGGATCCCGGGCATCACCCCCGAGAGCTCCGTGCTCTGGCGGAGCTGCGTGGCGAAAGTGGCATCCTCGGCAAGGAATGCATCCACCATCGTCCGCGTGTCCATGCTGGCATCCCCTGACTTATACAGCGGCCAAAGGTCGCTGACCACGCTACGCGTCACTTCCAGCTTCATGGCGTCCTCCTCGTGATTCCAGGGCGCTCGCCAAGCGTAGGCGGGCCCGATGCACGCGGACCTTGGCCGCTCCCACGGAGATCCCAAGCGCGACGGCAATGTCCTCGTAGGGTAGGTTGTGGTCGATGCGCAAGAGCAGCGCCGCGCGCTCGCCCTCCGGCAGATCACGCAGCGCGGCCAGCGTCACTGCCAGGCGGTGTTCGCTATGGAGGCGATCGTTCGGATCCTGATCCGGCGCGGCCAGGTCGTCGGGCAGCGCAACCTCCCGCCTCCGTCGACGCTGCCCGGTGAGATAGGTGTTGCGCGCGATCGTCAGCAGATAGGCCAGCGCAGTCCGGGTCTCGATCCGCGTGGTCCGGGTCAGAATGCGCACGAACGTCTCCGAGACGATGTCCTCGGCCTGGCTGCGGTCACCGCACAAGCCCCATGCGAACCGCAGGACAGCTGAGGCGTGCGTGCGGTAGAGCGTCTCGAAGTCGTTCATGGCGGCCTCCGGACGATATACTCGGAAGCACGCCGGAGGTTACAGGATCGGACGATCAGCGAACCACGGCCAGTCGCCGCGTGAGCACCTGATCCCGGGCGCTGATGCGGCAGAGATACGTTCCGGAGGGCAGGCCCTTCGCATCGAGCGGTATCAGCCACTCCCCACCAGCGCGGAAGCCATCGTGCAGGGTCGCGATGCGCTGCCCGAGCACATCGAAGAGCTCCACGCGCAGGTTCGCCCCGGCCGGCAGCGTCCCGCGGATTGCGCCCGTCTCACGCAGAATGCTGGGCGCCAGGCGAGCGCGCAGCGTCTCCGGGCCAGGGCCCGGCCGATCGCCGATGCCCGAGGACGGGTGCGTGAGGATCATGACCGAGTTGCAGTCGGCGACATACACGTAGTCGCCGGCCCGGACAACGCCGTGGGCCGAGCCGGGAGTCTGGTAGGAGCCGACCCACAGGGGCACCAGGGGATCGGAGACGTCGAAGACCTGCACCCCGCCGGGGAACGAGTCGGTCACGTAGGCGAGTCCCCCCACGAGGTGAATCGCGTCGGCGTAGTCATTCGTCTCGATCGTCCCCACCAGCACCGGATTCCAGGGATCGGCGACATCGAGAATGCGCACGCCATCACTGCTGTTGGTTGCGAAGGCGTAGTGCCCTTCGACGGCCACGTCGTTGACGCTGTTGGTGAAATCGTAGCTGCCCTGCCGGACCGGATGATGCGGATCGGTGACATCGACGATCTGCAGCCCCGACGAGAACGCGGCGATGTAGACATGGCCGTCGACGATCTGCATCTGCGCAGCCCCTCCTGGCAGCGCGCAGGTGCTCATGACGACCGGATGCTGCGGATCGTGGACATCGAGGATCACCAGGCCGTTCGAGGCAGCGCCGACATAGGCCAGATCGCCGTGCACCTGAACGCCGCGCACGGTCGCGCCCCAGGCAGCCACTTCCACCGGCTGCGCTGGGTCGGCCACATCGACGATCCTGAGTCCGCCTGGCCATGCCGCCACGTAGGCATATTCGCCCGAGACGCACACGCTCAGCGGGATGCCCGGCAGCTCTAGCTGACCCACGACTCGAGGTGCCGCGGGATCCGCCATCCATGCGATGCGGAGCCCGTACATGCTGTCGGCTACGTACAGGTACTCCCCGCTGACGCACAGCCCCAGGGCCGAGCGCCCCTCGCAGCAGCCACCTGCCAGCACCGGCGCGGCCGGGTTCGAGACGTCGAGGATCTGCAGCCCCCGCCGTCCATCCGCCACGTACGCCCGCTGGCCGACCACGCAAGTCCCCGTCGGCTCTCCCGGCGTGGATGCGCCGCCCACGACCACGGGGTTCGCGGGATCGGCGACGTCGACCACGGTGAAGTCGCCTGGACAGCTACCGGCCGTGACATAGGCGTGGGACCCGGAAACGGCCACACCCCAAGTGTCGTAGGGAACCTCGCAGGAACCCAGGAGGATGGCGGCGCCGGGGTTGGTCACATCGATGACGCTGAGAAAGCCGCTGTCGCGCGATCCGCCATCGGACCAGGTCAAGTAGACGAGATCGCCCACCACCGCGAGGTCGCGCCCGCCATAGGCGTAGACCGTCCCCACGCACGCCGGCTGCATGGGGTTGGAGACATCGAGGATGAACATCGAATCGTCTCCGGCCAGCACGTAGGCCCGATCGCCGGAGACGGACACCGCGATCGCCGACCACGGGGTGTCGTACCGGGCGACGGTCACGGGAGCCGCGGGATCGGCGACGTCGATGATCACCAGGTCTCCGAGTCCGTCGTTGTTCACGACGTAGGCGAACCCGCCTTGCACATCGACATCGAAGGCGCACTGCGCTTCCGCGCAGCTCGCGACCCAGATCGGCAATGCCGGATCGGAGACATCGAAGATCTGGAGCCCGGAGAAGCCGTCGGCCACGTACGCATGTTGGCCGTCGACGTCGATGCCGCGTCCCTTGCCCTGCCGGTAGACGCGTCCCAGAGAGACCGGCGCGGCGGGATCGCTCACGTCCACGATGAGCAGACCGTTCGCAAAGGCGCAGTAGGCCAGGGTCCCTTCGACCTTGACATCGTGTGCGCCGCTCCAGAGGAAGGAGTTTGTGTATTGGATGTCTTCGGCCGCGGCAGTAGAGAGAAGCAGGAGCCCGATCACACCGGAGCAGATGCGAACGCAACGTCCCATGGCGCCCTCCACGATCGGCAGCGAAGCCGGCGAACGAGAATCCGCATGCATCCGATCACAATCATAGGGTAGCATCCCCGCGAAGGTCAACAGACCGCCGGGCGCGAGCCTGGTGCTGCAACCTCCCGCACCGGGCCCGCGTACGCCCCTAAGGCCTTGGAGGGGGGTGCATCATGGATCCTCTATCCATGTCAGCGCGTGTTCTCTGCACTGCTGGTCTGTTCTACTTCGGGGGTCTGAGCGGGGTCGCACTCGCCGATGCGTCCATGCCTCCTGCAGTCCCCGCATTCCCGGTCCAGCACGGACCCTGGACGGTGGGCTACCACACCGAGCTCACGCACGACCCCGGTCGGAGCTTCGGCACGCGGACCGAACCGGATGGAACGGTGTACGCGGACCTGCGATCACGCCCCGTGCTGGTCCACTGCTGGTACCCGGGGGTCGACCAGACGGGTTCGGCCATGCGGTACGGTGACTATCTGATGGCGGCTGCTTCCACTCCGGTCGGATCCAGCGCCGGTGAGCAGGAAACGTTCGCCGCGTACAAGGCGCGCCCGCTCGCCCGCGGGGCCGACGAGGGGCGGCTCGATGCCCTCCTGGCGGCGCCGACCGGCGCACGCCGGGACGCGGAGCCCGAGCGGCGGCCGTTTCCCCTGATCGTCTACGCTCCCAGCATCAATGCGGAACCCTTCGAGAACGCAGGACTCTTCGAGTATCTGGCGAGCCACGGTTTTGTCGTGGCTTCATCGGCCTGTCTGGGTTGGAACGAGGGGGAGGTGTCCCGCGATCGCCAGGGGGCGCTCACTCAGCTCGGCGATGTGGAGCACGTGTTGCGAATCGCAAGCGCAGAGCCGTTCGTCGACACCGACCACGTGGGCCTCCTGGGCTTCAGCTGGGGTGGGACGAGCGTGCTGCTGCTGGCCCTTCGTCACGCGGGAATCGACGCCGTGGTCACGCTCGATGGAGGCTACGGCTTTCCCCAGTACCGCAGTGTCGCCGAGGCTGACCCGTGGTGGGTGCCCCGCAACCTGCGGGCTGCGTTCCTTCAAATCACCCCACTCCAGGAGGAGCGGGATTCCTCCTTCGCGGCGGCGAGCCTCTATGCCGACACCTGGGGTTGGCGCATGACCGGGTTCGAGCACAGGGATTTCGCCTCCGACGCCGTGCTGGCCTTGCGCTGGGCGGCTGGGGACCCGGCGACCGAGGAGCACCTGGCGGCGCACGCGGCGCTGCAGACAGCCGTGCTCTCCTTCTTCCGCGCCCATCTCAGCGCCGATGCTGCGGCTGAGGCCGACCTGAGACTCGCGGCCTCCCGCGCCCCGGGCACGGTGTGGACCCAGCGGGCAGCCCTTCCCACGCCCCCCACAGCGGCCCAGTTCGACGAGATCATCGCGACAGAGGGCGTGGATGCGGCCGTAGCGCGCTTCCACGAGGCGCGCCAGGCGGATCCCGGGGTCGTGATCTTCGGCGAGGAGCGTCTCCTGCGCTACGCGACCGAGTGGGGGCCGGAGCGAGCGGAAGAGGTGTGGAAGCTCCTCGAGATCAACGCCGAGGCCTGGCCGGGTTCAGCGGACACGCACTTCTGGATGGCGCAGGTGCAGATGACCCGGAACAATCGTACCGCGGCGTGCGAGGAGCTGGAGACGGCGCTCCGGCTCGATCCCGGGCACGAGCGGGCGCGGCGGCTTCTCGAGCGGTTGACGAGCGCAGGCCACTGATCGCACGCTGTAGGCGGGACGACCCTCGAGGCCGGGGCAGAGGACAAGCGAGGTGCGCGATGAGAAGGGGAGCATTCGAGCTGACGTTGGCGGCCATCGGCCTGGCGCTGCTGCTCGTCCCATGCAGTCGTCCCCAGCAGGAGCAGCCCGCGCCGCAGAAACCTTCGGCCGCGGCCATCTTCGAGCAGACCCTGGCCGAGCAGGGACTCGCGGCGGCGCAAGCGCGCCTGCGCGAGGTCATGGAGGACACCACGGACGCTTACGCGGTCGAGCCCTACGAGTTGCTCCGTCTGACCCCCGTGCGGCTGAGGCAGCAGGGGAAGAGGCACGAGGCGCTCGCGCTGCTCGAGATGATGGCGGAGTACTTCGGGGATTTCCCGCGCTTCTGGCCGGAGCTGGGCGACGCGTATCTCCAGGCCAACGACCGCGACAAGGCCAAGAGCGCCCTGTCGCGGGCCGTCGAGATGGACCCGAGTCGAACGGACATCACCTGGATGCTGAACCACCTCGATCAGCTTCTCGCCACGATGCAGCTCCAGCTCGCCGCCGAGGGCAAGTACGCACCGGGTGAGAACACCGGTCTCAAGGGGTCCTATCTCGGGCAGAAGCCTCCGGGACGGGAGCCGGAGGTCTTCGCCCCGGGCATCGTCAACACCACGGACAACGAGTACTCGATCAGCTTCTCGCCCGACGGCCGGGAGATCTACTTCTCCCGCGGCGGCACAGGAACGCTGGTCTGCCGCTGGAAGAAGAAGGGGTGGACCGCCCCCGAAGTGGTCCATCTCATCGATGAGCGGCACGTCACGGAGGAGGCGAGTGTCGCGCCCGACGGGCGCAGGATCTTCTTCTGCGGCCGCGAGAGTCTGGGGGGCGAACGGGAGATCTACGTGGCCAACCGGGTGGGCGACGGTTGGGGAACGCCTGCGAAGCTCTTCTCCGGCATGTATCCCACGACAACCCGCAGCGGCATTCTCTACTACACCGAGATCACCGGGCGGCCCGATTACGGCGTCATCGTCCGGCGCCTCCCGACCGCCAGTGGCTTCGGGGAGCCGGAGGTGATCCAGGGCGACATGAACTCCGATGGGCCCGACGCCCATCCCTTCATCGCCCCGGACGAGAGCCTGCTGCTGTTCGACACCTACCGGCAGCCGGGCGCCGGCATCTACGTCTGTTTCCGCCGGGCGGACGACACCTGGGGCAAGATCATCCCGATCGCCAACCACCTGGACATTCCGCCAGTAGGACAGGCGGCGCTGTCGCCCGATGGCAAGTACCTGTTCTTCAGCATGTGCAACGACATGTACTGGGTCGATGCGGGATTCCTGGCGGAGCTGAGAGCGGAGTGAGCGGCCAGGGAGGATCCCGGACGATCGACGTCCGCGGGGCGCGGGAGCACAACCTGAAAGGGTTCGATCTGCGCATCCCTCGCGGCAGCTTGACCGTGATCACCGGGGTCTCCGGTTCCGGCAAGTCGTCGCTGGCCTTCGACACCCTCTATCGCGAGGGACAGCGCCGCTTCCTCGAACTGATGCCCTCCTACGCGCGCCAGTTCGCCGGGGGGCTGCGCCGGCCCGATGTCCGCGGCATCGATGGACTGGGCCCGGCCATCGCCGTGGGACAGCGCGCTAGCACGACCAACCCTCGCTCGACCGTGGGCACGCTGACCGAGGTGTGGGACCTGCTGCGCCTCCTGTATGCCCGGCTGGGAGAGGGACCCGAGGGCGTTCGGCTCAACCGCGGCCTCTTCTCGTGGAACGGCGAGGGCGCTTGTACAACCTGCCAGGGCCTCGGTGTCGAGGACCGGCTCGACCCCGACCTGCTGGTGGCCGACCCGACGAAGACGCTGCGCCAGGGCGCGCTGCGGGTCAGCACGCCCAACGGCTACCTGATGTACTCGCAGGTCACCCTACCGGTGCTCGACGATGTCCTTCACGCTCACGGGGGCTCCGTCGACATCCCCTGGCGGAAGCTGTCCGACGAAGCGCGCCGGGTGGTCTATTACGGATCCGATCGGCTGCTCGTGCCCTACGGCAAGCACCCGCTGGAGAGCCGTCTCCGGTGGACCGGCATCACGGCCCGTCCCCGCCAGGAAGGTCACTACCGCGGACTCCTGCCCGTGATGGAGGAGATCCTGCGGGCGAAGCGCAACGACTCGATCCTGCGCTTCGTCAGCACGAGCAGCTGCCGCGAGTGCGGCGGCACGCGCCTGAACGCAACGGCCCGCGCCGTGCGCTGGCAGGGACGCGCCATCACCGAGCTCGCCGCCCTCTCGGCGCGCGGGCTGCGGGCATTCCTGGAGCGGCTCGAGGACGAACACCCGGTGCTCGCGCCGGTGCGCGCCGATCTGCTCGCCCGTTGCGCGCTGATGGATGAGCTGGGGGTCGGGTATCTCACCTTCGACCGCGGCGCGCCCACGCTGTCCAGGGGGGAATCGCAGCGCTTGCGCCTGCTCACCCTCGCGCTGGGGGAGCTGCGCGGGCTGCTGGTGGTGCTGGATGAGCCGAGCGCCGGGCTCCACCCGCAGGACATCCGACGCCTGCTCGGCGTGCTCCGCCGCGTGCGGGACGAAGGTCAGACCGTCGTCGTGGTCGATCACGATCCGCAGATCGCCCTGGCGGCCGACTGGCTCGTGGATCTGGGGCCCGGCCCGGGCCCCGCGGGGGGCGAGCTGCTTTGGAGCGGTCCGCCGGCGGAGCTGCTCGGGGCCGGCGGGCCCGACACCCCGACGCGGCGCTGGCTGCAGGGGGAGACGGCCCCGCGACCGAGGAGAACGGGCTCGTCGACTGGCCGGATCGAGAAGGCGACCACACCGACGGCGGGGACAGAACCCAACGAGCCCGTGCAGATCAGGCTCGCCAACCTGTGCCGTCACAATGTCCAGGATGCCACGCTGGTGATTCGCATCCGGGCGCTCAACCTGATCACGGGCGTCTCGGGGGCAGGCAAGACATCGCTGCTCGACGCGGCGGTAGAACGCCTGCGCGTCGACGGGTCCTTCCGGCGCATCGTGACCGTAGATGCCAACCCCATTGGCCGCACGCCCCGTTCCAACCCTGCGACCTACACAGGGGCTTTCGATCACCTGCGGAGCCTCTTTGCTGGCACGCCGAAAGCCAAGGCGTTGGGCCTGGGAAAAGGGCACTTCTCCTTCAACACGGCTGGCGGGCGCTGTGAAGGCTGCGAGGGCGCGGGCGTGCTCGAGGTGGGCATGCGCTATCTTGGCGCAGTGGATCTGCCCTGCGACGCCTGTGCGGGGAAGCGCTTTCATCCGGACGTCCTGTCGGTGAAGGTTGAGGGCCTCTCCATCGCTGACGTGCTGGAGGGCAGCATCGGGGAGGCTGCCGGACGTTTCCACGCGCACCCAAAGCTGGCCAGGATACTCTGCGCCCTGGTCGATCTGGGGCTGGGGTACCTGCCCCTGGGCCAGCCGGCCACGACGTTGTCAGGCGGCGAAGCGCAGCGCGTGAAGCTCGCCACCGAGCTCGTCAAGGCCGGAAACCCGGCGCTGATCGCCCTGGACGAGCCGAGCACCGGACTGCACGCGGATGACGTCGCGGTGCTGCTCACCGCCTTCAACCACCTGCGCGCGGCGGGGCACACGCTGCTCGTCGTCGATCACGATCTGGACCTGGTGCGCGCGGCGGACCGGGTCACGGAGCTGGGTCCCGGGAGCGGTCCCGAGGGGGGACGCATGGTCGTCGCCGGCACGGCCGACGAGGTCGCAGCATGTTCGGAGGCACCCACGGGCGCAGCGTTGCGGGAACGAGCCGGACCGTGGGCGACTGTACAAGTGGAGCGCGCACCCGAGCCGCTCAGCCTGTTGGGTGTCACCACGCACAACCTGCGCGGCCTGAACGTCTCGATCCCGGCGACCGGCCTCACGGTCGTCACCGGCCCCTCGGGCTCGGGCAAGTCCTCGCTCGTCTTCGACACGCTGCTGGCCGAATCGCAGGCGCGCTTTGCGGATCTGGTCTCCCCGTGGGCAAGGCGGTTGCTGCCGATGCGAGGCGGTGCGGAGTTCGAAGCGGTGCGCGGCCTTCAGGCGGCGATCGCGGTGCCGTCGCAGGCGGGCCGGCGCAATCCGCGATCGACCGTCGGCACGGCGACCGAAGTGGACGAGCTGCTGCGCCTTCTCTTCGCGCGGGCGGGGGAGCGTCCCTGCCCGGTGTGCGGGCGCAGGGTCACGGGAAACGCCTGCGCGTGCGGCGCAGCGCTCGAGCCGCTGTGGGCCGCGGACTTCTCGCCGCACAGCGAGCGCGGCGCCTGTCCTACTTGCCGCGGGCTCGGCTTCGCGCAGGTCTGCGATCCAGCGCGGCTCGTAAGCCGTCCGGAGCTGTCGCTGGACGGTGGCGCGCTCGACGGCACCCGGTTCGGCGCCTACCTCGGCGAGGCCGACGGCCGGCACATGGCGGTGATGCGTGCCGCAGCCGGCGCGCTCGGTGTGGATGTCACCGGTCCGTGGGCTGAGCTGTCGCCCGCGGCCCGGGATCTGGCCATGCACGGCGCGGGCGATCGCACCTTCGCGGTGGCATGGGAATACCGGCGAGGGAAGCGGACCGGTGTCCATCGCTTCACCGCGCCGTGGGCTGGTCTCGCGCGGCTGGTCGAGAGCGAGTACGAGCGTGTCCACGCCGATGCTCGCGGCGAGGAACTGGAGACCCTGCTGGTCGACCGCGCCTGCGCCGCGTGCGGCGGGGAACGCCTGAAGGCGGCACCCCGCGGCGTCTCGTTTGCCGGTCGGCGCATGGCGCAAGTCCAGAAAAGCGATGTGGACGGCCTGCTTGCCTGGCTCGCGGATCTCGAGGGGCAGCACACGGTCGCTGGCGTCGATCCGCGCCTGACGCGCCCCATCCTCGACGACCTGCGTCGCCGCCTGCACGCGCTCCGGGACGCCGGGCTCGGCTACCTCGCTCCCGGACGGGAGCTGGCGACCCTCTCCGGCGGCGAGGCGCAGCGCGTGCGACTGGCCGCGGCGCTGAGCGGCGGCCTGGTGGGCGTGACCTACATCCTCGATGAGCCAACGCAGGGGTTGCATCAGCGTGACACCGCGCGCCTGACCCGCGTGCTGCAGGGACTCGCGGCGGCTGGGAACGCCGTGGTCGTGGTCGAGCACGATGCCGCCCTCGTGGGGGCGGCCGACCACGTGATCGAGCTTGGTCCCGGCGCGGGGCCCGACGGCGGCCTCCTCGTAGCCTCCGGATCGCCCGCTGCACTGCGTGCCGATCCGTCGACTTATACAGCCCGGCTGCTTCAGCGGGCTGCTCGCCCTCCGGGGTGTCCACCTCGGCCCTTTGTCCCCGGCGTCACAATCCGCGGCGCGAACTTGTACACGCTGCAGGATCTGGATCTGACCTTCCCCGCCGGCGCGATCGTCGCGGTTGCCGGGGTGTCGGGCAGCGGCAAGTCCACGCTGGTGATGGAGGTGCTGGCACCCTCGTTGCGGGCGGCGCTGCGGGGTGGGCCACCGGTGGGGTGTCGCGAGCTGGAGTGTCACGTGCCGGTCACGGACCTGCTCTGCTCGGATCAGGACGGTCCTGCGATCGGCGGCGGCAGCACGGTCGCCACGCTTCTCGATGTGGCCGAGGGGATCCGCAGGCGCTTTGCCGCCACGCCCGAGGCTCGCGCGCGCAAGCTGACGGCCAAGGCCTTCTCGACGAATTCACCCGGCGGGCGCTGCGAGGCCTGCGCGGGCCGCGGCGTCATCACGGTGCCGATGGACCTCTTGCCGGACGTCACGGTGGGATGCGAAGCATGTGGCGGGCGGCGCTTCTCCAACGAGGTCCTGGCCTGTCGCGTCGCGGGCCGGAGCATCACCGATCTGCTCGACGCCCCACTGCGCGATTCGATCGGCTGGCTGGCCGGCGACCGCGACGTCGCCGCCCGACTCGACGCCCTCGTGCGGATCGGCCTCGGCTACCTCCAGCTCGGGCAGGAGGCCGCGACGCTCTCCGCCGGCGAGCGGCAGCGCCTGCGGCTGGCGCGTCTCCTGGCTGAGGCACGCGCTGGGACGGTGGCCATCCTCCTGGACGAGCCCACGCGCGGCCTCGGCTTCGAGGACGTGGATCGACTCCTCGAAACCCTGCGCCAACTCGCGAGCGCGGGCCATCTCGTCGTGGTCATCGAGCACCACGCCGAGCTCCTCGCGGCCGCCGACTGGATCATCGAGCTGGGCCCGGAAGGCGGCACGCGCGGCGGGCGGATCGTGAGGACTGGGCCCCCGGTGTGAGCGCCCGAGATTGCCCTCGTGGTCCATGACTGCCGATCGCCCCGAAGATGGTGTACAATCGCCTGTAGTGGGCAGACTCGCCTGGGAGCCTGTCAGGGCGCGACTCCTGTTCGAGTGTGTGAGCTGCTGGGGAAGGAGGACGGCCGCATGCGCCGCGCGATTTCCGCTCTCTCGATGATCGTACTCTCGGTTGCCTGGTCGGCCATCCCGGCCGTGGGTGCAACGCTCGACATCTACCCCGACGGATCAGGACCCTACCCAACGCTTCAGCATGCCCTGTACGCCGCCCAGCCGGGGGACACGCTCCGGCTGGCAGACGGAGTCTTCACGGGAGCCGGCAACCGGGACCTGGAAATGGGCGGCATCGAGCTGACCATTCGCTCTGCCAGCGCAGACCCCGATCTGTGCATCATCGACCTCGAAGGCGACGGGCGAGCATTCTTGATTCAAAGCGTCCCGGGTACCGATGTGCGCATCGAGGCCATCACGCTGCGGGGTGGAAACCCGAACGCGCTGCCCCCAGAGCTCCTCGGCGGGTACGGGGGAGGTCTGGCGGTGCGCGGCCTCGCCGGTGGCGGCTCGGTCCGCGTGGAACGCTGCGTCTTCGAGGACGGTCGCGCGGAGGCCGGCGGTGGCGCCTTCGTCTATCAGGCCCCGGCGGCATTCCTGGCCTGCACCTTCCGCCGCAACGTGGCTACCGATGGTGCCGGCGCCTACTGCGGCTACTGCACCACGGGCGGGGGCGTGCGCTTCGAAGGCTGCCTGTTCCACGGCAATGACTACCCGTACCCCTCTGTCGGCGGGTACGGCGCGGGCATCTACTACAGCCACTCCCTCGGTCTGGTGCAATCGTGCACGCTGGCCTACAACCGCGCCTGGCTCGGCGCGGGGCTGCTCGTGTCGACCGCCTCGACGGTCGATGTCGTGGGCGCGCTCATCGCCTTCTCCCCCGAAGGCCAGGGCCTGGCCGTCAACGCCGGGACTGTCACGGTTTCCCACTGCGACATTCACGGCAACCAAGGCGGAGATTGGGTGGGCGCCATCGCCGGCTACCTGGGGCTCGACTGCAACTTCACGGCCGACCCCTTCTTCTGCGACGCCCCGGCTGATGACTTCACACTGCGGGGCGACTCTCCCTGTCTGCCCGAGAACAGCGGCGGGTGCGGGCTGATCGGGGCTCTCGCGCAGGGCTGCCCCGCGCCCTTCAGCGATGTCGGCGCAGCACCCCTTGCCCTGGCGGACCCCGAGTGGGTGAGGGTCCTCCCCAGTCCCGGTCGGGCCTCAGCCACGATTGCCTATCAGGTTGCGCGCGCGGGTCAGGTGCGCTTGCAGCTCTACACAGCCGAAGGCCGGTGCGTCGCGACGCTGGTCGACGGCTATCACACGGTCGGCGAATACCGACTGACGAACTGGCGCTGTGCAGAGGATCGCGGGCAGCCGCTGGCCGCGGGGTGGTACTCCTTGAGGTACGAGACGGCATCGGGCCAGGTCAGCCGGCCGATCGTTCTGGCGCCCTAGTCAGCCCGGGCATCGCCTCCGGTTCATTTCAACGCGCAAGACCGCGGGGTGCGTCCGCTCGACCGGCGGAAACACGGCCGGGCTGCAGGCCGTATGGTCAGGTGCTTCGCGGGAGCACCCCCCTCCTCGACGCGCGTGGTCATCTTGCGGCTGGCAGAGAATCTCCCCAGCGCCCGAGCGCTGTCTGCTTCGCACAGAGGGTCATTGCCATGCAGCGCCAAGTCTGTGTCCCACCCACTGCTCTCACCTCGAGCCCACCGTCCGCCAGGCCTTGGCCGCATCCATCCCCGCGGCAGGCGGCCGGCCCTCGGTACTTCAGCCGGGCGCGTCGACCCGCTGGGTCCGGGCGGCGGCGCGCGTTCTGGCTCCTCTCGCTGGTGGCGGCCGGATGCCTGCCGTTCGCCGCTGGCGCCGTCACCGGCGACCCGGCCACCGCCGGGGGCGTAGCGGCCCCGCTCCCGCCGGGGGACGAGGTCATCGCGCGCTGGATGGCGGCCGCGGGCGGCGATGCGCTGCTCGCCGTTCGAACCGAGCAACGCAGCGGGACCGTCCTCAGAGGGCAGGCCGGGAGGATGCCCGTGCGAACCGCGGCCACGGCCGCGGGGCAGTGGCTCTGGCACATCACGTTCTCGTACGGCGACCAGCTTCGATTCGGCTGCGATGGCGCAGACGCCTGGATCCAGGACACCCGTGGGGTTCAGGAGATGAGCGCGGCGCAGCGTTTCGACCTCCAGCTCCTGCTCGATCCGCTGATTCCGAGCAAGCTTCGGAGCCTCTGCCCGTACTTCTCGACGACCGGCATCGAGCAGGTCGGCGAGCGCGAGGCGTATACGATCCAGGCCACGACCCTTGAGGGCATCCGCATGGAGCTCGCCTTCGACCGGGAGACGGGATTGCTGCTGCGGGCAGGCAGCATGCTCTTCGAGGACTACCGCGAGGCGGCGGGTGTGACGCGGCCCTATCGCGTCCGGTTGGGGGAAAGCGACGAGGAGCATCCCCTGCGGATCACGCTGGAGTTCACTGCGACCGAGCACAACGTCGACGTTGACCAAACCACTTTCGCGCGCCCGCGGGATGCGCTGCCGATCACGGAAGCCCCGTTGTACAGGACGCGCAAGGAGGCTGTGGTCAGCCCGGAGGCTCTGGATGCCTGCATCGGCGTCTACCAGCATCCGGAGCAGGCAGGCGTGACCTACACCGTCACGCGCATGGGGGAGCACCTCATGCTGCAGCGCACCGGGTGGCCCACGGAGCGCGAGATCGTGCCCGAATCGGAGACAGAGTACTTCATCCGGTTCCCGGGCACCGACTTTCGCTTCGTCAAGGATGCGGCCGGGAAGATCACCATGCTCGACATCGCCAACGGGGCGGTGAAGGCTCCGCGGATCCAGTAGCCGGGCCGATCGCGATGAGATGGAGATGCAATGATGGACCGCAAGCTGTTTCTGAAGAAAGTGGCCCAGACGGGCGCCATGTGCTGCGCCGCAGCGTTGGGGCGGGCCCTACCTTGCCGGGCAGGTGAAGCAGGTGCCGCCGGAGGGGCCGCGGGCGACGCGGCCGGCGCGGCCGAGGCGGGCGAGGCCGCCTGGATCAGCGATCTCGAGCAGCGGATGGTCAAGGGATCGGAGTCCCCGGGCTGGGTCAAGGCCGAGAAGGCCGAGTCCTGGATCAAGGCCCTGATGGACCACATGGACAGCATGCTCGACCAGGAGACGAAGGCCCGGTTGATGAAGGCCTGCGGGCGCTCCTGCTACATCCATGCCTCGGGGGTCGCGGGGAGCAAAAAGCCATCCCGGGAGGATCTGGATCAGTACCTCGCGCACCTCGAGCAGAACGGGTACGCGCTGACCCGCGAGGGCGACACGGTCAGCTTTACGTTCAACTGGGGGCGCGATCACCAGAACCCGTGGGGGCTCACCATCCGCGATGGCTACTGCATGTGCCCGCTGGTCGAATCCGGCCCGCCGGGGCTCTCCCCGACCTTCTGCTACTGCTCGACGGGATACGTGCAGGAGATCTTCGAGCGCATCACGGGCAAGGCCGTGCGCGTCGACCTGGTGGAGTCGCTCAAGACGGGCGGAAGCGACTGCGTGTTTCGGATCACGATCCTGGGCGTGTAGACCAGGTTGTGGTGCGAAGATTGGTGAAACCTCCGGCTGTCTTCCGAAGCCTCCGCGACTTGCCTCCCAGGTCCGCCGGCATGACACTCATGTCTCCTAAGTGAATATCTCACAAATAGTTATCCTGCAGTTCTCACCAATCCTAGTTCCACAACCAACCCAGAACGCACAGGACGCGGCCGGGATCGCAGTCGGTCAGGTCAACACATGAGGTCGTCGCAACCGCATATCAGAGAATCAATTGCCGATTATCTACGAGTGTAGTGTCTCCGATCTGCTATACTCTTCCGATAATTGGCGGGGCAACTGCGCTCTGATGACCAACAGAACGCCAGAAAAGACATCCATAGGGGGTATTGCGTGACACCTGGAAACCGTGGGCTGGCCATCGCCGGCACGATCCTCGTACTCAGCTTGGTCGGGGTGTCCGGAGCTTCAGCACTGGTCTGGGACATGGGCTACATCTTCAGTGGCAGCGAGGAGCCCCTCGGGGCTGCTCCCTGGGCCCGTGCGGAGTTCACGGATATCGGGACCAATCAGGTCCGGCTGGACATGTATGCTCTGAACCTCTCCAGCACGGAGTTCATCGGCAAGTGGTATTTCAACTTCGATCCGGACAAGGATCCCGGCAATCTGACGTTCACCTACCTGTCCGGCGAGCAGCCTGCTGACATCGGCCATCGGGCTGGTGGCGATGCCTACAAGGCCGACGGGGACGGCTTCTTCGACTTCGTCTTCGAATTCGCGACTTCCGGCGACGGCCGGTTCAAGAACGCCGAGCACTCGATCTACCAGATCGACTACGCCGGCACGGGTTCCATCGGCGCTCTGTCCTTCGACTACCTCAGCGCTCCCGGGGGCGGGTCAGGGAGCTATCACTCCGCGCTTCACCTTCAGGGCACGGGCTCCAGCGGACTGGGCTCGGTCTGGGTGGGTGAAGGTGGTGTGGAACCCTATTCCACGGTGCCGGAGCCGACCTCGTTGGTGCTCCTCGGGGTCGTGGTTGGCGGTCCGGCCGCGCTGGGGCTCATACGCCGCCGGCGCTGATCGCAGGCCGCTCTGCGGAACTCGACACGACCCCCCGGGGGTGAACAACCCTCGGGGGTTCTCTTACCCCCGCGCTTCCGCCTCTCTCGAGACGCGCGAGCCTGCGCAGCTCGCCCCGCCAGCCCTCCCCGACTCCGGGTTCATGATCTCCACCTCACGGGCCGATAAGACAAAGGCACCGCAGGTTCTATGAAGCCCCGGGCCCTGGAGGTGGACGTGCGCGCATCGACCCGGATTCTGCCGATGACCCTGATCGCATTCCTCGTCGGCGCGGCGGGGCCGCGCCCGGCCGCAGGAAGGCTCGCTGCGCCCGCATCAGAGACCTTGACGGCCGCAGTCGGACAGCGAGTGGGTTCGTCCAGCGCCGAATCCTCCTCGGAGAAGAAGGTCAAGAAGCACGGGTCGGAGACCAAGACCAAGCAGCACGGGACGAAGAAGGAGAGCAAGCCAGCGGCAGAGAAACACGGGACGAATGCATCTGCCCCGGCTGCGGCGCCGGTGGTCACCCCGTCCGATGAGGCGCTCACTCGACTGAAGGAGGGCAACCAGCGCTTCCGCGCCGGCACCCCGCAGCATCCACACCAGGACGCGGCCCGGCTGGCCGAGCTGAATGAGCAGGGGCAACACCCCATCGCCACCATCCTCTGCTGCTCCGACTCGCGCGTGCCCCCCGAGATCCTCTTCGATCAGGGGCTGGGAGACATCTTCGTTGTACGCGTGGCGGGAAACGTTGCGGACATCGATGAGATCGCCACCATGGAGTACGGGATCGGGCACCTGCACACGCCGCTGCTGGTTGTCCTGGGTCACGAAAAATGCGGCGCGGTGACCGCGGTCGCGACCGAAACCGAGCTGGAAGGCAGCCTCCCGGGTCTGCTCGACAACATCGAGCGCGCGATGGCGGATGCGCGCCGCCTCCATCCCGGCCTCACCGGCGAGAGCCTCGTGCCGTTCGTCGTGCGGGCGAACATCATGCAGGCGATCAAGGACCTACTCACCGGCAGCTCGGTGGCCAGAGAGCTGGTCGCTGCGCGGGAGGTCGCCATCGTGGGGGCCATCTACGATCTCGCGTCCGGCAAGGTGAACTGGCTGGGGCCGCATCCGGAGGAGGCAACCCTGGTGCGTTCGGCCCGGGGGGCGAACGGTTCAGGCCGAATCGCACAGCACTGAGGCACCGGCCCCAGACCCGGGTGGATCGGGGGCCGGCTGTCGAACGGTAGCGAGATGACGCATCCCCACACGTTTGCCTAGCGCGACCGGTCCTCCTGGAGAGACGTCCCGCGCTGATAGGTCCCGCTGTCTGCGTCATCCTCGGGCAGACAGCTCGCGTCGATCAGCGCTTCTCGCTCACCGTCCGACTCCAGCCGCAGCTCGACGCGCAGGTGCTCCTTGCCGGATGGGCGGTTGGCCATCCGCTCGACGGTGGACGACACATCCCACCCCTGCGCAGTGATCCAGCCCACCTGGTCGTCGCTCACCACGGCCGCATAGGACGGTCCGGCAGGCGCCGGCGGGTTCTTCGTCAGGTCCATGGGCGTCACGATCAGCTCACCGGTGTAGCCAGCGGCGAAGCTGTAGCCGCCATCAGCCGTCACATCTACTGTCTTGTGGAACTCGACCGGGCCGGCCACATGGACCCAGGCGCTCTCCTCCGTACCGCAGAAGGGCTTCGGCATCACCATGTCGTAGGTCATCGTGAACCCATCCGTGAACCTGCCCGCCGTGATTCCCGCGGCATCGGCCAGGTTGAGCAGCGTGGCGCTGCCGTCGGTCTTGATGGGCACGGGCTCGGTGACGTTGTCAACCGGGCCGTCGATCAGCCTGCGCAGATCCGTGGGAAGTTCGTTGTAGATCATGGCCGGGATCTCGCGATACCCGGGCGCTGCGTTGATCCCGGGTACGGCGACTGAAGGCTTGGCGCCATCGAGCAGACCGCTGCGCGCCAGGTCGCCCACCACCACGCCCTCGGCCAGCTCCCAGCTCAGCACCTGGTGATCCGCCGTGCCCGGGATGAGCATCTCGAAGTGCGCGCTGCCCAGCGTCCAGGTCCCTTCGCTGCCGAAGCCCGCGTCCGTGCCGAAGAGGCGCAGATGCACGCGCATCGGACCGTAGCCCCCGAGCTGGAGCTGGATCACACTCCCGACCCATCCGCCATCCTCGGCATACGTGGCCTGCACATCGCCGTTCGCGTCCGTCCAGGTCGATGTGAACGGCTCGATCGGGGGCAGGCCCACGGCACTGCGGTCGCCGTCCAGCGCCATGAGGGCCGCGCGCACCTCGGCCGGGCTCGCCTTGCCCACGAAGATCAGGTTCACGGGGTCCGATCCCTGGCTGTCCAACGTGGTGCCCACGTAGGGCCAGAAGGTGAGGTCCGACCCACCGAAGCTGGCCTGAGCCAGTGGCCCGGGCGGCGGCGGACCCACCGGGGTGTGGTGCGCCCGGGTCGGGCCCTCGCTGTCGCAGCCGCACAGATCCACGGTCAACACTCCACCCATGGCGATCAGCATGCACAGGGTCGCAGTCTTCGCCAGCATTCGACTGTCATTCTTCCACGCTTTCATGACTCGCCTCCTCCGTCCGCGCTGCGCCGGGGAGTCACCCGCGCGCCGCTTTGCCACGTCCTGGGCCCCGTCGTCCCTGTCGTCTCTCCCGCCGTCTTGTTGGTTCCGGGGTCGCGCTCTTGCCCCCGGGGTGTTCCAACATCCGTGCCATCACGGATTCGGTGCGATCGAGGTGGCCTGAATGGCGTGGGGCTGCGGCAGTTGCACGGACAGATGGGTCGCCCTGGCTGGCAGCGGGCCGGCCCAGGGGCGGGCAGATGTGCACGGGGCGATACAGGAAACGTGTGCGGGGCGAGACAGAGGAGGCATGCCTTGCCGAGCAGCGAACGCGGCCATGGACCCGCCGCGGGCTCGACAATTCTCCCGTGCGCCAGGTCGATTCTCGCCTATCCTGACCGCGGCAGTCCATCCTGCCCGAGCAGCGGAGGACCCAGTGCAACGGAACGACGAGGAAGAATGCAGTGTGTCCCTATCGTCACGCGGCGTGGCGTCCAGCATTTCTGTCCCTGGCGCTGACTCTCACGAGCACGGTCGTCTGGGCGGCTGACCCCTCCGTTCCCATCACCCTGGTCCGCGATAAGACAATGGTCCCGGTGCAGTTCGAGGGGCTGCGCGAACTCCACCTCATCCTCGACACCGGGATGGGCTTCGATGGCCTCCTCCTCTTCAAGCCCGAGCTTAAGGACTCGCTCGGAATCCACACCCTGATCGATGCCGTCATCCCCGGGGCCGGGGGAGGGCCGCCCTCCAAGGCGTGTTTCTCGGACTCTGCCGGCTTCCGTGTCGGAGAGGTGGGGTTCGTGAATCAGCGCATCATCATCCTGTCCGAGGGCACCATGGAGAGTGCCGGGGTCGATGGCGTGATCGGCTATACCCTGCTCGGGCACTACGCGGTGGAAGTCGACTTCGACAGCCTCACCCTCACTCTGCGCGATCCGCAGGCGTTCGAGCCCGTGCCCGACTGGACAGCGGTGCCGCTCACGTTCGGCAAGAACAACCTTCCCTTTCTCGACGTCTCGATCGTCGTCGATCGTGAGGCCCCGATCCCGCTCAAGACCTACATCGACTGCGCCTCGGGCGAGGGCATCGAGCTGCTGCTCAGAGACGGCATGAAGCTCACACTTCCGCAAGAGACGACGGAAGCCTACCTGGGCCGCGGCCTGAGCGGGGACATCCATGGAAAGCGGGGCAGGATCGCCAAGCTCATCCTCGGCCCCCACGAGTTGCACGACGTGGTCGCCGCGTTCGCCCCGGCGGAGATTCGCTCGAAGGCGGGCGAGGCCGACGCCGTGCTCGCGAACGCGGTGCTGCGCAGATTCAATCTCGTCTTCGACTACGCGCACGCACGGCTGCTGATCAAGCGCAACAGCCACTTCGGGGAGCGTTTCGAGTGACGCCGACTCCATGCAGGGACCCGGTCGCTGGCGCGGTCCTACGGCGCACGGTCGCCCTGCAGCCCTTCCCACTTCGTCATCCAGACGACGACCGCATCCCGCAGGCTCTGGTGCATGGCCGCCAGACGCTGCAGCGCCTGCGGATCGGAGGGCGGATGGGCGAGCTGCTCCTCCGTCAGCGCGAGGCGCGCCTCGAGATCCGCGATCGTCTCCTCCACGCGGGCCAGCTCCTCACGGCGCTGCTGCTCCCGGGCCCCGGATGCGGTCACGGATGGCTTGCGCGCACGCGCCGCGCGCGATGCCTGTGCCGGCTGGACGCTCGGTTCGGCCACGTCCCCCGCCGCCGACTCCGCCAGCCAGGCCTTGTACGCGGCGTATCCGCCCGCGAACACGACCAGGCGGGCATGTTCGGCATCGATCGCCCAGATCTGGGTCGCCAGGGCATCGATCAGATAGCGGTCGTGCGAGACGAGCAGGATCGTGCCGGTGTACTCGACCAGCATCTGCTGCAGGACCTCCTGCGATGGAAGGTCCAGATGGTTGGTCGGCTCGTCCAGCAGGAGCAGGTTGGCCTTGGAGAGGGACAGCTTGGCCAGTGCCAGCCGGCCGCGCTCGCCACCCGAGAGCACCGAGATCGTCTTGAAATGGTCCTCGCCCGAGAAGCGAAACCGCCCGAGGAAGTGCCGGATCTCGGGTGGTTGCATGTCGGCGGCGATGCTCTGAATCTCCTCGATCAGCGTGCGGGACGGATCAAGGTCCTCGTGGGCCTGGGTGAAGTACCCGAAGTCCAGTCCCTGCCCGATCTGCAGACGGCCGCTCAGGACGCCCACCTCGCCCAGCATCGTTCTCAGCAGGGTCGTCTTGCCCGATCCATTGCCGCCGATGATCGCCACGCGGTGCCCGCGCTGCAGGGCCAGCTCGTCGATGCGGAAGAGCAGACGACCGGGATAGCCGATGCAGGCATTCTGGGCGCGCAGGATGATGTTCCCGCCATGTCGCCGGGGCTTCAGGTGAAACGAGATCCTTCCGGGATCATGATCGGTGCCCGCCAAGGCCTTGAGCTTCTGCCAGGCCTCCTCCACACCCATGGTGCGATCGCTGGTGCCGATCTCGAGCCAGCGCTTGCCGCGCACGCCTTCGAAGCCGTGGTTCTCGATGGCGCGAATCTTGCGACTCACCCGCCGCAGGCGTCCCTTGGCCTGATTCGTCAGCAGACCGGCGATGTGCTTCCGGACGAACTCCAGCTCGTGTTCCAGCTCCTCCTTTACAGCGGCGATGTAGTTGGCGCGATCGTCCCAGCGGATCTGGCGCTGCTGCGCGAAGGTGGTGTAATTGCCGCGGAAGGACTCGAGTCCGAACGAGCGCAGCTCGTAGACGTGTGTGACCACCCGGTCCATGAAGTACCGGTCATGGGACACTACCAAGACCGCACCGCGCCACTCGCGCAGACAGCCCTCGAGCCATTCGACGGCTTCGATGTCGAGATGGTTGGTGGGTTCATCGAGGATCAGCAGGTCGGGGGCAGCCAGAAGAAGGCGGGCAAGCTGGGCGCGGGTCTGCTGGCCACCCGAGAGCTTCTCCAGCGGCATGCCGTAGTCGCGCTCGCGGAAACCGAGGCCGCTGAGCGTCTGCTGGAGGCGCGTCGGGTAGGTGTACCCGCCGGCCAGCTCGAAGGCCTGCTGGAGCTCGCCGTATTGCTCCAGCAAAGCCGCATCCTCCGGCGCCTGGGAGAGCCGCCGCTCGACGCCGGCGAGTTCCGCTTCCTGCTCGCGCAGTGCGGACAGCGCCTCGAGGCAGCTCTCCCAAAGCGTACCACGTGCGTCACCGATCGCCTCCTGGGACAGGTAGCCGACGCGCAGTGCCCGGGCGCGATGGACGGTACCCGCCGAGGGATCGTCGAGCCCGGCCAGGATGCGCAGCAGGGTGGTCTTGCCCACGCCGTTGGGGCCCACCAAGGCAATGCGGCCGTCGCGGGGGATCTGCAGCGATACCCCGTGGAAGACGGTGAATGCCCCGAAGGACTTCGCCAGGCCACTGGCTGTGATGAGGGACATGCGGACCGCCCGAGTGAGTTTCCGATACCTCCAAGGCTCTTCGTTCCGCACCCGAGGGGTTTTCAACCCCCGGGGCTGGGAGGAGCGGTTGGAGCTTCCTCGGGTGGGCTCGGGGCGCGGCCCGCTGCCCACAAGAACTCCAGAGCGCACCGGTCAGGATCGGCTATACTATCAATGAATCGCACCCGTGCAATTGCCGTTCGGCTCCGCGCTCAGCTCAGGAGGTTTCTGTGCACCGCCTGCTGTCCTGCTTTGTCGTGGGTCTCCTGCTGTCCAGTACTCCCCGAGCCGAGGTCATCCCGATCACACCGGAGTATCCCGGCGGCCTGCAGGCCGCCATCGCTCTGGCCGATTCGGGCGACGTCATCGAGATGGCCGATGGGGTCTATGTGGGTCCGGGGAACCATGACATCCACCTGCCTGGTCGTGCGGTCACCATCCGGTCGGCGAGCGGGAACCCTGCCGCCTGCCGCATCTCTGGCCAAGGGCAGGCGTGGGGATTCCTGATCGATCAGGGCGAGGGCCCGGACACCAGGCTGGAAGGCATCGGCATCTGGGACTTCGGCCACGATGGGTATGTGGATGGCCCAGCGCTCGCGATCTACGGCTCTTCTTCCCCTACGATCGTGAACTGCCACTTCCAGAACAACGCGGGCTATGAGAGCGGCGGCGCCGTGTACTGCGAGCGCGGCAATCCGTCCTTCATCGACTGCCGATTCGAGGGCAACGAGGCGGCCTTCGGCGGAGCGGTTCGTTGCAGGCCGATGCTCACGGCCGTCACCTTTCAGGGCTGCGACTTCATCCGCAATTACGCCGGGGATGGAGGAGGCGGGGCGGACGGAGACGGCACCTTCACCGACTGCACGTTCATCGCCAACGGCGCCGACGGCTTCGGAGGCGGTGCTGCCGTGACCTCCGGTGTATTCACGCGCTGCACCTTCATCTGCAATGGTGCCATCTACGGGGCCGGAGGATTGGGCTGCCGGGACGCCGAGATCTCCTACTGCACCTTCTCCGGCAATGCCTCCTACGGCGAGGGTGGAGGTCTCGTCTGCAGCAATGCCCTGGTCGACCACACGATCGTATGGGGCAACTGCGCGGAAAGCGGCGACCAGATCTGGGTCGACTCCCCCTTCGGATCCCCGACCCTCACCTGCTGCGACGTCGATTCCAGTGGGATCTTCGGGCCAGTGCAGTGGCAGGGCCACAACCTGTTCGTCGATCCCCTGTTCTGCGATCCCCGCGATTGCCCGTGCACCGGTTTTGACGGATGCTACGAGCTGCAGGCGGGGTCGCCCTGCGCGTCCGATCCGCAATGCGGGCAGATTGGCGCACTGGGCGTCGGTTGCCCATCGGGGGGCGGACCGAGCCCCGCGATCTTGTCCACGTGGGGTGAGATCAAAGCCGTCTTTCGGCGGTGACGGCTCCTCGTACGGCCGAGGACGAAGCTGGCGCATCACAACCTCCCTGGTTGCCGTCAGCGTCCGGGACGCGCCGGACGCACGAAGGATGTGCTGCGCCATTCTCTTGCGACGTTCAGGACCGGTGTCTCCGACCCGACCGCGGGTCTTGACCCCTGCGGATCTGGCCACGGCCGGGCTTGTCGGAGCCATCTCGGTGATCAGCCCCCGCTTCAAGATATCCAAGGCCTTCCCGGGTCCGGCGACGACCTGGAAGACCTTTGCGTCTCCCAGATCGATCATGCCCTGGTGCACGAGTGCCATCGGCCCGTCCAGCTTGCAGGTCCGTGAAAGGGTTAGCATCTCGAAGGACTCACCCAATGCCCCGCGCCCGCGAGACCCCACACACCCCCGAGACGCCCGCGCCCCCGAGCTCCCCCGCGTCCCGCCAGGCGATTTCCGGGCCGTGAGACGCTCATGAGACGTTTCTGATGCGCCCCTCGACCATACTCGATGCGGATGGGCAGTCCACGGCGGCGTCATGCGGATGGGCAGTCCGCGGCGGCGTCCGGGTCGTGGGGGCCTGCATGGGGTGCCGAGGATGACGGCGATGTGCCGCGAAAGGACAGGGAATATGAGATTCGTGACCGCCACGGGGACCGTCGCATATCTGGCCCTCGCGCTGGCAGCGCCGGCCCTCGGCGCTGAGGCCTTGCAGACCGATTGGTCGGGCGGGGGCGGCGTCGCCGGACCCGTCGCGGATTGGGGCACGCTCTTCGCATCTGCGCAGGGAATCGACTGGGCGAGTCCGCCCGGGGGCCTGACGCTTCTTGCAGCCATGCCCACTGCGCACACGGTCACCTCCACCTTCGGCGAGCCCGCCTGCATCGACTACGGCGATCTCGATGGCGACCAGGACCCCGACATCGTGGGCGCTGCCTATCAAGGCAATCAGGTGGCCTGGTGGGCGAACGATGGAACGGGTGGGGGTTGGGTCGAGCACACGATCGCCACTGATTTCCCCACCGCCGCCAGCGTGCATGTGGCCGACATCAACGGCGACGGATACCTCGACGTGGCCGCGACATCGGAGGACAGCAGCACCATCACTTGGTGGGAGAACGACGGATCGGGCGGCGGGTGGATCGCACACGTCGTCGACGCGTCCGTCAACGGTCCCTTCTCGGTCTGCTCCGCCGATTTCGATGGCGACCTCGATGTCGACCTGTGCGGGGCCGTGTTCTACGCCGGCGACATCCTCTGGTGGGAGAACACGGACGGCATCGGCACCACCTGGGTCGAGCACACCGTCGACGCCGCGTTCAGCTATGCCTGGTGGGCCGTGGCCGCGCGGATCGATGGCGACGATGACATCGACATCGTGGGTGCCGCCTATGGCGCCGGGGACATCTGCTGGTACGAGAACATGGGCACCGGTGCCACCTGGACCAAGCATTTCATCTGCGCCAGCTTCCCGCAGGCGCTCAGCTGCCGTGCGGCCGACATGGACGGGGACACCGACCTGGATGTCGTCGGCGCATCCTATGCCGGGCGCGTGGCCTGGTGGGAGAACGACGGCGCTGGGGGCACCTGGACGGAGCACGCGGTGGGTGCGAGCCTGGCCGCTCCCTTCAGCTCCCGCGTCGCAGACCTCGATGGGGACGCCGACAATGACGTAATCAGCAACGAGCGCGATGGGGACCGGGTGATGTGGTACGAGAACGTCGATGCCCTGGGTCGCGTCTGGCTCAGACACGAGGTCGACGGGACTTCCGCTGGACCCAACGACGTGCTCGCGGTCGACGTCGACGGTGACCAGGCGCTGGAAGTTCTGGCCTCCTTCTCCTGGGACAACAGCATCCTCTGGTACGAGCCATCGAGCGCGTATGTGGCCAGTGGGTCCCTCGAGTCCTCGATCCTCGACTGCGGCGATCCCGTCGGCAACTGGGGCAGCATCAGCTGGGCCTCCGCAACGCCGCCCGAGACATCCGTCGGCGTGGAAGTGCGTGCTTCGGGGGACGCCGCCAACATGGGCGCGTGGAGCGCGGTGGTGGCTTCGGGGGATGATCTCTCCTCGTACGTCGCGGACGGCACGCGGTATTTCCAGTATCGCCTGCTGCTGGCAACGACCGAGGTGCTCGCGAGTCCCACCGTGGAAGAACTGCACATCGCTTGGGCCACTTCCAGCGGCATCGGCGAAGTGGACTTGACGCCCGGGGCCATCCCATCGTGCGCCACGGTGTTCAACCCTTCCCTGGCGGGCGACGTGGCCTTCCATTTCACGCTTCCCAGTCGATGCGAGGTCGCGCTCGACCTCTATGATGTGTCCGGCAGGAAGCTCAAGACGGTGGCCCAAGGGGCGTATCCGATCGGCACCCACACGGCGACAACCAAGGGCCTGCTCGCCGGGGTCTATCTCTACGAGCTGCGGGCGGGCGCATTCCGGAGCGGGGGGAAGATCGTCGTCAGGTAGGGAAGCCTGCTGCTCGCTTCAGATGCGCGGCTGCTCTTCCGCCAACAAGTCGGCAGCCACGCGCAGGAGGGGGGCAGCATCCGATGATGGGGCTGCGGGCGTGTGCAAGACGGCACCTGGCAACAGGACCGCCGGTGTGTTCGGGGGGGCACCCGGTGGCACGTCCGCAGCCCCACTTGATTCCGCCAGAAGCTGCTCCAGCCGGGCCCGCCGGGGCTCGGACAGCACCGGGCTGGCGAGGAGCACGGTGGCGAGGCGTCCAGCGGCAGCGGTGTGTCCCGCGCACTTATACAGCTCCACCCAGCCGCTGAGCGTCTCCGCCACCAGCGGCTCGTGACGAGCGGCCAGCGCACCACGCAGTGCCCCGGCCAGTGGCTCACTGGCCGGCGACGCGTGCTCGTCCGCGAGCGCCAGCCGTCCCGCGAGGAGATCTCGCCAGGCCGCCGTGTCGCGGCTCAGCCAGCCGGGCTGCGTTCCCGGCCCCGGCTCCGTCTCGGGTGCCGCGGCGGACATGGCTCGCTCCAGGCACCAGCCTGCCTCCCCCGCGTCGCCCAGATCCAGCGCGGCGATCCCGCCGAGCACGTGCAGATGAGCCGACCAGGGGGCATTGCCCAGGCTCTCGGACGTGACCAGCGCCGCATCCAGGAGGGGGCGCGCTTCGACCGGCGCTCCCATCAGACAGTGGATCTGGGCCAGGCGCGTTTGCGCCCGGGCGATCTTGGCGCGGATGCCAAGCCGCTCGGCCAAGACCAGAGACTCCGCCGCGTGCTGCCGGGCATCCGCCAGCGCGCCCGAGCGTAGCGCCATGCGGCTGATGCCCTCCAGGCAGTCGAGGATCCCGTCGGTGTCTGCCCCCAGGCGACGACGCAGGGCGAGACTCTCCTCGAAGCGCCGGCGCGCTCCGCGCAGGAGTCCACGTTGCTCCAGGGACAGACCCACCACGTAGAGCCCGAGCGCGATCGACCAGCGATCGCGGCAGCGCCGGCGCAGAGCCAGGCTGCGGTGCAGGACGCGGAAGCCCTCCTCTGGATCGCTCACCAGCAGGTGGCAGGCCAACACCTCCCACACCAGCCCCGCGCACCAGAGATCCCCCGCGCGTTCGCACTGGTACCCGCCTTCCCGCAGCGCCCGTTCGGCACGGGGAGAGAAGGGGTCCACGAGCGCCGCGAGAGCTTCGCCGAACGCGCGCTCGACGGGTGTGCCCACCGTGCGCAGGTCGCGCAGCCCCTGGCGCATCATCCCGCGGCCGCGTCCGCGACCCTCGAAGCGCAGGAACCAGGCCTGCGCGATGCGAGACAGGGCGATGAGTCGCCGCGCCGGAATGCTCGCAGGCCGCCGCGCCGGAGCGCTCTGCGGCCGCCGCAGCAAGGATCGCAGTACGAGGCCGGTTGTCTCCGCACCCTCCACCACGCGGCTGCTCATGTCATAGAAGAGGAAGAGCGGCCGCACCGCCTTCAACATCTCCGCGACCCAGCCGCGCTCTGAGGCCCGCAGCCAGGCCTGGCGGAGGTTGTGACGATCGCGGGCCAGCTCGTGCAGGGCCTTCTTCTGGCCGGCACCCTCCAGTGCGCCGCGCGCCTCGATCAGTCGATTCAGGTAGTGGCGTGCGGAGCGGTCCCGGACCGCGGACTCCTCACGCAGATTCGCGGCGAGCTTCTCGCGGCCGAACTGCCGCAGCGTCTCCAGGATCTCGAAGCGCCGATCGCCTGTGCGACGCAGGAACGACTGCTCGATCAGCGCGGTGAAGATCGCCGGCGTGGAACCTCCGATCTCCAGTGCCGCCTCGCGGTCGAACGATCCCGGGAGGCAGCAGAGCCGGCGGAAGGCAGCGCGTTCATCGGGGGAGAGCAGCGCCCACGATTGCTCGAAGACTTCCCGCAGGCTGCGATGGCGCGCCGGGACATCGGCTCGCGGGGCTGCCTCCAGGTCGAGGCTCACGGTGAGCTGCGCGGCGATCTCGACCACGCTCAGGGTGTGCGCCCAGGAGGCGGCCAGCTCGAGCCCCAGCGGATGGCCGCGCAGTCTTCGGGCGATCTCACCGGCCGCGCCCCATTCCGCGCGCGCGGGTGTGAAAGGTCCCCGCACCCGCCGGACGGTCTGCAGGAAGAGGCGGACCGAGGCGCAGCGCTGCACCTCCTCGGGGGAAGCCTTGCGCGCGGGCCAGGGCAGGCCCTCCACCTCCAGGACCTGCTCGCCCGCGAGGCGCAGCCGCGTGCGTGAGGTGGCCAGGACGACCGTGCCACGCGTCCCCGCCAGGATCTCGCGCAGGGACTGGAGATCGCCCGCCATCTGCTCCAGGTTGTCCAGGATGAGGAGGATCCGTTTCTCGCGCAGGAAGCCGATCAGTCCCTCGCGCGGGCCCGGCGCGGGCACGCGATCGTGTGCCGCCAGCGGCAGAGAGAGAACCTCGGCCAGCGCGACCGGCAGCAGGTGTCCCGCCGCCATCGTCGCCAGCGGGGCGAAGACCACGCCGTCGGGGAAGAGCGGGCTCAACCTGCGCCCGGCCTCGAGGGCCAGGCGTGTCTTGCCACATCCCCCCGGACCCGTGAGGGTGAACAGGCGCAGCTCCGGCGCATCGAAGCAACGCGCGATCTCGTCCAGCTCCCTTTCGCGCCCGACAAACGGGGTCGGCGGCTCCGGCAGCACCGATCGCGGGGGTACGTTTGCGGCAGGAACCGGCCTGAGTGGCCGCGCGCCGCCGGTCGCGATCTCGTTGCGCAGGAGGATCGTCTCGCGTGAGGGGGCGATCTCCAGGTCGCGCTCGAGGAGTGCGCTGAAGCGCTCGTACGCCTGCAGCGCCTCGCCGCGCCGTCCGAGGCGCAGGTAAAGGGTCATCACGCTGCGCAGGGCCTGCTCGTTCAGTGGATCGAGCTGGGTGCGCTGCTGCGCGCTTGCCAGCGCCCCTTCGAGATCGCCCAGCCTCTCGCGCAGATGGATCAGGGCGTCGAGGGCCGCCCCTTGGGAGGTCCGCAGGGCTTCTTCCTCACGGAGCTGCCACTCCTCGAAGGCAACGCTGTCGGGGAAGGAAAAGCCGGCCAGGAAGTGATCCTGATAGAGGGCGACGGCCTGGCTCAGGATTGACTCGGCGCCCGCAGGCAGCGCCCCGCCGCGTCCCGTCACCAGCCCGGCCGACTCGAGCAGGCGCCGGTGCTCGCGCACGTCGACCCAGAGGCCCTCCCCCGAGCGCAGTGCGACGATCTCCCCCTCCAGCGCGAGCCAGGGGGTCAGGCCTGCCCGGCGCAGGACCCAGAGATGGTTGCGGAGCTGCGCGTGCGCGCCTTCATGGTCCGCGTCGGGCCAGAATGTGGCAGCGAGCAGCCCGCGCGTGCAGGGGACGCGGCTGGCGGCGAGGAAGGCGGCCAGGCCCAGCGCCTTGCGACGCCGGGTCGGAGCGATCTGGCCGGAGACGACGACGCGCGGGGGGCCCAGCAGGCGGATTTCCACTCGGGTCGGCACCGACCCCACTCCTCTGCGTCCTATGCGGCGCGGCCCCTCACCGGGGCAGACCGGGCAGCGTGCCCTTCACCAGCAACGCCTCATGGCCTAGCAGCGCGTGCAAGGCGACCATCGTTGTGTGAAGGTATCCCAGCCGGATGTCGATGGGCAGATCGGAGTCGACCTTCGATTCCCCGAAGGTGCCCTCCGCCGACTGGCTCTCCACCAGATAGCGGATGCCCTCTCCGTAGCCGTAGGTGCTCGTCGTTCCCGCCACCTGATGGCAGATGCTGACCTCGGCGGTGACATCGGCCTGACCGAGGATGACGTTGAAGAGCGACCAGAATGGGAGGCTGCGCTCGAGATAGGCTTGCTCGTCCGGGGTGAAATCGCCCCGGCGCAGGCCGTAGTCGGTCAGTCCGAAGATCTCGTGGGTCAGGTGGTAGACATCCCGAGCCTTCATCGTGGCCTCGCGCGGTTGTGTGCGAACCATCGCCTCCTGGCGGAGTTCCTCCAGGGTGGGCACGGGTTTCAGCCCCACGGCGCCGGCCAGCCAGGTCAGCGCGATCTTCAGGCCGATCGGGCGTTTGGGCTCGTCGAGCCCCAGCTGGTACAGCTCCGGCAGCGCCTGCGTGACTGCGGGCAACTCGACGCCGACGTGCTGCGCCATCAACACCAGGATCAACACGTCGGCGATGACGCTGGGGATGCGAACGCGCTGGAGATGCTCGAGCAGCGGCCGTCCATCGCCCAGAAGGCGCAGTCGCTCGACCACTTCCGTTCGATACCGCTCCTTCTGCAGCGGCTCATCGGTGAAGACGTAGAGAAGGTACCAGCAGTGGACCTCCATGACGTAGAAGCGGAAACGCCCCAGTCCTTCCTGCGCCGGCCGAACGCGCGTCTGTGCAAGCCAGGGAATCGTGCGGGTGATGGAAGCGCGCACGGCGGCCGCGTCGGGACCGGTCACGGTGGGTGCCGTTTGCACGGCGCGACCGGTCTGGTCGCCGCCCGCGGGCGGGGGCGTGCCTTCGCATCCCGGCGCGAGGAGCGCGATCGCCAGCAGGACGGCCAAGACGGGTGCGGCCGCCAAGCCGGTTCTGGTTCCCGCAGGGCTCATGCACAGGTCCTCCCGATCCACGCGCGGCCGCCGGTAGGGCGGTGCGTCGCGGGCATCGGATTCAAAGTACACGGCGGGGACAGGGGGGTCAAATGGGGGCTCGCGGGTCCGTGCCCTACGTGGACGCTGGCACCCGATCCTGTGTGGTTTCTTCCACTGGCAGGAGCTTGCCTGCTCGTGGGATGCGCCTCAGATCAGCCGTCACGGGTGACGCTGCACCCCCAACTCGAGATGCACTGCAGCAACGGCAGCCGTGCGTGCGTGCGTGGCACGGCTCCGGGATTCCGTGCGAACCCAGTTTGCGGGGGAAGGTGAAGGTGGACATTCAGTGGAAGCTGTTCGGGATCGTGCACAATCTGAAGAAGCTGTCGCGATACGGTCCAAGCTTTGCGGCCGCGTAGGGTGGCGCCGGGGTGGGCCGCGGCCTCGGGAGAGGCCACGAAGCCGCGCGAGAGCCCGCTGCGGAGGGTACTTGGCGCAGGTGAACAGGATCTGCGATCATAGGGTGAGTGCGAGGGAGTGAGGCTGCGGACTGACCGCAGAAGAGCGAGGCTGGGTGTAGGGGGGGGTCTACGCTAGACCTCGGAACATAACGCGTGACGATATTACCGCGAGGCGTTAGTATTAGACCATGATCCGGAGCTTTCAAAGTCGAGATACGGAGTGGGTGTTCCGGCGTTTCCGGGTCCCGCGCTTCTCCCCGGAGATTCAGCGCGCTGCCCTTCAGAAGCTCCTGATCCTGGATGCCGCCGATCGGCTCGATGATCTCCGGATTCCTCCGGGGAATCGCTTGGAGAAGCTCGCTGGTCGACGCCAGGGCCAGTACAGTATTCGGATCAACGACCAGTGGCGAGTCTGTTTCCGCTGGAGGGGTGCCGACGCACTCGAGGTGGAGATCACGGGCTACCACTAGGAGGCCACGATGGCTCGCAAGCGTATGGCTCCTATTCATCCTGGTGAGATCCTCCTGAAGGAGTTTCTCGAGCCAATGGGCATCAGTCAGTACCGCCTCGCGAAGGAGATCACTGTCCCTGCCCGGCGAATCAACGAAATCGTCCATGGCAAGAGGTCCATCAGCGCGGATACCGCCCTGAGACTATCCTGTTACTTTGGAACTTCGGAACGATTCTGGCTCAATCTCCAAACGCGCTATGATCTTGAGGTCGAGCGGGATCGCCTGGGGGCGCGCCTGACGCGTGAGGTTACGGCGCTACAGAAGAGAGGATGAGAGTCGACAGCCGAGGTCTGACAAGCCCATGAACCTGATGGCCGCCTTGCGGCGTCCACAGGTCATGGCCGGTGTACATCCCGAAAACTCCGTACGGGGCCGTCACCAATCCCTGAACGCATCTCCGCTGCCTCACAATCGCACCAAGCCCATCGCTCTTCCGTAGAGGGGAGTGCCCACTGAGCCCCCGTCCCTCGCGCCGGCGCGTGGAGCCACCACCGCCCGGCGCTGGGGCCTCGATCTGCCGAGCCACGCCGGCACGAAGAACCCATCGGGCAGAAGGCGCGGTCCCGCACCGTCATGTACCGCTCGCGGGCCGCGAATTGTTCCCCCCCTTGGCTCTTCTAGATAGGATCGGATGACATCCCCGAGCTGCAAGGCGATCTGCTTCCGGTCGTACGGGTCCGATCGCGTACCGGCGCCAGGCACGGGAGAACCACGGGCGAGGCCACCGGATCCCAGGTGTCCCAAGCTGCCGCCGCAGGTTTGACGGTCAAGCAGCGTTCCGGAAGTAGCGATGATGAGGCCCGCCCACCATGTACGGGCTCTGCCATGGAGAGCGGGCCGAAATCATGACCTGCTCGATGCCGAGCTTCTGCAATTCGCGTGTATCCGGGGCGCACCCCAGAGCGGGTTGGCCCGGGATATCTGCCGGATCAGATCCCGGATCTCGTATGAGACCTTGGGCCGCCCTGGTGCACGGCTCTTCCATCGCCAATACAGCCGAAAGCCCTTGCGATGCCAACGGATCACGGTCTCGGGTTTGACCAAGACGAGCGACCTGTCCCACCCGCGCCAGATCCTCGACAGCAGCACCCAGAGCCCTCGATCCATCGGTCTCAGCCGCGGCTGCTTGACGGATCGCCGCAGAACCCCGATCTGGTGCCGCAGGGCGAGGTTCTCCAGGACGAGCGCCCGGCGTGACTTGATGACCGCTGCCGCGGTGCCCAAGAGCAGTGTCATCATGTCTGTGAGGCTGATGGACCAGCCATGCAACGTCAAGTGGCGCTGTGCGGACCAGGTTTGTGGGAAGGACAGGCCTTCCTGAACCCGCGCGAACTCCCGGCCACCGTGAACCCGGAAGACGCGCGGATGCGATTGGCGTCCGCCCTGGAACGTGAGATCATCCCGGTGCATCCGTCCCCGGCGGGATCGGTCCGCGCATCCGAGGCATGAGCCGGGCATTCGCTGCGCGCGCTGGGGCGCACGCTGATCCGCCCGACCCTGCGTCCGGCCTGGGGCCTGGCGGTCGTCGCGCTGCTCATCATCGCCACGCAGCAGATCGCGCAGTTCAGCCGCCGCCCGAACGAGCCGATCGTCTTGCGGGGACCGGATGGGACGGTCGCCGCGGTGGTGGCCGCGACCATGGAACAACTCGAAGACGGCGGCGCCCGCTTCACGTGGGCGCCCGCGCCGGGAGCGGAGAGCTACCGCATTGCCTTCTTCCGGGACGACCTGTCCGAACTGGAGACCATCGACGCGGGAGCGCAGGACGCGCGGCGCTAGCGCGGCGCGCTTCCTCATCGCGTGGTCGACCAGCCTGCTGATCCTGTGCACCGCGCCGAGCGCGGCGCAGTCCCGTCCGCGGCCGCTGCTCGATGAGACATTCTCCAGTCTGCCCGCGGATCAGCAACAGTCCCTCGATCTGATCGATTCGCTCTGGACCCACGCCGCGCGCGACTCCTCCCTGGCGCTCACCGACGCCATGTTGAACGGAGCGGATGGGCAAGGTCCCGGGCTGCAGGCCCAGCTCCTCCTGCGGCGCGGCGTCCGGCGCGTCTTCTTCGGGCGAGCCGCCGCGGCCGAGCCCGATCTGCGCGAGGTGATTGCGTTCGCGGGGATCGCGGGCGACACGCTCATGGAATGCCGCGCGCTGCGCTGGTTGGGTGTCGCCATGGAGGCGATGGGGCGCAGGCCGGAGGCGTGTGAGCTCCTCAGCCGCGGACTAACGCTGGCCACGGCGGCTGGGGATTCCGCCACCATCGGCTGGTCGCTGGTCGGTCTCGCCTACCAGGCCAACATGCTCGGCCGCTCCGGAGAGGCGCTTGAGCAGTACGAACGGGCCGGGGGCGTGTTCGCCGCGCTGGGGGACCTGGAAGGGGAGAGCTGGGCTCAGAACGGCCGGGGCATGGCCTTGACCAGCCAGGGTGAGTACTTCCCGGCCCTGGCCGCGTTCCGAGCCGCGCACGAACTCGCCCGGCGCCGGGTCGACCCGCTGGGGGAAGCGATGGCGCTCAACAACATCGCCACGCTCGAGTACTCCCTGGGCGATCCGGGCGCCGCGCTGGAGGCCTTCGAGCGGTCGTTGAAGCTGCAGAAGGACGCGGGCAATCTGCGTCAGGCCGTCACGCCGTTGATCAATGTCGCGCTCTGTTACGGAAAGCTGGGAAACCGGGACAGCGCCGAGAGCGCGCTGCAGGAAGCTCTGCGGATCTGCCGAGATCAGAAGTACTACGATCTCGAAGCGGTGACCTTGAGCCATCTGGCGCGGCTGAGCCGCGAGTTCGGGCGACCACGCGAAGCCGCGCAGCGCTACGAACAGGCCCTGGAGCTGGCGAGCTACATGTCCCTACAGGCGCATGTGACGGCCATCATGGGGCTGTCGGATGTCATGGACGACCTGCAGGACTACGAGCGCGCCCTCGCCTACGTCGACCGGGCCGAGACGGTCATCACCGGTGCGTCGAATGGAGACGCCTGGCCCCAGATCGACCAGCAGCGGGGCGCTCTGCTCTCGCGCGCAGGCCAGCCCGGTGAGGGGCTCCCCCTGCTCGTGCGGGGCACCCGGCGCGCCGCCGAGCGGGGCCTGGACTACTACCACATGCTGGGTCTGGTCGAGCAGGCGCGCGCTCACCGGTCACTGGCTCAGCCCGACAGCGCATTGGCCGCGCTCGAGCAAGCGGCCCGAGTTTGGGAGGCCATGCGTGCGGCGCCGCTGGATCCTGTCTGGCGCGAGCAGCGGGGCGCGCTGGGCCGCAACATCGGCACGGAGCTGGCGGCTACGTTGCTCGAGGCGCCCGATCAGGCCGAGGACGAACGGGTTCGCTCAGCGTTCGATCGACTCCAGCTCTTCAAGACGCGCACCCTGCAGGAGCGCATCACCGGTCCCGCGAGTCTTCCGGCGGTTACGGATCTGGCTACCCTGGCCGCGCTGCAAGGTGACGTGCTCCGGCCCGGTGAGCTCTTCCTCGATGCGTACGTGGGAACGAAGGCCTCGTTCATCTTCGCGGTCACGCGGGAGACCTGCCAGGCCAGACCGTTGCCCCCGGGCGATGAGCTGGGCGGCATCTTGCGCCGCTACCGCGAGCTGGTGGCCGTGCCGGCGGAGCTTTCCGCGCAGTCGGTGAGCGGCGCCGCGTTGCGCGCGACGACGCAGCGGCTCACCGAGCTCGTGTTCGGCGAGCTGGCGGCTCAGATCGCCGGCGCCCAGCGCGTCTTCATTTCCCCGGATGGGCCGCTCAATCTCGTGCCCCTCGGGCTGCTGATCGACGACGGGTCGCCGGAGACGTCCGCGGCGGATGCAGGCTACGGGCGCGAGTGGGTGCGCGTGCCGTCCGCAACCCTGCTCCAGTGGCTGCGCGCACAGTCTCAGGAGCTCGCCGAGCCGGGGACTCGTCCGATGTGCGTCATCGCCGACACCACCGGCGGGGACGGCCGGGCGTTGCGCGGGGTCGTCGAGGAGGTCGAGGCCCTGCAGCGGATCGCGCGCGGCGCGGCGCTTCATGCGCCTTGGGTGCCGGGGACGCCTCTCACGATCGAGGAGCTCAGCCGCGCGGGAACCATCCATGTGGCTGCGCACTTCAGGGCCGATGATCAGAGTCCGTGGCAATCCAAGCTGCCGATCATGCTCGACCGTCCCGAGCGAGGGCTGCGCGCGGGTGAGATCGCCGCGATGTCCCTGGCGGCAGACCTGGTGGTTCTCTCGAGCTGCGAGTCGGCCGGCGGGCAGATCCTGTCAGGCGAGGGCGTCCTGGGAATCTGCCAGGCCTTCTTGAGCGCCGGCGCCGGGGCGGTGGTGGCGACCCTCTGGCCCGTGGACGATCGCGGGACGGCGCGCTTCATGGAGCACTTCTACAGAGAGCTTGCGCGTGGTGAGACGGTTGCGAGCGCGCTGCAACTTGCACAGGTGGCCGTGCGCGCGAGACCCGGAATGCACCATCCCTTCTACTGGGCGGGATTCGTGGTGGTGGGCGACGGCGACGTGCGGGTGTCGCTGCCGCACCCCAGTCCCATGAATCGCGCATCCGCGGCGGCGCTGCTCCTGTTCGGCGGCATGGCGGTCGCCCTGCTGGCCTCCTGGCGGATCACCGTCGTTCGCCGGCGCGTTCGCGCAGGATGATCGGATCAAGCTACCGCGATCAACAGCCCAGCAGCACGAGAGTGCGCGCCACGTGCTTGCTCTCCGTCTCGATCCGCATCAGATAGGTCCCGCTCGCTAACCGTCCGCCCGTCGGACCGCGGCCGTTCCAAGGGATCTGGTGATGCCCCGCCGGCAGGATCTGGTCGCAGAGCCGGCGCACGAGGCGCCCAGCATGGTCATAGACGCTCACCCGGTGTGGCTTGCCAAAACCTCGTCCGCCAAGTCCGGGTGGGACTTGCGGCCGCACCAAGAGACGCACCGGCAGCTTGTCAATCGACGCGCCGATGCAGCATTCTTCCCCGGCTATGCATCTGATCGCATGCCTGGCTCAGTTCATCCGCGCCGTGCTCAGGCCAAGGCTCGACCTTGCCCTCGAGAACATGGCGCTCCGCCAACAGCTCGCCGTCCTGAAGACCAAGAAGCCGCGGCCTCGGCTGCGGGCATCTGACCGCGCCCTCTGGGTCCTCCTCCACCGCCTGTGGCCCAGGTGGCGTGAGGCACTGATCATCGTGAAACCCGAGACGGTGATCCGCTGGCATCGACAGGGCTTCCAAAGATACTGGCGCTGGAAGTCGCGCACCGAACAAGGCGGTCGGCTGGCTATCGACGGTGAGGTTCGTGACTTGGTTCGGCCCATGGCAACGGAGAATCCAACCTGGGGAGCACCTCGGATCCATGGTGAGCTTCGGATGCTCGGCTTCGAGGTGTCAGAACGCACCGTCGCGCGATACATGCCGAAGCGTCCCCGCGGCCCAGATGCTCATCAACGTTGGATGACATTTCTTCGGAATCACCGAGACTGCCTGGCCGCCATGGACTTCTTCTCCGTCCCAACGTTGAGATTCCAGGTTCTCTACGTTCTGTTCATCATCCACCACGCTCGTCGCACCGTCCTTCATGTTGGCGTCTCATCCAACCCGACGGCTGGCTGGATCTGCCAGCGCCTCCGCGAGGCGTTCCCCGATGACCAAACCCCGCGGTACCTGATCTTCGATCGCGATGGCAAGTTCGGGCCTGCGGTTGCCAGGACGCTCCATGGCATGGGGGTGAAGATCGTCGGAACAGCCTACCGAAGTCCCTGGCAGAACGGAATCGCCGAGAGATGGGTGCTCTCTGTCAGGCAGGATCTCCTGGACAGTGTGGTCGTCCTGGGTGAGCGCCATCTTCGCCGCATGCTCCACGAGTACGTTGAGTACCATCACGAGGATCGGTGTCATCTTGGGCTGGAGAAGGACTGCCCGGTGAGCAGACAGCCGACAACGCGATCCGACCGGGCTGCGAAGGTTGTCTCTTCGGCCCGCGTTGGCGGCCTGCACCATCGGTACGAGTGGCGGGGGGCTGCCTGATTCCCGTCCAACAAGTTTGGATTGGACGTTCGCAGCTACGTCAAGCTATCTCTCACACCTACCCTCGTACCTCGGGCGGCTTCAGTCCGAGCAGAATCCGCACGCTCAGCGGGTGATTCCTATCCTTTGATCAGCCTCCCCCAACCGACGCGATCCAGGCTGTTGGTCAGAAACCGGCACAGACGAGGTTGTGGCAGAGGACACGAGGCATCGATGCTGAATCTCTGGGGTTTTCGATCACTTCCAGATACCTACCGGGCCATGCCCAACACCGGGAATCCGCGCTGGACGACTGCCCCCTGCGCGAAAAAAGGAGATGGCATCTTCGGCCAAGAACATGCTGTATACTGAATGAGGACTGGGGATTTCAGGAGGAAGGAAGTGATCCGATGAACTGGCATAACCACATCATGATAGATTCGCAAATCCTTGTGGGAAAGCCCGTTATCAAAGGCACGCGCCTATCAGTGGACTTCATCCTGGGGCTGCTAGCCGAAGGGTGGTCGGAGGAGCAGATTCGAGAGAACTACCCCAAGGTCACTCAGGATGCGTTGAGGGCAGTGTACGCATATGCCGCCCAGATCCTAGGTGAAGAATCCACCTACCCGACTCGGCGTACGGGGACGTGATGCGCTTCTTGGCCGACGAGAACATCCCAAGAGCATCCCTCCATGCCCTACGAGCAGCCGGTCACGATGTCCTGTCAATTGCTGAATCATCCCCAGGCATAGCCGATGCCGACGTGCTTCGATTGGGCATCGAGCAAAACCGCACTCTCATCACGTTTGACCGCGATTTCGGTGCGCTGGTCTTTCGAACGTCAAGCGCTGCAGAACCGGGTATCGTTCTACTTCGCTTCGCACCCATGGATCCGGAGGAACCGGCCTCTACACTGCTGGCGTTGATCGAGCATGCCGACATCAGCTTCGCGGGGCGCATCACTGTCATTGGGCGCGACAGCGTGCGCCAACGAATGCTCCCCGGCGCAGGAGACACAACAACAGACAGCTGACAGTGGAATAGGCTCAATTCTAGTAGGAGCATTGCTGGAGTCCTGGTGCCGCATTGTGCAATGGATCATGAAGACGCCGAACACTACATTCAGCGGATGCCGCTTCGCGCCACCGCTGATGCTTTCGTTGGACAGAGGGAATATGGACCAGGCCAGCACCTACAATCCAGACTGGGTGGCTGCTCGCTACGACGAATACGGCGAGCATGAATGGGAACGATTCTCCCGCAGTCCTGTGGACGCCGTTAGCCTCTTCATTCACACACATTAGCTGCGGGTATTCGTGAAGCCGGGATCACGGGTCTTGGACGTCGGCGCTGGTCCGGGCCGATTTACACAGGTACTGGCGGAGATGGGGTGCCGCATCGTGGCAGCAGACCTATCGCAGGTCCAATTGGGACTCCATCGGAAGTATGCAAGTCAGTTGGCTTTCGATAGTGCCGTAGAGGATCGCCTGCAGCTGGATGTCTGCGATATGAACTGCCTGGAGTCCGAATCCTTTGACGCCGTTGTCTGCTACGGTGGACCTCTCAGCTACATCTTCGAGCAGGCGCCGGTAGCCTTACGGGAATGCGTGCGGGTCTGCAAGAGGGAAGGGCACGTCCTTGCCAGCGTCATGTCGCTCTGGGGCACGGCTCACCGGTTCTTGTCGGGAGTACTCACCGTGCCACCGGAAGGCAACCGCAAGGTCACAGACACGGGGGATCTGACGCCGGAGAACTGGGACGGCGCCACGCACCGCTGCCACATGTTCCGATCCGGAGAGCTGCGGGAGGTGGTGAGGCGCGCCGGTCTGACGGTCCTTGCCATGTCCCCGCTCTGCATTCTGTGGACCCCCTGGCCGCCGCCACCGGCCGCTGGTACGGCCTGCAACGCGTGACTCGAGTGGCGCTTGTGGCGGTTCGGGCCCCGGGGAAGCTATGGCCCCCGACGAATCCTGCGACGTTCGAAACCCGACGGCGCCCCCTGTGGAATCCGATTCCCGCGACAGAAGCTCTCGTCCGGACCTCGCCGGGGACTGTCTCCACGGCGGATCCACCGGCGGGACGCTGGAGACTCCCTGTGAATGGGGCGAGCTTCTTGTCTGGCAGTGGATCGCCTCCGGTGCGTTTGCGGATGTCTTTCTGGCCCGCGAGAAGGCCCTCGACCGGCTGGTGGCGCTCAAGATCTATCGTACCCAGCCCGGCGTCGGCGGGAGGCTTCTGACGCGCGCTCCGGGAACCGTCCTGGACGAGGCGATCCTGATGGCCCGCGTGAACGATCCCAACGTCGTCCGCGTGTATGGGGCCCGAAAGCAGGGCGACCAGGTCGGGATGTGGACGGAGCTGGTCCGGGGATGCACCCTGCAGGAGATGCTCCAGACGCAAGGAACCTTTGCCGCCGACGAGGCGCGCCTGGTCGGCCGCAAGGTTTGTCGAACGCTCGTGGCGGTGCACAAGGCCGGTCTGCTCCATCGCGACGTCAAGGCGAGCAATATCATGCGGGAGGAGGGCGGTCGCTATCTGCTGATGGACTTCGGCGTGGGAGCGGAGGTGCAGGAGGACGGCGACGTGCGGGGAATCTCGGGCACCCCGGCGTATATGGCCCCGGAGATCCTACGCGATGGGGTCGCGACGGTCGCATCCGATCTCTACAGCCTGGGAGTGCTCCTCTTCCACCTCGTTACCGGATGCTTTCCCGGTGACCCTGTGCCGGCCGTGGGGAAAGCCGGCACCCGTGTGGTGGCGCCCCCGCCGGGGGCTTCTTTTCGCCTGCAGGACTATCGCGCGGATCTGCCGGCGGATTTCATCGCGGTCATCGAGAAGGCGATCGATCCCGACGCGCTGCAGCGGTTCAGGTGACCATCCCGAGAATCCCATCTGCGGTGCACTCCGGCCTCAGATTCCATCTCCGCAGCCTCACAATCGCGCGGCGCCCATCACTCAACTTCTATTGCGACCCTGTTGGCAGCGGGTTCACAAGGCGAAAGTGCACGAACGGAGCGGCATGGGCGCGGCTCGGCGGCAGTGCGAGGACGACGGGCGGGGACCGGAGGCTCTGCTCGGGGGAGGGGTCAGGCGGCAGCCCGCTCGTAGTGATGGTGTAGGCCGCCCATGTGCTCGATCTCGACCACACCGCCGCGCTCTACAGGATGAACATCTCGGCCACCCGGGCAGTCCATGTCCAGCCCCTGACGCGTACGCCACCGGTGGTAGTAGTCGAAGTAGTGCGTGAGGATGCGCTTCAGGTGCCGCTCGTTGAGCACGATCACGTGATCGAGGCATTCTCTGCAGATGCTGCCGACCAGTCGTGCGCTCCACTCGATGGGAGAAGTCCTGGCCGTAGATGCGGTCGCGATCTCGAAGCAGGAGGCGGGGGGCTTCCTCCCACGGGAATGCCTCGACGATCTGCTGAGCTGTCCACTCCGCAGTCGGATTGGCGGTGACGAGGAGGTGCTTGACGTGGTTCTTGAGGAACGTGCGCCAGGTCGCCGACGGGGGCTTGCGCAGGCGGACTATGTACTTGGAGACGGCTTCGCCCAGTACTCCCGGAACCTCCGGCGCTTCCAAGCAGCTTGGAACTACAGCATGCACGCACGGGTCGTCAATGCGCGCACGACCCTTTCAGATGTTCCTCTTCGACGTGTACTTGACGTAGAAGCTGCGCGGCACCAACTCCAGCTCGGCCATCAGCCAGAAGAGCGGACGCAGCCGCTCAAAGGTCTGCTTGTAGGTCTTGAACTCCCGATAGGTGTGTTTGGGCTGCGTCATCACGCGCTCGAATTCCTCGTCACTGAAACGCAGCCGCTTCTTGACCAGCGTCAGGATCTCGTCTTCCAGGTGCGGCGGCTGTCCGAGCTCCCGCAGACCTTCCTCGCGGCTGATCTGACCCGACCGCACGAGGGCGGAACACCCGTTGCGCCGCTGATCGATGCCGTACCGGCGCGGGAAAAAGTAGCTGTGGCTGAAGGCCGTGAAGCGGTTCTCGAGATGATGCCCGCCGTACCACTGCCAGTCGAACTTCTCGGCCAGGAAGCGCTTGGTGTTCTCCTTCTGATAGTCTACGTAGTATAGGGGACGCAGGCGCTTGATGCGCCGCACGATCATCCAGCGCAGGAAGCGCCCCAGGGTCAAATTGGGGAACGTCTGCAGGCGGCAGCCGCTGTACTGGCGCACGACGCTCTCGATGTACTTGCCGTCCATATAGCACCAGTCGATGGGCGAGATGCCCTCGGTGCGGAAGGAATGGCCCTCGAAGGTGTAACGGATGCCGAACTTCTCGGCCGCGATGTAGAGCGTGGCCGCCAGGCCGATGTCCGTTGCCGTGTCGATGTCGGGCACACCCGCCAGGAGAAACGAGCGGTAGATCTCGTCGTACTCCTCGTTGTCGACGACGATCGTGAAGAGCTCGACGTCAAGCGCCCTGAGCACCCGGTGGATGTTCTCGACGGCAACGCGCGAGTCCCAGGTGTTGTCGTAGTGGACCGCCAGAGGCCGGAGGCCCAGGTCCTTGGCGAGATAGAGCAGGTAGGATGAATCGCAGCCCCCGCTCACGCCGACCGCGACGTCGTAGGGCTTGCCCCGCCCCGCCCGGCGGATTTCCGCGGCCATGGCCTCGAGCCGGCTGCGGCCCGCGGGGCCGGTGGGGTGCGCGCGATCGAGCTGGTCGTGCAGGTGGCAGTAGTTGCACACACCCTGCTCATCGAAGCTGATAGCGGGCGTGGTCTCGTCGTACAGGCAGCGCGTGCAGAAGCGCACGTCCGTGCGCGGCGGCGTGAAGGCGGCCGCGACGATGCGCGGCCCGTGCGCGGCAGCGGAGGGCGGAGCCGTAGGCACGGCCGCAACAGCCGGGGCGGCCGGAGCAGCGGTCTGCGCGCGTTGCGCCATGCGCGAATCCTCGTCCTCGAGATTGGCACCCACGGGCGGCGTCGTGCAAATGGCGCGCGGCGCCGCCCGTCAGGGGGACACATTCCGGTCCGCGGGGAGGGTATGCAAGAAGCCGGCCAGGGCGGGCCGCTGAAGTCCCCCGAATCCCGCGCCTGCACGCCAGGTCAGAGGGGGCGCGTAACTCACATAACGAACTTACGTTGCGCGCCGCCTCGGTCGGCGGAGCGGAGCGGGAGCCTGCAACCTCCGACCGCCCGGGGGCACCGGCGGCCGCGCCGCAGGGCACGGCCCTGGCCGCCAGCCGGTTGAATTCTGCCCACGCATGGCCGAACGCGGAGCTCCGGCCTAGTCCTCCTTCACCATGACGACCAGATACTTCACCTTGCGGAATTCCCGCGCGTCCTTGATCACCAGCTTGGCTCCCTCGGGAGTGATCTGGATCTCGTAGCTCGGCGCGCTCTGCGCGCTCAGCACCTGCGGCTCGCGACCAGGGATCGGGATCTCCTTGAATCGATCGGTGTCCAGCGCCGTGAAATCGCCTGCCCTGAAGGCGCCCGACAGAACCGTGGACTTCCCCACGCCGATGACACCGCCCTTCTCCGTGATGATGCCCTTCGCCTTGAGCTCCTTCTTGGTTCCGATCGCGTAGAAGACCGTGGCCAGCTCCTGGCTCTTCGCCTCGATCACGGTTGCCTGCTGGCTGATCGTCTCTTCTCCTCGGCGGACGTCCTCCTTCAGACCGACCACGGTGACGTTGAGCGAGTCGACCTTGGCCGTTAGCCTCGCGATCAAGGCCTCTTTCTCAGCGACGGATCGCTTGAGGCTATCGATCAGCCGCTTCAGACCGCTGATCTCGGTGTGGCTCTTCTGCAGGCTTTCCTCCAGCTCGCGAATCCGGCGCTTGCTGAGATCGATGGTCTCCTTCAGGTTGGAGATCGTGCCGAGCATGTGATCGCGCTGCGTCTGCGCTTCCTCGGTACCGGGCTCGACGTCGCGCACCAGACGCACCACGCGCTCCCCCTCGGGCACAACGGACTCGAGGCTCTCCTGGATCTCGGCGAGCGAAACGAGCGCGGAGTTGAACTGGTTCCTCACGGTCTCCTCAGCCTGCTTTGTCTCGGCATAGCGAGCCGTCGTCTCCTTGTACTTGTTGCCCAGCACGATGACGACAGCGACCAGGGCGACGACGATGAGGCTCAGTACGATAAAGGGAGACTTGTTCATGGATCCCTCCTGACTCGATCTGCGCGCCGGGTGATCCCACTACCCGAGCGCCAGTTTCAGTTCCCGCTTCTCCGGGAAGTTGACCAGCACAGCCCGGTTCCGTCCCTGATAGACAACCATGCTGCCGGCGGCCACGGCCGACGCGCCGGCCTCTCTGACAGCACGCACGAAATCGGCGATTGCACCTGCGCCGCCGCATGCGATGACCGGCAGGCGGACCGCGTGCGTCACGCGGCGGATCAGCTCGAGGTCGTACCCCTCCATGGTGCCATCCCGATCGATGGCGGTCAGCAGGATCTCTCCCGCGCCCAGATCCTCCATCCGCCCCGCGCAGGCGACCGCGTCCTCCCCGGTCTTCACGGTGCCCCCGCGGGTGAGGACCCGGTAGCGGCCCAGCGCGCCCCGGCTCGCATCGATCGAAGCCACGATGCTCTGGCTCCCGAAACGCCGGGCTGCGCCGCGCACCAGCTCGGGGTCCTCGTGGGCGATCGTGTTGAGCGCCACCTTCTCCGCCCCGCGCTTCAGTACCCGCTCGATGTCCGCGAGGGTCCGCAACCCACCACCGTACGTGAACGGCATGAAGCACTCGTCCGCGATCTCGCCCAGCAGCTCGAATTGAGGCGGCTGCGCATCGGGCGTGGCCCGGATGTCGAGGAAGATGAGCTCGTCGACTTCCTTCTCGTTGAAGATGCGCACGGTGTTGATCGGGTCGCCCACATACTGAGGATCCCGGAACCGCACGGTCTTGACCAGCCCGCGGCGGCGCAGGAGCAGGCACGGCATGACGCGCGTCTGCAGCATGAGGACAGAACCCTCCGAGCATCTGCGGGACCCAGGCCTGTCCGCGGCGGCGGGCGGGGACACATGGCGGATGATGGCATGCCCCGCGTGGCCGCGAAAGCCCGGAGGACACCCCCGGACCGGACGGCGGCCGCGGCCCACGCCGGGCCGCGCCGCGGGCGCGTCACCCCGGTTGCACTTCCCCCGGCGCGCTTCTCGGGCGCGTTTCCCGGGCGCGCTTCCCGGGCGCGCCTCCCCGGCGCGTTTCCGCTGGCGCGGCTGGGACTTCGCTACCATGATCGGCAACGGCGAGGCGGCCGGCGCGGGATCTGGCGCCGCTGGGCCCCGCGGACGGGGAGGGTTCGTGACGCAGAACCGCATCCTCTTGACCGGCGCCCCAGGTCTGGTGGGCGAGGCCGTCGGCCGGGCGCTGCTGGAGGCGGGCTGCCGGGTCACAGCGCCCTGGGCTCCGCAACACCCTTCCTGGAAGCAGGCCGGCCTGAAGTGGACCAAGTGCGATCTGACCGATGCGCGCAGCGTGGCGCGCCTGGGCGAGGTGGACGCGGTGGCGCACACCGCTGCCGTGCTTCCCCCGAGTCACGAGGATTCCACCGCGGCCGCGGCGGCCAATCGGGCGATGGACGCGAGCCTCCTGACGCTGTGCGTCGAACGCCGCCTGCCGCTCATCTATGCCTCCACGGTGGCGGTCTACGATCCCGCCGCGTTGGCAGCCGGGACGCCGCTCGACGAGTCGGCGCCGGTCCGGCCCCTCGGGGCCTACGCCCAAGAGAAGGCCTGGGCCGAACGCGAGGGGACAAGGGTGCTGGGGACCGCCGGTGTCCCCTTCACGGCCCTGCGCCTGTGCGCGCCCTACGGACCGCGGCAATGGCGCGGGGGCGTTCTTCAGCGATTCATCGAGCAGGCCCTGGACGGCGGACCCTTGTACTACTTTGGCAGCGGATCGCGCGAACAGAGCTTCACCCATGTGCGGGACATCGGCCGGGCCTTTCTGCTGGCGTTGAGTCCGACTCTGTGCGCTGCGCCGTCCGCAGCGCCGGACGCGCGCCGGTTGCCGGCGGGGATCTTCAACATTAGTGCCGCCACGCCCGTGACTATGCGCGAGCTGGCGCTCCTGGTCGCGCGGCTCGCCGGACTCGACGCATCGGCCGTGAAACCCTCCGGAGCGGATGACCCCCTCGAGGGGACCCCGTCCCGCTACGACGTGCGCGCAGCGGAGCGCGTCCTGGGCTGGCGTCCCGAGATCGGACTGGCGGAGGGCGTCGACGAGTGCCTGCACGCGGAGACCGAGCGGAGGGCGGCATGCAGGTAGCGGTTCTCTCCGACATCCACGGCAACGCCCTGGCGCTGTCAGCCTGCCTCCGTCGCATCCAGCAGCTCGGCGCGGAACGCATCTACGTGCTCGGGGACCTGGTGGGGTACCTCCCCGGCGAATGCGAGGTCTTCGACGTGCTGGCCGAATGCGGTGCGTTGTGCCAGCAGGGGAACCACGAGAGCTACCTCTTCACCCAATCTCCGCGGGCGATTCGCGGGGAGCCGATCTACCAGATCCAAGAGGCCCGAGCGCGGCTCGGGGCGGACCGCCTGGCAACGATCGCCATGTGGCCCATCCGCCGCGAGGCACAGGTCGACGGCTGTCGGATGCTCCTCGTCCACGGCCGGCCGGATGATCCCCAGGAGGGATACCTCTACCCGGATGGCGACTTCTCGCCCTGTAGCGACCTGCCGTACGACGTCGTTTTCATGGGACACACACACCGCCCCTTCATCCGGGAGGCCGGGCGGGTGCTCTGCGTCAACGTCGGATCGGTCGGCCTCCCGCGCGACGATAGCGGGACGGCGGCGTTCGCGCTCTTCGATCCGGCCACACGTGCGGCGCGCATCGGACGCATACCCTTCGATGTCGAAGAGATGATCCGGTTATACGGCCATGCGCTGCCGGAGCAGATGAAGACCTGGCTGCGCCGAGCGCCAGCCGAGAAGCTGGAGGACCCTGCAACGTGAGCAGGCATTCAGGACCCATCTGCGTGATGGTGACCGGCGTGGGCGGCGGCGGACACGGCGAGCAGATCCTCAAGGCGCTGCGCCTGGCCGAGACGCCTTACCACGTCGTCGGAACGGACATGAGCCGCTTCAGCGCCGGGCTCAGCGCCGCGGACGTCTCCCACGTCGTTCCCCCCGCGAGCGATGCCGCGTTCCTGGATGCGATCCTGGGCCTCTGTCGCCGCCACGAGGTGCGAGCGCTCTTCCACGGCTCGGAGCCGGAGCTCAAGGTCTTCAGCGCCAACCGGGAGCGCTTTGCCGAACTCGGGATCTTCCTCCCGATCAACCCCGCGGGCGTCATCGACCTGTGCATGGACAAGATCAAGACCTGCGAGTTCCTCCAGGCTCACGGATTCACCTGCCCCCCGTTCGCGCGCATAAGCAGCGTGGAGGACGCGCTCGCCTTCGGCCACCTTCCCGCGGTGATCAAACCGTCGGTCGGGGGAGGCGGATCGGCGAACACGTTTCTGGTCCAGGACCGCGAGATGCTGCGCGTCTGCGCCGCGCAGATGCTGACCTACTACTCGGAGTGCATCATCCAGGCCTACGTGGGGCGCGTGGATGCCGAGTACACGGTGGGGGTGTTGCACGACATGGGCGGCAACCTGATCAACTCGATCGCCGTGCACCGCCACATTCTCTCGGCGCTCAGCAACCGGCTCAAGGTCCCCAACCGCTCGGGGCGCGACGAGCTGGGGCCGGTGCTGGCCATCAGCAGCGGCGTCTCGCAGGGCGACATCGGTCGATTCCCGGAGGTGACCGGACCCTGCGAGCAGATCGCCGCCGCGCTGGGGGCGACGGGCGCGATCAACATCCAGTGCCGCCTGGTCGGCGGCGTGGTCCATGTGTTCGAGATCAACCCGCGTTTCTCGGGCACGACCTCGCTGCGCGCCATGGTGGGCTACAACGAGCCCGACATCCTGATCCGCAAGCATCTGCTGGGCGAGGAGATTCCGGAGCATTTCCCCTACCGGTCGGCCACCATCGCCCGCTCGCTGGCCGAGGTCGAGATCGTCGCGACGGGGGACTCCCAGGCGTGAACGCGCGCAGGCTGACCCAGCTCTGGGACTTGGGCGAGATCCCCTTCCAGATCGGTCCGCGCGAGCGGCCGAGCAACGATCCGTTTCCGGACCGCTTGCCGTTCGCGCTGGGGGTTGATGAGCTGGGCGTTCTCGTCCAGATGCCCAACACCGAGGTCTCGCGGCAGCTCACGGAGGTGTACCGGCAGGGGTGCCAGATCGGCACGCCCATGGACGATCAGGGGCTGGGGAAGAGCTACGGCGAGGATTTCTACGAGTTTCTTCGCGCGCATCTGCCCGAGCGGCCCGCCGCGGGGCTCGAGGTTCTGGAGATCGGCTGCGGGAGCGGCTACCTGCTGAAGAAGCTCGAGCAGCTCGGTGCGCGCGTCACGGGCATCGAGCCCGATCGGCGCTGCGCCGAGCTCTGCGCGCGCGAGGGGATCCGCGTCATCGCCGACGAGTTCGACCGAGACCGGTTCGAGCGGCCGTTCGACGTCATCCTCCACTACGCCGTGCTCGAGCACATCGCCGATGCGGCTTCCTTCCTGCGGGATCAGGTTGCCCTGCTCAGCCCCGGGGGCGTGCTCATCTTCTCCGTGCCCGACGAGACGCCCAACATCGCTCGCGGCGACCTGTACATGCTGTATCACCAGCACTGGAACTACTTTTCACGCGGCAGCCTGCGGGCCCTGGCCAGCGCGGTCGGCGCACGGATCATGGCCTTCCAGGCGGCGCGCGTCGGCGAGCCCGTGTATGCCGCCTGGACACGTGCCGAGGGTGCGCCGGCGGATGAGGCAGCTATCACACCGGAGCTCTCCGGACCGGCGCCCGAGACCTACCGGGAGCGTGCCCTGGCCAATCTGGACACACTGAGCACCTACATCGAGGGCGCGCGCAGGCGGGGTGAGAGCCTCGGCATCTACTGCCCCAGCCGCGCCCTCACCTATCTGGCCCTGCTCGATCTGCGAGGCCTGTCGCTGCGCTTCTTCGACGACGATCCGCGCGTGGCGGGCCGCTACTATCCGCCCTTTGCCATCCCGGTCGAAGACCGGGCGGCGTTGCGCGCGCGGCCGGCGGACCAGATCCTGATCCTGTCGCGCTCGTTCGGCCCCCGCATCGCCGAATCTCTCGGAGCGGCGGCGGAGCTGCGCTCCACGCGGGTCGTGCAGGTGGCGGATCTCTTCTGAGGAGCGCGCCGGGATGCTCGTCATCGTCGACTACGGGCTGGGGAATCTCGGGTCGATCCGGAACATGCTGAGGCGAATCGGCGCCGAGAGCGTGATCACGTCCGACCGGGAAGTGATCGCGGGGGCCGAGCGGCTCATCCTGCCTGGTGTGGGTGCCTTTGGCGAGGGCATGGACAACATCGGCCGGCTGGGGCTGCGCGACGTGCTCGATCGCAAGGCCCGCCAAGAGCGAATCCCCGTGCTGGGCATCTGCCTTGGCATGCAGCTCATGACGCGGGGCAGCGAGGAAGCGGAAGTGCCGGGCCTAGGCTGGGTGGATGGCCAGACCGTGCGGTTCCACTTCCCGCCCGAGGCCCGCGACGCGCGCGTGCCTCACATCGGGTGGAACACCGTGGAGATTGTCCGGGCGGACTCGCTCTTCCGCGGCCTCGACGAGGACGAGGACACCGCCTTCTACTTCGTCCACTCCTACCACGTCGTCTGCCACGATGAGACCGACGTGCTTGCACGCACGACCCACGGATACGCGTTCACCGCGGCGCTGCAGCACGGCAATGTGATGGGCACGCAGTTCCACCCCGAGAAGAGCCACCGCTTTGGGACGCGGCTGCTGAGGAATTTCCTGGAGTGGTCGTGAGGGTCGGCCCGCGCGTCACCCCGCCCGAAGGTCCGGTCAACCCCTGAATCCTATCTGATTCCGCGAGAATCACAGACGATACGACTCCTGCCTCCGACGCCCACGCGCCCCGCCCGGAATAGGCACCCCTGCTAGGAGTTAGGTGATTCGCACTCGCTGGCACGGACCCTGCGCGTCCCCGGCGCAGACACGTTTCACCATTGAGGGTTCGTGGAGAGGAGGTCTGAGATGAGAGGGATTGGAGATCGGGCGATCGGAGGGACGCTGCTGCTGGCCGCCAGCATCGGGCTCGCCTCCTGCAGTGAGGAGACGACCAAGCCGGCGCCTCCCGAGGTGGACCTTCGGGCAATCCTGGAGAGCGCGATCGCGGACCACGGGATCCCCGGGATGACGGCCGTCGTGGTTCGCGGAGATGACGTGGATGAGGCGGTCGCCGGCGTCCGCAAGCTTGGAGCGAGCGACGCGCTGCAGCGGGAGGATCTCTGGCACATCGGGTCGAACACCAAGGCCGTCACGGCGACCCTGATCGGCGTGCTGGTCGAGCGGGACAGCCTTGCGTGGAACACTCGGATTCTGGACGTGTTCCCGGAGCTCGCCGGCAGTGTGCAAGAGCCCTATCGCGAGGCCACGCTCGAGCAGCTGCTCAGCCACCGGGCCGGCATCCAGCCCTTCACCGAAATCGAGGAGTTCGCCGCGCTGCCGGAGCTCTCCGGCCCGCCGATCCAGCAGCGCTATGTCTTCACGGCGTGGCTGCTTGCGCAAGCTCCCGCGGTCGCGCCGGGTGAATACTGCTATTCGAACGCCGGGTACGCGATTGCCGCGGCCATGGCCGAACGCGTCATGGGATCACCCTGGGAAGACCTGGTCCAGGAGCTGGTCCTGTCGCCGCTGGGGGCCTCATGCACCTTTGGGTGGCCGGGCCGCGCGGGCCCAGACGAGCCCTGGGGTCACGCCTGGGACGGGAGCACGCTGATTCCCCACGATCCCTGGGATGCCTACGTGTTGCCCGCTGTCATCGCTCCGGCAGGGGACATCAGCATCAGGCTGGATGACTACGCCGTCTTCCTGCGACAGCACTTGAACGGCCTGCGCGGGACGAATGGCATCGTCCCCGCGGCCACGATCCAGAGGTTGCACAGTCCCGTCGGTGACTACGCGTTGGGTTGGAGCATCTCGGCCCGGGACGGCCAGCCGTTCTCGGTTCACTTCGGCAGTGCGGGCACGTTCCTGTGCGCGACGGTGGTGTGCGCGCAGAGGAATCTCGCCTTCTCGGTCATCGCCAACGCGGCCCACCCCGAGACGGAGGCGGGCATCGCGGAGGTGATGGACTGGATCTGGGCGCAGGCGGGCGACGAAGCATCCGGCGGCGACCCGCATGCCGCTGATCCGTTCTGATTCCGCGCGAATCGCCCCGGATACGGGCGTGGGATGCAGGCCATGGCGAATGCGCCGATAACTACACCAAACGTAGGCGGTTACATGACTCCTTCGGTCTGGCATGGGCTCTGCGAGAAGACGCGCGGTGGGAAGAAGCGGCACGCCGGCCGCCGGTGCAAGGCGCGGCCCAGCGATGCGCGCCAGCCTTCCCGTGGACAGTCCGGCCGGACGGTGGGATAAGGAACCCGACGAAATCCAGCGAGGAGGTCTTATGCGAACGCTCATCTCCATCGGCGCCGTGGTCTTGCTGGCGCTGGCCATCGCGCCGTCTCAGGCGCAGGACCCATCTGGGCAGCCGGGTCTGTCCCGAGCGCAGGGTCCATCGGACGCAGGGGCCGAATGCGCCGAGCTCCGCGCCCGCCTCGATTCGCTCGAGGTCAAGATCGAGAAGATCATCATGGAGAACGTGGATGCGAATCCCTACGCGACCGGGGAGACGTTGGGGTGGGGCACCGGCTGGACGACATCGGTGCTCACCGCAGCGGCGAACCAGTGGACGATAGAGGTCGGGTACATGTTCGGGTTTCCCGGGTGGACTCCGCCCTGGGAACAGAAGTACATCGACAGTCGCCGCGCGTACCGGCTGGGGGTCTCCGCCGGCTTCGAGTACTTCCGGCGAGAGGGATTGCTGCACAAGGACAACGGTGACCCGTACTACGCCCACGGCCAGGCACTCGCCCTCAAGCTCACCTGGGGTACCCCGGTGCTGTTGAACTTCATCAGCGGCACAGCCTTCCTGCGCGGGCTGTGGATCCTCCCTGACTACGATGCCGCCGACAAGGGCCGGGACGAGTCGATCGGCGGAGCCGGCATGGGCTCGACCATCGAGTTCTGGATCGCCCGTGACAAGTGCCTGACGGTCGGATTCAAGCTGGAGGGCGAGTGGGAGGATTTCATCCACGATCACAACGAGGTGAAAGACGAGGTCCTCCCGTACGAGTTCCGTCCCGAGATGGGCGTGCGCGTGTTCTTCTAACCAGGGATGGGGTTCCGGCAGAAGGGCGTGTGAAGCGAAGGGTCTGACGTGATCCACGAGTTCGTCGTCAAGGTGCTGGGGGCCGGTATCTCGGCGGTGGTCTTCTTCCTGCCGCTCGGCCTCCAGGTCGACGGTCAGACGCTCACGGTGGACGCGTACCTCACGGCCCCGGTCACGGCGGACACGGAGGATCTCATCCGCCATGGCTTCGAGTTCAAGATCGACTACTACTGCTCCGTCATCGTGGAGGATCGGCGCGCGTACAGCGGGCACGTGGTGAACAGCCTCAGGTATGACGAGACGTGGCTGCTCAACGAGGTCGCGATCCCCGCGGAAGAGATCCAGAAGCAGATGGGGACGGCGCAACTCGCCCTGCCGGGTGTGCAGATCGGGGAAGGCGACGAGGCTGTGGTCTTCGTCAAGGCCACCATCCTCCCCGATTCCACCTTCCGCCAGTCCACGGGCCTCTCCACGCGCGTGCTGTGGAACCACTACGTTCCGCGGGTCAAGGAGAAGTGGGTGTACCGCAACGGCACATGGGAGCGCAGATGACCATCCGGCGGCGGTTCCTGATCTTCTTCAGCGTCTACATTGGCCTGCTGGTCGCGGTGATTGCCGCCGTCTCGATCTACGCGCTCCGGGACGCGCTGGAGCGGGTGGTGCATGCCGAGAACCAGGCCTACGTGGCGATCATGGGCGAGCGCATCCTGCAGCGCGCGCTCGTCGGCTACGTGCTGTTGGTGCTGGCCGTGCTCGCCGTCAGCCTCCCGGTCGGCGTGCTCCTGTCGCGGCTCCTGTCCGACGCCTACCTGCGCATCTTCGAGAACTTGACCCGCATCGCCCGGGAACGGCTGCGGCTGGATCGCAGGCTGGTGGCGGACGAGAACGAGCGCGTGCTGATGCAGAAGTACATCGACCTGTTGGTGGCGGATCAGGAGAAGCTGCGCGACTACGAGCGGATGAGGGCCTGGAAAGACGGGGCCCGGCTGTTGATGCACGAGCTGAAGAACCCGCTCACGCCGCTGAAGCTCTCCGCCGAGACCCTCAGCCTCACCGGGACCGGGCGCGAGCTCAGCGCCAGCGCGGCCCGGGAGGAGGTGGGCAGTATCCTCGCGGCGACCCATGATGTGGAAGCGATCCTGAGCGTCTTCAAGGAGCTGGTGAACATCGAGTTCGGCCCGCGGGAGGAGCTCGAGCTGGGGCCCGTGCTCGCCGAAACGTTCCGCCAACTACGTGCGACGCACGGTGCGCTGGACGTCCGGGGCGAGCTGCCCCCGGAGCCGGTGCGCGTGCGGACCGAGCCCACGCTGCTGCGCATGGCCATCGTGAACCTCGTCAACAACGGCATCGAGGCCAATCCACGAGAGTTTCGGGTCGAGCTGCACGACCGGCCGGGCGAGGTGCACATCCAATTCGTGACCCCCGGCCGCCACATCGCCGAACCTGCCCGGATCTTCAAGATCCGGTATTCGGAGAAGGGCGCGGGCCGCGGATACGGCTTGTTCCTCGTGCAGCGGATCTCCGAGTATCTGGATCTCAACGTGACCGTCGAGGACCGGGGCGCGGGCGTCGCCTTCGCGATCACGTTGAGGAAACTGGGGGCGGAGCTGCCCACATGAACGGCGGACTGCCCCGAAAACAGGCCAGGTGAGGGAGAGCGAGGTCATGGAGACCCTGTGGGTTGTCGATGACGACGCGGCCATCCTGGAACGGCTGCGCACCATCCTCACGCGCGAAGGCTACCAGGTCGAGACTTCCGCCGCGCCGGAAGACTTTCTCGCGCGCGCAACGCAGCAGCCCCCGGCTGTGGCGATCCTGGACATCTTCTTCCCCGGTGCCGGGCTCGATGGTGAGGATCTGGTGAAGGTCCTGGGCGAGCGCTTCCCCAACGCCCAGGCGATCATGATGTCCGGCGAGAGCGACATCCAGAAGACATTGGCCTGCCTGCAGCACGGTGCGCTGGACTTCCTGGAGAAACCCGTCTCTCTGGCGCGATTGCTCACGTCCGTGCGCAATGCCTTCTCGATCCACAACGCGCGCAGCTCCGCCCAGGCCCGGCACGCCCTCCTGGGCCACAGCGGCGCGATGCGCCGTGTGACGGGCCTGACGCGCAAGCTGGCCGCGCTCAACGAGAGCGTGCTCATCCTGGGCGAGAGCGGGACGGGCAAGGAGCTGGTGGCCGCCAACCTGCACTTCTTCTCGCCGCGTTATGCCCGCCCCCTGCACAAGGTCAACTGCGCCTCGCTCAATCCCAACCTGATCGAGGCGGAGCTCTTCGGCTACAAGAAGGGGAGTTTCACCGGCGCCCACCGCGATCATCAGGGTTACTTCGAGGCAGCCCAGGGCAGCTCGCTCTTCATCGATGAGATCGGCGACTTCGCGCTGCCGCTGCAGAGCCGCATCCTGCGCGTGCTGCAGGAGAAGACCGTCACGCCGGTGGGGGAGACGCGCGAGGTGCCGGTCGACGCGCGGCTCATCTTCGCAACGCACCGCAACCTCGGGGAGCTAATCGCGCGCGGGGAGTTCCGGGAGGACCTCTACTTCCGGCTCTCGACCTTCGTCATCGAGATGCCCCCCTTGCGCGAACGCCTGGAGGACATCGATGACATCGCGCCCAACTTCCTGAGCCGATTCCTGGACGAGAACAACCTCCGCTTCAAGGAGCTGTCGCCCGAGGCGCTGGCGCGGCTCAAGCAGCACGACTACCCGGGCAACGTCCGCGAGCTGGCCAAGGTCGTCAAGAACGCCGCCTTCTTCTGCGAGGGTGATCGCATCCTGGCGAGCGACATCGACTTCCATCCGCGCGCGGGGCAGGCGGACATCTGGAGCCAGACCCATGGCGAGACGCTGCGCGAGGCGCGCCAGCGCTTCGAACGGGAGCTGATCGTGCGCCGGATGCGCGAGGCGGGCGGGGACGTCGAGCGGGCGGCGGGCAGCCTGGGCCTGCTGCGGACGAACCTGTATCGCAAGATGCGATCGCTGGGGGTGGATCCGCGCGCGGGCGAAGGGCCGCAGAACGGCTAGCGGGCCGCGCTTGCGTGGCCTCCGGTCGCGCACTACTGTGCCGGCGATGTCCGAAGCACCAGCGACAGCCGCGACCTTGGGCGGCCCGGCGGGCGGCGCAACCGGCGGGCGCGCCGTGCCCACCCCGTTGCTCGCGCTGGTGAGCCTCTTCTCTCCGCTCGTGCGCTACCCGACCGTCGCGCTCTGCCTTCTGGCGGGCAGCGCCTTGCTGGCCGACCTCCACCGCACCCTCGACCCGCTCGCCCTGGTTGCAGTGCTCCTTGCCCTCGGGACCGGCGCGACGTGGTACCTCAGCCGCGGTGACCGCTGGGTCGTGCGCGGGTTCGCGCTCACGTACGCGGTGTGTGTGCTCATGGCCGGGCTGTGCCAGGCCTACTCGCAGTGGGCGTTCGGGACGCCGCTGAGCACGTCGGATGCGGATGCCTTCTACCATGCGATCCTCCGCCAGCCACCGTACTACCGCCTCGGCGAGCGATTCCCCGTCAATGCTCCCTACGCCGTCCTAGTCTGGCAATCCTTCTACAGGATCTGTCTGGCCTGCGGCCTCAACTTCGGGCCCTGGATCGGCGTCCTCCTGAACGCCTTTACCGTGGGATGCGTCGGCGCGCTGACGGTGCGGATGGCACGCGAGCTGGTGGAGCATGGAATCGCGCCGAACCCGCCCGATGGGCACTCAGGCCGCGCGCAGGCGGCCTCGATCGACGCGCGTCTGCGCCGCGCCGGCACCCTCTGCGCGGCCTGCGGGATGTTCTGGCTCTTCGGCGCGCTCTTCCTGCGCGACGCTTTCACACTCCTCGTCAACACCGTGGTTCTGTGGACGCTCGTGCGGGCGGTGCAGAAGATGAGCGCCATCCGCCTCCTGGTGGCGCTCGTGACCGTGGCTGTGGGCGCGTGGGTCGTCCTGGGCCTGCGGCCGGCGAGTGCACCGCTCTTCGCGCTCTTTGCCCTGCTGGCGCTCGTGACGTGGTTCTGGTATTGCCGGCCGGGTCTCGGGCGACTCCTCGCGGTGGGGATCCTCGCGGTCGGCCTGGTGCTCCTCTACGCCCACTTGCTGGCGGGCGTGCAGTCCGTGACCGGGACGGTGGCCGCGGTGGCGGAGACCTATGAGCGGGTCGGCACGGGAGCCACGACCGAGGGCTCGCTCGGCATGGCGCTCATCGTGCAACAGCCGCTGCCGGTGCGGCTGCTGCTCGGGTCCTTCTCCCTGATCGTGAACCCGATCCCGCTCTGGGCGGGACTGCGGCCGGGCATGGTCGATTACATCTACCTCAAGGCGTGGCACGGGATCTATCTGGTGGCCATCGTGCCGCTCGCCATCACCGGGATCCGCGAGGTGCTGCGTGCCGCGCGGCGACACGAGCCCCATGCGGCGGCCCCCCTCTTCCTGACGCTCTACGCCCTCGGAGCGCTCGGCGCCGTGGCGGCGACCTCGCTCGAGACCCGCCACCTCGGTCAGTTCCTGCCGGCCATGATCCTGCTCGCTGTCCTGCCGGATCTCGAGGATCCCGCGCGCCGCGGGGAGCTGCGGCTGACAGGCGGGGTGTGGTTTGGCCTGGTCGCCGTGGCCCATGTCGGGTGGGCAGTCCTCAAGTTCATGTGGTAAAAGGCGCTACGCGCACGGGACCGCGGGCCTTTCGGTTGACAGGCCCGGAGTCCGGGATTATTCCTTGCGCCGGACCGATGGAGTTGGGCGCCGGACGCGGCCTCGGTCCGTCCGGCCCGGGGAGTCCGGGCACAGTCACGGAGTCAGGGACGATGACCCATCCGCGGCCCCCTCAGGCCACCGATCCGCTCGCGGCAACGATTGTCGATTGGGCGTTCTTCATCCGGCGCCATCTCCTGGCGCTGGTGATCGTCTTCGCGGTCGCGGCCGCCGTCAGCATGGCCTACACGCTGCGCCTCCCCAATCGCTACACCGCCACGGCCGACATTCTGCCGCACGCGGCCCCGCCGCAGATCGAGGGCGTCAGCGAGCTGATCGGTGCGCCGGCGCTGGGCACGACGCCGGCGACCATGGCCACCATGTACACGCAGATCGCCCTGAGCCGGGGCGTCCTGTCCGAGCTGCTGTCGATGGAGCACAAGGGTGAGCCGCTCCGCGCGATCCTGTCCCGGGAGTACGGCGATCACTCGCCGTCGGACGCGGAGCTGATCACCGGGCTCAGCAGCATCGTTCGCCTGGAGATCAATCCGCGCACCTATGTCGTGCATGCCTCGGCGACCCACCGTGACCCTGCCCTGGCCCCGGCGTTGCTCGGCGGCCTGCTCGAACGCGTGGACGCCTACATCCAGCACGAGACCGACCAGGGGTTTGCCTACACCCGCGACCTCCTCGAGACACGCCGCGAACAGCGGCGCGAGATCCTGGAGCTCGCACAGGAGCGGCTGCAGGCGTTCGAGCGCGAGCACCCGGCGCGGGACCTCTCGGGCGAATTGATGACTCGGCACGATGCCCTTCGATCCGAGGTCGAATCCGCCGCTGACTTGTACAAGATGGTGAGCGACCAGTGCGAGCTGGCGCGGGTCGGAGAAGAGCACTACGCCTCGGTCATCAACATCCTCAACCGCCCGGACATCCCCGATCGCAAGTCGGGTCCGCCGCGGGCGAGGATCGTCGCGACCACGGTTGTGATCGCCATGCTGGCGGCGATCGTGTACATGCGCGCGAATGACGCGGTCCGGCAGCATCTGGCGGCATCCAGGCAAGAGCAAGCGACGTGAGATGAACCCATGCAGCAGCTCCTGCAAGATCTGAGAAGCGGGGACCTCGTCGTGGCCGAAGTGCCGCCGCCCTCGGTGCGGCCCGGCTGCGTGCTGGCGCGCACGCGCCTGAGCCTGATCTCGCCCGGCACCGAGCGGATGCTGGTCGGTTTCGCCCGCAGCAGTCTGATCGGCAAGGCGCTCAAGCAGCCCGAGCGCGTGCAGCAGGTGCTCGACAAGGCGCGCAGCGAAGGGTGGCTGGCCGCGTACGCGGCGGTCCAATCCCGGCTGGACGACCCGCTGCCCCTGGGGTACAGCAACGTCGGCACGGTGATCGCCGTGGGCGAGGGTGTGCGCGACCTGGCGCCGGGGGACCGCATCGTCAGCAACGGGCCGCATGCCGAAATCGTCTGCGTTCCGCAGAACCTGTGCGCGCGGATCCCGGACGGGGTCTCCGACGAGCAGGCGGCCTTCACCGTGCTGGGGGCGATCGGACTGCAGGGCATCCGGTTGCTCGGCCCCGCGCTGGGCGAGACCGCGGCGGTGACGGGCCTGGGGCTGATCGGCCTGCTCGCCGTGCAACTCCTGCGCGCATCGGGCTGCCGGGTCATCGGGATCGATCCCGTGCGCGAACGCTGCGAGCTGGCGGCGGGGTACGGCGCGGAGGCGGTCGACCTCTCGGCGGGCGCAGATCCGGTCGACCGAGCCCTGGCGCTGACGCACGGTCACGGTGTCGACGGCGTTCTCATCGCCGCGGCGGCGGAGAAGGACCGCATCGTCCACCAGTCGGCGCGCATGTGCCGGCAGCGGGGGCGCATCGTCCTCGTGGGCGTCGTCGACCTCGACTTGAACCGCGCCGACTTCTACGAGAAGGAGATCACGTTCCAGGTCTCCTGCTCCTACGGGCCAGGGCGTCACGACGAAGGCTACGAGAGCGGGCAGGACTATCCCTACGGCCTCGTGCGCTGGACGGAGCAGCGCAACCTCCGCGCGGTGCTGGAATGCCTCGCCGCCGGGCAGCTCGACCCGCGCGCGCTGATCGCGAATCGCGTTCCCGTGGCCGAAGCCCAGCGCGCGTACACGGAGCTGACGTCGGGACACGCCCCGCTGGCAACCCTGCTCACGTATCCGGAGGAGCCTGCCCTCGAGGGACCGCGAGGGACCCCGGGGCAAGCCCCGCCCGTCGCCCCGGCCCGCACCCCCGTCCGCGTGGCCCTGGGCGAGTGCGAGATCCCCCGCGCGGCGGCAGGCCGCGTGCGGGCCGAGCGCGAGGTGGTGCTCGGCCTCATCGGCGCGGGCAACTTCGCGAAGCGCACGCTGGGGCCGGCCATGAAGCGGCTCAGGGCCCGGCTGGGCGCCGTCGCGTCGCGGGATGGCGTCGCCGCGGTGGACATGGCCCGCCGATTCGGCTTCGCCCGGGCGACGGGCGACCCGCAGGACATCCTGGATGACCCCGAGATCAACGCGGTCATCATCGCCACGCGTCACGATTCGCACGCCGCGCTGGCCGCGGCCGCCCTGCGCGCGGGCAAGCACGTGTGGGTCGAGAAGCCCCTGTGCCTCACCGAGGACGAGCTGGAAGAGATCCGTCACGCCCGTGAGGTGGCAGGCGACGTCATGCTGCACGTCGGCTTCAACCGCCGCTTCGCGCCCCTGACGGCGCGTGCCCAGGCCCTGCTGCGCGGGCGCGCGGGGCCGCTGTGCCTCAGCGCCCTCGTCAATGCCGGGGCGCTGCCGGCCGACGCATGGCCCCAGAACCGCCGCGCCGGCGGCGGACGGATGATCGGCGAGGGCTGTCACTGGATCGACCTCCTGCGTTTCCTGGCGGGTTCCCCGATCGTCTCTGTACAAGCGGCGATGGTCGGTCCCGTCGCGGGGGCCGAGGTGCGCGACGACAAGATGGCGGTCACGCTCTCCTTCGCCGATGGCTCGATCGGCACGCTGCTCTATTTCGCCAACGGCCACCGGGCCTATCCCAAGGAGACGATCGAGGTCTTCAGCGACGGCCGCGTGCTGCGCCTGGAGAACTTCCGCAAGCTGGCGGGGCGCGGCTGGGTCGGCCTGCGCCCAGCGCGCCTGCTGCGGCCCCGCAAGGGGCACCGCGAGCAGCTCCGCGCCTTCGTCGCGCGGATCCAGTCCGGGGGCGATCCGCTCATCCCGTTCGCGGAGATCGAGAACGTCACCCTCGCTTCCTTCGCCGCGGTCGCGGCGGCCGAGGGCGCCGGACGCATCGAGCTGGCGCGTTGATGGGGGAACCGCAGCCTTGCGCTGGGCGGATTCGCTGGCACTCCTGCGCGAGTATGGCCCGGGCTGGGTGACCCACCGGGGCGCATGGGAACTCGCGCTGCGCAGCGGGCGCATCGCCCGCCGGCTGCCCGCGCGGCCCGCGCCGGGGACGCCCGGGCGCAGCGGCGCCGGGTGGGAGTGGGACAGCACCCGGGAATCGCTGCGCGGCCACCTGCACACGAGCGCCCGCCGTTTCTTCGTTCCCGGTGACCCGCGAACCCTGCGGGATCGCATCGACGATCCGGACGATGTGGTCGCGCGGGCGGACGACGTCCTGCGCGGCCGCCTGGTGCTCTTCGCGCACCGGGCCTGGGATGTGGGCCATCCGCCCGACTGGTTCAGGTCACCGCTGACGGGGACGCGCTGGCCCGCGGACGTGCACTGGATGAAGATCGACGAGCTCTCCGCGGAGCGCGGCGACATCAAGGCGATCTGGGAGATCGCGCGCTTCGGTCAGACCTATCTGCTCGCGCGAGCCTTCGCCCTGACAGACGACGCCCGCTACCCCGAGGCGTTCTTCGTCCAGGCCGAGGACTGGATCGCGGCCAATCCCCCCGAGACCGGGCCTCACTGGCGCTGCGGCCAGGAGGTGAGCCTGCGCCTGCTGGCCTGGATGTTCGGCCTGCACGCGTTCCTGAACACCCCGGTCGCGACGAATGCGCGCCTGAGCCGGCTGATCGAGTCGATCCACGATCACGCTCGGCACATCGAAGCCGTTCACGGGTTCGCGGTCCACAGCCTGCGCAACAACCATGCCATCAGCGAGGCCACGGCGCTCTTCACCATCGGCGTGCAGTTCCCGTTCCTCCCCGACAGCGCCCGGTGGCGCCGTGCCGGCCGGGAGTCGCTGGGGCGAGAGGCGTGGCAGGTCTACGCCGACGGCTCTTACGTGCAGCATTCGTCGAACTACGCGCGGCTGGTCGCGCAGTTGTACGCCTGGGTTCTGGCGCTGTGCGCCACCGCAGAGGTCGAGCCGCCCGAGGAGCTGGTCGCTGCGGCGCGGCGGCTCGTGCACTTCCTCGTCGGATTGCAGGACCGCGCATCAGGGGCGCTGCCCAGCTACGGGCCGAACGACGGCACGCTCCTGCTGCCGCTGGCCTCCTGCGCGTACGCGGACTACCGCCCGGCGCTCCATGCCCTGGCCGCGCTCCTCGGCGAGGGACCGCTCTACGGCCCGGGGCCGTGGGAGGAGGCGGCCGCTTGGCTGAACGCGCCGCCGGTGCGGGCCCGCGGTCCGGTCGGGGGGCCGGTGGCTGTTGAGAAGGACGTGGCCCCGGGACTCATGGAGGGCGAGAACGCTCCGGTCGCCTTCCGCGAGGGCGGCTACTACCGACTCGATGGACGCAACACGCACGCCATCATCCGTTGCGGGGCGTACGAGCACCGCCCGCACCAGGCCGACATGCTCCATCTGGATGTCTGGTTCCAGGGGCGGAACATCCTGGTCGATGCGGGGACCTACTTGTACAACGCCGGGCGCGCCTGGATGGAGCACTTCACCGGGACGGGCAGTCACAACAGCGTGACCGTGGACGGCCGCGATCAGATGCGCCGCGGCGAGCGTTTCCTCTGGCACGACTGGGTGGCCGGGCATCTCGACGAGCATCGCGTCACACCGCGGGGGGCGGTCTTTCGTGGCCACCACGACGGCTATCGCCCGGTGCGTCACACGCGCTGCGTGATCGTCCGGGACGACCTCTGGCTGGTGATCGATGACCTCGCCGGGGGCGGGGAGGAGCACACGTTTCGGCTCCACTGGCTCGTGGCGGACGAAGTGCCGGAGCGGGACGATCACGGCGCGACGCTCCTCCCAGGGCCCGCCGGGCCGCTGCGCCTCGAATGCCGGGCCGTGGGCGATCCCGCCGGCAACTGGGAGCGCGGCAATGAACAGGTTCCCCGGGGCTGGTGGGCACCCTACTATGGCGAGCGCGTGCCGGCCTGGTCGTATGAGCTGGTTGCGCGGGGCCAGCAGGCGCGCTTCGTCACGCTGATCGGGCCGGCGGACGCCGTCCGGGCGCTGCTCCCGCTGCGCCCGCAGGACGCCAAGCGCCTCGCGCGGGAGTGGGAATCCGGACCGGCCGCGGGGCCGGCCGTGGGGTCGGCCGCGGGGCCGGCCGGCGGCGGATAGCTCGAAGATGCGCATTCTCGTCATCCACCAGCACTACCTCGTGCCCGGCATGCCGGGCGGGTCGCGCTTCAACGAGATGGCGCGCATCTGGGCCGAGGGTGGACACGACGTGACGGTGATCGCCGGCACACTGAACTACACATCGGGCGAGACCCCCGCAGCCTATCGCCGCCGCTGGGTGGTCCGTGAGCGCGACGGAGAGGTCACCGTCTGGCGCTGCCACGTGCCCTCCTCCTACAGCCGCGGGTACGCGGGACGCATGTGGGCATTTCTCGCGTTCACGCTCTCGAGCACCACCGCCGTGCTCCGCACGCAGCGCAGCGACGTCGTCCTCGCGACCTCGCCGCCGCTCACGGCCTTCGTCCCCGGCTGGCTGGCCGCGAGGCTCCCGGGCCGGCGCGCCCCGTGGATCGCCGAGGTGCGCGACCTGTGGCCCGAGAGCGCGGTCACGACGGGGGTCCTGCGCGCCGGCAGCCTGCTCGCGCGCCTGCTCTACCGGCTCGAGCGCTGGGCCTACCGGCGCAGCGATGCGATCACCGCGCTCACGCCGGCGTTCAAGCAGAACATCCTCGACCGGCATCTCGCGCCTCCGGCGAAGATCGCGGTCATCCCCAACGGCGCCGACCTGCGCCTCTTCCAGCCGGGGCCGCGCGAGAACCACGTCCGGGCGGAGCATGATTGGAGCGATCGCTTCGTCGTCATGTACTGCGGCGCCCACGGGCGCGCCAACGCCGTCGGTCAGCTCATCGAGGCGGCCGAGCTGCTCAGGTCGCGTGCCGAGATCCTGATCGCCTGCGTGGGCGACGGCCCCGAACGGGCAGGGCTGGCCGCCCTGGCGCGCGGGCGCGGCCTGGCCAACATCCAGTTCCTGGGACCCCAACCGAAGGAGTGCATGCCCGCGTTCGTGCAAGCCTGCGACGCGGGCGCAGCGGTGCTGCAGGACAATCTCACCTTCCGCACCGTCTACCCGAACAAGGTCTTCGACTACATGGCCTGCGAGCGTCCGACGCTCCTGGCGATCGACGGCGTGGCGCGCGAGCTGGTTTGCGAGCAGGCGCAGGCCGGCCTCTTCGCGCCGCCCGAGAACCCGCGCGCCCTTGCCGATGCCATCATTCATCTCGCCGATCACCGGGACGAGTGCCGGCGAATGGGTGCCAACGGCCTCGCCTGGGTGCGCACCCACGCCTCGCGCGAGTCGCGAGCCAAACAGTATCTCGAGCTGATGGAGTCTCTGGTGGCGCGATGAGCCAGCCGATCGCCAAACGCGCACTCGACCTGGTGGCCGGCGCCATCGCGCTGGTCGTGACCGCGCCGCTGCTGGGGGTGACCGCCCTGGCCGTGCGGGTGACGATGGGCCGACCCGTGTTGTTCCACCAGCAGCGCCCCGGTCGCGGTGGGCGGCTCTTCACCGTGTACAAATTCCGCACGATGACCGCCGCCCGCGATGTGCACGGGCAGCTCCTGCCCGACGAGGAGCGGCTGACCCGCACCGGGCGGATCATCCGCTCGCTCAGCCTGGATGAGCTGCCGCAGCTCTGGAACGTGCTGCGCGGCGACCTCAGCCTCGTGGGCCCGCGGCCGCTGCTGGTCGAGTATCTACCGCTCTACACGCCCGAGCAGGCGCGCCGGCACGAGGTCCCGCCGGGCATCACGGGATGGGCGCAGGTCAAGGGTCGCAACGCGCTTTCGTGGGAGGAGAAGTTCGCGCTCGACACGTGGTACGTGGATCATCGCAGCTTCTGGCTGGATGTGTGGATCCTGATGCTGACCGTCGGGCAGGTGTTCCAGCGCCGGGGTATCGCGCAGCCGGGATGCGCCACCATGGAGAGGTTCCGCGGCAACCCGGAGCGGCACGCGAGTGGCGGAGAGAGCAGGGGAGGGTGAGCCCATGGCGACACGGCTGGCGGAGCTGATCATCGTGGGGGCCTCGGGTCACGGCCGCGTCGTCCTCGACTGCGCGCGCTGCGCGGGTTTCCGGCCGATCGGGTTCATCGACCGGGCGATCGAACCGGGCCAGTGTATCAACGGCATCCCCGTGCTGGCGCGCGAGCCGGAGGAGTGCGCCGAGCTGCGGGCGCGCGAGACGGCCTGGTTCATCGCGGTGGGCGACAATCGCCAGCGGGAGGAGCTGGCCCGCCGGGTGGCCGCGCTGACCGGGGGCCCGGCGGTGAGCGTGGTTCACCCGCACTCTGTCCTTAGCGCGACCGCCACCTTCGGCAGCGGGGTCTTCATCGGGCCGGGCGTGATCCTGAGCACCGAGGTCCGCGTCGGCCACGGGGTCATCCTGAACACGGCCTGCACCGTCGACCACGATGGGCTGATCAAGGACTTCGCGCAGATCTCGCCCGGGTGCCACCTCGCGGGCAACGTCACGATCGGGACGCGCGCGTTCCTGGGCACCGGGGTTGCGGTGATCCCCGGCATCGCCATCGGGGACGACGCCGTGGTGGGCGCGGGGGCGGTGGTGGTCGAGGCGATCGCGCCGGGGGTGACGGCGGTCGGGAACCCGGCGCGGGTGCGGACGTAGGGACGCCTTCGGCCTGATCGCGCGGCTCCGGCTCTGAGAGCGCGGTCCGGCGGCAGTCCCAGCACCGCGCAGAACGGGGCCGCCGCTGTCACTCGATCTCCAGGATCTCCGAGCTGGTCTCGTGCTCCAGCTTCACCTCGATGCCGGTCGTCATCAGGGACGTGCCCGTGTAGGTTCCATAGTCCCCCTGGTCAACGCCCGTGACCGAGTACTGCTGGGCCGGCACGAGCCCCTGGAGGATGATGGTCTGGGTATCTTCGTCCGCCTCGTTGCGGAAAACGAACACCCGCGCGTCTCCAACATCGGGATCCACGAACTCCACCGCATCCCAGCTATCCGGGCAGCTTGCCAGGGAGCTGTTGCAGAGGCTCCGCTGCGTCAGGATGTTGTAGACCTCGCCCTGCAGGAAGCGGCGGTTGGCCTGGTAGTAGTCGATCGCCTCCGCCACGACCGCCCGGAACTCGACGGACCAGATGGTCACGTCGCTGCTGATCGTGTACGGACCCAGCATGGGTGTGCGGGCGTAGTGCCGGCGCACCGCGAGTCGCTCGGATTGATCCAAGCCCGTGACGTCCGGCTCCCGATAGAGGAAGCAGCCTGTGTACCGGGGCGGAAAGGCACAGCGCAGCGACTCCATGGAGTAGCGCGACATCCGGGGCAGCATCTCAGCGGGGTCCGCATCCTCCCCGCTGGCCACGTGGCCCACGGGCCAGCTCGACTCGAAGGTCACCTCCGGGAACTCCTGGCGCAGTTCCTCCAGCATCTGGTAGTAGCCGAGCAGGGTGGACTGGACCCGGAGGGAATCGCCCGGCTCAAGCGCCATGCGGTGGCCGTGACTGGTCGAGATACAGGGATGGATCCCCCCGTCGAACTTCAGGTAGCGGGCTCCGTAGCAGTCCTCTTCCAGAAGCCGCCGGAGCTGGCCCTTCATCCACTCCCGGGCCGGAGCGTGGGCGCAGCAGAGTTCGCCGAGACTCTGCCCGGTCGTGGTCGGGCACTGAGAGGTGGCGAGGCAGTTTTCCCACCAATCACCGTGACCATAGGCCGTGTACCAAATGGAGTGCCAAGGAGAGCACACCAATGTGCCCGCGGAGTCACAGAAGCAGGGTGATCCCACAGGCGGATCCTCGCTCCAACACGCGAGGCTATCGACTGAGAGGAGTACGGAATCCACGCTGCAGGGGTAGACCCACAGGCCGGCGTCCATTCCTCGATGTTCCAGTTCGTCCATGAAGTCGGGCAGCGTCGAATCGGGCTCCGGAAAGCGGCAGGCGTCGGAGACCCAGTACCCGTTCCCTCTCCTGTAGCAGTTGAAGTCGGTGGTCGGCGGTGGGTTGTAGAGGGAGTAGGGCCACCAGTTGGCATCGATCACGAACAGCTCGACGCCGAGACCCTCACACACGTCAGCCTGTTGCGACAGGGTAGCGTACGTGAAGCCCCAGTCGTTCCAGAAGTAGGTCAGGAACTGCACCCGTGGCATGCTGTCGGCGGGGAATGGGGCCGCCGGGGCATAGTGGTTCCGCATGAACCGGTGCGTCTTCAGTGTTGCGTCATCGATGGTGCCGTTGGTGAACATGAAGTAGACGTGGCTGCCCTCCGCCGACTGTCCGGGCGGGACGACTTGGGGCAGTATCTCCGCTCGGTCTTCCTCTTCCTCCTCCCGATCGAGATCAGTCGATTGCGTCCGCTCAACGTTGTAGGTCTTGAGATCCAATCCGACCCCAGACTGGGGCCTCGCCAGCTGGGTCAAGTTCGGCCACTCCTGTGCCCCGGAGGCCTGCACCAGACCGTTGATGAACCCCTCCTGCCGGCACCAGTCCTTGTCGCAGCGGCTATCGTACCGCACGGCGCACCAGGCGAGGGAAGCATACGGAGCAGGCGATTGCGGCCAGCTCCGCAGCACCCGGTAGTAGGGGTATTCCGGCACGTCAAGGCTGTCCAACCAGGCGGTGTGGCCGGGTACGATATACTCCACCTCCCACCGCGAGTCTCCGCCAGGCAGCCATCCTGCCGGGGAAAGCTGCCGACGAGCGGACGCCAGATGGTCGATATAGAGGGTCGTGTCGCTCGCGGCCGTGTTCGTCACCCGGGCCCAGCGCTCCAGGTAGCCGTCCAGGTATGCACGGTAGAAGAGCCGGATCTCCAGAGGCTGAGAGATGTGGCGGAAGCGTGGCGCGAGCTGCACGTACGCGATCCCGTCCTGCTCGCCCTGCCCGATCGCGGCATCCACGAACGCCAGACTATCCTCCCAGTTCGGTCCATCGAGCACCAGCGTCATCGAACCGGCCGCCCATCCATACTGCAGCTCGTACTCCCCTGCAAAGGGGCCACCCTGGCACCAGCCGCGCGCCGAATCTCCCACCATGCGCTCGAACGAGGTCAACTTGAACCGGTAGATCCCGGGGGGGTCGGGCTCGAGCACCAAGTACTGCCGGAAGTTGTCCGTCCAGATCGCCCAGGCGTGGGCTCCCGTTAGTGGATCGGTCGTATGGACCAGGCAAGCCTCACGGCCGCTCTCACGGACACAGATCGTCTGGGCCCCGGCGACCCCTACGCCCACCCCGACACATGCGGTCAGAAGGATCAGGAGAGCTAAGCCCTTACACCCCCCCCCAGTTACACAGACGTTTCCGTGCGCGTGAAGATCCAGTACGGCGGCAATGTCCCAACGGCATCATGGCATCTCTCCTCGGCCACGGGTCACGGGATTCCCCAGCACGGACAGCAGCGTTGCGACGACACTAGCCTGGCTCGTACAATCAACGCGGTCAAGCCTGTAATCAAAGACGAGCGTCATGGCTTCAAGACCAAGCGATGGTGGAACGCGAAGCCAACCATAGGGCCTCGGGGGCGTGGACACCGTTCCAACCGGAGGGCGATGTGCAGACGCATACGAAGGGGAAAGCGATGTGCAATTCCAGGCAGATGATCATCGGCAGTGCGATTCTTGTTGCCGCTGCCTGTCCGGCGGCAGCGACGACCCTGCATGTACCCAGCGCGTACCCCACGATCCAAGCGGGTCTGAATGCTGCTGTGGCAGGGGACACGGTGGAGGTTGCGTGTGGGAGCCACACGTATTTTCCAGATATCTTCATGAAATCGGGTGTCGTCCTGCGCAGTGAGACAGGTCAGCCGGAGTGCGTTGTGCTATCCCCGGCAGGTGGAACGCGCGTGTTCGTCTGCAACGGGGTGTATGAGACCACAGTCGTCGAGGGCTTTACGTTCACCGGGACCACGACCTTCTCGGCCCTGATGTGCTCCGAGCATGCCGCCCCAACGATCCGTAACTGCGTCATACGGGACAATCGTAGCTACTTCGAGGAACTGGCGGGCGGGGTTACCTGCTGGGAGTCTTCGCCAGTGTTTGAATACTGCCTCTTCGAAGGGAACAGCGGTTGGATGAGTTCAGTTGGGGGCATATCATTCTGGGACTGCGATGGTACCGCTAGGTACTGCACGTTTCGCAACAACTCCCTTGACGCGATCTTCTGCTCAGGGGGTGTACTCCGAATGGACCATACGACGTTCGCGGGATCCCCGACTCTGGGGAACGTGGTAGTCTTCGGCTGGGGTACAACCGCGTGGATGGACAACTGCATCTTCGCCTTCGGCTATCAGGCTGTCGACTGCTACACGACGGACGTGCACGCGACGCTGACATGCTGCGACATCTTCGGCAACCAACTGGGCGACTGGATTGGCTGCATTGCGGACCAGTACGGTGTGGAGGGCAACATCTCCGCGGACCCCCAGTTCTGCGACCTGGCAGCGGGCGACCTGGCACTGCAGTGCACCTCACCGTGCGCGCCGTTCACGCCGCCCAACCCGGAATGCGACCTGATCGGCGCCTGGCCGGTGGGGTGCGGAGGTACGACGGTGCAGCGCAGCACGTGGGGTGAGATCAAAGGGATCTTCCGGAGATAGTCCGCAGCATGCCGTGGCGAGCGAGCCGGAGGAGTGTGCTGGGCTGACCGCGCGGCCCTGACGCGCCGGAGGTCCGTCTTCGCAGAAGGAGGCCAGTGGGATGCTCCGCGATCTCGTCCTGCGCAACCGCAGCTATCGCCGGTTCCGGGAAGACGTCCCGATCGCGCTGGGGACCCTGCGCGAGCTCGTCGATCTGGCTCGCTGCTCGGCGTCGGGCGCCAATCTCCAGCCGCTCCGGTATCTGCTCTCGGCCGAGCGCGAACGCAACGCTCGCATCTTTCCCCATCTCGCTTGGGCGGGCTACCTCAAGGACTGGCCGGGTCCGCCCGAGGGCGAGCGCCCGGCCGCGTATGTCATCATCCTGGGCGACACGCGCATCCGCCCGAACGTCGGCTGCGACCACGGCATCGCGGCTCAGACCATCCTCCTGGGCGCCACCGAACGGGGACTGGGCGGCTGCATGATCGGCTCGATCGCGCGCGACGGTCTCCGGCAGGCGCTGGCGATCCCTGATGCCTACGAGATCCTGCTCGTGATCGCGCTCGGGGCTCCCCTGGAAACGGTGGTCCTCGAAGAGGTGGGGCCGCAAGAGGACATCCGCTACTGGCGCGACCCGGCGGGCGTGCACCACGTGCCCAAGCGGCGGCTCGCCGACATCATTCTGGGATGACAGCGCCTCCATCGCGGGCTGGAGGGCCGCCGCAAGGCCACCCCGATCCGAGCTTGACGGCACCCGCCCGATCGGACCTATGATCCCTGCTCTATCTCCTCGATGAGGGGTCCGGCAGCAGGCGATCTCCGCAATCACCCGGGATCGGGTGGGAGGACAGCAGCGTGGGCGGTTTCTTCGGCGTGGCCAGCAAGTACGATTGCGTCGCGGACCTCTTCTACGGGACCGACTACCACTCGCACCTGGGCACCGCGCGCGGCGGCATGGTGGTGCGGGGCAAGCAGGGCTTCAAGCGCAACATCCACGACATCGGCAACACCCCCTTCCGCACGAAGTTCGAGCCAGACCTGCACAAGCACATCGGCAACATGGGCCTCGGCGTGATCAGCGACTACGAGGACCAGCCGATGCTCATCGGCTCGCACCACGGCCGCTACGCCATCGTGACCGTGGGGCGGATCGACAATCTCCGGGCCCTGGCCGAGGAGATCCTGCGCAAGCAGCCGGTGCACTTCAGCGAGATGAAGGGGAACGAGTTCAACCAGACGGAGGTAGTGGCCAGCCTCATCAACCAGCAGGAGAGCCTGGAGGATGGGTTGCGCCACGTACACGCGAAGGTGGAAGGGTCCTGCTCGGTCATGCTCCTCACCGACCACGGAATCTACGCCTCGCGAGACAGGCTGGGCCGGACCCCGATCGTGATCGGGCGCAAGGACGGGGCCATCGCGGCCACCTTCGAGACCTGCGCCTTCCCGAATCTCGGCTACGCGATCGACCACGATCTCGGCCCGGGTGAGATCGTCCGCCTCACCCCGGACGGCCTGGAGCAGCTCTCCCCCCCGGGGAGCCAGCTACAGATCTGCGCGTTTCTCTGGATCTACTACGGGTTCCCGGCGTCGAGCTACGAGGGGATCAACGTGGAGGTGGCCCGCTACCGCTGCGGCGCCGCACTGGCCCGCGCCGACAACGTGCAGATCGACATCGTGGCGGGGGTGCCCGACTCCGGGGTCGGGCACGCCATCGGCTACGCCTCGCAGGCGCACATCCAGTACGGGCGCCCTTTCGTCAAGTACAACCCGACCTGGTCGCGCAGCTTCATGCCGCAGGAGCAGCGCGTGCGGGATCTCGTGGCCCAGATGAAGCTCATCCCCATCCGGGAGCAGATCGCGGGCCAGCGGCTCCTCTTCTGCGAGGATTCCATTGTGCGCGGCACGCAGCTCCGGGACGTCATCCAGCGCCTCTTCGACACCGGCGCCCGCGAGGTCCACATGCGGCCCGCCTGCCCGCCCCTGGTCCACAGCTGCAAGTTCCTCAACTTCTCACGCTCCCGCTCGGAGCTCGATCTGGCCGGTCGCAAAGCCATCCGGGAGCTCGAGGGCGACTCGCCGAATCATCTGGCCGAATACGCCGACCCATGCAGCGCGAGGTGCCAAGAGATGATCGAGAAGATCCGCGCGCGGCTCGGTCTCTCCTCGCTGAAATACCAGACCCTCGAGGACATGGTGGCGGCGATCGGTCTGCCTCGTGAGAAGCTCTGCACGTACTGCTGGAACGGCATCTCGCTGGCCGACCGCGCTCCGGGGGCTGCCTGCCCGGAGAAGCGCGCCTGCCGTGATGCGGACTTGGAGGCCGTTTCCTAGCCCGGGGCCCGACGTGGTATAATCATGTCATAGCTGCCGAGGAACCCCAGCTCCGCGTCCCGCGTGGTGAGCCCATGCTCGCCAGGATCCCCTTGCGGCGCTCCAACCAGCGCCGGATAGCCAGCTTAGCCATGGGAGCGCAAGTCATGTCGGTGGACAACATGGCCGCACTGGGCTCGCGCCTCCGCGCGGGCCGCGGTGGACTGCCTGGCGTCGGGGCGACGCCAACGGGTGCCAGCCCTGGCGTGCGGTCCCGAGCCGGGCGTTCTCTCAAGCCTGGGGTGGTCCTGCTGCTCCTGCTGGCGATCGTCTCCGGGTGTGGTCTGTCCAAGGACCCGGCCCACGTCATCCTCATCACGATGGACACGACGCGAGCCGATCGCCTGGGATGCTACGGATGCAGCTTCGCCTCCACGCCCGCGTTGGACAGCATCAGCGCGAAGGCCACCCTGTTCGAGAACGCAATCTCAGCGGTTCCGATCACACTGCCGTCTCACATGACGATGATGACCGGGCGCTCTCCCCTTGGGCACGGGGTGCGGAACAACGGCTGGCGTGGAGGGGAATCCGCTCCAACCACGCTGGCAGAGATGCTCAGTGCGCAGGGCTACCACACCGCAGCCTTCGTCGGCAGCCAAGTGCTCCGGGACCAGACGGACGTCGCACGCGGTTTCCAGCACTACGATGACGAGTTCTTCGCGGATCGCGCGGATGCCGAAACGACCGACCGCGCGATTGCCTATCTGGAACAGCGACCCTCGGGACCTCTCTTCCTCTGGGTGCACTACTTCGACCCCCACGATCCCTACACGCCGGCGGAGCCTTTTGCATCCACCACGCTCGGCCAACCCTACGACGCCGAGGTCAGCGCCATGGATCACGGGATCGGGCGCTTGATGGCAGCTCTGGATCGTCTCGGCGTGGCCAAGAACGCTCACATCATCCTGGTTGCGGACCATGGCGAGGGCCTTGGCGATCGCGCCGGCTACATGGATCACGGGCTGTTGCTCTACGAGGAGGCCGATCGCGTGCCCTTCCTGTGGCACACGCCTGGGCAGACGTCCGGCCGTCGCGACCCTTCCCTCGTTGGTTGCGTGGACATCCTGGCGACCGTGCTGGACATGTTGGGAATCGACGGCTCGGTCGAAACGGACGGCATCAGCCTCAGGTCTCAACTGGAAGGCCGCCGCCCGGCGAGACGGGCCGGCCTCTACTGCGAGACGGCGGCCCCGTACCTGTTCTTCAGATGGAGCCCGCTGTACGGCTGGCGAACGGCCACGCACAAGTACATCGTCGGATCGGAACGCGAGTTGTACGACCTGCGCACCGATCCGGGTGAGTTGAACAACATTGCGTCGATTCAGCCGGCTCTGGCAGATAGCCTGCATGAAGAACTGCTGGCGCGAATGCAGGTGCTGGAACCTGACCCAGCATCGTTCCAGGGTCCCGAAGACGAACACGAGCGCGAGGTTCTGGAGAGCCTGGGGTATCTCCAGCCATCTTCGCGGGGTGCAGAGCGGCCGGGAGTGCCCTCCTTCCCCCGGATCGGGGAACTGGACGGACTGGCCAGTCCCCGCGACCACATCGCATACGAGCAGAACTTCACCGCGGTCTTCTTTGCCCACCGAGCCGAGAACTGGCAGGCCGTGATCGACAATTACGAGATCGTGCTGGCGGGCATTCCGGAGAGCCCCGCCGTTCCCCTCGGTCTGGCGGAGGCGCTGGTGGAGGTCGGACGGTTTCGGGAGGCAGTGACTTGGCTGGAGCGTCATTTCGCATTCCGCCCGGGTGATCCGGATGCTCAGCGATTGTATGGCGATGCGCTGGTCGGGGTGGGGCGCTATCGAGAGGCATCGCGCGCGTATGCCCAGGTTGCTGACGGCGCTCAAGACGTCGACCTCCTTCTCGCCGACGTCCGCGTCGCGGTGATGTCCGGAGACCCGCAGGGGGCCCGGCAGGCAGTGGGTGCTCTTCAGAAGCTCTTCCCACGCCACCCGAAATGCAGAGCGTGGGTGGGGGCTGTGGAGACATTGGCCCGACTGGGGACCCAGAGCCCGGCCGCGGCGGACGAGGACTACGGCCGCCAGGTGCGCGCCCTGCTGAGTCTGGGTCTGCTGCCCCAAGCCCAGGCACTCCGGACAGCCGGGGCGAGGGCGAGACCCGGATCAGTGATGGTCAGGCTGGATGGGGACCTCGCGTTTGCCGCGGGCAAGTGGTGCGATGCCGCGGAAGCCTATGCCCACGCGGCCCAGCTGCGGGGAGATACACCCGGGGGCCCGCGCTACGTCAATGCCCAGCGACGGTGCCAGCAAGCGACCCGTGCCCAAGAACGTTCAGATGCGCGGTCCTCGAATCCTGTCGAGGAATCGGAGCCTGCAAGCCCGGCGTTGCCGAGGGCAGGCCAATGAGCCCCGCGCGCCTACCGCACGACGACCAACCGGCGTTCGCTGATGGCGTCCCCGGCGGAGAGCCGGCAGACGAAAATCCCGGCGGGTCTACTCGTACGCCCTGGGCACGAGGCAGACGAACGCGAACGGCCCGTCCCCCGCGTTCCGGAACTGATGGCGCTCGTCCGGCGGCACCAGCACGAAGTCCCCCGCCGCCAGCGGCCGGGGCCCCTCGGCCGACAGGATCTCGCCGCGTCCTGCGAGCACGTAGTTGATGTGCTCGAAGGGGTGCGCGTGATGGGGCGTGTATCCCCCCGGCTCGAGGGTGAAGATGCGCAGCGACATGGTGGGCGTTCCGTCGCGCTGGCCGATCAGCAGCTGCTTGTATGCACCGCGCACGCCTTCCATCTCCACGGGTGCGGGCTTCACGTCTGTCAGTCTGACGATCTTCATCGCCTCCTCCGTTGCTTGGCCCTACGGCTTCACCACGGCCCGGCTCGGCTCCACGGTCGCACCTTCCTCGGAGGCGCGACGCCAGAGTCCCCACTCGTCCTCGGTCACCGCGCAGCGCCCGCGGGTCGAATGCGTGGCGTGATAGTTGTAGTCCCACCCGAGGGCCTCGGATCCCCCGCCGCTGTGGGTCGTCACGAAGTAGCGGTTCTGCAAGCGGCCGATCGCATCGGCCTGGCCGCCGGGGGAGGGACCATCGCCACCGCTGGGGTCGATCGGCACCCAGCCGTAGTTCGGTAGATACACCTCCGCCCAGCGGTGGTGCACGTCGTCCATGCTCACATCGTCGCCGCGCACGGCGAAGCCGGCTTCGTACCGCGCCGGCAATCCCGCCGCGCGACAGAGGGCGATGTAGAGGAACGCGTACTCCGAGCACGAACCCGTCCCGCGTTTGATCAGCGTTTCGGGCACGTCCCATCCGCCGACGCGCTCGTACTCGAGAGCGCCGATCACCCAGTCGAAGATCTTGCGGGCGATCCAGTACGGGTTCTGTTCGTCGCCCACGATCTTCTTCGCGGTCGATTGCACGAGCTCCGACGCAACCTGGTAGCGCTCTCCGTCCTCCGTATACATCCGCCGGATGTCACCGGGGATGTCGGCCAGCTTCCCCGTCTTCTCGGGGATGACGATGAAGTTCACGGCCCCGATGCGCGCCTTGGCCCGGTAGCCAGCCTCGAAGCGCTGCCCCGGCGCGAGCTGGTCGCACTGGAAGGTGGCGATCTCCTGGTGCCAGCGGTCGCGCCAGATGCGCGGCGTGCCCCCGATGTACTCGAGCGGACCCAGGAGCACCATGTTCTCGCACTGCGGCTCGGGCACCGCGAGGTTGGCGACCGCCTGCACAACCTGCCCGGGGCCGTGGTTCTCGAGACGGTAGGCCATGCGCAGCTCCGATTCGCGCCAATCGCGCACCTGATAGGGGCGGGCTTCTCGCGGGGCGCACAGGCGGACGACGCCCTCCGCGAGGTCGGCCAGCCAGAGACGGTTGTTGGGCGCGGGCGCGAGGCCGCACGGGTAGGGTCCGGGGGAGACGAAGCTCGTGATCGCCTGACCCGTGCGCGGGGCGACCATGTAGACCCGATCGTGCTGGCGCTGCGTGACCCACAGGTAGCTGCCGTCGAATGCGAGGCCGCCGGGTTCCTCCTGGGGAGCGGAGAAGTAGGTGAGCACGGTGCCGTCACCCGGGATGAGGCGGTGAAGCTCGGTCTTCATGTTGTCGGCCAGCCAGAGCGCCTGACCGTCCCAGGCGAGACCGAGCCCGCCCCCGTTGGGTGTGGCGTACTCGGTGATCGTCACCTCGGTCGCGGGATCGAAGACATAGATGCGGCCGGCAAAGTCATCGGCGATGTATAGGCGATCGGCCGCCCAGGCCAGGCCGCGCGGGCGGTAGCAGGGCGCGGTCAGACGCTTCAGCACGCGTCCGTCCTCCGGGTCGCAGCGGTAGAGCACGCCCTCGATCCAGTCCGATACCCACAGGGCCTCGCCGTCCCAGGCAAGATCGCCGGGCGTCGTGGTCGGCAGGGGCAGGGTCTTCAAGACCAGCCCGCCGTCATCCGCGGGCGCCGCCGCCGGGGGCGCTGCCTGCGTGCCCGCCGGGGGCGCCTGCGCCTGCGCCAGCGATGCGGCCGCCAGGATCGACCCCGCCAGGCAGAGTGTCACCATCCAAAGCATCTTTTCCATTGGAGTTGCGCCGTCCCGTGTTCGACAGGTCATCCCGGCCTCCCTTCCTCAGCCTGCTGCCCGGGCCTCACGCGGTTACCTCGTTGTCTCTGAGCTCGCTCGGGTGCGTTGAGCATTCTCAAAGACCTCGATTGGTCAGCGCAAGCGGTAGTTTTCAATGGGGTTGCGGCGACGGTGTCGGCCGGGGTGGCGCAGGGCCGTGAGCGGCTCCTCCAAGGACAGATGCTGTACACATATCCCGTGGTATACTTCTGATCCAAGGGCCGGCGCCCTCGCGGGAACATGCCGTGCTGGCGGGAGCATGGAACGGATTCCCAGATCCCCCTACACACGGTAGGTGCGGCCGCACCGCCGACCCGTCCGAGTCAAGTGCCGGACTCTGCTGGTTGCGGGGACGCGCGGGGCATGAACGTACCGATCATTCCAGCCAAGCTCAGCATCCCCGCGCTCACGGGTGCCTATGTGCCCCGTCCCAGATTGGACGACCTGTGGCGATCGTGGTCGTCCCGCCGGCTGATCGAGGTCACGGCCGGCGCCGGGTACGGCAAGACGGCGCTCATCGCCGCCGGCATCGCCAGCGACGGCCGGCGCTGCATCTGGTACACCTTCGACGAGCTCGACCGGGACCCCGCCTGCTTTCACGCGCACATGGTCGAGGCCGGGCGACGGCTCGGCCGCAATCCCCTCCCCGAGGGCATCACCGGCAGCCCGGGTGAGGGCACGCGCATCCTGTCGCATATCCTCCTCGCGCTGCAGGACCAGAAGAAGAAGATCGTGTTCGTCTTCGACGATCTGCAGCGCGTGGCCGGTTCCGACGAGGTGATGCGCCTGCTCGAACAGCTCATCCGCTTCCTGCCGCCCGGCAACACGATCGTGCTTTCCTCGCGCGAGCCGACGCCCATGCGAACGTCCAGGCTGCACGCGGCCGGCGAGGCTGCTGCGCTGGACACCCGCGCGCTCTGCTTCACCGAGGAGGAGGTCGCGCGCTTCCTCGCGACGCGCTTCTCAGGTCACCCCATCGACCGCCGACTCGTCCGGCGGGTGACGTCCCGCACCGAAGGATGGGCCGCCGGGATCGAGATGGTGGTACAGCTCGCGGCCGGTCAGACGCCTGATGCACTTGACATCGCCCTCGGCCAGCTGCGATCGACCGGATCCGGCTGGTTTGGCTACTTCGCCGAGGAGGTCATCGCTCGTCTCGCGCCGGCCGAGCGTGACTTCCTGCTCCATGTCTCGGTGCTGTCGCACCTGGACGCAAAGCTCTGCGACGAGTTTCTCGGACGCAAGGACAGCCGGCGGATGCTGACCGAACTCCATCGGCGCAACCTCTTCCTGCACACGATCGGGCCAGGGAGAGACGCGTACCGCCTTCACGACCTCTTCCGGCAGTTCCTTCAGGAGCAGCTCCTTCAAGCGCTGAATCCTGATGAGCATCGGGACCTGCTGCGCCGGGCGGCCGATGCCTTGGCGGGCAGCGGCGCATGGTCCGAGGCCGCCGCGACCTATGCGCGGGCCGGCGACCCCGAGGCCACGCTGGATCTGATCGAGCAGCGCGGCCCCGAGCTGCTGGCCGCCGGCCGCTACCATGTGCTCGAGCAGGCCTTCGAGACGCTCCCCGCGGAGGCCCTCGCCAAGCGGGTGGGTGCCCGGAGTCTCCACGCGCAACTCCTCGAGATCCGGGGTGAGTGGGAACCCGCCTGGGCGACCTACGCGGCTGCGCTCAGATCCTGTCCTCCGGGCGAGCAGCGCGTGGAGCTCCTCAACCTGATCGCGCGCTTCCAGATGAGACGGGGCGAGTTTGCGAAGGCGCTCGCCCTGTGCAAGCGCGCTCTGCGCGCCAAGGGTCTCCAACGACCGGCGCTGCGTGCGCACTTGCACACGACGCTGGGAATCTCGGCGTCGGAGCTGGGCCGCCTCGACGAGGCCGAAGAGCACTTCGAACGCTCGCTGGCGATCTGCCGGCGCGCCCGCGACGAGGTCGGCCAGGGCCGCGCGACGTACCTGCTGGCGGTCAATGTGTACCTGCAACGCGGCGACCTGCGTCGCGCGCGGGACGCGGCCGAGAGCGCCTGGCAGTTGTTCTCGCGCCGGGGCGATCGCCGGATGAGCTGCCTCACCCAGGGGGTGCGGGCCTACCTCGCGGCGCTGACCGGGGACGAGCGCGAAGGACGCCGGCTGGCGGAGGATGGCCTGCGGCAGTCTGAATCCCTCGGCTACCGCATGATCGAGGGGTACTCGCACTGCACCCTGGGTTTCTGCGCGCTGCAGCGCCGGGATGTGGCCGCCGCGCGCGAGCACTATGAGGTCGGGCGGCGCCTGGGCGGGGAGCTGGGCGAGGCCTATCTCCTCAGCGAACCGCTCCTCGGCCTGGCCCAGGTCGCTCTGCTGGAACGCAACCCGCGGAGCGCGCAGGCACAGGCCCGGGAGGCCCTCGCGTTGGCGACCCGGGTGGGTGATCGTTTCCAGGAGGCGCGGGCCTGCGTCCTGCTCGGTCTGGCCAGCCCGCGCCGGGCCAGCGCTTGGTGGGCGCGCGCCGAACGCATCTGCCGGCGCATGGGGGCGACCTTCGAGCTGCACCGGGTGCTGCTGCTGCGCCTGAGCGCCGCACGCGAGATCCGCGGGCCGCTGCGCCGGACCCTGATGGAGCTGCTGGGGGGTAGCGCGGCAGCGGGGCACGACGCCCTCTTCTTGATGTTTGAACCGGAGCGCGCCGCAGGCGTGCTCACCGAGGCCCTGCGGCTCGGCTTCGAGACAGGCTATGCCGGTCGCCTGCTCGTGCAGCTCGGACAGCCGGCGGTGGCGGTCCTGGAGCCCTGGGTGAAGGACGGAGCGGAAGACGTTCGCGCGCGTGTGACGGACATCCTCGCCCAGATCGGCGGCCCCGAGGCCAGGCAGGTGCTGCCGCGGGTCGCGGGATCGAGGTTGCGCCCCGGCCGGGCGGCCCACCTGGGGATCGAGAAGGCGAGCGAGCCGTCCGGGCCGCCACTGCGCATTCGCGCGCTCGGCCCCTTCGCGCTGGGCGTGGGGGACGGCTGGCTCACGCACGGGGACTGGCGCTCGAAGCGCGCGCTGCGGCTCTTCCTGCTGCTGCTCGTCCACCGGTTCCGCTGGGTGCCGCGCGAGGTCATCGTCGAAGCGCTCTGGCCCGACGCCGATCCCGGCAAGGCGGAGAACAACCTGCGACAGACCGTGCACATCCTGCGCGGAATCCTCGAGCCCGGGGAGCGGGACACACGGGAATCACGCTACCTGCGGCTCCACAACGATGCCTGGCGCCTCGATCCGGGCCGCGGCCATAGCTGCGACGTCGAGCTCTTCGAGGCCGCGCTGCGCGACGCGGAGGCGCTGCGCGACGACGGGCGACCGCGCCGAGCCGCGGCGCGCTATCGTGAGGCGCTCGACGTGTATCGCGGCGATTTCCTCGAGGAAATGCGTTACGAGGAATTCGCCGATGCCGAGCGCGACCGGTTGCGCGACCTCTTTCTGCGCGGCGCCTCCGCGCTGCTCAAGCTCCACGCCGGCTCGCGGCGCTGGGAGATGGCCATCCCTCTGGCCCGCCGGGCGCTGCAGCACGATCCCTTCCGCGAGGAGTTCCACTGGCAGCTCGTGCACGCGCTCCTGCGCGCCGGGTGCCGCCGCGAGGCCGTCGAGGCCTACCAGCAGTACGAGCGCGAGCTGATCCGCGAGCTGGGCGTGCTGCCCTCGAGCGCCATGCGGGCGTTGGCCGACGAGCTGCCCCGGCTCGGGAACCTGTCGACCGCGTCGAGGGCGTCGGCTACAGTGCGCTCGTGATGCTCGCCTTTGAACGGGTGTGGATCGTCGGGGCCGGGGCCATCGGCTCGGCCCTGGCCGCCGAGCTGAGCGGCGCCGGCGGTGCGCGTGTCGTGCTCGTCGGCCAGAGCCCGCACTGGGAGGCCGTGCGTGCCCGCGGTCTCGCGGTCACCGTGGGGGATGCGCCCTCGCGAACGCTACGGATCGACACAGTGCGGCCGACCGAGCTTCCTGCACTGGGTGCGCGTGACCTCATTCTCTTGACCGGCAAGCTCCAGCGGTTGGACGCGACACTGACGACGCTACGCCCATGCATCGCTCCCCAGACGGGCGTGATCGCGCTGCAGAACGGCTTGCGCGTTGCTGAGCTGGTCGCCGGCCGGCTCGGGCGCGCCGCCGACCGCGGGCTGGTGATCTTCGGCGCCCACTCGCCCGCGCCGGGGGAGGTCCGGCTGTTTCCCGGTGGGATCCGCTTCGCCCGGTCGCCGGTGACCGAGGCGGCCTGCGGGCTGTTCGCGGTAACGACCCTCCGCTGCACGCTCATCGACGATCTGGCGGCAGCCGAATGGCGCAAACTGGCGATCAACTGCCTCGCCAATCCCCTGGCCGGCTTGCTTGGTCAGCGTAATGCTCGCCTCGGGCAGGCGGTGCTCGATCCCGCGAAGGATGCCATTCTGGCGGAGGTGCGGGCCGTGGCCGCGGCCGAGGGCATCGCGCTCGATTTCACGGTGGGCGACTTCAACCGCTACATGGCGGGACCGACGGGCGGCAATATCGCCTCGCTGCGCAGCGATCTGCTGCGCGGGGAGCCGACGGAGATCGACTTCCTCAACGGCGCCGTCGTGCGTCTGGGCGCGCGCCAGGGCGTACCGACGCCGGTGAACGCGCTGATCGTGAGCCTGATCAAGGCGCTGGAGACCGGCTCTCGGCCGCTCCAGCGCTGAGCGTCGATCCGTTGCGATCCGCGGCGGCCTGGGCTCGCTCGGCCAGCAGCTCGAGCAGGTTCCGGCAGACGAACTCCACTTCCTCGGTTCGCAGGTTCGTGTGAAAGGGCAGGGCGATCGTGCGCTCCGCAAGCCGCTCACACACGGGGAATGCCCCTTGGCTGTAGCCGAAGCGTTCGCGCATGTACGGCTGCAGGTGGATCGGCGGGAAGTAGTTGCTGCAGCCGATGCCCCGCGCCTGCAGCCCCGCGAGCACGGCGTCGCGATCCGCGCGCTCCAGCGGTTCCTGGAGGGCGACAACGAAGACGAACCAGCTCTGCGTGCAGTCCTCGGGCACCTGCTGGAAGCGAAGCCACGCGCACCCGTCCAGCCGGCGCAGATACTGCCGGGCGACCTCCTCCCGCCGGGCGAGGATGTCGCTCACGCGCGCGAGCTGCGCTGAACCGAGCGCGGCCGCGATATCGCTCATGCGGTAGTTGTAGCCCAACCGGGTGTGCTCCAGCCAACCCCCGTTCTCGCCCCGGCCCTGATTGCGCAGCGACCGGCACAGCTCGGCGAGACGGTCGTCGTCCGTGAGGACCACCCCGCCTTCGCCGGTCGTGATCTGCTTGTTGGGATAGAAGGCGAGCACCGACAGGTCTCCGAGCCGGCCCACCGCCTCGTTGCCGCTGCGCGCGCCGATCGCCTCGCAGGCATCCTCGACGATCCACAGTCCGTGCTCGCGGGCGAAGCGGCGCATCCGCGTCAGGTCGCAGGGCACGCCGAAGACGTGCACGGGCAGGATCCCGCGCGTGCGGGAGGTCAACACCGGCGCGAGCCCGCCGGCGTCGAGGTTCCACGTCTGCGCGTCGATGTCGGCGAAGCGCGGTCTGGCGCCCGCGTAGAGGATGCAGTTGGCCGAGGCAACGAAGGAGAAGGGCGTCGTGACGACCTCGTCCCCGGGCGCGAGGCCGAGCGCGAGCACGGCCAGGTGCAGGCCGCTCGTCCCGCTGCTCACGGCGATCGCGTGGCGCCGGCCATGGTAGGCGGCCATCCGTTCCTCGAACTCGCGCAGCCGCGGGCCGAGGGCCAGATGACGGGTGCCAAGCACGGCCAGAACCGCTTCGCGGTCGGCCGCGGTGATGTCGGGGCTGGAGAGCGGGATGTCCACCTGCGTATCCTCTTCGATGCACGGGCTGGCGTCGGCGCCCTGTCTGTCCAGATGCCGCGGGCCGCAGTCGCCGGCGAGCAGGCGACCGCGAGAATCACTCCACGAAGCCCTGCCTCACGCAAGCGCGATCTGGTCGGAGCGGGGGCGGACAGGGATTGACCGGCGCGAGCGGGAGACTATCCGGTCGCGCGGGCCCCTCGGCTCCGCCGGGCACCGCCGCTGCAAGTGGATCACCCGCGCAGGGTGCCCCGTGGGAGCCGCGGGGCGCAGGCTCCGGCGGCAGGCGTGCCTCAGGCTCGCCGCGCGGCGAGGGCCACCGGGCGGATGACGGAACGAATTGCCAATCAATCAATTGCGCCGATCCGTCAGATCTCCGACCGGCGTGCCGCCGCCACTTCGGGCGGTCGACCCCTGTCCCGGCATGGCACGTGGCGCCATGGGGTAGCGCATCCGGGTGGCCAGGGCAGCGCAGCCGAGCCGGTGCGCATCTCAGAGGAACGGATCTTGTACGCCCCAGCGGCGGATCAGCCCCTGCCGCACCCGGGACTCACCGGGCCGGACAGGATCGGACCGCGGCCGCGAGAGGGACGCCCCCGTCGATGAACGGGTTGAGCAGAAAACTGCGGGACAGCGGGACCCAGGCTGCCCGGCGCGCGGGCCAGTCGCTCGATGATGTGTTGTGCAGCGACCGCTGGCCCGTCCGCCTCATCCGCCGGCACCGGCTGCTGTTCTGGATCGCATTGTGCGCCGCCCTCTCGGCCGCGTCTTTCACCGGGTCGTTCTTCATCCGCTTCGAGCTGTCGCCCCTGCTCCAGCCCTACACCTCCTGGTGGGGATGGTGGTGGAAGACGCTGCCCCTGGTCGTTGGCCTGCGTATCCTGGCGTTCCTCTTCTTCCGTCTTCACCGCGTGAGCTGGGTCCACGCGTCGGCTCGCGACGCGCTGCCGGTGACCGGCGCGGTGCTTGCGAGCTCGCTGGTGATCAGCCCGGCCGTGATGATCGCCTGGAACAGCCAGTTCCCGCGCAGCATCCTGGCCATCGATCTGCTTCTGTGCCTGCTCCTGGTGAGCGGCGCCCGCTACTCGTATCGAATAGGCAGCGAGGTGCTCACGGCGCTCGGTGCCGGGCGGCGCAAGAAGGTGATCGTGATCGGAGCGGGAGCGGCGGGCGACCTCACCGTGCGCGCGCTGCTGGGCAACCGGACTGCCGACTACTGGCCGGTCGCCCTCCTGGATGATGACCCGTACAAGCGCGGCACCACACTCCACGGCGTTCCGGTGGCGGGGCCGATCGACGCCGTCGCCGAGACCGCCAGACGTACCGGGGCGGCGGCGATCGTGCTCGCGCTGCCGACCGCCAGCTCGGGCGAGATCTACCGCGTCGTCGGCCAGTGCCGGCGCGCTGGCCTGCCGATCAAGACCATCCCCGACTACGCCCAGATCATGCGCAGCAGCAGCGTCGTGGCGCGCATCCAGGACTTCCGGGTCGAGGATCTCCTCACCCGGCGGCCCGTGCGTCCGGACGTGCCGGAAATCAAGAAGATGCTGCGTGGGCGGGTGGTTCTCGTGACCGGGGCGGCGGGCAGCATCGGATCAGAGCTCTGCCGCCAGATCATCGAGCATGACAATGCCCAGATGCTCGTGTGTCTCGACAAGGACGAAAACGGGCTCTTTCGGCTGGAGCACCGCCTGCGCCGGCTGGGCGGGACCGTGGAGCTGGCTTTCTTCCTCGGTGACATCAAGGATGGTGAGCGGATGGAGGGCCTGTTCAAGTCCTACTACCCGGACATCGTCTTCCACGCCGCGGCATACAAGCACGTTCCGATTCTTCAGCACCACCCGATCGAGGCGGTGCGGAACAACGTGGGCGGCACGCGCAACATGGTCGATCTGTCTCACCGCTACCGGGTCGGGACCTTCGTTCTGATCAGCACCGACAAGGCGGTCAATCCCACGAGCGTGATGGGGGCCACCAAGCGGATTGCCGAGCAGATCGTGCGCACCCGCGGTCGCACCAGTTCCACACGCTTCTGCACGATCCGCTTCGGCAACGTGCTCGGCTCGAACGGCAGCGTGGTCGAGCTGTTCCTGACCCAGATCCGCGAGAACCGCGCGGTCACCGTCACCCACCCGGACATCGAGCGCTACTTCATGACGATCCCCGAAGCCGTCCAGCTCGTGCTCTTCGCAGCGACGATGTGCGCGGGCGGGGAGGTGTTCATCCTCGACATGGGCGATCCGGTCAAGATCGATCAACTCGCGCGCAGCATCATCCAGCTCTCGGGTTTGACTCCCGATGTCGACGTGCCTATCGTCTATGCCGGCCTGCGGCCGGGCGAGAAGCTCACCGAGGAGCTGTGGACGCCGCAGGAGAGGCCGCGGCGTACGTCGCACCCGGGCATCCTGATGGCGCGCGGCAGCGGGCGCCGCGGCCCGGACGTCACGGCGATGGTCACGCACCTGCTGGCGGCCGGCGAGCACAATGACCTGCAGGGCTGCTGGAAGGGAATCCTGAGCCTCGTTCCGAGCTTCCAGGGGCATACCAACCACCTCGCGGCCGTACCGCCCAATCCGGCGGAGGACCGGGGCGAGGAGGGTGAGCCGCCGCGTCGCGCGGCCTAGAGCCCCCGCGTCGCCGGCGATCAGCTCGAGGGGGTGATGATGTTCCTGCTGAAGAAGCTCCTGTCGCAGTTCCTCATGCCCCTGCCGCTGGCGTCGCTCCTCCTGCTGCTGGCGCTCTGGTGGCTCGCGACGAGCCGCCGGCGGGGAGCTCCAGGTCTGGCCGTGGCGCTGGCGCTGGGGTTGATCCTCATGGGCGGCAACGGCCGGGTGGCCGACGGGCTGCTGCGGCCGCTCGAGACGCGGTATGCGGCGTACCTGCCCGATCGGGGCGGCGAGCGCGATCGCGGGGAGACCGTCGCAGTGCCTCCGGCCTTCGTGGTCGTCCTGGGTGGCGGGCATGTGTCCGATCCCTCGGTGCCCCTCTCGAGCCAGATCAACGAGGCCGCCGTGATCCGCCTGGTGGAAGGCATCCGGCTCCAACGGCTGTATCCGGGCTCGAAGCTGATCGTGTCGGGTGGGACCGTGTTCGACCCGCAACCCAGCGCCCAACTGATGGCCGACCTCGCGGCTGAGCTAGGGGTGGCGCGCGAGGAGATCATCCCGGTCGGCCGGCCGATGGACACGGCCGAGGAGGCTCGCTGCATCGCGCCGATCGTCGGCGATGCGCCGTTTCTGCTCGTGACCTGCGCCGCGCACATGCCCCGAGCGATGGCGCTATTCGAGCGCGCGGGCGCACACCCCATCCCGGCCCCGACGCACCATCTGGCGCGGCTGCGCCAGGGGCCGAGCCTGGCGTGCTACTTCCCGAGCGCGTACAGCCTGGCGAAGACGGAAAAGGCGATCCATGAGCGGGTGGGGATGGCGTGGGCGAAGGTGGCGGGAGAGCGATGAAGCCGGGGACCCCCTGGGCCCCCGGCCCCATCCATGGACATCACCCGTTCTCGGCTATTGGGTGATCATCACCGTACAAGCTGCCGTTCCCGCGGAAGTGTCCAGCCTGGCCAGATAGACGCCGGACGCGATCACACGACCTGCATCGTCATGGCCGTCCCACGTGATGCGATGCACCGCGGGCAAGGCGTCAGGCCTCGCACGCCCCGCCCTCACTCCACCGCGATCTCATCGGCGAAGACCCACGCCCGCCCTCCCGCGCCGCGATGCCACGCGGGAACCGTGCCGACGTTCTCGGCCACGATGCGCAGCCGCGCCGCGCGTCTTGGGGCGAAGCTGGCGGTGTGGACCCGCACGCCGACCGCCTCCTCCCGATGCTCGGCGGCAGCGCGGTCGCCCGAGGCATAGACGGTCTCCCACGCGTCGTCCCCGGCGGCCGCAATGTCGAAGCGCACGTGCGCGGGGAAGAAGATCCAGTTGCGCTGATCGCGCAGGAAGCGAATTCGTGCGCCGCGCACTTCCGCCCCGTCGGGAAGGTCGATGGTCACCACGAGATCGTCTCCCTCCCAGCCGCACCATCCCTCGCGGAAGTCATCGTCACGGCCGAACAGACCGTCCGTCAGAGCGAAAGCCGGCGCGTACTTCGCGCTGGGAGGCTCCTGCGTGGACAGGCGCGCGGCGAAGCGCCGGTGGAAGACGGCCTCGGCCGGGAAGCTCCCAGCACGGCCGGCACCGCGAAACGCCCGAGCGCGGACCGCCATCGTGCGCGTGAGCGGAATCGGTGCGGTGTACCGTGCCGATGTAGCGGCTGGCATCGTTCCGTCCAGCGTGTAGACGACGTGAACCTCGGGCGGGGCCTCGATCAGAGCGTGAGCGCAGGGTTCGGCGAGACCGGTCGGGATCTCCGGCGCTGACTCGAATCGGATGCACGGCGGTTCGGGCTGCAGACCCGGCGGCGCGATCCGCGCGGCAATCCCCTTCAGGACCATCGGATCACGGGCGGGGCATACCGCCAGCGAGTCGAGGGCGGCGACGAGTGTCGCCTGGAGTTCACGCAGGATCTCGGCCGTGCGCTCCGGCTCGGCTGTGATCCGCCGCGCGGCGCTGCCGGCGTTCAAGAGGGGCGCCGGCGGGTTGGCGATGGCGTCAAACCGGTTCCACTCGGCCTTGATGCGCGGGAGATCTTCCGCCAGTCGCGCCATCTGTCCGGCTGCACCGTCGAGCAGTTGCACCTCGACGGCGGATTCGGAGGGGAGCAGCGCTTCTGCCACGACCTCCGCGTCCGTGGTGAGCGGAGAGGTGAAGATGCACGCGGTCAACGTCGCACCGTCGTAGACCCAGGTCTCGGGTGCAGGCGAGCTTCCCCCGTTCGCGCGCGCATAAGACCTCCCGTTCACCTGGACGCTTCTCGGCGGGAATGTCCCCACCAGGCGGATCTCGTACGCGCGCCGGGCGGCCATGCCCCGATAGCTCCCCTGACGCGGTGCGATGCGAACGGTCCGCACGCCTCCCGCCTCCCGTTGCAGGAAATCCGTCCACGCGCAAGCCCCGGCGAGGTAGGCCGTCGTGGACCCATCGTCCTCGTAGAGGCGCCCCTGGCCCCGCGTTTGTTCACCACCCGCGCCGCCACTCGGCATGCAAGCGAGGATGAGCGTGTCCGGCACCGACGCGAGCGAGGGCATCGGGGGATAGAGCGGCACGACGCTCCCGGCGCGCGCGAAGAGCGGGATCTCGGATCGCGTGTACGATCGCGTCATCCACGTTCCCCGCGGGCCGCCGTCGATATGGGCCCCACTGCCCCACTCGAACCAGCCGCCCGGCGGCAGCCAGATGCGCACTTCGGCCAGGCCCGTGGCCGGCCTCGCCTTCACCGTCACGGGGACAGCGAGGAGATCGTCGCCCAGCATGTACTCCTGGGTCGCTGCGTACGCCTCCGGCTGCAGGGGATGATCGTAATACATCGGGCGACAAACCGAGACGCCGGTGTCATGCGCATCACGCGCTGCCGTGTACAAGTAGGGAACGAGCGCATAGCGGAGCTGGATCGCCGTGCGCATCGCCTCGAATTCATCCGGATAGCGCCAGATGCGCCGCTCGATCGCGAGATTCTTGGTGCTATGCGTGCGCAGGACCGGGCTGAGGGCACCGAACTGCAGCCAGCGCAGGTAGAGCTCGGGATCGGGGTCTTCGCCCTGGTGGCCGCCGATGTCGTGACTCCACCAGCCATAGCCGACATTGGCGGCGGTCGCGGTGAACTGCGGCTGGAAGGCGAGCGCATCCCACGTGCTGAACGAATCGCCGGAGAAGCCGATCTGATAGCGGTGGTTGCCGAGGCCACCCCAGCGATGGAGGAGCAGCGGGCGCGATCCGGCCCGCCGCTCGGCCATCGAGAAGAAGACGTGGTTCAGCCAGAATGTCTCGTCCAGATGGGGGACCCTCGGATTGAGGCGCCACGCCTGCCAGTCGAGCCACCAGAAGTCGACCCCCTGCTCCTCGAGCGGTCTCAGGATGGTCTCGAAGAACGCCTCACCCCAGCGCCGGTCCTCGAGCGCGTACGCGATCGTCCGGTTGCTGGCGGCATCCAGCCCGAGGGCGCGGGCGAAGGCAGCATACCGCTCCTCGGTCGCCGGCACGCCCGACGCGGGGTGGAGATTGAGCGTGACGTGCAACCCCTGGGCGTGCGCCCATGCCAGGAACGCCGGGGGATCGGGAAAGAGGTCGCGGTTGAAGGTGTACCCCGTCCACCCCACCATCTGGCCGGCTCCGTCGCGCCGAGTGTGCAGCGAGCTCAACCCCTCGGTCGTGTGCCAGTCCATGTCCACCACGAGGACGTCGAGCGGGATGCCGTGCCCGCGGATCTCAGCAACCAGCGCGCGCAGCTCATCGTCGGCGTAGGCCCAGTACCGCGACCACCAATAGCCGAGGGCGAAGCGGGGCGGCAGCGGGATCCGCCCGGAGACCTTGTTGAAGTCGCCGAGCGCGCCGCGGTAGTCGAGTCCGTGCGCGAAGAGATACCAGTCCTGGCGCTCGCCCGGGGGGCGCGGCAGAACCCAGGGCGGATCGCCGCTGTCGAAGAGCGGTCGCGCCGAGTCGTCGATGAGCGCCCAGCCGGAGCGCGAGAGAAGGCCATCCTCCAGCCTGACGTCAACGGCGCCGTTGGTGGAGTCGAGCGTGCGCGTAGTGCCCTTGAGGTTCAGCGTATCGCACAGGCCGGGTCGCCAGGCGACCGTTCCGCCAGAAGCTGCACCCGGCGGCAGTCCCGCCGGCGCGGGGTCGCCGGACCTGGCTCCGGCACATCCCTCGCAGTGGAACGAAACCTCGAGATTCTCCTCCGTGAACGGACCGGCGCAGGGTCGATAACACAGGCGCAGTGCCCCCGTGTCGAGAACGAGCCATCCGGCTTCCCGTGCGACGGAGACGGCCGGTGGTGCGAGGCGGCGATGGACGAAGACGAGCGAGGACCGATCCTCGAACGTGCCGTCGGCACTCCACTCGAGCCGCACGAGGCGGGGCGTGAGGATGATGAAGCGCGCATTTCCCTCGACGAAGACAGCCCGGGGATCGGCGTTGGGATTCCAGGACTGCCAGCTCGCGGACATCGGGGCGACCTCCTGGGCGTGAGGGGACGAAGCGGGCGACCGCGTGGGTGCTCCCGGTTCCGCCAGGGTGGGTCCGGTGGGGAGCGAGGCCAGCGAAAGCGTGGCCAGGAGCAGCGCTACCGGCGGCGGATAGCGGAACGCTGACCGCGCGCGCAGACCCTTGCGCACGGGCGCGATCTCGGTTTCGCGGGGATTGTCGTCCATCCGGCCTTCTCTGGTCGAAATGCCCCCGGGCATGACGGCCCGTCCCATCGTGCCTGCCTCCGCCCCACCCTGCGGGAAACGCGGCGCCGGATCAACACCCTCAGGGCGGCCGCGTGCAGGCCAGGCCTTGCCGCATGCCCAGCACGTGCACCGGGTGGCTTGATACTGCCGGATCGGCACCAGCTCCTCAACTCAGGTCGCGCGGCCGTCCATCTCCGCCACGAAGGCTGGCACGCAGGTGTTCTGGTTGCCCCTGCAGATGGCATGGGCGATGGCGTTGGCCAAGGGGATGCCGAGGTCGGGGCCGGGCACGCGCTGAAACCATGCGGGGTTCCGTGTGGGGTTGGTGCTATCATAGTCATGGCGACTCCCTATGTGAAAGGTCTTCCTCGGGGCGATCCCGGAGAACCGGATGGTGATCGCGAGTCCCGCGGACCCGGCCGTCGACGTGCCGTCGTGCGCGCCGCCGGTTGGGTTCGGTACGGCACGGGCCACCCCGCGGATTCCTTGGCTTGCGAGGAGTCGGCCCATGATGCGGACGAACGTATACGTGCTGGGCTTTCTACCCGACTGCCCTGGTGAAGAACGTGGCGGTGACACAACCGGGTGGTGCCGGCCATGCCCGAAGCAAGGCCGGGCCACCTTCGGGAAACAACACCAACAGGACAGATCGATCCCGGAGAGGAGGAAACCCCAATGAGAGCGAGTTCCCATCAGGTTGCATTCGCGCTGGCGCTCGTTGGCCTGGGGGGTCTGAGCCTGTGGTTCACCCCGGGGGCCGCCGCCAACAGCGCGGATCTCTACATCAGTCACCTGGCGGCCGTGAAGCTCGTCGAGGAAGGCACCGTCAAGATCACGGCCACGGTGACCAACGGCGGCCCGCAGGCCTGCGGACCCTTCACGCTGAAGATCGGAGCCAACTGCGCGGACGGCAGTAAGCGTGTCAATCCGTACGCCGTGGCCGGACTCATCTCCGGCGGCTTCGTGACGCACACGGCAACGTTCCCGCTCTGGTGTGAGGAGGGGGCGAGCTACTGCACGTGGGCCGACGCCCGATTCGATCAGGCCAGCGTGGACAGCGATCCCGACCTGAGCGACAACTATGCGTCGACGAACACCGTGACCGTGATCTTCGACGGCGGCCGCTATCGGGATTTCCATCTCCCGATCCACAACATGCTCAACACCGCGACCACGATCCTGCTCGACATTCCCGCTCCGCCTCCGTCCGGGTGGACGGCGGTGCTCGACCCGCCGGTGATCACGGTGCCGCCCGACGCCGTCGAGCTGGTCACCATGCACGTCTACCCACCCACGCAGATCACCGAGTACCCCGTCATCCAGGCCATGGCGCACTATCCGGCGGGGCTGATGCACGACGTGGACTTCACCTACGTGACGAGTCCGGGCACCGCCATGTGGTCCGACAACTTCAACGACGGCAACATCAGCGACTGGGAGGTCCACGCCGTCGGCGGCAGCTTCAACCCCTCCAGCCAGTGCGTGAGCCCGCCCTTGGGTCTGGCGATGAACTCCATGGGATCCGGCGAGGCCTGGGGCTGGTCGCCCCCGTACGAGTTCGACCAGTACTCGGACTACAAGATCTCCTTCTGGTTCAAGCTGCCGTCGACGAACAACCACTGGTTCGTCGTCATGGACAACGGTCACGTGCAGCTCGTGATCGACTACAACACCGACCTCAAGGCCTGGACCGGCACCGTCGCCCTGCCGCTCATGCCGCTCACCCCGGGCCAGTGGTACTTCATCGAGTGCTGTGCGCATCCGCAGAACCGGAACTACGACATCTTCGTCGATGGACTGCAGCGCGGCACGGCGCCCTTCCTGGAGCCGGACGCGCAGCCACGCGTGCGGGTGGGAGACATTCACACCGGCTCCACCGACCGGGGGGCCGCCTTCTGGGACGACATCGTGGTGCAGGGCGTGCCGCTTCCGCCCGACACGGACGTCGAGATCTGCGACTGGCCGCGGCCCCCGCACTGGTGGTTGGGTGCCCACATCTACACGGATCGGCAAGAGATCCATCCGGGCGAGACAGCCGGCGTGTTCGCCACCGTCCGCAATCTGGGCACGGATACGGCCACGAACGTGACGGTCACGTGCTGCTACTCCGATCCGACCCTGGCCGAGCGCTTCCCGGACTACGATCTGCACGAGATCGCCTCGGAGGTCGTCGCCGAGATCGCGCCCGGGGATTCGGTCATGACCGGGCCGTTCTTCTTCACCGCACCGCCCGGGGGCAACTGCTTCGGCGAGCCCAACTGGAACTTCGTCGTGCGCTGTGAAAGCGCCGAGGATCCCTACACGACCGGCTGGCCGGAGGAGGACAACAACGTTGCCTGCAGGGCCTTCTGGCAGAAGCAGGTCGACCCTGGAGTCCTGCGCAGCGTGCATTTCTGGATCAGCAACCCCCACCCGGATCCGATGCAGGCAACCCTTGAGCTGGACACGAGTGGGCTGCCCACGGGGTGGGTGGCGACCCTGTCCCCCCCAGCGGGGCAGATGATCGCCCTGGCCCCCTGGGCGAAGGTGGAGGGTGAGATCGAGATCACGCCGTCGGAGGAGGGCGAATCAGCCACCTTCGTGGTCTCGGAGCTGCTGTACCAGGCAGGCGGCATGTTCGACCGGATCACCGGCGGCCTCGGCGGCCAGTTCTTCCTGACGCGCGATGTCTTCGTCGAGTACGACCACATCCCCACGCAGGCGGATGAGACGGCGCTCGGTACCCTCATCGGCGCCGGCAAGATCAAGTACCGCTGCAAGTACATCCCTCACATCTGCGTGCGCGGCGTCGCCTTCGGGTTGCTCGATGACATCCTGGACCTCTCAGGGGTGACGCAGACAATCTCGATGCCCGGCGTGACCCATTGGCTGGATGTCAGTGCGCGGGCGATCAAGGCCCGTGCGTCGGGCACATACTCCCCCCAGACGGCTGAGGATCTGGGCTACGACGGGACGGGCATCAACATCGCCATCCTCGACACCGGTGTGGATGACAATCACCCGTCCTTGGCGGGCAAGTATGTCGCGGGGCTCGATGCCGTCATGAACCTGGAGATCAATCCGGATGATGACTTCAATACAATCTTCCACGGAACCCACTGCGCCGGAATCGCCATGGGCACCGGCGGCAACGAGCAGACCTACCGCGGCGTCGCCCCGGGCGCGGGTCTGATCGACGTCAAGGTGCTGACCCACCTCGGGTCGGGCTTCCAGGACGACATCATTCAGGGTGTCGAGTGGTGCATCGAGCACCGCGAGGAGCACGACATCCGCGTGCTCAGCATGAGCCTCGGCTCGCGCAGCGCCACGGACGGCAGCGACCCGCAGTCCCAGATCGTGAACGTGGCCGTCGATTCGGGCCTCGTGGTCGTCGTCTCCGCGGGCAACAACGGGCCGGACAACGACGGCTTGGGCTCGCCGGGCGCGGCGGACAAGGCGATCACGGTTGCCTCGATGAACGATTCGAGCACCGTCTCGCGCGACGACGACACGATCTCCCACTTCTCCAGCCGTGGGCCGCGCTGGGATGACGGCGACGCCGACGAGGAAGACGAGCTGAAGCCCACCATCACCGCGCCCGGCGGTGACGGTGACGACGACCAGATCATGTCCGCCCGCGGCATCGGCGGTGGCTCCCAGGCGGCCGTGGGCTACCACGACATGTCCGGCACGTCGATGGCCTGTCCGCACGTCGCCGGCGTGGTCGCCCTCATGCTCCAGGCGGATCCGAGCCTGACACCCGCGCAGGTCAAAAACATGCTGATCAACACCGCCGATGACTGGGGCCCCGCGGGGTGGGACTCGGCTTACGGCTACGGCTATGTGGATGCGTACGACGTCGTGGGCGAGGCCATGCCGCAGCCGGATGCGGAGATCTGCCACTGGTTCCGCGAGGAGCACTTCTGGGCGGGGGTGCACATCGATCTCCCGATCGAGCTGCTCGGCGGCCACGTCTACCAGGGCTTCGCGCTCGTCAAGAACGTCGGCCGGCTCGCGACGGCCGCGGGGTCGGTCAGGCTGTACGCCGGCGATGCGACCTCGTGCCTGCACTACCCGCCGGAGAGCATGAGCCCGCTGGGCACGGTTCCCTGCCCGCCGCTGGCCCCCGGCGACTCGGCCCGCGTGGGACCGTTCAACTTCAGCACCGCACCGGGGGGCAACAGCTTCGGGCAGCCCTACTGGAGTTTCGTCGCGACGGTCGAGTGTCCGGATGATCCCATCGTGACCGGCTGGCCCAAGATCGACAACAACGTTGCCTGCCGCAGCCGCTGGCAGACCCAGGGTGCAGCGGGCGAGGTCCAGGAATTGCGCTTCTGGATCCGCAACCCACTCACGGAACCGGCCAAGGTCGTCATGTACCTGGACCGCGAGGAGATCCCATCCGGCTGGGCCGTCGAGCTGGTGCCGCCCGCGGGTGACACGCTCGCCATCGCGCCGCAAACCAGCCTGCCGGCGGTGCTGCGCGTGACCCCGACCAGCGGCTCGGGGACGGTCTACCTGACTGAGCTGCTGCACAGCTACACGGGGCGGTTCCTGCAGGTCGCGGGCGGGACGATGTTCACGGTGCAGGTGCCGATGTCGGATGTCACCAGCGATCCGATCTCGCAGCGCCCCCCGCTGCGGTTCGCGGTGAACGGAAACAGCCCCAATCCCTTCTCCTCGCGCACGAGCACGCTCATCCGCTACGCCGTGCCTCGCCAGGCTGAGATCGAGCTGGTCGTATACAACGTCGCTGGCCAGCGGGTGCGCGAGCTGTTCGAGGGCGAGGTCGCGCCCGGGTACCATCAAATCGTGTGGGACGGGCGCAACGATGCCGGCATTCCGGCGTCCGCGGGCGTCTACTTCTGCGTGCTGCGCTCGGGCGAGTTCCGGCCGGCACGGAGGATGCTGCTGCTGAAGTAGCTCAGTTCTTCGCCCAGGCGGGCATCGATTGCATGAAGAAGTCGGCGCGGCGCTGCGCCTCCTCGAAGGGCACGCCGCGCTGCCATTTGGCGAACCAGCCGGCAATGAGCCGGTGCACCTCCGCGCGCGGCTTGAGGCGCCCATCGGGCTCGGAGCAGAAGCGGCAGTAGCGATCGGTCGTCTCCAGCGTGTGTTGCTCGTCGAGTGTGACCGAGCAGGACTGGCAGTGCGGCCCCGCCAGTTCCGGCAGCAGCTCGGGCAGCTTGCGGAGCAGCGGCTGCCATGCTTCGGGCAACAGGGCACGCGCATGACGCGCGGCGAGGAGCGCGGCCCAGCGGGGCTCCGGCCCTGCACCCACTTGCCGCGCAATCCTCTCCTCGATCGCGGCAACGAGGTGTGCGACGAGGGATTCGAGGAACGCCGCCGAGGCGAGCGAGAACTCGTGCAAGCGGACCGCGGCGCGGGGCGCAAACGGGGCGAAGGGATCCCGGAGGATCTGCGGCAGCGCGGCGGCCGCCAGCAGCTCGCCATAGAGCCGCCCGGCGAGACGCGCGCTGGCACCGAACGCCTCACGCTCGAGCCCGATGAGCAAGGCATCACGCCACGGCCGCGCGCTGGGCGAGAGCGCGAGGGCCAGCGGATAGCTGGGCGCCCATTCGGCGGTTCCGGGAATCTCGCGCACGACAAGACCGGCCGTTCCTTCCAGCGCTGCCGCAAGGTGCCGGCAGGTCACCTCGTCGTCCACGAGAACGATCGGCCCGCCGCCGGCGCGCTCCGCGGCCTCGCGCAGCGCGCGGGCTGCTCGAGCGTGATCCTCGGGGAGCGTGCGGAGCCGATCAGCCGGCACGCCGCAGACCCCGAGGAGGTGCCGCTGGGCGACGCCATTCTCGGCGACCATCAACGGGGGCGCCGCGGCGGTGGATGCAAAGATCGCCGCCGGCCACGAGGGGAACTCCACCGGGGCGGGACCGGAAGCAGCAGCGACCCCGAACGCGCTCAGGCGGACGCGCCATCCTGGGATGCGAATGAACTCGATCCCTCGCAGCTCGCGATCTGCGCTTGCGAGCACGCCCAGGGCGCAGTCGATCGAACCCTCGCGCTGCAGGGTGCCGCCTCGTCGTGACGCGCTGCCACCTCGAAGCAGGGCGTCGGCCAGGTGCGTCTCCGGAGCACGCCGGAATCGCAGGGTCACCATGGGATCAACCGCCCCGAAGATGATTCGCGCGAGGACCTCCGCGGCGGATGGACGAGACGGGGCTGCAGAGCTCGCCGGCAGGGCGGCAGGGGCGGCCGGCTTGGCCGTCGATCCCGCGGACCCGGCATCGATGTGGTCGAACGCACGGGGAAAGACCGCAAGCTCGAAGAGCCCCAGGTCCGGCAGACCGATCTCGATGCTCATGGGCAGAGCAGGCTTCGCACCCGACCCGCGATCGACGGCTTCCGCGTCCCGCGCCTCCTCGACGATCGCCTGCACGTCGTCGTCCCACGAGATCCCCACCTGCGCCAGCCAGCGGCGCGGGTCGCCGCCGAGGTGCCGCGCCAGGCGCGATAGCGTGCGAGTCCACGAGTGCTGCACCCGCACGTTGGTGGTCTGCGGGAAGACCGGAACATCACCCCGCACAAGGATGCGCTGCAGGGTCTGCGTCGAGACGCCGAGCTGCCGCGCCAGCGCCTGGCGGGAACCTGCCCGGCCCTCGGCCTCCGCCAGCGCGCGCCAGATCTCCCGGTAGCCCGCAGGGAGCCTATCCGGGGGTTTCAGGAGCCGCGCCCGCACCCCGTTCCCGGCAGCCGACCGCATCTTCGTGCAGAGCCTCTATTTCCAGAAATGCCAAGTGCCAGCGTCTTGTCCTAGGGAAGATATCCCCTATGTGGATATTCTACAATATCTAATGACCGTTGACAAGGCGCAAGGGCATTCTTAGTATTTCTGGAAACGGGGCACATATTTCTGGAAATGCCGACCGAGGGACCGGGGCGGTCGGCATCAAGGGGGACAGACCCAGGAAGGAGACCACGATGGATTCATCGGTCACTAGGGGCCAGCTCGATCCGCTTCCCCACAAGGGTCAGCGCGTCGCCACGCGCCTCCCAGCACGCCCGTGCCTTGGCATCCTGCTCGCGGCGATGGCCTGCGCTGCAATGCTCACCGTGCCTGCCGGCGCCGGCTTCACCCAGCAGATTCAGTTCGGGACGGGCAGCACCATCCCCGTGGCCTGGGGCGACGGCGACGGTGACGGTGACGGTGACGTGGCAGTCGGCCGCTACGGCAGCGGCAACATGTACTTCGTCAACAACGGGGATGGAACCTTCACGCAGCAGAGCCTCTTCGGCACCGGTGCTACCTTCGTGGTCCTGTGGGCCGACCCCGACAACGACGGCGATCAGGACATGGCCGTCGGCCGCGGGGCGAATCAGCAGAACTCGCTCTACATCAACAACGGGGACGGCACGTTCACCCAGTCGAACCAGTTCGGACTGCTCTCCACGATCGGCCTGGCGTGGGCGGACTACGATCTCGATGGCGACCTCGACATGGCGGTGGGCAACGGCATCCTCGGGGCCGTCCAGCAGAACTTCCTCTATGTCAACAACGGCGATGGCACCTACGCGCAGCAGGCGCAGTTCGGCACCGGCCAGACCTGCGCCATCGCCTGGGGTGACTTCGACGGCGACGGGGATCCCGACCTTGCCGCGGGTAACGGAGGATTCGGGTACATCGCCCAGAACTATCTCTACGTGAACAACGGCGACGGGACGTTCACGGAGCGCCCCGAGTTCGGCCTCGGGGACACGGCCGCGCTGGCTGGGGGCGACTACGACGACGGCGACCTCGATCTGGCAGTCGGCAACTGGGATGCCACGCAGTGCGCCCTCTATGTCAACAACGGCGACGGGACCTTCACGGCGCAGGCGCAATTCGGGGCCCGTGACACGAACACGCTCAACTGGGGCGATGCGGACAACGACGGTGACCTCGACATGGCCGTCGGGAACGGGGACTTCTCGAGCGCGGACCAGAACTACCTCTACGTCAACAATGGCGACGGCACGTTCACCGAGACCGCGGAGTTCGGCCTGGGAAGCACCGACGCGCTCGCCTGGGGTGACTGCGACGGCGACGGGGATCTCGACATGGCCGTCGGCAACGAGCACAGCCCGGCGCAGAACTACCTCTACGTCAACGGCGAGGACGACGGGGACTACCTCTCCGTACACCTCGTTGGGCACCGCCATTCGCACGGTCCCGGCTTCTCGAACCGGAATGGCATCGGCGCGAAGGTCTCGGTCTACGAAGCTGGGTTCCTGGGGGATCCCGCGCATCTGCTGGGGTTCCGGGAGATCGAGGCGCACGGGGGCTTCTGCGCGCAGAATGCGATCGATGCTCACTTCGGCCTTCCGGGGGTTGCGGCCGTGGACGTGCGGATCATCTGGCCCGGGTCATCCGGCATGCACTACACGCAGGAGCTGACCGCGGTGGCCGTTGGACAGCGGATCACGGTGGACGAAGCCCCGTCCGGGCAGTCGGTGGGCGAGGGGACGGGGCCGCTCGAGGGGGTTCTTCTGCCCGAGCGAGGCCTGTGGGCCTGGCCGAATCCGGCGCGTGGAGATGTGTCCATCGAGCTCAGTGCCGGTGCGGTCCGTGAGAACGGCGCACCGGGAGGTGTCGTGATTCTCGATTCCTGCGGGCGGCTCGTGCGCACCTTGGGCTGGAGCACGCACGATGTCACGCAGGCCGCACGCGCGCTCTGGGACGGTCGGGGTGCGGACGGCAGCGAAGTACCTCCGGGCGTCTACTTCGCGCGCGGGGGCGCGAACGCAGGCAGCCGGCGGATCGTGCGCGTGCGATGAGGCGCGACCCTCTCGGGGGGAACGGGTAGCGCCGGGGCGATCCGGGGAGTGGGGGCGCCCCGGATTGCGGCAATGCTCGGCGCCGGCCAAACCATGCCTGCGCATCTCGGGTGTCGAACCTCCACCGGCCACAATCTGCGCGGCGCATGGCCGGCGAGCATACGCTCGTCAGCAAGACAGCCCTGGACGCTCTCGCTGCACGCAACGTGAATCGATCCCTCCTCGCACTCGGTCTGCTATCATGAGGGGGCAGCACGCACCCCCGTTTGCGGACCCAAGGAATCGCGTGCGCGCCGCATGTTCTGTACTTCGTCCGGCTTCGTGCCGGTGACTGGATCCGTCGGGCTAAACCATGGGTGTCGGCACGGGCGTCATTCGCATCGCCATGCACGAGCTGCGACGGCGTCTTCGCCTCGATCGACGATGCTGCCCAGCACTTGCCACCCTGACCGTCCTTATCCTGCTATCAGCCGGGACCGTGTCAGCGGCGGGCTCCGATGTGACACCGGCCGATTCACTGCGCGCGGCGATCAACCACCTGCGCGCCGAGGGGCACTACGAAGATGCGCTGTCTGCGGCGCGCCAGCTTCTCTCCCTCCGTGCCTCTGACCCCGAGACGAAGCCGCACGAGGTGGCCGACGCGGAGCGACTCGTCGCCACGCTCGAACTCGCCATCGGTCTATCGCGGGCGGATCGCGCGGATCTGGCAACTGCGGACAGTCTCGACGTAGCGATCGAGCAAGCGAACTACGCTGACGATTTCACCGTGGGAGCCGACCTGGCACGACGGCAGTTCGAGATCCGCCGCAGACTGCTCGGGGCGACCCACCCGGAGACGGCAGCAAGCCTGGGGGCGATCGGTGGCTTTATCGCCTCGGCGGGCGACGCTCGGGGAGGGGAGCCCTACCTCCGCGAGGCGCTGGCCATCCAGCGTGAGCAACTGGGCGAGAGGCACCCGGACGCCGTCTTGACCATGAACGGGGTCGCCTACTGCGTGGCCGGCCAGGGTCGCTACGCGGAGGCTGCGGGGCTTTTACGTCAGGGAATCGACCCCGGGCGAAGCGGTGCAGCCGACGAATGCGAGGGGCTCGCCGCCGGTCTCAGCAACCTCGCCGTGTACACCATGTACCTCGGGGACTACGCGGAGGCGGAGACGTTCGCGCGCGAGTCCCTCGCGATGCGTCGTCGGTTGTTTGGGGCTGACCACCTCTACGTGGTCCCCGGTCTCCATGTCCTGGGAACCATCCTGAGCGCGCGCGCCAAGTACGAGGAAGCGGAGCGCTATCTCCGCGAGGCACTCTCGCTGTCCCGCCAGGCGCTTGGAAACGAGAACGCAGAGGTCGCGAAGAGTCTACGGGCGCTCGCCAACCTGCAGCACGCTCGCGGCAAGCTTCGGGAAGCGGAAGCGCTGACGCGCGAAGCGCTCGACTTGTGGCGCAGGCTCACTGGACCTGACACCCAGGATGTTGCGCGGTCTCTCGATCAGCTTGCGCTGCTGCTGGACGCCCAGGGGCGATACGCGGAGGGAGATCCTCTCCACCGCGAGGCGTTGGCCATGCATTGCCGACTCCTGGGCAGCGATCATCCGTTTGTCGGAGCGATTCTCAGCAATCTCTCCTTCTCACTGCAGTCGCGCGGTGACCATGCCGGTGCTGAGCCGCTTGTACAACAATCGCTCGCCATCATGCGCGCCGCTGGCACCAGGGAGAGCGCGGCTTACGCAGTGACCCTCAAGAAGCAGGGCCTCATTCTGCAGGCTCGCGGCGACCAGGTCGGAGCGGAGTCGATCTTCCAGGAAACGCTGGCCATCCTGCGCAAGTGCTATGGCGACGCGCACCCCGAAGTGGCGCTCGGCCTCGACCTGCTGGCCGGTCTGCGAATGGAGCGTGGGGATCATGCCGGCGCGGAGCAGCTCTACCGGGAGGCGCTAGCTATCCGGCGACAGGGTCTGGGAGAAGAGCACTCGCAGATAGCGGTGAGCTTCGCCAACCTCGCAGATGCCCTGCAGGCGCAGGGTGATCTTGTGGAGGCGGAGTCACTCCAAGAGCAGGCCCTGGCAACGCGGCGGCGCCTCCTCGGCGACCGACATCCTGACGTGGCGCAGAGCCTCTGCGCTCTCGGCAGTCTGCGCCTGGTCCGTGGTGACGCTGCCGGAGCGGAACCGCTCCTGAGGGAAGCCGCCCGCATCTTCGAGAGCGCCCGCGTGCAGGCCGGGACAGGTCTCGACCGAGCGACGTTCGTGCGGCGGTTCCCCTATCCAGCCCTTGCCTTGGCTCTCCTCGCCCAGGGCAAGGAGCAGGAGGCCTGGGTAGCAGTGGAGCGTTCCCAGGGTCGTGTCCTGGCGGATCTGCTCCTCGTTGCGGGCAGCCGCCCACTCACACCCGCCGACGCCGCCCAGGAAGAATCGCTGCAGCTCGAACTGGCCGAAGGTGGACGGCAGGTCGAGGCGCTGCGCGACGTCGTCGGGCGCGACAGCACAGAAGAAGCCCGGGCGCGACTCGACGAGGCCCGGATAAACCTCTTCGAGACCGAGGCTCGCTGGGGCACCTTCCAGCAAGCGATCGCGGCCAAGTACCCGCTGACCGAGGGTCAGTCGTTCGACCTCGCTCGTGTGCAGGTATCGCTGGAGCCGGACGAGGCGATCCTCGGCTGGCTGGCAGTCGATGACGAACGGGCCCCGACCTTGCCTCGCTGGGCGTACGTCGTGCGTGATCGCGGGCCCGTCTTGTGGCGCCAGATGCCGGAGGAAGCCCCAGGAATCGAATCGACGACTGAGCGTCTTCTGGGACAGCTTGCACACCGGCCGACCGTCGGCGCGCCGCAGCAAGTCGAGGCGCACGCCCTCTGGCTGGAACGGATGGCGCCCATGGAGGATCTGCTCGACGGCGTGCACCACCTGTTCGTCGTCCCCTCGGGGGACATGGTGGGCGTTCCCTTGGAGGCGCTGGTCACGGATCGAGACGGTGAGGTTGTCGGGGATCGCTTTTCGGTGTCCTACGTGCCGTCGGCGACGATTCATGCCTGGCTGCGGGAGCGAGGCAATTCGCCCCGGAGCCCCGATCCGACCTCGCCCCCGCGGGGAGAAGGACGCGGTGGCTCGAGCCCGGCTGAAGAGAGCATCACGTGCCTGGCAGTAGGCGACCCTCCGTTCTGCTCGGCCCATCTCGCAGCGCCGACGGATGAGGCCGCGGAGGTGCACGCGGCGCTGGTTGACCCGTCGCAGAGCGAGATCTTTACCTGCGTGCGCGGCAATGGGGAGCCGGCGAGCCTCGACCAGGACTTGCTGCTGCGTAGCGCGCTCGCCGGCGACCGGGAATCCCTTCAGCGTCTGAGCCGCCTTCGTTCGACCCGCGACGAGGCCAAGAGCGTCGCGGATCTGCATGGCGCTGACTCGCGACTGCTCGTGGGCGCGGCGGCGTCCGAGCAGAGGCTGGTCCGCATGGCGCGTGATGGTGAACTGGTGCACTTCCGGGACATCCACTTCGCCACCCACGCCCTGATGGACGACGAGCGACCCGAGAACTCGATGCTCGTCCTGTCGCAGGTAGACCTGCCCGACGCCTATCAGGCCGCCCTGGCCGGGGAGCGGATCTATGACGGGTGCCTGACGGCAGCCGAGATCGCCCGGGAATGGAAGCTGAACGCGGATCTGGTGACGCTCAGCGCGTGCGAGACCGCACTGGGCAGGAAGGTCGCCGGGGAAGGGTACATCGGCCTCGCACATGCCTTTCTGCAAGCGGGGGCCAAGAGCTTGCTGGTCAGCTTGTGGAAGGTAGATGATCGCGCAACGGCGATGCTGATGCAGCGCTTCTACGAGGACCGCCTCGGGCGCTATGCGGGCGTCCGGTCACCGGGACGGGCGTCGGCCGCGCCGCTGCCGAAGACGGAGGCCCTGGCCGAGGCGAAGCGCTGGCTCAGAACCTGGCGCGACGACGCCGGACGCAGACCCTACGCGCACCCCTTCTTCTGGGCTGGCTTCGTGCTCATGGGGGATCCAGGCTGAGCCCCACCTGAACACAGGCCGTGATTCGTCCCCGCCCAATCGCTCCGGCAGCCGCCGCGGGCGGCATCCCGAGCAGTCGGTCAAAACATCCCCAGTTACAAACGCTCCGGCGGCTCGAATTCGGAGGCAAAAGAGCCCAGCCCCGACGGGCGCCAACCCGAGAATCGCCGGCGGTGCGACGAACAGAGGATCGTGCGTGTCGTTGACAGCCCCGGAGCCGCGCTGTCTCAGTGACGCCCGGTCCAGGACTCGGTAGAATCGTGACAACACCCAGCGGCTTCGGGAGTGCGTGGCCGACCGGAGTGCACCGATCCATGGCGAGCCTCTCGAACAGGTCCCTCCACCCCCTGGACCAACCGTGGCCCGGATTCCTGGACTGCCTCGACGCCGATCCCCACACCGCCTTCCGGGACTTCTACGCCTTCGCCTGGCGCCTGCTGAGATCCCATCCTCCCGCCGCGCTGCGATCCATGCCGCCAGCCGACCGGGACGAAATGATCTCGGAGGTGATCCTCCACTGCTGGCAGAACGAATGCCGCGTGCTGCGCACCTATCACGATCGCGAAATCCCGTTCTCGCACTGGTTCCTCATGGTGACCCGGCGCAAGACGCTGGATCACCTCAGGGCGCGTGAACGCCGAGCTGCTGGACTCGTCGAGCGGCAGCGCCTGTCCCTCTCGGCGGGGCAAGAGCCCCTGGTCGATCCGGCCCCATTGGCCGACGAACGGGCGATCTCCAGACAGAATCTGGAGTCGGCGCAGCGTTGTATCATGCGGATGGGCGGCAACTGCCGGCTGTTGCTCCAGGGCAGCGCCCTCGGCCTGAAGCCCCGGGAGATGACCCAGCTCCTGGGCTGGCCGCGGGACTCGGGCAAGAAGGTCTCCGATAGCCTGCGCTACTGCCGCAGCAAGCTCAAAGAACTCCTCCTGAGGGAGGGCGTGGACTGGGGGGAGATGATCGGTCGCGTGCACCAGAAGGTGGGGAAGTAGTATGGCTCCCCGCGAGGTCTCCGGCAGCGATCCCGAAAGGGACGACCGGCAGCTCGATCGCTTAGCGCTCGAGGCGATGCCGGACGATGGGCGCGCCGTCCATCCGTCGGACGAGGCCATGTTGGCCTATCTCCACGGCCAGGCCGACGAGGCCCAACGAGCGGAGGTTCAGCGGGCGCTGCTCGCCTCGCGTCAGTTCAAACGCGAGCTGCTGGAGCTGGCGGCCGACCTGGACCGGCTCGATCTCGAAGGCGCTCGTGAGCTCTACGATGCGATCCCGGAGCCGCGGCATCTCGCTTCCCACGCGCTGGCGGACCGCCGGTGGCTCCGGCTCAACTGGATCGCCGGCGCGGCGGCCGCGGCGGCGGTCGCACTGATGATCCTCCTCTCCGGGCGACAACCCACCGTCCCCGCTGCCCCCTGGGTTCGTCTTGCGATCGAGATCCAGCCGGAGGTGTTCGTGCCGGTCACGCCGCGTGGCCCTGCTCAGGAGGCCCAGCCGTACGCGCAGGAGGTTGAGGCCGCGGTCGCACGCTTCCAGGAGCAAGTGGCCTGGGAAGACGGAAGCCTGCGGCTACAGCCGCCGCCCCGCGGTCTGGGGCCTGCAGAGCCAGCGCCGCTGCACCTCGTGCAGATCCTGGGTAGCGATGGTCGGGTTGTCGTGGAGTATCCAACCGGTGCTTCGGTGGCCTACGGCCTGAGCACGGAACCACCGCGGCCCGGGATCGCCAACCGCGCCTGGCTGCTGTCGCTTCCGGACCTGAGCCTGTACAACACGCCAATGGAGGCGTGCACGCTGCGGGTCAGCCTTCCGTCTCCATCCGTCCGGCGGGGATGCGTGACCCTGACCTACCCCGTGCGGGGCGGCTACCTGGCCACGGAGGCGAAGTGCTTCGACGTGGGCCAGATGGGTAGCCCGCGGTGAGCGAGGCACGCCGGGGGCGGTGCCATCAGCCTGCGACCGCCGCGCAAGGAGCCCGCCGTCAGCTCGAAAACAGGAAGTGACAAATGTCCCCGTCCTGGAGCACATACTCCCGCCCGCGGCTCTGCACCCGGCCCGCCGCCTTGGCCTCCTTCTCGCTACCGGCCGCGATCAGGTCGTCGTACTGGATGACCTCCACGCGGATGAAGCCGCGCTCGATATCGCTGTGGATCTTGCCGCCCGCGCGCGGGGCGTTCGAGCCGCGCCGGATTGTCCAGGCGCGCACCTCGTCGGGGCCGATCGTGTAGAAGGACATCAGCCCGAGGGCCGCGTAGGCGGCACGGTTCATGCGCTCCAGGCCGGGCGAATCGAGCCCCAAATCCGCCAGGAACGCCCGGCGCTCCTGGGGGCTTTCGATTGCCGCGATCTCCTGCTCGATCTGACACGAAACCGTGATGGCATCGGGGCCGAAGTCCTGGGTCAGCGCATCGTCCGCGACGTTGTACGTCCACAGGACCGGCACCAGTGTCACGAAGCCCAGACCGCGGATCGCGGCCAGCTCTTCCTCGCTCCACTCGAGCTCGGCCAGACGGCGGCCGGCCTCGAGAGTCTCTTCCGCCCGCTTGAGCGCCTTCTCCTCGGCGCCGCCGGCGGGGCGCTGTCCGCCCTTGGTCTCCTTCTCGATGCGCAGCAAGCGGTTGAGCACGAGCTCGAGGTCGGCCAGGACCAGCTCGGTCTCGAGCTCGGTCCGATCGCGGGCGGGATCGACGGATCCATGGGGGTGATAGACCTGCTCGGACGGGAATGCGCGAATGACGAGACAGAGAAGATCGCAGCGCCGGGCGGCGTCCAGCCACCCGCGCCTGCCCGGGCCGTCGACGACGTCGGGACAGAGCACGAAGGCGTTCTCGGCGTAGGTGATCTTTCGGGGCTGGCAGATGCGCGCCAGCTCGTCGACCCGCGGATCCTGCACGCGGGCGATCCCGTTAACGACCTCCCCGGGCTTGCGCGCCTCGGGAACCCGCTGGCCCGTCAGCAGCCGGAAGAGCGTGCGCTTGCCCGACTGCGGCAGGCCCAGGATACCTGTTTTCATGGACTCCTCTTCCTCGTCTCCCACCGCCGATCCGCTTCGGCGAGAAGTCCTGGTGTATAGCTCATTCACTCGATCCACGCCAAGCAGATTCCCTCGGTCAATGCAGAGGGGGCCGCCCTCGCCCGCCGGCCTCACAGCCTGTGCGGGCAGGGCCGCCCCCTGTGGCTCGCAGAGACCCGAACGACGTCGGGCTACCAGCTCTTCTCGGGCATGTTCGCCGGCTTCTCCACCGGCAGACCTGAGTACTCGCCCGGGATGAGCACCGTCTCCTCCGACCCCGCGCTCATCGCCTGGCCCGCGAAGTCCTGTCCCGAGCTGACCGTGAAGGTCGTCACATCCACGGTCCCGTTCGAGGACGTCACGGTGCCGTTGTAGGTCTTGGCCAGGCTCCCGCTGACCACGCGCGCATCAAACGCCATCGAGCTGATCCCGTTGCCGCAGTCGCTGTAGAGATCGACCTGGACTTTGTACGTGCCGGCGGGCGCATTGCTCCAGTAGATGTTCTCCGGCCTTCCGTTCTCGTAGTTGTAGCAGAGGTTGTCCCGATCCAACGTTCCGCCCGTGCTCGTGGTCTTGTTGCCGTAGTAGCACATCACCCCGGTGGGATCGGTGACCCACAGGTCGAGGTCGATCGCCTGCGCCGAATGCCACGTCAGGGTCACCTGGACCTCGCCCGTACCGACCGACGTCGAGGGTGTCGGTGTGCAGTCGCACTCGCCGTCCTCAGGAGTCCCCGGCGGGGCTGCGAAGGAGAGAGGCACCGTCACCGGGTCGGTATAGGTCCAGGCCTGGCTGAGGACGGCGTTGTTCACATAGCCCCGCGACGACGGTCCCGGCAGCGACGAGACCGTGCCAGCCTGGGACATCGACACGCACAGGTCATAGGTGCCCTGAGGCAGGTACCAGTTGCCGCTGCTGTTCCAGCCGATGGTGCCGCCGGCGGGCGCCCACGAACAGGAGGCGTTGCCGTCGAAGTTGCTGTCCACATCGGGGTACTTGAGCTCATAGCCCACCACGCAGATGTGGAGCCAGTGCGTGGTGGACAGGTTGCTCACGTGGAATGCGCCGTAGGCGGTGTTGGCCACCGGCCGGCCACCGGCGTACCACTGCGAGAAGTGATACGTCTGGGCTGTGACGGTCTTGGCCCCGGAATCGTAGGTTCCCCCGCAGGGCTCGGACTCGCCCGAGGTCGGGTCGATGCGGTAGAGCATGACGTCCTTGCCGGTCATGTCGCCCGTGACGGGCACCGTGACCTCGACCATCTCGGCGAAGGTGAATCCGTCCGGACCGAAGCGGTAGACGTCCGAGGCGACGGCGGTGCCCGCCGGCGGCGTCGGGTGGGCAGTCCTGTCCCGCTCGATCGAGAAGACCATCGAGCCGGGCTGGTCGGTGGCCGTGGGGGGCACGGCGTACATGGGCACACGGATGCTCGCGCCCGACTCGGTCTCGATCGTGGCCTGGCCGGTGGTGGCCACCGTGGCCGAGGCCTGGTAATCGCTGTCCGGGGGCTGGGGACCGGGCCCCGTGGTGGATTCCTTGTCGTCGTCCTTCGAACACCCGGCCGCCACGAGGACCAGGCCTGCCAATGCAAAGACCATCCAGCGCCAACGTCTCATGATTGTTCTCCTCCATCGCCACCGCGAGGGACGCGGCGACCTGCCATTCAGAGGACCGCACCAAGAAGAGGTCGACATATGTATCGGCAGGCGAAGGTGGCTTCTTGGGTTCTGGGACGAAGAATCCTGGTCGATGCGACGTAACTATAAATTTCCCAATCGATTACCCAGCTATTGGCCCCTGTCCCCTTCAAAGCCGGCCAGCCGGGGGCCCAAGGGTGGTGAGGATGGCCGCCCGAACGGCCGCGGCGAATCCCGGCAGCGCCGGAGTCGTCCAGCGCCGCTCCCAGCGCCCCAGCCCAACGAACAGCGTCTCCCGCAGCCCGCGGCTGATCTCGAGCTGCGCACCCTGCCCGGCGGCGCCCCGGTTGCAGATGTTCGCGGGGTTCACCCCGGCGAGCTGCTCCGTGGGGGCGCTCACCGGGAATCCGGCCTGCGCGAGGGAGGTCCCCAGCCGCTCGCGCAGCGGGAGGTGCAAGCCGCCCGGGACCGCGAACGGAGCCGAACTGTCACAGCCATGGATCGCGACGACGATCCGCGACCGTGCCAGCAGCGCCAAGCACTCGGGATCATCGAAGAGGCTGCTCGGGACATGGAGGCGTTGGTTGCCGTGCGACTTCAACGCCTCGAAGAGGTAGAGGGAGAAGTCCGGCCCGGCGATCTCGCGCGCGATCTCGGACGTCCCGGATTCGATCGCCCCGCCGTGCGGCGCGAGGATCGCGACATCCGAGTCACGCACCACGACGACCCGGCGCCAGTCGCGGTCCTCCTGCTCGTGCAGGCTCAGCTCTGCGAAGCTGCGGTACTCCCTGCGACCGAACACCGGCGTTGCGCCTCCCGTGGGACCTGATCTCGCCTCGCCCCCGGTTGTCCCCGGCGAGGCCACCGACTACTCTGCCCCCAGGCGAGCACAGCCCCCAAGGAGAAACCATGGCCCTGCAGCACCTGACCGAAGAGCAAGTCCGGACCTGGTCCCGTGAGCAAAAGGATCGCTGGTGGCTCGAGAACGTCTTTCGGGGCGATATGCCCCAGCTCACCTTCCGGGCGGCCATCACGGGCTTCCTGCTCGGTGGCATCCTCTCGGCCACGAATCTCTACGTCGGCGCCAAGACGGGCTGGACGCTCGGGGTCGGCATCACCTCGGTCATCCTGGCTTTCTCGATGTTCAAGATCCTCTCGCGGCTCGGCGCGCAGGACATGTCGATTCTCGAGAACAACTGCATGCAATCGATCGCCACCGCCGCGGGATACATGACAGGCCCGCTCATCTCGGGCATGGCCGCCTACATGATGGTCGAGAACCACCCCCTGCCCTGGCAGCAGATGCTGCTGTTCAACGTCGTGCTGTCCCTGCTGGGCGTGCTGGTGGCCTTCCCCATGAAGCGCCGCTTCATCAACGACGAGCAGCAGCCCTTCCCCGAAGGCCGGGCCTGCGGCGTCGTGCTCGACACGCTCTACACGTCCAAGGCCGCGGTCGGCCTCTTCAAGGCCAAGGCGCTGGCCTACGCGGCGCTGATCGCCGGCGGACTCAAGTTCATCTCCGGCGAGAACATCATGAACTTCCTCCAGACGAAGGTGCTCGGGCTGGGGGGCTTCTGGCACCTGCCCGAACGCCTGGACGCCTGGTACTTCAGCCTCGCGGACAGGGGCCGCCTGCCGGTCCCGAAGCTGGCCGGTGTCGATATCCGCCAGCTCGGCCTGTACCCGACGCTGGACCTCGCCATGATCGGCGCCGGCGGGCTCATGGGCATCCGCGCCGCGATGAGCATGCTGGTGGGCATGATCCTCAACTTCTGCGTGATCGTGCCCTGGATGATCTCGCTCAAGGAGATCCTGCCGCGCCCCGACGGCACCTTCAGCCGCATCCACGTGCTCAACACCTGGGCCCTGTGGTGGGGTATCGCGATCATGGTGACCGCGGCGCTGGCCTCGCTCTTCGCCAAGCCGAAGGTGCTCGCGAGCGCCTTCAGCGGCTTCTTCCGCAAGCGGCAGGCCGGGCAGGATGTCGTGGCCCACATCGAGCTGCCCCTGTGGGTGTCGTTCATCGGTGTGCCGATCATCGGGGTGCTCGGCGTCTGGATGATGCACGCCTGGTTCGGGGTACGCATCGAGCTGGGGGCCCTCGCGGTTCCGCTCATCGTCGTGCTGACGCTGATCGCGGCGAACTCGACGGCCCTGACCGGCATCACGCCGACCGGCTCGCTCTCGAAGATCCCGCAGTTTCTGTTCGGCACGATCAATCCGCGCCACGCGCCGACGAACCTGATGACTGCGCTCATGTCGACCGAGGTGGCCTCGAACGCCTCCAACCTGTTGATGGACATCAAGCCCGGCTACATGCTGGGGGCCAAGCCGCGCCAGCAGGCGATCGGCCACTGCATCGGCATCCTGGCCGGGGCGATCGCCAGCACACCGCTCTTCTACCTGCTCTTCCTGTCCGACTATCGGCCGGGGGTGAACATCCAGGACGTGATGATCACCGAGCAGTTCGGCTTTCCGTCAGCGCTGCAGTGGAAGGGCGTCTCGGACCTGGTGGCGGCGGTCTTCTCCGAGGGCCGCTCGCCGATCGCGCAGTCGGCGGTGCTGGCGATGGGGATTGCCGCGGTCTTGGGGCTCGGGCTCGAGATCGTGCGCATAACCCGCAGGAAGGGCTTCCCGCTCTCGCCGCTGGCGATCGGACTGGGGGTCGTCATTCCACCGGACTCGACGATTGCCATGGCCATCGGCGCGGGCTTCTTCTGGCTCATGCACCGGCGCTACGCGGGACGTCCCGAGACGAAGGGGCACACGCTGTGGATCGAGACCCAGGAGCCGATTTGCGCCGGCCTGATCGCGGGAGCGGCGCTCATCGGGATCACGGACGTGCTGGTGCGCGTGTTCCTGCTGTGAGAGCCCGTGCGGATCCGGCTCAGATCCGCAGCAGGTACTGAATCTTCCCGAAGATCTGCCGGCCACCCAGGTCCCAGCTCCGGGCTTCGCCCGGCTCCCCCTCGGGCGACTCGGGGGAGCGGAAGTAGGCGTCCGCCATGCCGAGGTAGAGCACACTGAACGCGTTGAGCCGGCAGGTCAGGAGCGGCTCAAAGGCGAAGCGATCGTCGAAGTTGTCGACCTCGGTCACAACGCGCACGGAGACCTCGCGCGTCACCTGGAGATCGAGGCGATTGCGCAGGATCCATCCGTCGTACACCAGGACATTGGCGTCCGGCTCCTTCATGCGCTCGTAGGCGAAGGTGGTCGCGAGCGCCAGCCTCGTCAGCAGCTTCAGATTCGCTTCCAGGGATGCCTCGATCGCCCGCCCGAGAAACGGCTCCGCGTTGGGATCAAAGGTGCGATAGATCACGCGACCGAATTCGAATTCGGCGGCGAGACCGATCGTCTCGCTGGGCCGGGTCGAGGCGCTGAAGGTCACCCGGCGAATCCCGGGGAAGACGTGTTCGCGGAACCTCTCGCGGCTCAGCAGACCCTCGACCTCCAGATTGGTCTGCTGCTTGAGCTGGGCCCCGAGCGCGGCCTCGACCCACTCGTCCTGGAAGCGTCCCGCGGAGTCCCAGAGCCGCGCCAGCATGAGGCTCGGTTCCCATGAGACGACGAGCGTGCCGTTCGGGCGGAATTCGAGGCCGTTCCACGTGCTCAGCATGCGGTAGTCGGTGCGCGTGATGAAGCCGTTGTCCGCGCGGAACGCCGGATGCCGATCGTCGTACTCGAGCGTGCCGTTCCACAGGCGCCCATTGCGGTCGAGGGCTGCATAGAGGGCGTGGCCGTCGAAACGCTCTCCGTCGAAGGCAATCGTGTGGTTCCCGTGGTCGAAGGTCAGCGACGGGAGGTCAGCGGTGACCTCGGGAGCGTTTGGCTCGCGCGCGCGGCTGGCCAGAACCTGTGCGCGGGTCCGCCAGTGGCGCAGGAGGCGCACCGCTCCGTCCAGTCCGGCCAGCGTGCCGTGCCCCCCCAGCTCGTACCGCCGGTCGGTGAAGAGCGCCCCCACGTGGTCATCCGTGGCAAACGCTCGCTGGACGCGCAGCAGATTCACGGTGGTCTCGCCCGCCGTGACGAAGAAGCTGCGCTCCTCGAGGGGCAGGATGACCGGGGCGTCTTCGTCGCGCGCGCAAATCCAGGCCACGGAGGTGCGCCCGCGGGAGCCCAGCACCTTGGCGGCCGCGGCGGGGTTGCTGATCGAACGGGTGTAGACCGCCGATAGGGGGGTCCGATAGAGCTCGGAGCCCTCGAGGAAGAAAGGCCGCTTCTCTTCGTAGAAGATCGTGAAAGGCTCGTTGACGTCGATGCGCCCCGCGTCCGACTCGATCTGGCTGAAGTCAGGGTTGATCGCCAGCTCTGCGCTGCTCGTCGACGTCAGCGCGTAGCGCAGGTTGACCGATGCCTCCGCCTCGGGGTCGGCGTAGTGCAGTCCCTCGTCGGCTGAAGCGTCCTCGGCCCGCGCACCCGACTGGGTGCCGATGGCGCTGGCGATGATCTCGAGATTGCGCGGCGGATCGATGTCCCGGATGCCGGTGAGCGTGCCCCACTGGCACATCCAGCAGGGATCGTCCCGGTTGGTGGCGGCCCAGGCGATCTGGCGACGGACCTCGCGCTGGCGGTCGCGCCAGAAATTCACCCGCCAGGTCTGCACCTCGCGCCGGGGGAAGCGCAGACTCGCGAAGGGGATCGCCACCTCGACCTGATATCCGTGCTCGGTCACCTGCCCCCGTGAATACCAGATCAGATCGTAGGAGAGGTCCTCCTCTCCGCCGCTGTGCATCCGCAGGTCCCCCTGGATCCCAAGCGGGTTGACGAAGAACTCGTAGCCCCAGTTGCTGTCGCCGTAGGTGTCGAGCATCAGGCCGAAGTAGTCATCGTGCCAGATCTGATCGCGTTCCTGCAGCGAGACGCGAATCGTCGCGGGGTCATCGTACGCAACGAAGGCCAGGTAGAGATTCTCCTTGTCGTAGGTCACCCAGGCCTCCGACTCCACCGGCGGGGCGATCTGATCACCCGGGCTGTGTTCCGCGAAGCCGGTCGCCCGGGCTGCGCCCTGCCAACCTGCGTCGGTGAGATTGCCGTCGATCCGGATCGGACCTGCAGCGGGGTGGATCTCGAGGGTGGGCTTGAACTGGGGCTGGAAGTCGGGGGCCGGATCCGCGGCGGCGGCCCCGGCCCAGATGAGCACAACCGCGAGCACAGGGCCGAGCACGGACCCGAGCACAGACCGGAGCCTGAGGACGGGCACCGGCTTCCCACCGTGCATCAGCTCGTTCTTGCAGAAACCCATCGCTTGCCTCCAGCCGTGCTGCGCCAGGGGACGGACACTGGACCGGCGCACGCGGATTGACAAGCCCCCAACATGCCAGCCTGCCTCCCCACGGGTCGGGTCCGCCCGCGCTTCTCCAGATGGGATGGCGACGACGCGCCGCTCCCCGCAGCATACGCGGCCGCGACGTGACTAGGTACCCCGTCCACACATGCATACAGACCGTATCTTGCCGCGTACCACGCGGCTGCCTCCGGGTGCCCTCGCCGGGATTGCCGCGCGCTTGCAGCGTGTGGTGCTTCCAGCGCCTGTGCCGGCTGGTGAGCTCGGGTGCGGAAGGGCATGAGCCTTGCACAGACGGGGGGAGGAACGTGAACCGCGACAGCGGGGCGGGTATGGAAGCGGAGGTGGAACATGGGACGCGACGGAATCCTCCACTGGGTCTTCGCCGCGCTTACCCTGGCATCGGGGCCGGCGACGGCCACCGCGGTGGCGCCCCCGTCTGCACCGGGGCTGGCAGTCGCCCCCACGGGTGTCGGGGCTTTCGCGGGCGAGGACGGGCACGTGGCCCAGGTTCCCGACGCCGACCTCACCCAGATGCGCGCGGCTCAAAACCGGGCCTTGACGGCATCGGTGGTGAGCACCCTCGGGCCCATCGCACTGGGCTTGGGTCTGGCCGTCACCGGGGAGTCCGATGGTGGGGACGCTGCAGGGCTGCTGCTCATGGGGGGCGGCCTGGTTTTCGGGCCCTACGCGGGTTACGTGGCTGGTGACTGCCCGGGTCGCGGCGGCGCGGGCATCCTCATCCGCATCGGCACGGTTGTGGCGGGCGCGCTGCTGGCTGGCGCGGTGGCGTCGAACAGCGGCGGTGGGTTTCTCGAGATCGACCCGGCCCCGTTCATTGCGGGCGGATGCGCCGCGGGGCTCGTCCTCATCGATGCCGTGGTCGACATCGCCCGTGTGCGCGGTGTCGTGCGGGGCGAGTGGGAGGCCAAGCGCCGGGGTCTGGCACTGCGCGTCGCGCCGCTGATCGGTCCTTCGGAGGGCACGGTCGGCGTCGGCGTGCAGCTCTCGCTCACGGATTGAGAAGTCTCGCCTCCAGCCGGAAGTGACTCGTCAGCATGTACGCCGCGAACCGGTTCCCGAGCAGCACGCGGCCTGGTCGTCCCAGTGAATGCAGCGTCGTCCAGCGAACGGCGGGGTCGGCGAACCCCGCCTCTCGCAGCAGCCGTGCCCACACCTCGGGTTGCTGGTGCTTGCGCCATTCGATCGCCGGCATGAGCGGGCTTCGAAGCCCCAGATCGCCGAAGAGGTTTCTGCGGCCGCAATCGAGCAGGACGAAGTGCGCCGCGGGCCGCGCCAGCCCGCGCACCCTCGCGAAGATCTCCAGGTAGATACGCTGCGCCTCCGCGCCGCGGTGCAGCTCCGCGCACGCCCGCTCGTCCAGGTGGTTGATCGAATTGTGGGAGAGGATGAGATCGAAGCGCTCTGCCCCGGGATCGAAGGCCTGGAACGGAACCGGCTGCAGCTCGATGCGGTCGGACCAGCGAAGGGCCTCGCGCACCTCGCGAAACCGTCCGACCACCCCCGCGGTACCCCCCGCACCTTGCGCCTCCGGCTCGACGAGCACGGCCCGCGCCGCGCCGCGCTGCACGGCGGCGAGACTGAGGAGCCCCATGCCACCGCCGATGTCGAGCACGGTGCGACCGTCCAGAGTCAGCCCGCCGAAGACCGTGTCGAGGAAGTGCGCAAGGTTGTGCCGGTTGGAGTACAGACCCCGGGCGAGAATCTCACGATAGAAGACTTCCCGATCGACGGATGGCATCACGGCATTTCCATGTCAGGCACACCCCCGAGCATCCCACCGCAGCCGGAGCGGTGCCCCGTTCGGTCATCGATCCCCCGCCACGGCTCTGGCGACAGCTTACTCCGCGGGCGGCCGATCACAAGCGCCCTGCGGCACGCATCGGGCCCCGGGGCCTCGGTCCAGGCCGCGCTCGGTGCGACCGCGGCCCGGTCCGGACAGGGCCCGGTGCGGACACGGCCTTTTGCGGACACAGCCCGGACCGGATGCCTTGCCTCGACGAGGGCCGTGGCCGATCATGGCGGCGAGCCGTCCGTGAGCCGGCGCGCGGCGACGAGGAGGTACCCATGGGATCCCTGCTCTGCCTGGTAGTGCTGATCGCCTCCGCCATCCTGCTCCTTCGCAGCATCCGCGGCTTTCGCGCCGCCTGGCGAGCGGCGGAGATCACGCGCGGCCCAGCCGTGCCGTTTCAATCGATGCACGTACCCGAGGCAGGTCCGCTGGCGCTGTTCCTGGAAGGGCCGCGCTACGGGACCTACAGGAAGCGCCTGCACTTCGCGCTGCGCGACCCGGAAACCAGCCTGCCGGTGCCAATCCGGCCCGTTCTCATGGGCTCAGGCGTGCGCAGCCTGCGGCGCAGCCGCGTGCAGCGGGGCCGATTCACCCTCCCTCGACCCGGCACGTTCGAGCTGCAGATTGACGGCCTCCAGCCGGAGGACGCGGGCAACTTCGACATCGTGCTCATGCGGCCCTTCACCGGTCAGGTGATTCGCTTCGGCCTGACTTGTACATTCCTCGGCATGGTGATGATTGGCAGCCTGGTCGGTGGGATCCTCCTGCTGGTCCTGTGAGGCCCCGCCGCTCGCGCAAACCCTCTGAGTTGCCTTAACGAACGCGTGCCGCTGTCTGTCTCGAACTGCGGAGCGGGGCCTACCGGTTCGCCTCCGCCCGCACATGGGTCCAATCGCAAGTGAACGGGATCAGCCACCGTGAAGACTGGGATCGGGTCGTCGTCTCCTCTCACGAAGTGGACGAGATCCAGGTGATCGACCACAGCACGACGACCGCGGAGGCGAGTGACCGGGCAACCGGATGCGTTCAGGCCCTGCGACCACGTGGGGTCGCAGGGCCTCGTTGATCGGCACGCGAGATCGGCTACCGCTGCAGGATGAGCGGCTGGCGCCCGATCTCCTCCCCCTGCGAAAGCAGGCGGACGAAGTAGACACCGCTGGGCAGTCCGATCCCCCGGTGGTCGCGTCCCTGCCAGTGGATCTGCCCGGCGGCAGCCGTGTGCTCCTGCGACCAGACCCGCCGTCCGTCCACGCTCACCACCTCTATCTCGACCGGCCCAGCCGGCGGAGCTTCCCACCGGATCCAGGCTTCCCCGCGCGCAGGATTGGGGAAGGCCTGCAGGGCCATGGGGCGCAGCCCCGCGGGCCCATGTCCCTCGACGGCGGCACCGATCATGCCGACGCCCCACAGGTAGAAGTCGTCGGTACCGATGACCGTGCCTGTATAACCTGGCGCGTGGGACAGGCGGACCGTCCTCAGGTACTCTGCTGCAGCCGGCCCGCTGTAGACGACAGCCCCGTTCAGCAGGACCGACCAGGTGTCGACGAGCATGTTCATCCGCATGATCACGTTGACGGGAACGCCCAAGGTGTAGGCGCCCACAACGATGTTGCCGGGGTTGACCTGGATCGTCCCATCGTCCTCGAACGACACGTAGTGGATCGTCGGGGAGTCGAAGTAGATGTTGAACCGATCACTGGTCGCCATGCTCTGGATGACGACATCGACGCTCAGGAGATAAGCCTCATAGGCCGCGGGGAAACCCTGCGGGCTGATCGGATCGACATAGTACCTGAGCTGGTCGTAGCCGGTGGTCCCGTTGCCGAAGGCCAAGGGCTGCTCATTGAGAGCGCCGACGGCGGGAAGCACCGTCGGGTCTCCGAACGCGATCTCCGTGGGGACCTTGCGCGGGGCGGGACCCGTGCCCAGAACCGGGGGCTGGTAGACGTGGTGCGGCGGCCAAGCGTAGTCCACGTCGTAGAGCAGATCCGTCAACTCGGGCAATGGTCCTCCGTAGAGGCGCAGATCATCGAGAGCCACCTGGTTTCCCGCGTCCACACCCTGGAGGTTGAAACGGAAGGCGCGCAGGTAGGTTCCCGTGAGGGGGCCTGTGTAGGCGAGGCCCCCATCCAGCCAGACGCTCCAGCGGGTGGAGACGAAGTTCAACTCAACCTCCAAGTGGATCGGCACACCGGGCGTATACGTGCCGATCGTCCCCCCCGTGGGATAGAGCCGGATATCCCCATTCGGATAGAACTCGACATTGTTCACCGTGGGGCAGTCGAAGAGCAGTTTGAACGTTTCGTTGCCGGCCATCGGCTCGAGGAGCAGATCCATCTCCGCGAAGTAGACCGAATAGGCTTGCGGGAAGCCGCTCGGCTGACTGGGATCGACCTCGAACTTGAGCTGATCGTACCCCGTGGTGCCGTTGCCGAACCTGCAGGGCTGCTGCGTCATAGCCCCTTGAGCGTCAACGACGGTCGGGTCACCGAACTGGATGCTGGTGGGGGTCTTGCGCGGTGCTGGATCCGCGCCCACCACCGGGGGGTTGCCGGCGATGTGGGGCGGCCGGCCGAAGTCCACATCGTAGAGCAGTGCCAACTGGGCTGTGGCAGCGTCTGCCGCAAGAAGCGCGGCCGCGATCCCCAGCCAAAGGCCCAAGCGACGACTCATGGGAAGCCTCCTTTCGAAAGCACTGGCTGTCCCCAGTGGGGGCGGGCCGCCGGGGAACAGGATGCAATTGACGTCCCGAGAGCACGAGCCCGTGAAGGTTGCGCGGCAGGAGGAAATCACGAGTTGGAGCACCGCGAGGGGCAGTTCCCCCTGCCACTCCACCTCTGGGGAGAGACTAACACGGAGCTTGCAGCGGGGGCAACGCCCGACCCCGCTCCCGGGGCGGATCCCAACCTTACAGAAGATCGCCGGTCGGCGAGCTGTGGGCCCCGCTGCCGCGGCCCGCCGACCTGATCCACCGGTCCGTGAAGGTGATTCCCCACAGGCAATCCAACGTCTGTGCCGGGAGCGATCGATGGCGGTGCAGGAGATCGCAGGCCTTGAGCGCAGGCCTTCTGCACAAGTAGGGGGAAATGGGACCGGAGTCATCCAGGGTGGCACGAAGATGGGCGATGAACTCCGGCGCGTGGAACACGCCGCGCCGGGGATCGATGAAGCCGCTCTTGGCCCGATACACCATCTCGCGCGGAACCTGACCTGCCAGACACAGCTTGAGCGGCGCCTTCGCTTCGTCCATCGCCCAGCTCGGGACTGCCGACAGGGCAAAAGAGACCGATTCCGAATCCAGAAAGGGATAGGCGACCACATGCCCTGCCCCCTCGAGGATAGGCAACCCCTTCTGGGCGAAGATGTTCGCGCAGATCAGTGCCAGGTCGGCGGCCATGATGCGCGAGGCCATGGATTCGCCCGCCCAGCTGCCCACCCAGCTCGAGAGCATGCCGTCGAGTGAATGGCCGGGGGCCGCGCGGTACAGGATTCCGGCGAGCGTGTTCTGCGCCACGGCAGCGGCGGGGAGGGGCAGGATCGCCGAACGTCGGGCCACCCGGAACGGGTACTCCCATCGCGCCGCGCTGTGCCAGAGCGCGCGACCGTAGACGAATGAGGCGCTCCGGCGCAGAAGCGCGGGCGTGCGCACGACCCGGCTCCATCGGGCGATCTTCTGGTTCATGCCGAAGGCCCCGTCAGCCCCGGTGCCATCGAGGATGAGGCGGTGGCACCCGGCCAGACGTTCGACCACGGTGCGGGCGAAGTCCCAGGTAGGAGCGGTTGACTGGTCGCTGAACGGCTGCGGATAGACACCCCCGGGTGCGCGCAGGCACTCGCAGGGGGATCGCCTGGGGAAGATGCGCTCGAATCGCAGACCCAGGTGCTTGGCCATGGCCTCGGCCAGCAGCGATTCGGGATCGTCCTGCCCGAAGCTGTAGTTCAGCAACAGGCTCTCGCGAAATCCGAGGGCCACCAACCGGGCAGCCAGGAGTCCGGAGTCGACGCCACCGCTGAACAACAGCACCGGATCTCTGCGGTCACCTATGAGCCTCTTCAATATCCTGTCCAGCAAGTCACGAACCTGACGCGCCTGCTGGTCCGGATCAAGCTGGGCGGCTCCATGAGGGTGACCCAGGGGGATGGGGCTCTTCCCTCCATGGGCTTCGTGCTGGTACCCGGGCTCCAACCTCCTGATCCCTTGCCAGGGAGACAGAGGCGGGAGGATCGCGCCGAACTGAAGGACGCTCACTACCGCTGATGGATCCAGCGCGGCGGAGTCGTCGGCCAGCGCATTGGGAGTGGCCGCGTGCCGCCCCAACCCATCGACAAAGCAACCATGCGTGTCGCAGTGAGGCACTTCGTGCGGGCAGTTCATAGAGCCTCTTCTGGCCAAAGCACGGTTGATTGAGCCGGCGGCGCAGCGGGGGGCACAGGGGCTGTCCCCGCCCGGTCGTCGCAGCCCAATCTACTTCTTCTTCAGGATCCCCTTGAGCAGGTCCTTGACCTGCTTCTCGACCTCCTGTTCCTGCGGCTCCGCCTCTTGCTCCGCCGTGTCCCCCGGGGTCGGGGTGAGCCCCTTCAGGAACTCGTCCGCGCGCCGGCGTGCCTCCTGCTGCAGCCGCTCGCGTTCCTGCGCCAGGCGCTGCTCGACGCGCTGCTGCGCCCCCGCGCGCAGCTTCTCGGCGTTGAGGGACACCTTCGGCTTGGGCATCTTGCCCGAGATCTCGAGAGGCAGGGCGACACGCTCGCCAGCACCGCCGAAGAGGATCGACGCCAGCTCCGCAGGTACCTGCGACCGGATGCCGGCGGCGAGTTCTTGCGGCAGGATCAGGTCGAGCGCGATGCCCACCGAGCCATCGAGCGCCTGCCAGCCCGTGGCGCCCACTTCAATCGGGCCGGCCTTGAGGCTCATGCCGTCGATCACCAGGCGGCCGGCCTGGATGCTGAACGGCTGCAGCCAGTCAGAGATGGCGAGGGTGGCGAGCTGGGGTGCCTTCAGGAACTCGGCCAGCGAGGCCTGGAGGGGATGATTCGCGAGGCTGCCGTTCTGCATCTGCAGGTTGCCGTTCGACGCGAACGTGCCCAGGTCGAGACTCAGCGAATCGTTGAGGTCTCCGGACAGCCGTGCCGTCGCGCTGAGGGCACCGCTCAAGAACCCGCCCAGACGCGCAAAGCGATTCAGGTCAGCGGCATAGTTGTACAGCTCCGCCGCCTGCGCCTCTTGCACCTGCATCTGGAGATCGAAATGAGGGCGCTCCAGCTTGCGGTAATCAAGACTGCCCTGGGCACCCAACCGTCCCCCGAACGCCTCGGCTGTGACGCCGTTGAAGTTGAACAAGCCGCGATCGACGCCTATGGTGCCCCGGGCATTGCGGATGACCGCGTGGTTGACCCGGATCTCGTCCACCTGCACGCCGAGGGTGCCCTCCACGAGGGCGAGCATCGCGGCCGGGGTGGCACGCGCGCCCGTCGCCCCCGCGCGGGCCCTCGAGGCCTCGCCCGGCGGCGGGATGAACTCGTCCAGATCGAGCAAGCGGCCGCGCACCTGCGCCGTGATGCGGGCGGGCTTCGTGCTCTTGGCCCGCGGATCGAGCGCGCGGTAGTTGGTGAGCCGGCCGTCGACGCGGACGTCACTGCGGCCCACCTGCGCGCTGAGCGCGTCGGCGGTCAGGTCCTGGCCGCGCAGGGTGAGGGTCCCGCTGGCCGACGAGACGGGCGCGGGCAGGAGCAGCCCCTGAGCGCTCGCATTGACGATGCGGATTGTGCCCACCGGCACCAGCGCATCCGGCGGCTGGGTCGGGCCGGAGACGACGAGCTGCGCCGTGGCGCGGCCGGTCAGCCGGAGCGAGTCCGGTTTCGCCTGGAGCGCGGAGACGTCCGCGAGGTCCACGTCCGCATCGAGACCGAGGACGAGCTGCGGAGAGACAAGATACTGCGTCACGGTGGCGCGCGCGCTGAGACGACTCGAGCCGCTGCGGGCTGCAAACTCGGCCACCTCGACCGTGTCCCGATCCGCGTGCAGCGCAAGCGCGATATCCTCGACGGGTCCCGGGAGCAGAGGGTGCTGGATACGCCCATGAGTGAGCGTGAGATTGCAGACGAAGTCGGGCAAGGCCTCGGGGGAAAGCGGTTGCGCGCCGGCCGGCGGCGCCAGCGGGCCGCGAAGCTCCGCCGACAGCTCGAGAATGCCCTCCGAGCGCATCCCCTCGATCGCCGGAAACATCGTGTCGGGCAGGTAGCCGAGGATGCTCGCGACGCTGGCCGGCCCCCCCGATAGGTGCAGATCTGCCGCGGGCGCGTTGGCGGTGAGGCCCGTGATCTGGCCCGTCACGGCGACCGGGAGGTCGCCCAGCGACAGCGTGGCCGTCGTGATGCTGAGCAGATCGCGGGTCGTGTCGAAGCTGAGGTCCTTCTGCAGCCGCAGCGTCAGATCGCGGCCGAGGGTTCCGGCCGGCAGATGGACGCGCACCGTATCGACCTTGGTTTCACCCCTCAGTTGTACAAGACCGGCGGTCGTGACCTCGGCAGCGAACTGCTCCGACAGGCCTCCCAGGACCACGAATGGCTCCCCGCTCTGCGCGTAGACCCGCACGCGCCCGCCCTGGATCTGCAGCTCCCGGATCTGGATGTTGACGGGCGGTGGCCCGCCGACCCGCGCGGGCGAGGCCGAGCGGGCGACGGCGCCTGCCGGAAGCAGGGTGCCGGCTGCCGACGACTGAAGCGCCCCCGCGCCAGCCGCCGGCTGTTCCACGAACACCTCGACCAGCGGCTCGTCGATCAGGACCCGCGTCACCTCGAGCCTGCGCTTCAGCAGCGGCCAGAGGCGGGCCTGCAGGTCGAGTCTCGGCACCGTCACCCGACTGCGGGGCCCCGTCGCCGGCTCGCCGATCTTCAGGTCCTGCAGCGTCAGACGGGGCGTGGGCAGCACGCGCAAGCCCACCTTGCCGACCGTCACCGTCCGACCCGTCTGCTGCTCGATCTGGGCGAGCACCCTGTCGCGCAGTGCATCCTTGGGAACGAGGATCACCGCAGCGATGATCGCCAGAATCACCACGGCCAGGGCGATGAGAGCGCCCCGCAGAAACCCGTGACCCTTGCGCGCCATCGTGGTGCCTCCTTTCACCCTCGCTGCCGCTGTCCCGTCCTGCTCATCTACAGGCGGACGTAGGGATCATGTCAGCTCTGCGATCTTCGTCTCCAGCTCATCGAGAAGCAATGGGTTGCCGCAGAATCGCTCGGCATCACGCTGGATGTTGCGGCGGTAGTAGTCAAGGCCGTCGAGGAACATGGCCAGACGTTCCTCGGTGGGGGAGAGGTCGAAGAGACCGTAGCCCAGCTTCTCCAGATAGTACCCATTGATCATCTGCTCGAACTGGCCCGCAATCGGAATGGAGTAGATGGGCTTGCCCAGGTAGAGCGCCTCGCTCATGAGCGTGTATCCGCCGTTGGTGATGATCGCCCGGGCGCCGGCAACATCGTTCAGGAAGCCGCTCGTGCTCGGGGGCTTGAAGAGGATGTTCCCGTCCTCGCCCTCGCGCTGGAACCCGTAGGCGAGGAAGCGATACCCCGTCCGCCGCGCCAGCTCGATCGCCAGGCGCGCCTCGCTGGTGGTCGCGTAGACGATGATCGGACCCTCCGCCCTTCCCACCCCGCTGGCGGTCTTCTGTTCCAGCACCTCCCGGCGCAGGATGGGTCCGACCAGCATCGAGCGGCTCCGGTAGCGCGGCTTGATCTCCGGGAAGAAGAAGGTCGTCACGTAGTAGTGGTCGGCGAGCTGATACATGGCGTCGACCACCCCTCTTGCGCTCATGAAGTCGGGGCGCCAGGCGTACGGGTACTCCAGCCGGCAGTGGGAAAGGACGTGCTGGTGGTCGATGCTCAGGAACGGCAGGCCGTCGAGCGTCTTGGCATACGGCACGAAGGGCTCGAAGTCGGTGATCGCGACCTGCGGCTTGTACTCGCGCAGGGTCGTCACCAGGGTCTTGAGTGTGCGACCGGCCTCGGTCGAGCCGTCCTGGATGTTCTTCTTGAGGGTCTTGAGGACGTCGAGGCGGTCGCCGTCGAAAACGAAGCCGAGACCCATGATCCGGATCACATCGGGGAAGTACCGGCTGAGGTAGTCGTATCCCTTGTGCGAGGTGAGGATCTTGACCTGGTGGCCGTGCACGACGAGGTTTTCGATGATGATGCGGCTGCGCGAGCTGTGGCCCCGCCCCTCGCCTTGTACACCGTAGAGAATGCGCGCCATGTGTGAACGTCCCCGTGGCTCCGCCTACCGTGTCCCCTCGGGCGCCACGTAGCGCGGATCGATGCGCAGCGCTTCCTGGTAGTGGTAACGGGCTTCCTCGGGTTGGCCCAGATCGCGCAGGGCCAACGCCAGATTGTAGTGCGCCTCGACGCAGTTGGGATCGAGGCGCAGGGCATCGCGCAAGTGCGTCACGCCCTCGAGTACCCGTCCGAGCTGGCACAGGGCAATGCCCAGGTTGCTGTGCGCGGAGGCAAAGCCCGGGGCGAGCTCGATCGCGCGCTGAAAGTGCCCGATCGCCTCCTGCGCGCGCCCCTGCTCCAGCAGCCCGATGCCGTAGTTGACCTGCGCCTTGGCGGAGTTGGGGCTCAGGCGCAGGGCCTCGCGCGTGTGCTGCATCGCCTCTGCGGCGCGGCCCTCCTGCCCGAGCGCGACCCCCAGGCTCAGGTGGGCTCGGCCGTTATCCGGTCGCTTGGCCACCGTGTCGGCCCAGATCGCGACCTCGCTGCGGTAGTCCCGGTTGCGCGCGTGGGTGAGGGCGCCCAGGACCAGCGCCAGCCCGAGGGCCACGGCAACGAGGCCCCGGCCCAAGGCGCTGCCGCCGCCCGCTCGACCCGCCCGTCGGGCGAATCGCGCCGCAAGCACGTAGCCCCCGACGGTGACGAGCGCCACGAGCCCCGCCAGCGGGAGGTACATGCGGTGCTCGAAGGCGAGGTCCTGCAGGGGGACGATGCTCGAGCTGGGCGCCAGAATCGCGAAGAACCACGCCCCGGCATACGCGGCCGCGTTCCGCCGCGCCAGTCCCCAGAGCGTCGCGGCCAGCAGTGCCAGCACCCCCAAGCCGGGCAGCCAGACGCGCATCCATGGAGCTACCGGCCAGCCGTAGTCGAGCGCCAGCGGTGCCGGCCAGACGACCATGCGCAGGTAGTGCCAGAGGACCTCGGGCTGAGTGCGAGCGTACTCCACCGGCGAAACGGGCAGCTGATCCGCGTGCAAGGTCCGACCCGCTGTCATGGCCGTCAGAATCGCCAGCAATACGAGGGCTCCGGCAAGTCCCATGTACAAGCGGGGTGACGCAGCCCAAGCTTGCCGGGGCGATCGCTTGTGGAAGACGAAGTCGTACAAGAGAATCAGGAATGGCGCTGCCACCATCACTTCCTTCGTCGCCACGCCGGCCAGGCAGGCGGCGATCGCCGCCGCGTGCCACCGCGTGCCGTGGGGCGATTCCCAGCCGCGGACGGCGCAATAGCAGGTCAGGAGGAAGAACAACCCCATCAGCGATTCGCAGCGCTGGATGATGTAGGTCACGGCCTGCGTCTGCAGCGGGTGAACAGCCCAGAGCAGGGCCACTGCGGCCGCCAGCGGCGTTGCGACCGGGGCGAAGCGCTCCCGCAGGATCGGAGAGAGGAGCGTCCGCCGCGCGAGGCCGAAGAGCGCCAGCGCGGCCAGGGCATGGATCAGCACGTTCAGCGCATGATAGCTCCACACCCGATAGCCACTGATGGCGTAGTTGATCGCCAGCGACAGACTGACCATGGGGCGGCCGGCGATGCCAGCATCGGGCGGCGGCGAGAGCAGCCGCTGGGGTGGCCAGAGCGAGCGGATCGCGGGATTGGCGAGGATGTTCGGGATGTCGTCGAAGACGAAGGGGCCGGAGAAGCTGTTCGCGTAGGCCAGGAGGACGCCGCACACGATCACGAGCGCGCCGAGGAGGACACCGCGCTCCTGCCGCCGCGCGTTCAGTGCGTTCGCGCGCGGAGGCTCAGCATTCGCCGCCGCCGATCGCGTCTTCATCCCCTTCGTCATGACACTCCTTCCGCAGTGCTGCCGAGCGGCCCCGACCTTGCCCGGCACCGCCCGGGCTCTGGGGGCGGAGCCTCGTGCCGCCCTCCCAGGCGGGACCATATCGGATCAGGCCTTCGGCAGGCAAATCAACAGGGTATCCCCTGGGGCGCATTCCAAGCCCGGAGTTGACCTGACCGGAGCAGGATGGTCACGGGTACGGTCGTGTTCGGCGTCGATCCGGCTACTCCCGGACCAACATCATCTTCCTGTGCAACTCCTGCCCGGCCCCCTCCAGCTGGACGAAGTAGATTCCCGTACCCATCCGCTGGCCATGGCGATTCCGCCCGTCCCAGATCACCTCGTGCATTCCCGCCGGATGCGTGCCGGCGATGAGCGCCGATACTAGACGGCCCGTCGCGTCGCAGATCCGCAGATCCACGTCCGTCTCCTGCGCCAGCTCATATCGGATGTTGACGCTGCCGTCTTGCGGACAGGGCAGGCCGGGGGACAACCCGACAATGCGGGGGGCACTGGATTCCGGCACGCCAGTCGTTCCGCCTGCCAACAGCATGGCGGCGAAGGCATCGAAGCCACCGTTGAACGTGGTGTCGTGGGCCCCCAGTGTCGTGGGAAAGTCGGCGGAGCGAGTGTACCCCGCCAGCGCGGGGTTGCCCGAGGGGTCCAGGGTGAGGCCAAGCGCGCGATCGTCCAGGCTTCCCCCCAGGAAGGTGCTCCAGAGAAGTGCCTCCCCGGTGCTGGACAACTGCGCGACGAAGGCATCCAACGCACCACCGTTGAACGAGGTGTCGTAGGCTCCCGGTGTCGTGGGAAAGTCGGAGGAGCCGGTGCCTCCCGCCAGGATGGGATTCTGCGAGGGATCCAGAGCGAGGGTCCGGTCCTCGTCCCACCCGTCTCCCCCCAGGAAGGTGCTCCAGAGAAGCGTCTCCCCCGTGCTGGAGAGCTTGGCGACGAAGCCATCCTGCTCGCCACCGTTGAACGAGGTGTCGTAGGCCCCCGGTGTCGTGGGAAAGTCAGAGGAGCCGGTCCATCCCGATAGGACGGGGTTGCTCGAGAGATCCAGAACGATGGCCTCGGCGCTCTCGGTTGTGCTTCCCCCCAGGAAAGTGCTCCAGAGGAGTGCGCTCCCCGTGCTGGAGAGCTTGGCGACGAAGACATCGTGGTAACCGTTCCACGAGGTGTCATAGGCCCCCGGCGTCGTGGGAAAGTCGGATGACTCTGTGGCTCCCGTCAGAACAGGATGGCCGGAGGGATCAAGAGCGAGGAGAACGCGGAAGCCGCCATCCACAGAACTCCCTCCCAAGAAGGTGCTCCAGAGAACTGCGCTCCCAGTGCTGGAGAGCTTGGTGACGTAGACATCGGCGTCCTCGCCGTTGTGCGAGGTGTCATAGGCCCCGGGCGTGGTGGGGAAGTCGGAGGACTCGGTTGTCCCGGTCAGGACGGGGTCTCCCCACGGGTCCAGGTCGAGACCCGTGCCACGCTCACCGTCGCTTCCACCCAGGAAGGTGCTCCAGAGAAGTGCGTTCCCTGTGCTTGAGAGCATGGCGACGAAGACATCCCTCTCACCACCGTTAAACATAGGGGCATAGGCCCCCGGCGTCGTGGGGAAGTCGGCGGAGCTGGTCGTTCCTGTCAGAACGGGGTTTCCCGAGGGATCCAGGGCGAGGGCACCGCCATCGAGATCCTCGGTTCCGCTTCCCCCGAGGAAAGTGCCCCAGAGGAGTTCGCTTCCCACGCTGGAGAGCATGGCGACGAAGACATCCCACTCACCACCGTTGAAAGACGTGTCATAGGATCCCGGTGCGGTGGGGAAGTCGGGCGAGCCGGTTATCCCCCCCAGGACGAGGTCTCCCGAGAGATCCCGTGCCAGGGCCATGCTACCGTCACCTGAGCTTCCCCCCAGGAAGGTGCTCCAGAGAAGGGCGGAAGGATCGTCGCGGTCTGCAGGCATGGCACCTCCGGACATAGCCATTCCTGCCGAGAGGAACCTTCCCTCGTTCGACGCTCGAACCTCCAGTAGGCGGCCCGCGGGAGTCTCTACCCACACCTCTCCGTCTCCCTGTACAACCACCTCCGCGGCACCCTCATACTGGAACACAGGCGCGGGCAACGTGCCCTCGTCCCCGCCCACCGCGTCGTAGATTAGCTCACCATCCCGGCTCCGAAACACCAGGTCTACCCCGCGCCAGACATCGTGATAGACGACCTCTTTGTACGACGGCACATCGGTCCGCCAACGCGCCGGGTCGCTTCCGAGGAAGAAGTTGTAGCGCCCGGGCAGCTCTCCCCGGGCCTCGACCACCGGCGAAGCCTGGGCGCCATCGAATCGCACCCACACAGCGCAGCCCCGGTGCGGCGAGGCCTCTTCGCCTTCCATCGGACACTCACGCAAGTCGAAAACGAGGGCGTCCAGCGTGAAGTAGATCGTCGCTCCGGGTCCCGTGGCGTAATAGAGCACCCGTTCATCCACTTGTCCACGGTTCTCGATGAAGCCCGGGGAGAAGGCGTGGGCTGCAGAGGACCCATCGAGCATCCACCCGGCGAGTAGGATCATCCAGAAGGCAGCGAGACGGCGGTGCATGCCACACCTCCAGAGTCAATGCACAGGTGATCGAATCGCAGGCGCCGAGAACCGGAGCGTGTGCCGATCTTGACTGCTGCGGCCGCCCTCTCAGCCCTCTGGCCCACCGTTCGACCGCCTCATTGTCACAGGACGCAGGGAGAAGCCTGTGCCGACGCCTTCCATTCTACTCGCCGCGGTATCCCTGGTCCAGCCGTCGGGCGTGGTGGACGCGGAATCTCCCATCCATGCGAGGGTCCTTGCACGCCGCCTTTCCATCGGTGACCCTGTTGGATCAGGCCTTCGGCAGGCGAATCCACCGGGCCCCCCTGGGGGGCGCGGCCCGTGCGCGGAAGGTGAATGCATCCGGGCTGGTGGAACGGTGAGGCGTCCCCCGCGCGTGGAGGAATCATGACACGGCAAGACCTGCAGAATCTGTGTCAGTTCAACGAGTTCGTCTTGGGCAAGAATCTCGACGGCCTGACCCACGCGGACAGCCTCGTGCAAGCCACGCCGGGCGGCAGCTCGATCCACTGGATCCTCGGCCACCTCTTGGCCACCCGCAACGAGACCCTGCGCCTGCTGGGCGAGCCGCCGATCTGGTCTGCCGAGAAGGCCGCCGCCTACGCCCGCGGCACGCGGGCTCCCGACCCGGGTGCGGCCATCCCCTTCGACCGTCTGATGGCTGACATCCATCGCTCCTCCGAGCAGATCCGCGCCGGTCTCGAGCGCATCTCGGACGAGGCGCTCGCGGCCCCTCTCGGTGAGGGCAAGAAGGGCACCGTCGGGGATCAGCTCATCGGCCTCCACTACCACGAGGGCTACCACCTCGGCCAGATCGGGGTCCTCAGGCGGATCGCGGGGCGGCCGGCGGGGATTTCGTGATCCACGGCCGGGCACTCCGGCCGAACCGGCCTCCCGCTCGCGCGTAGTCCCTCGGTGGAGAGGGGGAAGTTGGACGATCGCGAGATCATTCGGCGCTGCCGGTGCGGGCAGCCGGCGATGCTGGATCTCCTGATCGGCCGCTACCAGATCCCCCTGTACTCGCTCTGTCGGAGGCTGACGCGCGAGAAAGCGGATGCGGATGACCTCTTCCAGGACACCTGGTGCCGGGCCGTCGCCAGCCTCGGGGACTTCGACCCCGAGCGGGCCTTCCGCCCGTGGCTCTTCGCCATCTGCGTCAACCGCTACCGCGACCGCTATCGCCACTCGCGCCGCTGGAGCCGGCGCATCGCGCGCTTCTTCTCGCGCCGCGAGCACGAGGATGCGATGGCACGCGCACCATCGCCTGATCCCGCGGCCGACACTCTGCTTGCCCATGGGGAGCTCGTGCAGGCGGTGCGGGAAGCCGTCTACGCGCTGGAGGAGACCTATCGACTGCCGGTGATCCTGCACTACTACCGCGGGATCCCGCTGGGGGAGATCGCAGAGATGCTCGGCATTCCGGATGGAACGGTCAAGTCGCGGCTGGCCGAGGCGCGGCGCCGGATGCGCATGGCGCTGGAGGAGCAGGGACATGGATGAGCGCGAGCTCGAAGCACTGCTCGCGGCGATCGGCCGGGAGGAGTACGTCCCCTCGGAGCGCCTCCTGCGCGCGACGACCGAGCGGGTGCGCGGCACGCGCCTCTTGCGCGCGGTCGTGTTCCTGAGCCTGTGCCTCCATCTGGCAACGTCTTGTGTCGTCGCCTACATCCTGCTGTCCCCCGATGTCGCGACGATTGTGAAGATCTACGTGGCTGCCGGCGCCGTGGCCCTGGCGGCGGCAACGGTGATGGTCACCGTGGCCGCGCGAGAGCAGGTGGCCGGCTTCTTCAGGCAACTGGAGTGCGCGGTGAGCCGCTGCCCGAGCCGTTGAACGCGAGGAGATGCGTATGCCTGGCAAGACACCCGATTCGGGATTCAAGTACGTCTTCTGGGGCCTTCTGATCCTGTTTGCCCTGACGATCGCGGCCCCGATGCTTTTGCGCTTGGGGACGGGGATTCTCTGGGGCGGAGGGGATTGGCCCCATGGAGGGCCGTTCTTTGTGTCGTTCCTCCCACACGTCCCCCCGCTCTTCGTGATGAGTGCAATCTACTTCCTGGTAGTCGCCACGTTGGTCTATCGCGATGCCGCCCGGCGCGGGATGGATCCGTGGCTGTGGGCGACGATCGCCGCCTTTCTGCCCTTCTTCATCGGCGTGGTGATCTATCTGGTCATGCGGAACAGTGCGCAAGGTCGCTGTTCGCAGTGCGGGCGCCCGGTGCGGGCGGACTACCGCGTCTGCCCCTACTGCGGCCAATCGCAGTCGCTCCAGTGTCCGCAGTGTCACGAGCCGGTGGCGGTCGACTGGAAAGTGTGCCCGCACTGCGGGCGGTCGCTCGTCGGGCCGAGCCCGTGAAGCGCGGGCGAGCGTACTCCTCGGACGCGACGCCCCGGTGTCAGAAGTTGACGGTCTGCACCATGCCGCTGCTGGTGAACGTGGTTCGCAGGGTCCCTCCGGAATAGGTGCCCCCGGTGTACAGGCCATCCCGCAGCACGCCGCCCGTGCAGGTGCCGCCGGTGTAGACCCGGTACGTGGTGCCGGCCGTCAGATCGGGCGACGTGAGGAAGATCGCCGAGTACCGGTACGCTGGCGCGAAGGTCAGCAGGTAGGTGCCGGTCGTGCTCTCGATGTGAAAGAGAGTCCCGGCCTGGATGTACTGGTTGGTGCGCACCAGCACCGACCGCTGGGTGGATTGCGAACTGCTGGGCAGCTCGACCATCATGGAGTTGATCTGCGAAACCACCATGAAGCCGCCGGTCACCCGGAAGAGCCCGTTGACGTCCACGCCCACCTCGGGCTGCGATGGCGGCCCGTGAACGATGATCGTCCCACCGGCGATCGTGAGGTTCCCGTTGCTGTCGATGCCGTCACCCGACGGGGCGACCAGGTGGACGTAGCCGCCGCTGATGGTCAGGTTGCTGCCGTCGTTGAACTCGCCGCCGTAGCCGTAGGTGGCGTTCAGGCAGTCGTCGGTGGCCCGCAGGTGGACCTCTCCGCCATTGATGAAAAGGTTCGGGGATTCGAAGCCTTCCACCGAGTTCACGGCGTTGACCACCCCGCCATTGACCTCGAGCCAGTACTTGGCCTTGATCGCGTCGTCCGCCGACGAGATCGTGATCTCCCCGTTGTTGATGACGACCATGCTGTCCACCGAGGCGGCTTTCGCCTCGGCGGCTTCGCCGGGCCCGATCGGGATCGACGCGCCAGTGGTTGTGATGTGCAGCGTGGGTCCGGCCGCCGCCGTGCCGATCGTGAGGTTGCCGTCGCCCGAGATCCCCTTGCCGGCGGAGCCTGAGTGGGAGAGGGTCACCGTCCCGCCGGTCAGCACCAGGTCGCCGTTCGCGTTCAGGCAGGGGCCCTGGTAGGCATCGACCTCGCCGCTAGAGTTCGTGTACGTGCCCCCGCCGCCGCTGGAGGTGATGCTCACACTGCCGGACTGGATGACGATGTCGGCGTCGCAGGAGACGCCCCGTCCGGCCACGCCAACGGTGGTGATGGTCAGATCGCAGCCGTCCAGCAGCACCAGCTCGTCGGCCTTGATCGCTGTGCAGTAGGAGGGGTCGTAGCCGGCACCGGAGGCTTCCAGGACCACGCCACCCGAGGTTCCGATCGTCACCGTTCCACCCGTGAGCCGGACGTCCACGGCATTGATCCCCTTGGACCGGTCACCCTCGACCGTGAGGTCGACCGCGCCACCCGAGATCACGATCTCGCTGTCGCACTTGAGGGCATCCTTGCCGTCATCCGAGTTGAGGACGGTGAGGTCGCCACCCGCGATCCCCACCGGGCCGTCACCTGCATCGACCCCGTCGCTGTCCGAGGTCACCACCTCGACCGAACCACCCTGCTGGTAATAGCCCTCATTGGTGTGGACGGCATCCTTGACCGCGCTGTGGATCACAATGCTGCCGCTGTGGACATCGACATAGTCGTCGCTCGCCAGCCCGTGCTGATCGTTCCCCCGCCCGTGGATGGCCACACTACCGGACCCGGTGAAGATGAGCTGCCCCTCGCTGAAGAATGCCGCCTTCTGGTCCTCGCCGGCGGGCGGCGCCGCGTAGGTCACGCCGTCGGTCAATGTGCTGGAGGTACCCTCCACCAGCTCCACCGTGATCTCCTCGTCGGCTTGGATGTTGACCGCGGGCCCGTTCAGATTGGTGATCTGGACGCCGTTCAGCCGCAGCACGAAGTCCCTGATCGAATAGATCTTGAACATCCCGTCCGTCGCGGTCCCGGACAGCGCGTACGTGATGCCGTCGATGCCGGCGGTTGACCTGACGGTGACGTCGGCCCCCACCACCGTGACCACCACGCCGGCGCCCGCCAGGGGGTTGTTCACGGTTGCGGTCGTTCCATTGTAGGTGATCGAAACGATGTTCTCCGCGCTGCTGGCGAAAGTCATGCTGTCAACATCCACCAGGTTGAACTGGGTCGCCTCGCCCGTCCCTTGGTAGATGATCATCAGCTCGTCGCCGACGTAGCACACGCTGTCGATCTCGGTCACCGTGAATCGGCTGACCCCTGCCTGGGTATGAACGCACAAGATGTCGTTGTTATTCCGCAGGCCGTCGCGCAGGGGGGAGCCGGCCGACGATTCGTGCACGTCGAAAGTGACGCTGTCGATCTCGGCGAGATTGAACTGGTCCACCTGGGAACCCGACCGGATGACGCGCATTTCCTGCGCCTGAGCCGATGCTGCCGTGGCCACTGCACAGAGAGCGAGCGAGAGGAGCTTCTTCATCGTTCTCTCCAGTCTATCGGAGCAGGATCAGCCGCTCGGTAAGGGTTTGCCCACCGCACGCGACCGCATAGACGTACATCCCGGTGGCAACCGGCGCGCGGCCATCCGTGCCGTCCCACGTGACTTGGTGTCGTCCCGCGCTCTGTGTCTCGTGCAGCAGTTCCGTGACCAGGGCGCCCCGCACATCGAAGATGCGGACGCTGACATCCGCTTCGGCTGGGATCTCGTATTCGATCGTGGTAGAGGGGCTGGAGGGGTTCGGGTGGTTCTGCAACAACAGGAACCCGCCCAGGGGGATCCACGGGCCTGTCGGGCCCACCACACCTGCGGCGACTCCCGCGAACTCGATGCGCAGGATGTCATCGAGGGGAATGGTGACGGATGCCCCGCCGGAGAGATGCACCGTCATGTCATAGCTCTGGCCGAAAGCGCTTGAGCCAAGCAGGAGGAGGATCCCTACGAACAACGCTGGTCTTCTCATGGCTCACTCCGTACCTTGTTGGCAAGCAAGGGATGGACGCCAACCACAGTGCGTTCCCGAAGTTACCTGGGCCCTTGGAGCCTTGATTCTACCGCAGATTCGCTGCTCTGTCCACTTGGGGGCAGCGTCCGTGCGTCCGCCCCCCGGGACCCGGCCCTCGTTGTCGAATGCGGAGCAGTTCGGCGAGGGGCCCCGAGCCGGTGGCGCGATCCCACCCAGGTGCGCAGGCCGACATCGGATGGCCGCTCGATCCGCCTTGGGTTGGTGGACCACCCGCGCCGCCGGTTCCCGGGACGGCGAGAGCCCTTTGCCGGGGCCCGAAGCCTCTGCTGTCCGGTTGTCGTCCCACATGGCTGAGTCTCCTTGCGGTCCCCTTGTCCATAGGCGCGTAGGCTCGCGTCTATGTTCTATTCAATAAGAGAGACCACGCTGGCCCTACGCGTGTTACTTCTGCACGCGGCACCCGCCCTCGACCCCCGCGGATGTGCACCTGCCGCGCTCAACCGCACGGAGCTCGAGATCCAGCAGCTTGAGCTGCCGCCCGCAGCATTCCACCATCGCGTCACGGTTGAAGCGGTAGAAGACCCCCCGCCCGCGTTTCTCGTTCACCACGAGGCCCACATGCTTGAGCACGAGCAGGTGATGGGAGATCGATGGCTGGCTCATGGCGAAGTGCTTGGCGATCTCCGGCACGCACAGCTCCTCGTGTCGCTTGAGCAGCTCGAGGATCTTCAGCCGGTTGCGATCCCCCAGCGCCTGGAATACCGCGGTACACTTGTTCGCCATCGGGGCCTACAGGTCCCGTGTCCCTATCAAGATACGTATACCTATGGATCCGAATAGAATCCCCGGCGTCCCGGCTGCCAAGAGCGATCGCCAAGTGGTCCCAGTCGTGGCTGCGGAGGTCCCTGATGATGCCGATCGCTCCCGGATCTCGCACTCCCGGGGCGCTCTGAATCCGGACGCCGTTGTCGCCGGACCCATCCTCTCCCTATACTTGTGGGTGCGATCTTGAAGCCGTCCAGTCCATGGGGCAGGGGCACGCACTCCGAGTTGGCCCGGCTGAGCATCAGCAAGCGAGGCAGCAGGTCGCCGCGCGGTCAGGCATGTGCCCCCTGCACGAGTGAAGGAGCGTCCGAGTGCGCCTGTCATCGATCGCGGCCGCATGGATTCTGTGGAGTCTGTGTGGGTTCGAGTCGGCAGCCGCCGAGTGTATCGACTACAGCGACTACCTGCACTGGGCGGGATGCGCCCCGCTGCCGATACCCTACAGCGTCTGTGCTTCTGGCGAGTACGCGTACCTTGCCAACTCCTACGGCGGTCTCCGGGTGATGGACATTTCCACTCCGGCGCGACCCGCTCTGTGCGGAAGCCTCGTGACTCTGGGCCTCGCGGCTGATGTCGCCGTCGCGGGGGACCACGCCTACGTTGCCGTCGGGTCCGCGGGTCTGGCAGTCGTGGACATCTCCACCCCATGTTCGCCCGTGCTGGTGGGCAATGTCGCCACACCTTGGGAGCGGGCAGGGGCAGTCGCGGTGTCGGGCAACTACGCCTACGTCGCGGATTCTTGCCTCTGTATCATCGACATCAGCCAGCCGGCATCGCCGATCCTGGTGGGGATCGTCCACACGCCCACCTATGTATGGGACGTCGCGGTCTCAGGGGACTACGCTTACCTTGCCGAATCGGGCTGGGGTCTCGAGATCGTGGATGTCTCGACACCGTCGTGGCCGGTTCACCAGGCCTACTTCAATACGGATGACGATGCCTGGGATGTGGCGGTATCGGGCAGCTATGCCTATGTCGCCGACCGCATGGCGGGGCTCTACGTGGTGGATGTCACGAACCCGCAGTCACCGGCGGCGGTTGGCCACATCAACTTGCCCGACATCTCGGAGGCCGTTGCAGTTTCAGGAAGTCACGCCTACGTGGTGGGTAGGTACAGCGGCCTTCAGGTGGTGGACGTCTCGCAGCCAGCCTCGCCAGTGGTCATCGGCATCATTGACGCGATCGACTCGCATGACATCTCGCTCTGGGGACACTACGCATACATCGCCGACAGGACCCGGGGCCTCCAAGTCGTGGACATCACGAATCCCTTGCCACCGGTGAGATTGGGCAGTGTTGGCATACCTGCCCACGACATCGAGGTCCTGGGGAGCAACGCCTGCGTTGCGTGCCGTCATAGTCTTGACATGGTGGACATCACGGACCCGGCATCTCCCATCGTTCTGGGCAGTGTGGCCTTGGAGGGCACCGGCTTCGCTGTGGCCGTGTCCGCGAATCTCGCGTTCACAGCCAGCGGCTCCGAAGGTCTGCACGTGGTTGACGTCACAATCCCTGAGCTCCCGTCCCTCATCGGGGGTGTGGATACTCCGGGTTGGGCCCACGGAGTGGCTGTCTCGGGGAACTTCGCCTACGTCGCAGACGACGCATCTGGTCTCCAGGTTGTGGATGTCGCGACGCCCGGATCACCGGCGATCGTGGGAAGCGTGGATACCCCGGGTTACGCTCACGATGTCGCCGTGCTCGGGAACTTCGCATTTGTCGCGGACTGCACTTCCGGGTTGCAGGTGGTGGATGTGTCGGATCCCACTTCGCCCGCGATTGTGGGGAGTCTCAGCACGACGGGCTGCGTTGACGGCGTCACCCTGGTGGAAGATGCCCTGTACGTCGGCAACGGCGCGGCGGGTCTCCACCTGGTGGACGTCACCACACCCGCGGAGCCGCGCATCGTCTGGACCATCGACCTGTCCGGATGGTCCGCGCAGGTCGATGTGTCCGACGGTTACGGGTACGTCACGGTTGGGAATGGGTACCACGTCCTGGATCTACGGATTCCGGGCGCGCCGCGGATTGTGGGCGGTGTGAGCATGCCTGACGGTTGCTCTCGGGTGGTGATCGCCGAGAACGGCCTGTACGTCGCCGGATCAAACCAGCTTCAGGCCTGGCCTCTGCAGTGTGTTCCGTCGGCGGTGCGCGAGAACGGCGGAAGGTGCTCGCCATCGACACGGCTCTGGACCGCGCCCAATCCGGCTCCCAACAGCGCGGTCATCCGCTTCGCGACCGACGCTCCCGGCCGCGTTCAAGTCAGCATTCACGACGTCGCTGGCCGGCTGGTCTGCCGGCTCCTGAACCAGGCGCAGGGATCCGGGAGGTACGAGCTCCTGTGGGACGGGCGCGGGGACGATGGCCGCGCTCTGAGCGGGGGGGTGTACCTGGTCCGCGTCTGCACGGGCGCGGGGACGTCGATCCGTCGCGTCACTCTCGTTCGTTGAGGCTCGGCCGCTCGCGGCTCAGCGCGCGGCTGCCGGATAGCACTCCGCGGCCACACCCCATGCCCAAGCTCGGTCCGGTGCCGGCGAGCTCGAGTGGTCGGCTCCGGGGGAGATCCATCGCCCAGGGCACCAGCTTGCCAATCGCCTCCCCGCCACGCTAGAATCCGGCATCCGGCCAAAGGGCCTGCCCCCCCAGGGTAGGCCCCCTTTGTGTGCTCCCCCGGTCAAACCCGGGGGGTCAGGGAAGGAGGATCGAAGTGGATCCGCGCATACACCAGCTTGCCGACGTGCTCGTCAACTACTCCTGCGGCGTCAAGAAGGGCGAGAAGCTCCTGGTCGAGGTCAACGGCTTCGAGCCGCTCGGGCTGGTCGAGCAGATCATCCGCATCGCCACTAAGAAGGGCGCCCATGTCTTCTACGCCTTCAACCACGACACCCTGACCCGCGCCCTGTTGCAAACGGCCGTGGAGGATCAGCTCAAGGCCCAGGCGAAGTATGCGCTCTATCAAATGAAGGACATGGACTGCTACATCGGCATCCGCGCCGCGGCCAACATCTCCGAGATGGCGGATGTCGCCTCGCAGAAGTCGATGTGGTACGCGGAGCACTACCGCAAGCCCGTGCACCTCGAGGTGCGCGTGCCAGACACCCGCTGGGTCGTGCTCCGCTATCCCAACAACGCGATGGCGCAGAGCGCGCACATGCCTCTGGGTCCCTTCGAGGATTTCTATTACGACGTCTGCACGATGGACTATGCCAAGATGTCCCGCGCAATGACCCCGCTCAAGAAGCTCGTGGATCGCACCGACCGCGTCCAACTCAAGGGTCCGGGCACGGACCTTACCTTCTCGATCAAGGGGCTCGAAGGCATCAAGTGCGACGGCAAGCTCAACATCCCCGATGGTGAGCTCTTCACGGCCCCGATCCTCGATAGCGTCAATGGCACCGTGCGCTTCAACGCCGGGTCGCTCCAGGATGGCATCGTCTACGGGGATATCAACCTCGTCTTCGAGAAGGGCGTGATCGTCAAGGCCGAGTCGGGCGCGAACACCAAGAAGCTGAACGACGTGCTCAATCGGGATGAGGGGGCACGGCGCGTCGGGGAGTTCGCCCTCGGCTTCAATCCCTACATCGAGAAGCCCATGCTGGACATCCTCTTCGACGAGAAGATCGCCGGTTCGTTCCACATGGCGATGGGCAACGCCTACAAGGAGACGGACAACGGCAACAAGTCCTCTCTCCACTGGGACATGGTGTGCATCCAGACGCCGAAGATGGGAGGCGGCGAGATCTGGTTCGACGGCAAGCTGATCCGCAAGGATGGCCAGTTCGTGCCCACTGCCCTGCAAGGCCTGAACCCGGAGAACCTGAAGTAGCGTGAGCTCGGCGGCGCGGGCGGTGCATGCAGCATCCGTCCAGTCCACGGAGAGTCCAGCATGACGAATCGCACATGGACCGGCCTGCTCTGCGTGGGGCTCATTCTCCTCGCCGGGTCGGCCGGCGCGGACGAGCTGCGTCTCGGGCTCACCGTCATCGACACGCCCTCCGACGACGGCAGCTCGCTGACGCTGCGCTGGGACACCGACCCCGCGCGCCTTATGCCCCTCTTGACGGCCTATCCCGGTCAGGCCGATCCCACGCTGCTGATCGAACGCCGCGCAGCGGGTGACACGGCCTTCGTGCGGGCGGGCAGCGAGGCGTTCACTGCGGGCACCTTCGCCGATCCGGGCCTGGAGCACGGGCGCGAATACGTCTACCGCCTCATCGCGCAGCCGTCCGACAGCGCTCGCATCGCCAGCGAGTCCTCGGTGCCGGTGGCGCCGCGGGGCAACTTCTTCCGCCTCTACCGCATCAACGCGCTGGTCGCGATCTTGCTCATGGGCGGCTTTGTCGTCGGCTTCATCATGGCCGCACGGCGCGGCATCGACCTCTACATCCGCCGCATCGCCGGCCTGGACGCCATCACGGAGGCGGTCGGCCGCGCGACCGAGATGGGTCGCAAGGTCCTCTTCGTTCCGGGGATCATCTCGATCAGCGAGCCGCAGACGCTCGCGGCTCTCGGGATCCTCGGCTACGTCGCCAAGCTGACCGCCAAGTACGGCACCCAGCTCGAGGTGCCCAACGCCGATCCGCTGACGATGGCCGCGGCCCGCGAGATCGTGAAGCAGTCCTACATGGAAGCTGGTGCGCCGGAGGGTTTCCGCGAGGACATGGTCCACTACATCACGCAGGACCAGTTCGCCTATGCGGGAGCCGTCAGCGGCATCATGGTGCGCGACAGGCCCGCGGCCAACTTCCTGCTCGGCTGGTTCGCGGCGGAGTCGCTCTTCCTCTCCGAGACGGGGCAGAGCATCAATGCGATCCAGATCGCCGGCACCGCCCAGGTGACCCAGCTCCCCTTCTTCGTGGCCGCCTGCGACTACACCATGCTGGGCGAGGAGCTGTTCGCGGCGAGCGCCTACCTCTCGCGTGACCCGCTCATCCTGGGGTCGATCAAGGGGCAGGACATGATGAAGGCGGCCATCCTGCTTGCGGTGATCGTCGGCGTGGTCATGGCGTCCCTGGGCGTGCAGAAGTACGTCGACTGGTTCGCGGCGCTCTAGAAGCGCACGGCCGCGGTCGGGCGTGGGGAAGGCGGCGCGTTGACGCGGGGAGTTGAAAGGTGAGTCGATGAGGAGACAGGTGCCGATCTTGCTCGCCATCCTGGCGAGCGTCTATCCGGTGGTGGCGTTTCTCTTGCCCGACGCGGGGATCAACCGCTTCAACCAGGGGCTGGACCGCTGGATGGTGATCATCGCCAGCTTCGCGCTGCTCCTGGGATTCGTGAGCCTGGTCCAGGTCAATCTCCACAAGGTCCGCCGCCGGAGCAAGGGGTGGGTCTACGGGCTGATCACCCTCGCTTCGTTCGGGCTGATGGCCTCCTTCGGCCTCTTCGGCGGGCAGGGCACGCGCGAGATGGCCGACGGCTCGACCCGCCTCTGGGCCTTCACGTGGGTCTTCCAGTCGGTCTACTCGCCCCTGCAGTCGACGATGTTCTCGCTGCTCGCCTTCTACGTCGCGTCCGCTTCTTACCGCGCCTTCCGCGTGCGCAACGTCGAGGCCTCGCTGCTCCTGGTGGGAGCGCTCCTCATCATGTTCGGGCGCGTGCCGCTCGGCCAACGCCTGTTCCCGGGCATCGAGAGCCTGGGCCTCCCGGGGGTCGCCGACGTGGCCGAGTGGATCATGAAGTACCCCAACGCCGCCGCGCAGCGCGGGGTCATCATCGGCGCGGCCCTGGGAGCCGCGTCGATGTCGATCCGCGTGATGGTCGGGATCGAGCGGCCCTACTTGGGCAAGAGCTAGGAGCCAGCGATGAACTGGGCGAAGAAGCTGCTCCTCGTCGACCGGCGGTGGATCTTCCTGCTGGTCTTCCTCGGCGCGCTGGTGCCGATCCTCGCGCCCATCGGGCTGGGGACCCGCGTGTCGCCGCCCGTCAAGGCGGTCTTTGACCGGATCGAGGGAATGAAGGCGGGCGATCACATCATGCTCTCCTTCGACTACGGCCCCTCGGATGGCCCTGAGCTGGACCCGATGGCCAACGCGATCCTGCGACACTGCCGCCGCAAGGGGGTCAAGGTCATCGGGTTGTCCCTCTTCCCGCTGGGCGGCGTCGACATGGGGATTGCCCGCTTCAGCCAGCTCACCGCGGAGACTGGGGCGCAAAGCGGCATCGACTTCGTCAATCTGGGGTACAAGGACGGCTCGCAGGCGGCGATGAAGCTCCTGGGTCAGGACATCAGCGCGGTCTTCCCGGTGGACGTCGACGGCCGGCCGGTCGGCGAGATCCCCGCTCTCCAGGGTGTCCGCAATTACAAGGACGTCGAGATGCTGATCTCGCTTGCCACATCCATCCTGGGTGAGTGGTGGATCAACCTCGTCAACGCGCAGTTCGGGATCGACGTCGCGGTCGGCTCGACGGCTGTCTCGGCGCCCAAGTACTACGCCTACATGGAAGCGGGCCAGGCGCTCGGGGTGATGGGCGGCATGAAGGGCGCGTCCGAGTACGAGGAACTGCTCGCGAGCCACTACCCGGAGCTGGGCAGCCTGTCGCGCACCGCGACGGTGGGAATGGACGTTCAGTCGATCGTCCACATGATCATCATCCTCTTCATCCTGTTCGGCAACGCCATGTATCTCCTGACGCGGCGGGCGAAGTAGGGGGCCGGACCATGGAACTGCAGCTACCCGGAATCGGCGAGTGGATCGCGGCCCTGCTGACGTTGGCCTGCTTCAGCTTCCTCTACAAGGACAACGTCATCTACCGTGTCGCCGAGAGCATCTTCGCGGGTGTGTCCTTCGGCTACTACATCGGCCTGGCGCGGCTGAACACGCTCGAGCCGAACCTTTTCCGCCCGCTCTTCACCGATTTCTCCGCGAACTGGCTACTGGTCTTCCCGCTGCTGCTCGGCCTCATGCTCTACCTGCGCTACATCCCCAAGGTGGCCTGGATCTCGAACTGGTCGCTGGCGATCTACGTCGGCTACTACATGGGTGTGAATCTGACCCAGCGACTCCATGGCGAGATCCTGCCCCAGGCCCGCGGAACGATGCTGGCGCTCGATCCGGGCAAACTCGGCGGGCTGGGGCCGTGGCTGGGCAACCTGATCGTGGTCGTGGGCGTGATCACGGTCCTCGTCTACTTCTTCTTCTCGAGCCCGCACAAGGGGCCGCTCAAGCCGACGGCGCGGATCGGAATCTACTTCCTGATGGTTTCCTTCGGCGCCAGCTTCGGGTACACGGTGATGGGTCGTGTCTCGCTCCTCATCGGACGGCTCACCTTCGTGGCCAACGATTGGGCGCGGCCCCTGCTGGCGGCGGTGTTCGGGGGGTAGGTTGTGGAACGAAGAATCCTGGCAACCTCGGCGCAACGCAATCACCTTGCTTGACATGGCCCGGGGTCGCTCGCTCTTCGTGCCCAAAGGTCCCCGCCCTGGTCCCGCTCTGGCTAGCACCTGCTCATGTGAACCACCATCGTCATCTTCGCCCGGGGCGCCGGGGCGGCTTCCACCCGCCCTGCTGCCCCAACCCCAACTGCCCGCGCCATGCCCCGGGCTCGGCGGGCTTCTTCCCCCGCTGGGGCGTCTACGTCCGCCGCTCCGACGGCCAGCGCTTCCAGAAGTTCTACTGCCCCCAGTGCCAACACCAGTTCTCCACCCGCGCCTTCTCCCCAACCTACTGGCTGCGCCGCCGCGACCTGCTCAGGCCCATCGCCACCCTCTGCCCCGAGGGCCCCGGCCTGCGACAGATCGCCCGCATCCTGAAAACCTCCCACACGACCGTCGCCCGGCACGTCGCGCGCGCCAGCCGCCAGTGCCAGCTCTTCCATGCCCAGCTCCTGGCTCACGCGGCCCTGCGCGAACCGCTCGTGATCGACGGCTTCGAAACCTTCGAGTTCTCCCAGTACTTCCCCTTCCATCTCAACCTCGCCGTCGGCCAGCACTCGTGGCTCCTCTACCACTTCACCGACAGCCCCTTGCGCCGCAAGGGCCGCATGACCCCCGTCCAACGACTGCGCCGCGCCCAACTCGAGGCCTCCCTCGGCCGGCCCGACCCGAAGGCGGTCGAGCGCGCCGTGGCCGCCTTGCTCGCCGACCTCCTGCCCAAAGTGCCGCCCGGCTCCACCTTGGAGCTTCACTCCGACGACCACCCGGCCTACCCGCCCGCCCTGCGCCGAGCCCGTCAGGTGACCGACGGCCGACAGTCCATCCGTCACCGCGTCACCTCCTCGACCGAGCGGCGCACGCGCAGCAACCCCCTGTTCCCCGTCAACCTGGCCGACCTGCTGCTGCGCCATGGCTGCGCCAACCACCGGCGCGAGACGATCGCCTTCAGCAAGCGACGCCAGGCCGCCATCGAGCGGGCGGCGCTCTTCACCGTCTGGCGCAACTGCATCAAGTCGCGTCGCGAGAACGACCCGGGGCCGACGGCGGCGATGGCGGCCGGGCTGCTGACGCGACCCCTGACGTGGCGGCAGGTGCTGGCGCGCCGGCGCTTCCCCGCTCATGTGGCGCTGCCGCCCAGCTGGGTCGAGTACTACTGGGCACGCATCAAGACCCTGGCCTACGGTGAGCACCAACGCGTGCATGTTCTCAAGTGGGCGTTCTGAACGAGCCTCGTATCAACAGACCGCACAACGAGAGCGTCGGACCCCGCGTGACAACCACGTCGCCGGGTGAACGAATCACCCACGTCCACTCGCTGGACGGCAAGACTGGAGTCCGCAGAGGACCGGCCCACCTGGGGGGCCAGCATGCCGCCCAATCCGGATCGCCGGCGAGCGCTCGGCCATTGTCCGTCTCGACCCACCGACTCCCAGACCAGGATTCTTCGTTCCACAACCCAAGGGTACTGGCGCGATGGCCTGCCGGGCGCTATGCTCGTCTCGGGGGTGGCAGGAATGCCCGGTTCCATTTTCAAGGCCCAGCTCCGCAGCCGCGTCTGGGACCTCCTCACGCGCGCCGGTGTGGCCGGTTTCCCCGGCGCGCACGGTCGCACGCCGACCTTCGCCGGAGCGGAAAAGGCGGTCCAGCACCTCCAGGCCCACGCGGTCTGGCGCAGAGCGCACCGCATCCTCGTCCTCAGCGAGACAGTGCTCAGGCCGGTACGCCGCGCCGCGGTCGCGGACGAAAAGGTCCTGGTGGTACCTGACCTCGCGCGCACGACCGGATGGATCGTCGAGATCGATCCCACCGCGATGGAGCCCGAGCAGGCGCTCACCATCGCGGGCTCATTCGATGCCGCACAGACCGATCTGCCTCGGGGGATGCGCTGCCTCTACGGGCGTGACACCGCGCGCGTCGATCTCATGGTCGTCGGCGCCGTCTGTGTAGACCCGCACGGGGCTCGCGTCGGCAAGGGTGCTGGCGAGGCTGACATCGTCTATGCCCTGGGTCGCAGCCGCGGCTTCCTTGGCGAGGAGACCCCCGTTGCCGTCGTCGTCCACGACATGCAGGTGTGCGACGAACCCGGCGCGCGGGAGAGCACCGACCTGCCGATCGACCTGATCTTCACCCCCGGGGGCTGGCGACCGGTGCAGGGCCTGCACATCCGGCCCAGCTGTCTCGATCCCGCCCTCGTGACCCCGGAGCGCCTGGCGCGTTTTCCGGGTCTGACTGGCGTGCTCGAACGCGAGGGCATGTCCCCGCGCCCCCGGCCCGCACCCTAACGGGAACCACTCCGGCCCGGATGTGTTAGGAGAAGCAGCCTGCCAGGGAACTCCCTGAGTCAGGTTGACCCAACCCGCGAGCCCGGTCTGAGGCGGTGCACGTGGCATTCGGTCCGGGTCTTGCGGGTCGAAGCATCATTCTCCCAGCGCCGGCCCTTGCCCCTGTGAGGGCCGGCTTGCTTTCCGGCGTCACCCCTCCCCTCCTGATTGACACCCGTCCACTTTTCCTGGCCAGGGCCGGCGATGCTTGCCTGGCAACGGCCCCCCAGTCCGCGCTTGATTCGGGCGCCCTGCGGGCGCATCATCAAGGCGTTCCTGAGAATGCAGCAGTGTCTGCTTGGCCTGCGGGGCTGGTGATGGAGCACGCCGCCTGACCGCGTCCGTTCCCGCAGACCGTTGCTTCAGTACCGCCGGCCGCCCCGCGAGCGGTCGGGGAAGGAGGGACCCACCATGAGGTTGTTGCCCGTTATCCTGCTCATGGCACTGGCGCTTCCGGCCGTGCCCGTACTGGCCGAGGACATCGATCTCGACGGGCTCGACGACGCAGTCCAGCCCGAGCCCGGCACCTACTACGAGAGGGCCAATGTGGCGATCGTCGAAGCGGGTACCGGCGGCGTGTCGGACTTCCAGGCGCGGTTGGCAGCCACGGGGCACACCTCGACGCTGATTCCCGTCACGTCGACCTATGCCACGTTGAGTCAGTACGAAGTCGTGCTCCTGCCGGTCTCGCACGCGACGCCGTCCTACTACTCCACGCTGAACGGCTTGGCCGCCGACTATCACAGCTATGTCAGCGACGGCGGCAAGCTGTGGATCGGCCAGCCGAATCCGTACCAGATGCCCGGCAACACCGCCGACATCACCTGGGCCCCCTATGCGCTGACGATCAACAACGGCTACACAGCCGCCGATTGCCCAACCACGATTGTCGACCCGACCCACTGCATCGCCCAGGGCATCACCGGGGCGGATCTGCCCTTCGCCGGGGACACGGTGATCAGCATGGGACCCGAGTGGCACGTTGTCGGCCAGGGTCCGGCGACGGGCGGTCCTTGTGTCTTCATGGCGGAATATGGCTGCGGCGCCTGCTTGGTGGAGCTGGGACACCCGTCGCCGAATGCGGTCTGCCCATATACGAACGCGGGCTTCTCCCGCATGATTGAGTGCCTGCTGGAGGCCTCACCCAGCCCGACCGAGTCGTCGACCTGGGGCCAGATCAAGGCCTTCTTCGAGTAGGAATCCCCACCCGCCGCGCCGCGCCGCAGGTCACGGCCGGCGCGCGCGAGCCATTGCGGCGCCCCGCGGGACTGCCGGCCGGGGCGCCGTCCTTTCTGTGCGGTTTCGGAACGGTCGCGCGGCGTCACGATCTTCTCTATGCTCGCCTGCGCGGCGCAAGACGCGCCGAGGAGGGGGCATGCGTACAGCCAAGAGACTGGCGATCGCGATCCCCGCGCTGGCCTGGGCCGCGTGGACCGTTCAGGCCCCCGCCGGCGGGCGCTCCGACCCCGACTGCTTCGGCCGCATCCCGCCCGCCGACAGCATCTCGGCCCAGCGCGAGGGGCCCCACGTCTTCTGGGAGGACCAGCAGCACGCGCGCGCGATCTACCTCATCCACGATCCGCTGCGCGCCGGAAGCGAAGTCGTCCGGCGCGATCTCACGTTCGAGGACCTGCCGTTCACCCTCGAAGGTTTTGCCGGAGATGAGCGCGCGTACGTGCTCGGAGACGGCCGCGCCGCCGGCCCGGCGATCCTGCCCAGACCGGACTCGATCTGCGCCGTCGGGGACCTGCACGGCGAGTACGGCGACGCGGTCCGGCTGTTGCACGGCTGCGGGGTGACCGACGAGGGCGGGGCCTGGGCCTTCGGCCGCGGGCACCTCGTCTTCTGCGGCGATGTCTTCGACCGCGGCGCGGGCGTGACCGATTGCCTCTGGTGGATCCGCGAACTCCAGCGCCAGGCCCGGCGGGCCGGGGGCGAGGTTCACTACCTCCTGGGCAACCACGAGCGGGGGACGCTGAACGGGGACGAGCGCTACGTCTCCTGCGCGTCGCTCTTCCTGTGCGACGCGCTCGACATCCCCTACGCCGATCTCTTCGGCCCCCGCACCGAGTTGGGGCAGTGGTTGCGCCAGCTTCCGACCGTGGTCCGCCTGGGCGACCTGCTCTTCGTGCACGGGGGCCTGTCGCCGGACATGGCGTGCTCCGGGCTGACGCTGGAGCAGATCAATGCACAGGTCCGGCGCTGCCTGGCCAAGGGGTCCTGTCCCGGCGACGGCACGGCCGACCTGCTGTTCGGGTCCGCGGGTCCCCTCTGGTACCGCGGCTACTTCACCGGCACGAAGAACTACGAGCCGATTACCGCGCAAGAGCTGGGTGAGGTCTTGGCTCACTTCGGGGCGTCGCGCGTGCTCGTGGGACACACGCAGCACGACTGGATCGCGCCTTTGTACAACGGGCGCGTCCTGCCGCTCAACATCACCTTCTCGCAACCTGAGTTGCGCGACCAGTGTCTGTTGATCCTGGGCAACGATTTCTACCGCGCTTATGGCGATGGCACGTGCGACTGGCTCATCTCCGCCGACGGCCCGCTCGACGATCGGCTCGCGGCCGTGTTCGACAGCCAGAGGGTTGCGTTCGTCGTGCGCGATCTCCAGCGCGGCAGGTTCATCCGCTACGATCCGGCGCGTTGCGCACAGCGCTTCTCGCCGTGCTCCACCTTCAAGATCCCCAACACGCTGATCGGCCTCGAGACCGGCGTGATCTCGGGCGAGGACTTCCGCCTGGCCTGGGACCCCCAGCGGGATCCGCGCCAGCCGGGGTGGCCGGAGAGCTGGGCGGCCGACCACGATCTAGCCTCGGCCATGCGCAATTCGGTCGTCTGGTTCTACCGCGAGATCGCCCGCCGCGTGGGTGCGGAGAACTACCGCCGTTACCTCGCGCGGTTCGCCTACGGCAACCAGGACACCTCCGCCGGCGTCGACCAGTTCTGGCTGGCCAGCTCGTTGGCGATCTCGGCCGACGAGCAGATCGACTTCCTGGAGCGGTTCTACCGCGGGCAGCTGGGCGCGGCGGCAACCGCGACCGACGTCGTCAAGAAGATCCTCGTGCTCGAGGAGGGCGAGGGATACCGGCTCAGCGGCAAGACGGGGACCGGTCCCCTGCCGGATGGACGCTTTCTCGGGTGGTTGGTGGGCTACGTGGAGCGCGGCGCGGAAGCTTCCGTCTTTGCGTTCCATGTCGAGGGCGAGACGTTTGCGGAGGTCGCGGACCTGCGGAGTGCCCTCGCACGGGCCGCGCTGGTCGAGCTGGGATTGGTGCCGGAGCGCAAGCCCTGACCCAACCGATCTGGCCCGCTACCGGAACCCTTCGACCAGCATCAGGTCGCGTTCCACCTGACCGATCGAGTCGTACAGGAGCACCCCCTCGTCCGGCGATAGGGTGAGATTGCCCCCGCTGTACAAGGGGAGCTGCAGCAGGGAATCGACGCGGCCCGTGGCGTAGTCGCAATACCCGAGCATGCTGCCCCACCCGTTGGGTCGCGTAAAGTACGCGCCGGTCGTCCCGGGCGCGATCTCGCTCCACCCCTCCGTGGTCTGCGCGTCCACCAGCAGCGCGCGGGTATCGCTGCCCAGGGTCGTGTACCACACGCCGCCGTCCAGCGTCGTCCGGTGGTAGATCCCGCGGCCGTCGTGCGACTGGGCCATGGCCAAGCGCCCATCCGGCACGGCCACGGCCGGGCTGGAGCCGTCGGGGTGCACCTGCTGGATGTCCCAGCCATCCTCGCGTTCGGCATCGTAGAAGATCCACTGGCCATCGGCCGACCACAGGGACGCGATCTGGTGGCGGCCCTGACTGGGAATGCGGCGGGCGGGACCACCTTCGGCGTCGGTGACGTGGACCATGAAGCAGCCGCCAACATCGACGGAGAACGCCAGCCAGCGACCGTCCGGTGACCAGCACGGCGGCGTGACCCATTGCCCGCCCACGTGCGTGAGCTGGCGCGGGTGCGATCCGTCCGCATCACAGACCCAGATCTCGCGGGTCCCGCTGCGATTGGACACAAAGGCCACCATCGTGCCATCCGGCGAGAAGCATGCTCCCGCATCGGCCCGGGTCGACGCGATCCAGGGCTGGGGGCTCAGCCCGCTGCCGGTCGCGTGCAGGTCGATCCGGTAGACGTCCGCGCGATACGACACCTCCTCGTAGACGAGCCGATCGCCGGTCGGGGAGACGCTGGGGCGCAGCGCCTGCTCGCCTTTCGTCACCAGGCGCGTCAGGGACTGGTCGCCGAGGGCCAGACGCACGAGCCCGCTGTTGCCGCCCGAGGAGGCCGCGAAGATCAGGTGGGTGCCCTCCGGCGTCCAATCGACGCCGCTGATCGCGCCCTGCGACAGCCCGAGCCTGCGAGGCTCGCCCCCGCGGGTCGCGACGATGCAGAGGCAATCCATCATCGCGGCGTCAACGCGCCGGAAGACGAGCGACTGCCCGTCGGGTGAGAAGGCCGGGAGCGCATCCCCGCCGTAACGCGCGGGTGGATGCGTGATCGCATGGGTCTCGAGCGTCTCGAGCGACAAGAGCGCGATGCCCTTCGCGCGCCCGGGATGTTGCGCCCAACCGAATGCGATCCAGGCACCGTCGGGCGACCAGTCCAGGCCACAGGGTTCTTCCTCGAGGGCCAGAAGGCGGCGCGTCACGCCGCCGATCGCGGGCACCGTGCAGATCTCGTACTCCTCCCGGCTGTGCCGGCGCGAGAAGGCGATGGTGCTGCCGTCCGGCGACCAGGTGGGGAAGGCATCGCTGCCCGCGCTGTCGGTGATCTGCAGGGGAGACTCGGTATAGGGTTGCTTGATGTAGAGCGAGAGCCGGCCGGCTTGCCCGCCGTCCCAGGCGAAGGCGACGCGCGTGCCGTCGGGGGAGAGCGCGGGGTAGCGCTCGCTCCCTGCATAGGTGGTGAGCGGGACACCCTCCAGCGTGACCGCACGCGGCGCGGCGCGGGAGCCGACGCGTTGGACGACGACCGCCACGGCGACGGCCGCGAGCACCATGAGGGCCGCGACGAGGGCGACCCGCCGGTGTCTCGCCGCCCGCGCGACCGGCGCGGCCGTGGCTGGGGTCGGCATGACGGCGGCAGCGGTAGGCAGACGCGCGGCCTGCACGGTCTCGAGCGCGGCGCCGAGGGGATCGGCCTTCGCCGCTGACGGCTCGGGCAGCGGCGATACCGGCGCGATCAGGCGGTACCCGCCCTTGCGGATCGTCTCGATGTAGCGCGACTCGCGCGGGTCGTCCTGAAAGATCCGTCGGAGCTCGGAGATGGTGCGCGTGAGAGCCTCCTCGCACACCACGACGTCGGCCCAGACGAGCTCGAGCAAGGTCTCGCGCGAGAAGACCGCGCCGGGCCGGCTGGCCAGGCAGACCAGGACGTGCATGACGCGCGGCTCGACCTGGACCCACTGGTCGCCCAGCGCAACGCGATTGAGAGCCGGGTACACCGCCCATGCGCCCAGCCGGAACGGGGATGCCGCGGGCGGGCGAATCGCCGCGCCGTTCGGGCCAGCGTGATTCCAGTTCTCGCCCATTCGCTCGAATCCCAACCTGCGGAGCCGCGCGGGCCCGCGGCCCTTCGACCCCAGGTCGCATCCGGCCTACCGCGTGCAGCCGGATGTGCCGGGTGTACCTACGCCACCAGATTCTGCCGGGATGCACCCCGGGGGGACGATGACCGTGATCCGTGGGGGGGGGACGGCAGCGGGCACGGCGATACCTGCCCAGGGAGCGTCTCGCGCCGGGACTCCCGGGACAGGCGTGGCCGCGGCAATCCTGTGCTTGCCTTTCCCTGCCATGAACGCCACTACGGGGGGCAGGGGGGTGCTGCTCTCTCCTCGACCCAACTATAGTGCCGACGGCCCGGATCGGCATGCCGTGATCGGGGCAGGCCACCCGTGCATCGCGCGGGCAGCACCTCCGGCGTAGCGCAACCAGCACCTCCGGCGTGGCGCAGCCAGCACCTCCGGCGTGGCGCCCAGTGCGCCCGTGCGATATCCTCGCCGGCATGCAAACACACACCCTCGGCCGGACCGGGTTGCAGGTCTCGGTGATCGGTTTCGGAGGCATCCCCATCCAGGGGTTGGACTTCGCGGGCGCCGCCCGCGTGCTGCACCGTGCCCTGGACTGCGGGATCAACTTCTTCGACACCGCCCGCGGCTACACCGACAGCGAGGAGAAGATGGGTCGGGCCCTCGGCGCCCGGCGCAGCGAGTTCTGGCTGGCCAGCAAGTCGCTCGTGCGCGATGCCGAGGGCATGACGGCTGAGCTGGAGACCAGCCTGCGAAACCTGCGGACCGACTGCATCGACCTCTACCAGCTCCACGCCGTCGCCTCGGAGAAGCAGCTCGAGCGCGTGCTGGGTCCTGGCGGCGCCTACGAGGCGCTCGACCGCGCCCGGCGCGCCGGGAAGATCCGCTTCATAGGCATCACCGGACACAGCCGGCCCGTGCTCGTCAAGGCGGTCGAGACGGGGGCTTTCGACACGGTCCAGCACCCGTTCAATCCGATCGAGACCGAGTGGCAGGATGATGTGATCCCCGCGGCCAAGGCTGCTGGTCTGGGCCTGATCACGATGAAGCCGGCGGCCGGCGGCGCCCTGCGCAACGTGCCCGCGGCCTTGCGCTTCGAGCTCGCGGCCGGGATGGACGTCGTCATCCCCGGCATGGACAGCATCGCCCAGGTGGAGGCGAACGCGGCGGTGGGGCTGGATCTGCGGGAGCCCGATCTCGAAGAGCTGCATCAGCTCGAGCAGGACAAGCAGCTCTGGGGAGACCGATTCTGCCGCCGGTGCGGCTACTGCCTGCCCTGCCCCAACGGCCTGCAGATCCCCATGCTCCTGTTGTTGCAGGGCTACTGGGAGCGCTACGGCCTGCGCGACTGGGCACTGGAGCGCCTGCAGGGAATGGAGAAGGGGTACGACGACTGCACGGATTGCGGCGTGTGCGTGGCGCGCTGTCCTTACCAGCTTCCGATTCCAGAGCTGATGCGCAGGGGCGCCGAAGAGATGGGCTAAGCCGGTGCCTCAGCCGCGCGGCAGCCGGCGAGCGCTCTGAAAGGCGTGTTGCCAGTGCGGCGCGCGCAGCGATGCGATCGACACGCCGCGGCGAGGGGAGGCGTGGACGAAGTCGTCCCCGCCCAGGTAGATCCCGACGTGGTTGCGGCTCTCGCGGATGCGGAAGAAGAGCAGATCGCCGGGCTGCAGGTCGCTCAAGGGGACCGATTCACCTATCTGCCCCTGCTCAGCCGCCGTGCGCGGCAGGTCGATGGCAAAGGCTGAGCGGTAGATCTGCTGCACGAAGCCCGAGCAGTCGATGCCCCGGCGGCTCGTGCCCCCCATCCGATAGGGCGTTCCGAGCCAGAAGTTGATCTCGCCGCGCAGCTGCTGCTCGATGCCCCGGGTCGCGGTGCTCGCCCGGGCGTGATCAGGCAGCGTGAGTGGGAGGAGCGCGGAGACGGGCACGGTCGTCCCGCTCGCGCACCCAGTGCCCAGGCAAATACAGACGCAGGCGATGAACCACTGACCCGCGCGGCGCGCGCGGGCTGCCCATCGCCTGCTTGCTCGGTCCGTGAGATAGGTGACCGCCAAATCGGTTCCCTCCGGTCGGGGGTCATCAAGGATGGGGGCATACTGCCCCAGGTGGGGTGAATGGCGCAACCCATTGATTTGCGCGCCACGCGACCCAATGCGCTGGGAGGCCAGGAATGCGGATTCTGATCACGGGGGCCACAGGATTCATCGGACGTCCCCTCTGCCGGCAGCTCCGTGAGGCCGGCGACGACGTCGCGGCGGTGTCCCGCGATCCGCTCGCGGCGGTCGCGCACCTTGGGCCCGAGGTCACCGTCCACCGCGATCTCCCGGCCGCCTGGGCCGCGTGCACGGCGGTGCCCTACGACGCCGTCATCAACCTGGCCGGCGCTCCGATCGCGGCCAGCCGCTGGACGCCGGAGCGCAAGCGCATCCTGCGCGCGAGCCGGATCGACCTGACCCGCGAGCTGGTTGACCTCGTCCGCCGTGCGCCCGCCCGGCCCGCGGTGCTCATCAGCACGTCGGCTTCCGGCTTCTACGGCGACGCGGGGGACCGCGAGCTGGATGAGTCCGCGCCCGCAGGGCAAGGCTTCCTGCCGGAGCTCTGCCGCGAGTGGGAAGAGGCTGCCCTCGCGGCCCGCGAATCGGGCGTGCGCGTCTGTCTCGTGCGCCTCGGCCTAGTCCTCGGTCCCGGTGGGGGCTTGCTCGCGCGCCTGCTCCCGCTCTTCCGCGCCGGACTGGGCGGGCGGTTGGGGAGCGGCCGGCAGTGGATGCCCTGGATCCACCAGCGCGATGTCTTGCGGCTGATCACCCACCTCCTGCACCGGGACGATCTCTCCGGCGCTTTCAACGCTTCGGCGCCCGGGCCGGTCACCAACGCCGACTTCACGCGCGCGCTGGCCCGCGCCTTGCGCCGGCCCGCATTCGCGCCGGTGCCCGCGGTCGCGCTGCGGCTGGCCTTCGGCGAGATGGGCGGGATGCTGACGGAGAGCCAGCGAATGGTGCCGAAGAGAGCGCTCGAGAGCGGGTACGCGTTCGGGTTCGAGGAACTGGCGGGGGCGCTGCGGGACACGGTGGGGTGAGAGCGGAGCAGCGAGCCACAGGCTTGGTGCATGAGGCTCAGGGCTTGGCGATCGGCTCGCGATCTGCGCCGGCCTACTTCCGGAACATCCCCTTGATCCCGCCCCACGTGCTGCCCTGCACGGCCGTCCCCCCACAGCCCACCGGCCAGGCGCCGATGAGATCGCATTCCGGGTTCGGCGGCGTGAACGGGGCGCACGGCGACGTGCACTGCAACGTCAGGTCCCCGGCTGCCAGGTCGCAGAACTGTGGATCGGCGGAGATGTTGCCGCGGATCCCGTACTGGTCCCCGATGCACCCGACCCAGTTGCCGGCCGAGTTGCCGAAGATGTCGCAGCAGCTCAGGACGGGGGGTGAACCATAGCAGTACACCGGATATCCACCGAAGGCAAAGACGCAGTTCCCCAGTGTCACATCCGCGTTGGTCGCTACGAGGCATGTTCCATACGAGGTGACGAATGTCACGTTCTGAAACCGAATGATGCTCCCAGCAGCCTCCACGCACGTATTGCCGTTTTCAAGAAACGTACAATACTGCGCCGTGACATCCGAGGACTCCACAAACAGAGCACCCGCCGGCCCGGTCCACGCGCTGTTGTCCTCGAAGAGACAATGATCAAACACAGGAGAGGAGTCGGATGAGGTAACAGCACCAGCGCAACCCGAAAAGTAGCTTCGATTCTCGCGAAAGATGCAGCGACGGATCACGGGGGCAGCCTGATCCTCACACCACATGGCCGAGCAATCCCTTGCCCCTGTAAATGTGAAACCCTCGATGACGGTGGTTTCGACCACGCCAATGCAGAGGAATATCCTGACCCCGTTTTGCGGAGACAACACCACGCATTCCGGCTCTCCCGTCTCACTGCGCAGTACCACGCCGGACTTCATGTAGATGTCCGGGCTGTAGACGTAGTTTCCACACGCTACCTCGACCGTGTCCCCGGCCACCGCGGCGTTTAGACCCGCATGGATCGTTGCGTACTGACTCGGCACGTGGAGCGTGGTCGCTGCCGCAGGCCAGCCGGCAGCCGTGAGAATCACTGCGGCGATCACCATCAGGACGCATCTGGACATCGCCGTCCCCTCCTCATACATGGGCGCGCCGCTCCGCAGGCTGGACACCGTCCCCTTTCCCTGTGGGCAACTGCGTGCCGGGGTCTCCACCGTCGCTCGGGCAGAGCCGATCATCCTCTCGTCGAACTGCAGGCTTGACTACCACGATTGTACGATCCAGTCTTGCGTGGCCGCAACACTGCCGTTCCCATGGGATAGAGGAAGCCTGTGACTCGTGACCAGGGAGAGTTGCCATGGTGTTGTTAACCCTGATCCGGCGAATCTGAGAGCGGTCTCGTGAGTGAAAGGTATTGAAAA
>CAZDKK010000001.1:0-192340 GCA_964506245.1 uncultured bacterium | reverse complement strand
CGCGGCCTGAACGTGACCGGCCGCGCGCGCATCGGCCTCGAGATCGATGCCGGCCATCTCGCGCCCGGCCAGACGCAGCGCACGACGGGCCCGATCGGGCGACCCGCCGGCGGCGGAGGTGCGCGCGAGCAGGCCGTATGCCTCGACCAGGCGCGGCGCGTCGGCCTGCCGGCGGGCTTGGTGCACGGCTGCCAGTAGGTGCGCCCGCGCCTCGCGGCCGCGCGCCGTCAGCCCGAGGATCGCACCCAGCCGCAAGCGGGCTTCCAGCTCGATCCGCGGCTGCCCCAGCGATTGCGCCTCGGCCAGACCGTCCTGGTAGAGCGCGATCGCGTCGTCGATGCGTCCTTCACACCACCGCGCCCGGCCCAAGTCGAGGAGCGTCGCCAGGGCCTGACACAACCGGCCCGCGCGGCGCAGCTCGCTGCGCGCGCTCAGGAGCAGCGGCGCGCCCTCGCGGGCCCTGCCCCCCGCCAGCGCCAGGCGCCCGATGGCCTGCAGCGCCTCGCCGGCCTGTCGCGCATGATGGCCGCGCCGGGCGATCCCCAGCGCTCGCCGCGCGAGGAACTCCGCATCGCCGCGCGCGTCGAGCTGCTCGGCGGCAGCGCTGGCCGCGAGCAGGATCCGCGCGTCCAGCTCCGTCTCCCTGACCTCGGCCGCTCGCGATTGCAGGAAGCTCCGCGCGCGTTCCAGCGCTTCCCTGTTCAGCCCGCGGCGGCGCAGAAGCAGCGTCTCCAGCAGGGCGGCCGCGCCGAGCTGCGCATCGCCGAGGGAGCGACGCAGCGCGCAGACCTTGAGCGCGTCGACCAGGACGCCGGCAGCCGCGGGGCGCTCAGGGCCCCGCGCTGCACCGGGGGAACCGCAGGCGCCGTCGCCGCCGTCCTGCAGCTCCGCTTCCAGCTCGAGCTGCCGCCAGCGGACCTCCTCGTCGCGCGTGAGCTGCAGCTTCCCCGCCGCCCGCGCGCGCTCGAGATCGTCACACAGCGCGCGCGCCGCGTTCCAGGCCCCCGTGGCGATGTAGCACTCGAGCACAGCCTCCGTGGCCGGCCATCCACCGTCGTCCTGCGCCATCGGCAACGCGCCCCGCTCTGCCGCACCGCAGGCCGACGGAAAGTGCGTCCGCGGCGCGGCAGCCCAGTGCCTCCCCGGACCCTCGGTGCCGAGGGGTCGCCCCTGCCGGGCACCGGCCCGGAGGATGTGGACATGCGCCTGCGCATGGTGGGAAAGGACGATGCATCAAGACAGGCCTGTGCGGTCTGGCGCGAGGAGGGGATGTGCCGGGAACATATACCGCCCCCGGCACGCAGTCAACCCTCATAGAGTGAAAGCGAAGTCGTCGATCAAGGCGCCCGGGAGCCGCGCGCTCCCCACGCTCCTGCCCCCATACGTCTCGCTCGACAGAATCATCTCGCGCTCCCGCGTGAGCCCCACGAGATTGCTGCCGAACATCCGGTAGAACGACTCGTCGAAGCGCATGACGTTGAGGGGCGCGGTGATCTTCCCGCCCTCGACCCAGAAGGTTGCGAACCGGGTCATGCCGGTCATGCGGCAGGCGGGACGATCGGAGTAGTTGAGATACCAGAGGTTGTTGACGTACGCACCCGTGCCGAGCCGTGCGAGGATGTCGCTGCCGGGGATCTTCCCGGCGGCCACGTCGGCCGACTGGGGCGCCTCCCACGGGGCCGCCCCGTTCGTCGGGACCCCATACTCCTTCGCCGACCGCGGGGAGACCAGGCACTCCTTGAACTTCCCCCGATCGATCAGGACCACCTCGTTCGGCTTGATGAAGCCCTTGGCATCGAAGTTGGGAGCGATGCCGCCCGCGGTGTTCTCGGAGAGCGTGAACTCGGGGCTCACCGTCTCGCCGCCCTCGCTCATCTTGATCAGCGAAGCGATCTTCGATTTGTGGGCCTTCAGCCCCAGCCCGCCCCACGACAAGAGCTCGAGGATCTCGACCAGCGCGGCCGGGGCGAGGTAGACGCGGTACTTGCCCGGGGGAATGGTCTTGGGCTCGCGACCCAGCAGCCCGAGCTGCTCGCCCGCCGCGGCCATCTTGCTCTTCAGCTCACCGGGATTCCATTCGAAGCCGGCGTAGCACGACTTCACCGCCTTGTCGGCCCGCAGGTAGAAGGACCAGTCCAGATGGAAGCTGTGGGTGGCGAACCAATTCCTCTGCCCCAGGCTGTTGGCGAAGCCGCGGTAGATCGCGCCCTGGGCCAGGATGCCCACCATGTCCTTGCCGGCGCCCGCCGCCAGGATGTCGGCCAGCGCCTGCTCGCGCGACGGCAGCCGGCGCTGCCCGATGCGCTCGGTGGAGCGGACCTCGGTGGCGTAGAGCAGATGCGGGTCCTCGGGCAGATGATCGAGCCGGTCGCGCAGCTCCGCGATGACCGCTTGCAGGCGGCGGCGGTCCTCGTCCGGCACGCCGCTGAGCGAGATCTGTGCCTCGGCGTGCCGGGCGCCGCGGACGAGATCGAGCGACAGGTCCGCGCCGCGCACGGATCCGGGCTGGCGCACCTGGTTGTGGTTGAAACGCACGAAGTCCGACTCTTCCCCCTCGAAGGCGAGCATGATCACTTCGCCCGCCGCGAGCTGCGCGGTGGCCTGGTCGGCAATCGTGTAGAAGGTCTGCTGCATGGCCCCGTCCTTTCCTCTGCCCCTCCGATCGGCCCGCGGGCGGAGCCGATCGGCCTGGTCGCTCGGGTCCTACTCGCCGCCGAACACCTCGACGCCGGCGAACAGCGCGGCCGGAGTCGCGTGCCCCACGCGCATGACCTGGTTGGGTTCGCCCTTGCCGCAGTTGGGAACGCCGTGGACGCGGAAGGTTGATCGGTCGCCGACCTTCTTGAGGCTGTTCCAGAAGGTCTTGGAAATCCCGCGGTAGTTCGGATTGCGCACGACGCTGGTGAGCCGGCCGTTCTCGATGAGCTGGCCCCACTCGCATCCGAACTGGAACTTGTTGCGGGAGTCGTCGATCGACCAGGAGTTGTTGGTGCGCATGTAGACGCCGCGCTCCACCGCGGCGATCATCTCCTCGAGCGTCGAGTCGCCCGGCTCGAGGTTCAGGTTCGACATGCGGTCGATGGGCGGCCGCCGCCACCCATTCGCGCGCGCGGTCGAGACACCGGGCAGACCCGCGCGCGCCTGGGAGATCACGCCGCCCAGGGCACGCTTGAGGATGCCCCGCTCGATGATGAACTGCTTCTCGGCCGGCGATCCATCATCGTCGATCGCGAAGGTGGCGAACTCCTCGCGGAGGGTCGGGTCATAGGTGATGTTCATCAGGTCGGACCCGTAGCGGAAGGAGCCGATGTAATCGAGCTGCACGAAGCTGGTGCCCGCGTAGTTGCGCTCGTCGCCCAGGATGCGGTCCAGCTCGAGCGGGTGGCCGACCGACTCGTGGACCTGGAGGTAGAGCTGATCGGGCGCCAGGAGCAGGTCCATGGTGCCCGCAGGGCAGTTGGGCGCGCTCAGCAGCTCGATCGCCTCCTGCGCGAGCCGCGGCCCATCCGTCCGGAACCCGACCCGATCGAGCACCTCCAAGCCTCCTTGCTGGCACACGGCCCCGGCCCCGAGGGTCCGGGTCTGCGTCAGCGCCCCCTCGTGGGCCGACACGCTCAGGTGGGGGCAGAGGCGGTGCAGCCGCTGGCGGACGCTGCCGCCCTCGTTGGTGTAGTAGTACTGGTCGGTGCAGGAGCGCCAGATGCTGGCGTCGTAGTCGGCGATGCGATCGTCGATCTTCAGGCGCGCGCACTCCTGGCGAACCATGTCGATCTTCTGCGGCAGTGGCACCGAGTCCCACGCCATCGCGACGGGTGACTCGTAGTCGCCCCGCGGGTGCGGCATGGCGACGCGCGAGTAGTCGCAGACGGCGCGCCCGGCCGAGGCGTGGGCCCAGGACTGGGCCCGCTCGACCGCAGCCTTCAACCCCGCGAGGGACAGGTCGGCGGTGGCCGCGTAGCCGTAGCCACCCCGGTCGATCACGGTGACCATCGCTCCGCGGTCGCGCATCGCCTGGATCGGCTGCAGGACGTTCTGGCGGACGCGGATCATCTCGCCCTGCTCATCCACGGCGCGGAGCGAGCAGAAGCTGGCCCGCGGCAGGACCTGCCGGAATCGCTCCTCGAGGCCTGCGAACATCATCTCCTCCTTGCTGGGTGCCCTCGCCGCGCCCGGACCCGGGGCGATCGGGTGGCCCCTGTCCCGGTTCACACTGCCCGCCGGAGCGAGCCCGAAGCCGCCTGGGACGCGGAGCGCCTGCTCAAGCGTAGCCCGCGAGTGTACGCGACGCGAACCGCGCTGCCAAGGGGTCGTTCGGGAAGCAGCGGTGCCGCCGGCGTGACATGGGTGCAGACAGCGACCGGGGGACGAGGCTATGATAGCGGCGCATCCTCAGGGTCGTCTCGAGTTCCAGTGTCGCGGGAGGTCTCCGTATGGCCACCAAACTCCGCGTTCTCATCGTCGAGGACAGCGAGGACGACGCCACGCTGCTCGCCCGCCTGATCGAACGCGGTGGGTACGAACTGACCTGGAAGCGGGTGGAGACGGCCGAGGCCATGTCGCAGGCGCTCGCGTCGGAGGAATGGGATGCGGTCCTCAGCGACTACGCCATGCCCAAGTACAGCGGGCTGCAGGCCCTCAAGACCCTGCAAAAATCCGGCCTCGACCTGCCGTTCATCATGGTCTCCGGCCGCATGGGCGAAGAGACTGCGGTCGAAGCGATGCGCGCCGGGGCCCACGACTATCTGATGAAGGAGCGGCTCCAGCGGCTGGTGCCGGCCCTCGAGCGCGAGATCCGCGAGGCGGCGGTGCGGCAGCGTCGCCGGCGCGCCGAGTGGACGCTGCGGATGCAGGAACGCTTCCTGCGTCAGATCATCGATGCGACCCCCGCCCGCATCTACACCCGCGACCGATTCGGGCGCTTCACCATGGCCAACCTGTCCACCGCCAGCGTGTTCGGCCTGACGGTCGAGGACCTGATCGGCCGGCACCTCTCCGAACTGCTGCCCGATGACGCGACCGTGGAGCGGAGCCTGAGCGAGGACCGGGAAGTCCTGGCGACCGGCGAACCGAGGGCGGTCGGTGAGGTCCGCGCGCGGGTGCCCGGTTTCAGCGAGCCGCGCTGGCACCAGGTGGTCAAGCTCCCGATCGTCCCCCCGGGCGAACGCGATGTGCAGGTCCTGGGCGTCAGTATCGACATCACCGAGCGCAAGCTGGCCGAGGAGCACTTGCGCCACGATGTCCTGCACGACCCGCTGACCGGGCTGCCCAACCGAACCCTCTTCATGGAGCGGGTCGAGTTCGCGCTGGCGCACCACCGCCGCGCGCGCGACTACGAGTTCGCTGTTCTGTTTGCCGACGTGAACGCACAGCGAGCCGGTCATGAGGCGCTGGGTCTGCCTGCCGGTGACGCGCTGCTGGCCTCTCTGGCCGATCGACTCCGCGAGAGCCTGCGCACGAACGACACCGTGGCCCGCGTGGGAGACGACCGGTTCGCGATCCTCCTCGACGGCATCGACTCCGCCGCCGCTGCCCTGCGGGCGGCCGAACGGATTCGCGAGCACCTGGCGACGCCGCTCCTGGTCGGCGAGCGCGAGGTGCTTCCCGCGGCCACGATCGGCATCGCGCTCGGATCGACCGGCTACGATCAGGCCGAGCATCTGCTGCGCGACGCCGGGACCGCGATGTTCCGGGCCAAGTCGGCGGGGCGCCCGCACGAGCTGTTCGATCGCCCGCTGCAGGAGCGGGTCATGGCCGAGCTGCGGCTGGAGGCGGATCTACGCCGCTCGCTCGATAAGAGCGACTTCGTGCTGCACTACCAGCCGGTGGTCGCGCTGGAGGACGGGCGCCTGGTGGGCTTCGAGGCGCTGGTGCGCTGGCAGCAGCCTCAGGTCGGCCTGGTCGGCCCGGAGAGGTTCCTGCCCGCTGCCGAGCAGACCGGCCTGATCCTGCCGTTAGGGATCTGGACCCTCCAGGAGGCCTGCGCGCAGGTCGCCCGATGGAACACCGAGTACCCGGGCACCAAGGGGCTTTGGGTCAGCGTGAACCTCTCCGCCTCCCAGTTCGCCCAGCAGGATCTGATCGAGGAAATCGACCGCATCCTGCACGAGACGCAGGCCCGCTCGCACTGGCTCCGGCTCGAGATCACCGAGACGACCGCGATGCAACCCTCCGACACCACCGCCGAGACGCTGACCCGCCTGCGCGACCGCGGGATCTACATCCTGGTGGACGACTTCGGAACGGGCAGCTCGTCGCTGAGTCGCCTGCATCGCCTGCCGTTCGACACCCTCAAGATCGACCGGTCGTTCATCAAGGACGTCTCGGCCGACGACCGCCTGCGGGGCTTCGTCCGCACGATCGTCTTGCTGGCCCACGGGCTGGGCATGCGGGTGTGCGCCGAAGGCATCGAGACGCAGCAGCAGCGGGATGTGCTGGAACCCTTGGGCTGCGAGTACGGCCAGGGCTTTCTCTTCAGCCAGGCCCTGCCGGCGGACGGGGCCACCCAGCTGATCGCCTCCGAGACCAGCACCTGAGCGGGACCGCGCGGGCAGATGGCGCGGGCACGCCGCGCGGGGTGACGGCCCGCGGGACGTTCAGCTCGACCGCTCTCGAGGGACCCACGGCTTGGGCGTGCCGCAATACTGGACCAGCCTGCGGCGCACGGAGCGCAGGTCGCTGCGCACCAGTCCGTGCACGAGCCAGTCGACCCGCCGGCGGCGTCCCGGCACGCGCTGGGCCTTGCGCATCCGTCCCTCCCGGACGAAGCCGAGCTTGGCAATGACCCGCAGGCTGGGGGCGTTTCCGGTGGCGGCCTCCACCGTGATGCGCTCCAGACCCAGGCTGTCGAAGGCCCACAGCAGGACCGCGGCGCTGCCTTCCGTCGCGAACCCCTGCCCCCCCGCGGCCCGGCCGAGCCAGTATCCGAGCGTCGCGGTGCCCTGCTCGCGGTCGAGGCGGTGCAGCCCGATCGAGCCGCACAGCGCTGCCGGGTGACGAGCGCCGCAGCCCTCCGGCCGTTCGACCCACAGGCCCCAGACGATGTTCTCGTCGCTGCGGGTCATGCGGTCGATGAAGCCGAGCGTGTCCCTCGGGCTGCGCGTCCGGTCGGGAAAGGGCAGCCAGCGCCGCAGCCAGGCGCGGTTGCCGGCGATCAGCTCGTAGATCTCTCCGGCGTGGCGCGGTCCCAGGGGACGGAGCACCAGGCGCGCGGTGCGCAAGCTCGGCCGGCCGATCCTCTTTTGCCTTGGGCTCATCTCGCGGCACCTCCTTGGTTGTGATATCTTTCGCACCAATTGAGCTGGATTTCCACCCCGGCGCGACGGGGTCCGCCGGGTGTCGCGACCCGCGCGCGCCCGCGGCGGCCGCGAAGGGCGTGGGGCGCGCCGCCTCGCGGCGACAGACCTGAAGGCTCGGAGCGTCGAGGTGCAGTACCGCCCGCTGGAAGAGGTCGTCGAACGGCTGGGTGAGCAGAAGCGCATCCCCTACGCGGCGCTGATGGCCTGGCGCGTGCGCAGCATCCTGCTCGTCTCCAGCCTCTACGATTCCTTCACGTTCCAGGAAGACGGACACCTGACCGAGATGCTCTTTGCGGAGTACCTCGAGCTGAACCTGCGCTTCGTGCCCGTCATCCACCGCGTCTCGACCGCCGAGGAGGCGATTCGGCGCGTTGGCCTCGAGTCGTTCGATCTGGTGATCACGATGCCGCGTGTCGGCGAGATGGACGTCTTCGCGTTCGGCGCGGCGGTCAAGGCGCAGCGACCCGATCTGCCGGTGGTCCTGCTGGCCTACGACACGCGCGAGCTGGCGCTCCTGCGCGAGCGTGAGGCCCAGGGGCCGGCCGATCGGTCGCGGGTCGATCGCATGTTCGTCTGGCAGGGCGACGCGCGCATCTTCCTGGCCATCATCAAGTGGGCCGAAGACCGGGCCAACGCCCTTCACGACGCCCGCAACGCCGGCGTCAAGAGCATCATCCTGGTCGAGGATTCGGTGCGCTTCTACTCCGCCTACCTGCCGCTCTTGTACACGGAGATCGTCAAGCAGACCCAGGCGCTCATGTCCGAGGGCGTCAATCGCCTGCAGACCCTCATGCGCATGCGCGCCCGCGCCAAGATCCTCCTGGCCTGCACGTTCGAGGAGGGGGAGACGATCTTCGCCCAGCACCGCGACTACGTCCTGGGTGTCATCGTGGACGCCCGCTTCCCCCACGGGGGCGCGACCGCGGGCGATGCCGGCGTCGAGTTCGTGCGCCTGGTGCGGCGCGCCGACCCCGAGATCCCGATCCTGATGCAGTCCTCGGAGCCCGAGAACGCCGCGGTGGCGGCATCGCTCGGCGTCGCGTTCATCGACAAGGCCTCGCCCACCCTGCTGGCAGAGGTGCGCGACTTCCTGCGCGAAGCGCTGGGCTTCGGCGAGTTCGTCTTCCGCCGGCCCGACGGTTCGGTGATCACGACCGCCAGGGACCTGCGCACCCTGACGGAACGGCTGCGGGCCATCCCGGCCGAGTCGTTGCTCTACCACGCCGGTCGCAACGACTTCTCGACCTGGCTGATGGCCCGGACGGAATTCGACCTGGCCAAGACCCTGCGGCCCGTCCGCAGCGACGCATTCAGCTCGCCCGAAGAGCTGCGCCAGTACCTGCTGCGGCAGCTCAGCCGCCACCGCGAGATCGCCCGCGCCGGGCTGGTGGCCGAGTTCTCGGGCGATTCCTTCGACCGCGAGCAGGCCTTCACCCGCATCGGCAACGGTTCCCTGGGGGGCAAGGGCCGCGGACTGGCCTTCTTCCACTCGCTCACCGAGTGCTACGACATCGAGCGGCACCTGCCCGGAACGCGCATCTTCATCCCGCCGACGGCGGTGCTGGCCACCGACATCTTCGACCGGTACATGGAGGATTCGCGGCTCCTGCCCCGCGTCCTGGCCGCGGCGGACGACGGCGAGGTGCGCCGCATCTGTCTCGAGGCGCCGCTGCCCAAGGCTGCCCGCGATGCCCTGCAGGCGTTCCTGGCGCGCGTGGACTACCCGCTGGCGATCCGTTCCTCCAGCCTGCTGGAGGATGCCTCGCATCAGCCCTTCGCGGGCATCTACGACACCTTCCTGCTGCCCAACAACCACCCCGACCCCGCGGTGCGGCTCGCGGAGCTGAGCTGGGCCATTCGGCTGGTCTACGCATCCACCTACTACGCCGACTCCAGGAGCTACATCGAGTCGACCCCCAATCGGCTCGAGGAAGAGAAGATGGCGGTGGTGATCCAGCAGGTCGTGGGTCGCCGTCACGGGAACTACCTCTACCCCGATGTGGCGGGCGTGGCGCGTTCCTACGACTACTATCCGATGGCCGACATGAGCGCGGAAGACGGCGTCGCCAGCGTCGCGCTCGGATTGGGGCGCACGGTCGTCGAGGGGGGCCGCTGCGTGCGTTTCTCGCCGCACCACCCGCAGCGGCTCTACCAGTTCGCCACCGTCGGCGACTACGTGGAAAACTCGCAGCCCGCCTTCTTCGCGCTCGATCTCGGCGATGCCGGATCGGCGGCGGAGGCTGCCTGCCCGCGTCCCTGCGATGCCTACCTGAAGCAGCTCAGCCTCGAGACGGCGCTGCGTCACGGCACGCTGGACGCCGTCGGATCGGTCTACTCGCCGGACAACGACCGCGTCTACGAGGGCGTGCACCGGGTGGGCACGAAGCTGGTCAGCATGGCCGGCGTGCTGTCCGGCGCTCACTACGACTTGCCGCGGGCGCTCAGGTTTCTGCTGGAGGTGGGCAAGTCGGGCCTGTCCTGCCATGTCGAGATCGAGTTCGCGCTGAACCTGCACCGGCCGGACGAGGGACCCCACGAGCTGGGGTTCCTGCAGATCCGGCCCCTGGTCTTCGGCTCGGCGGCCGAGGAGATGGACCTCTCGGGCATCGACCCGGCGGCCGCGATCTGCGCCTCGGGCGCCGCGCTCGGCCACGGGCGCTTCGAGGGCATTCGCGACATCCTCTACGTGCGGCCCGAGGCCTTCGATCGCTCCGTGACGCGGGTCGTGGCGGCCGAGGTGGGCGCCTTCAATGCGCAGCTCCGCGGCGAGGGACGGCCCTACCTCCTGATCGGACCCGGGCGCTGGGGCAGCGCCGACCCCTGGCTGGGCATCCCGGTGAGCTGGGCGCAGATCGCCGGGGCGCGCTGCATCGTCGAGACGGAGCTGGCCGACATCCAAGTCGTTCCGTCGCAGGGCTCGCACTTCTTCCAGAACATCACGGCGTTCGGCATCGGGTACTTCACGGTCCGGGGCGATGACCCCCGCTCTCGTCTGGACCAAACGTGGATGGATGCTCAACCGGCCTTGGACGAGTCGGCGCACGTGCGGCACCTGCGCTTCGAGGCGCCGCTGGAGGTGGTCGTCGACAGCCGCAGCGGCATCGGCGTCGTGCTGCGGCCCGGGGCGCGCTGAGGCGAGCCCACGGCGGCGTGCCGCTGAGCGCGTCGGCGCAGCGCGCGATGGCCCTGGCTCCGATGCCATGGATTACGCGGGAGGGGACCCTTGAGGGTGCTGGTGATCGGGGGAACGGCCTTCGTCGGCCCCCACGTCGTCCGCCGGCTGTGCGCAGCTGGGCACGAGGTGGCGGTAGTGCACCGCGGCCGGACGCCAGGCGATCTGCCGGCGGCGGTCCGCCATATCCACTGCCAGGCCCAGACGCTCGCCGACCGCGGTTGCTTCGCCGAGCTCGCGGGGGTGTTCCGGGAGTTCGCACCCGAGGTCGTGCTCGACATGATCCCGGTGACCGAGGCCGCCGCCCGCGCGGCGGTGGAATCGTTCCGGGGCATCGCCCGGCGGCTCGTGGCGGTGAGCAGTCAGGATGTCTATCGCGCCTACGGCATCTTGTTGGACAAGGAGCCCGACCCGACCTCGCTGGTACCGGTGCCGATGGCGGAGGACGCGCCCCTGCGCAGCCAGCTCTACCCGTATCGCGCCGAGCCGCCACGCCCCGCGGCGGATCCGCAGCACTGGATGGACGACTACGACAAGATCACCGTCGAGCGCGTGGTGATGAACGACCGCGATCTGCCCGGCACCGTGCTGCGCTTTCCGATGGTCTATGGCCCCGCCGACCGGCAGCACAGGACGCACGAGCACCTGAGGCGGATGCTGGACGGCCGCGGGGCGATCGTGCTCGAGGAGGGGCTGGCCGCGTGGCGCTGGACGCGCGGCTACGTCGAGAACGTCGCCGAGGCCGCGTACCTCGCGGTGACCGACGAGCGGGCCGCGGGACGCATCTACAACGTGGGCGAGCCCGATGCGCTGTCGACGGAGGCGTGGGTGACCGAGATCGGCCGGGCCGCCGGGTGGGCCGGCGAGATTGTGACGGCGCCCATGAGCATGCTGCCCGACAGCTTGAAACACTCCATGAACACGGCCCAGGCCCTGGTCGCGGACACCGCGCGCATCCGCGCGGAGCTCGGCTACAGCGAGCGCGTGGGGCGGGCCGAGGCGCTGGCCCGCACCGTGGCCTGGGAGCGCGAGCATCCGCCCTCGGGGGCGGCCGGCCAGCCGATCGACTATGCCGACGAGGATCGGGTGCTGGTGGGCCTGGGCCGGAGCCCGCGTGGGCCTGCTGCGGAGACATGAAGGGAGGAAACCGACATGATGCCATCTGCCGCTGATCTGACGAGCCGCATCGATCTCAAGACGCCGCTGATCGCGCTCTACGACGCACCCGACGCCGCGGCGTTCGAGCCGCTCTTCACGCCGCAGACCGGCCGCCACGCGTGCATCTTCGCCTACTACGGAGAGTGGCTCGCCGGCCGTACCCTGCGGATCACGGCCGACAACCCCGGCTGCGGGGGGGCGGCCTACTGGCTCTTCGGCAAGGAGGGCCGCAGCCGCGACGAGTTCGTCAAGTTCTTGGTCGACACCGAGGGGCTCAGGGCCTCACACGACCTGATGAACCAGTGGCTCGATCATCACCGCCCCTATGCCCCCGAGCATGGCCAGCTCTTCATCGGGCCGTTGCGGGAAGGGCCGTACGACTTCGTCAAGACCGTGACGTTCTACGTTAACCCCGACCAGCTCAGCGCCCTCGTTCTGGGCGCCTACTACGACCATGCGCCGGCTGATCCCCCGGCGGTCGTCGCGCCGTTCGGCTCGGGGTGCATGGAGATCCTGCCCCTGTTCGAGAACCTCGACATTCCGCAGGCGATCATCGGCTCCACCGACTTGGCCATGCGATCCGCGCTGCCGCCGAGCACCGTGGCGTTCACGGTCACGAAGCCGATGTACGAGCGGCTGTGCGCTCTGGACAAGAAGAGCTTCCTGTACAAGTCGTTCCTCAAGAACCTGCAGCGCGATCGGGCACGCCAGTAGAAGCTCGGGCGCTCGGGGAGACACCGGACGCGCCAGCCCTGGGGGCAGGGCCCTCGCCGCGGCCATGCCCCGCCCCCGCCGTCCTCGTGCGCCCCGCGCCGCGTCCGCGGGGCGGGCCGACCTCGTCCGGCGCGGCGACGTACCGCCTTGCCAGCGTGCCGCTTGGAACCGCCGCCGCTCGCTCATCTTGAGAATCCGCAGCCAGTTACGCTATGATTGTCTGAAAGCATCCATGTGGAACCCTGGCCAGCAGCCCCGGAGCGCCCATGCCCCGCAACCTGCATCTTGCGGCCCTGTGCCTGACCCTGGCGTTTGCCGGCGGGGGGATCAGCGCCGCGGGCGCCCAAGCCATGAGCTTCACGCGCACCGATGCCCTCCTGGGGGTCAACGTCTCCTCGGACACCTACGGCCCGGCGTGGGGCGACTACAACAACGACGGCTTCGAGGACGTCTTCGTCGACAACCACTACTCCCCGGGCAATCTCTTCCGCAACGACAGCGCCCTGGCGTTCGTCGACGAGATCCTCAGCTCGGGCATCGCCACGACCGGCGATCAGCACGGCGCCGCCTGGGGGGACATGGACAACGACGGGCGGCGCGACCTCTACGTGGTCGTGGGCGATCCCGGGAGTTACGGGACCGCCCCCAACCAGCTCTTCCTCAACCTCGACGGAGCGCACTTCACCGATATCTCCCCCGCGGCCGGCACGACGGATCCCCAGGGCCGCGGGCGCTTCGTGCACTGGTTCGACATCGACGGCAACGGACTGCTCGATCTCTTGGTGACCAACACCGAGACGCCCAATCGAGTCTTCCTCAACCAGGGCAATTACACCTTCGAGAGCGTTCCCGGGGCCGGCGGACTCGAGGGTCCGACCTCGCGCTTGCCCGCCATCACGGAGCTCGATGGCGACGGTTTCCTCGACGTGCTGCTGACGGACTGTGACGGCGGGGTCGTGAAGCTCTTTCGCAACCTGCACGACGGGACCTTCCAGGACATCAGCTCGGGGTCGGGCTTGCCGGGGTGGCTGTACGCGATCTGGAGCGCCTGCTGGTTCGACTATGACAATGACGGGGACCAGGATCTCTACCTCTGTCGCGGCTACTGGCCGTGCCACCGCGACTGCTACACGCTGACCCCCACGACCTTCGACTTCCAGACCTTCATGTCGCCCTCGCATCCCGAGGATGGCGTGGACGGCTATGACATCACCGCGACCAGCGCCTCGCTGGATTTCAGGATCCTCATCGATGCGCTGCACGCTCAGAACCAGCACATCTATCTGGGCCAGAGCGGGATCCACCCGACGGGGAACCACTTCGTCATCAACGATGGCCAGTACCTCGGCCAGCCGCCGTTCGTCCCCGGGACCAGCTTCGGCTGCTACATCTGGCAGGACGCCGCGGGCGGTCCCTGGCACCTGCGGACCAGCACCAACTTCGCCAACAACGACCGCTTCTGGGGGGAGGTCACCACCAGCGGCGGCCTCCAGGCGATCGAGGCTGTGCAACTCGAGACCGATCTGACCTCCACCAACCTCTCGGACAGGCTCTACCGGAACAACGGCAACGGCACCTTCACGAACGTCAGCACCGAGGCGGGGATCGGGGATGCCCAGAGCGGCAAGAACTGCGTGGCCGCCGACTTCGACAACGATGGGTGGCTGGACATTTACGTGGTCAACGATCGGGTGACCTCCGGACTGCTGGCCACGCACGCGCCGAACCTGCTCTACCGAAACAACGGCAACGGCACCTTCACCGAGTGCGCCGCCGCGGCGGGTGTGCAGTGCATCGTGGCCGGCACGGGGTCGGCAGCGGCCTGGGGGGATTACGACAACGACGGGTTCCCCGACCTGTTCGTGACCAACGGCGCCCTGAACTGGCCGTTCCACAACGGTCCCCACGTCGTCTACCACAACAACGGGAACGATCATCACTGGATCAAGATCCGCCTCGAGGGTACGATCTGCAATCGCGACGCCATCGGCACGCGGGTGAAGATCACGGCAGCCGGGACGTCCCAGTACCGCGTGCACACCGGCGGGGTGATCGACGCGGGGCAGAGCTCCAACGATCTGCACTTCGGCCTCGGCGAGGCCGCGGTGGTCGATAGCGTCTGGGTCTGGTGGCCCGACGGGCTGATCGAGGTCTTCGAGGCCCTGCCCGCGGATCAGGTGCACTTGCTGCGCGAGACCCACGGCAGCGGGGTCGGCGAGGGTCCGATCGCCGGTGCATGGGTGCTCCTGGCCCCCCCGCGCCCGAACCCGGGATCGGGGACAACGACGCTCACCTACCGGCTGCCCGATGCGATGGGCGCTGAGCTGGAGATCTTCGACGTGGCCGGCCGGCGGATCCAGCTTCTGGCCCGCGGCCCGCAGCGCGCCGGCGACCATGTCGTGACCTGGAATGGCCGCGACGCCGCGGGCCTGCCGATGGCGCCGGGGATCTACTTCCTGAAGCTCGAGGCCGGAGGCGTGGTTCGGCAGCAGCGACTGCTGAGGGTGGAATAGGATGACCCCCACTCGAGGCAAGCCTGCCTCGCTGGCCGGGGTGCTGGCCCTGGCCTGGATGATCTGGACTGCGTTCCGCGCCTGGCACGAGCTGCACGCTCAACGCTATCCGGAGCTGGGCTACACGCACCTGGCAGCCCTCAGCGTGCAGGAAGCCGTGGTCCGGGGCCTGCCCTATCTGATCGTGGGCGTGCCTCTGGTGATCCTGTTGATGCGCCTGGTGCGCCATCCCCGGGGCGTCGCGGCAGTCGCGATCTGCGGTCCCCTCGTGATCCTGGCGGCGGCGTTGCTGCCGCAGCTCAATGTCGCGCTGCGCGGGTCGCTGCCCGACCGGTGGCTGCGCGCGGCCGTTCTCGGCGGGGCCACCTCGGTCGTGCTGGCGATTGGCCTGTTGCTCGCGCTGGTGCCGGGCCAGAGGGGAACGGCCGGCCGGCTCTGCACGCGGTTCGCCGCCTTCCTGCAGGCGCGGATCGGGGTGCTGCGCGACCGCGGGTGGGCCCGGCTCCTCGGCCGCAGGGCCTTGTGCGGCGTGGCCGGTCTGGGCGCCGCAGCGGGGCTGGTCTGGCCGGTGCTCTCGCGGCCGGATGCGCCGCGCGGGCCCTCGGTAGTGATCCTCCTCATCGACACGCTGCGCGCGGATCATCTGGGCTGCTACGGATACGGGCGTGAGACCTCGCCCAATGTCGACCGGTGGGCCGCCGGCGCGACGATCTTCGACGCCGGGATTGCCCAGGCCTCGTGGACCAAGCCGTCGGTGGCATCGCTCTTCACCTCGCTCTATGCCTCCGTCCACCGCACGGGGAGCGGGCTCGAGGAGCGGCGCGAGATCCGCAACGGCCGGGTGGTGATGGTCCCGGCCCCGCCCGGAAGCCCCGACGTCAGGGCGGCGCTGCCGCGGGGGCTCGTCACGCTGGCCGAGGTCTTCCGCGAGGCGGGATACAGCACCGCGGCCTTCCTGGCCAACGGGATCGTGAGCGCGGAGGAAGGATACGCGCAGGGCTTCGAGACGTACCGGATCACGAACGATCGCCAGCTCACCCGCCAGGCCCGCGCGTGGCTCGCGCGCCGGCGGAAGGAGGCGTTCTTCCTCTACTTGCACTACATGGCGCCCCACGCGCCCTACGAGCCGCCGGAGGCGTTCGACCGGTACTCCGGCGGCCGCCGCGGCATCGACATCGCCGACAGCGAGATCCGCGACAGCATCAACTTCGTCGGGTCGCGCCGCCTGTCGCCCGAGGAGGTCGCCGATCTGATCGATCCCTACGATGGGGAAATCCTCTTCGCGGACAGCCAGGTCCAGCAGATTCTCGAGGAGCTGGCCAGGCTGGACCTCGCGGATCGGACGGTGGTCATCCTCACGGCGGACCACGGCGAGGAGTTCGTCGACCACGGTTGGGTCTGGCACTCCTCGGCCCACCTCTACGAGGAGCTGGTGCGCGTGCCCTTGATCATCGATCTGCCCGGCGATACCGGCAGCGGGCGGCGCGTGTCCCAGACGGTCATGCAGATCGATCTGGCGCCGACGCTGTTCGAGCTGGCCGGACTGGCCGTCCCCGCGGAGATGCAAGGCCGCTCCCTGGCCGGGTTGTGGCGCAACGAGACCCTCCCGGCACGCGCCGCGCTGACCGAGACCATCGACTGGGGCTGGCGGCAGGCGATCCGGAGCGACTCGCTGAAGCTGATCCACGATCGCGAAGCGAGCGGGCTGGAGTACTACGACCTGAGGGACGATCCCCGCGAGCAGCGGCCGAATCCACCGCTCCAGGCCCCGACCGCCCGAGCCCTGCTCGACAGCCTCGAGGCCCTCCACGCCCGCAACGCGGGCCATCTCGATCCCGGCCTGGTGGGCTCCTCGGAGGGGATCTCCGCCGCGGAGCGCGAGCGGTTGCGGTCGCTCGGGTACATTCGCTAGCGCACGAGCGCGAAGCCGGCGCGCAGCATGTCCGATCTCTGATCGTACGAGAGCAAGCTCTCACCGTACCCGCGGAAGTACTGCACCATGAGGAGCGCCAGGAAATCCAGCACCGGGATGCGCGCGGGCACGGTCAGGTCGAGCTGGTGCGTTGGGTGCTCGAAGTGCTTCCCGATCTGGCCGGTGTAGACAAGACTTACGCCTTCGGCCCGGCCGATTGCCAGCAGCAGCTTTCCGTATCCCCGATAGTCCTGGATACGCGGGTTGTCGCTGAGCGAGAAGACGTACTTGTAGAGCTGCGGGGTCAGGAGGATGTGCCATTCGGCGGGCAGTGTGTACAGGACTCCCGACCGCACCTGGAGACGATTGAGGCTGCGGCCGGTTTCTCCCTCGCGCCCGTTCGACTCGTGCCCGAAGCCGAACTGGTACCCCAGCCAATGGAACTTGCCCGGGTCATCGGGCCTGGGCCCGGCGGTCGACTCGTAGAAGAGCTCGGGCATGTAACTCGTGTCGTAGAAGGGGCTGGATTCGGCTGTGATGTCCCAGAGCGACCGTTGCGAGTAGGCAAAGTGCAGACTCTGCGGCCACGGCGAGCCCGGCGGGGCGGAAGTGAGCAGCCGGTACTTCAGACTGACCTGGAACTTCGCCCCTGGCGCCTCGCCGCCGTAGATGAAGTAGACCGAGTCGTGCGCCCCGAAACGTCCCCGATAGGCGCGATGGATTGGCAGGGAGACGGGCGGGAGCTCGTACTCGTCGGAGGCTCGCGCGCCGCCGGCGGGAACGACCTGGACAACCGCGCGCAAGCCTTCCCCCAGCTCCGGTCCCAGCGACAGGACCACGGTCCCGCTCAGGGATGTCGGCAGTGACAGCCTATAGGGCTGCGCGCTGAAGGTGCCCGGCGCGAGCGTCGTCGCGCGAACCGAATCGGCCCGCAGGCTGACGGTACGCGACTGCCCGTGGGCCGAGGCAATCGCGGTCAGGACCCCCGGCGGGGTGAAGGCGATTTCCCGCTCGCCCGCGTTCAGCGCAATGAGGTCGATCCGGATCGCAGCGCCGGCGGCGACCGCATCGCGGGGCGGGACGAGGCTGAAGGTCAGCTCCCCGGCCGCCATGGCGGAGTCCGCCGGAGGCGACGCGGTGGGGGAAACGGCTGGAGCGGTCGCGCCGGCGGGGCCGACCGAGACCGCCGAGACTGCGACCAGGAGCAATGGGAGCATGCGCATGGTGGTCCCTTCTCTCGCTGGGGCCGGTCCGTCGCTCGGCCTCCTGCCGTGGCTATCGTAGCAGGTGCAAGGCCCGCTCGCCCAGTCCGGCCAGCGGCCGTGTGCCTCCCAAGAACCCGGACGCCCACCCGTCTTGACAGTCGCGGTGCATGTCCCTCAGCCTGCCCCACTCCTCGCTCTCAGGCATCGACTCGCGGTCTACCAGCGGACGTGTGTTCGGCCCAAGTTGCGGCCCGCGGACCGGATCCTATGGGCTTGGCTTTCTCGGGTATGGTCCGAGTGGCGCGAGGCTCTGGTTTCGTCAAGCCAGAGACGGTTATTGCCTGGAGGCGCCGGAGGTTCCGGGAGTACTGGGCGAAGCGGAGCAGGCCCGGAAAGCCCGGACGACCGGCGATCACCCGTGACGCTCGCGATCTCATCCGCCGAGTGTCCTTGGCCAACCCGCTCTGGGGGACACCCCCATCGGAGACCTGGCGCACATTCCTCAAGAACCACGTCAAGGAGATTGTCGCGGTCGACTTCTTCGTCGTCCCGACGGTGAGGAACCAGATCCTCTTTGTCTTCTGGATGAAGACCGTGGGTGGGTCGCGCAAGACTCGCCACCGAGGCTTGCCGTTAGTGGAGTGGGTGTTCACGCTGACGGCGGCAATCTACAACTTGATCAGGATCCGGAATCTGGAGACAGACACGGGATGGCTCGGGTGCGGAACACCGCGTTCGCGGAACGGGCGGGGTCACGGGCCTACACACAGATGCAGGCGAGGTGTTCGCCGGTCGCGTCAGTGTGGATCGTGACCGGTGCAAGCCCTCTTCTCCCTCGTTTCAGTGTCCCTGAGGTGCGTCTTTCAGCACCCTGTTAAAGGTGTGGATCTATGGCTGGCGCCGCTGACCTTGGCGACACGAGGTGCTGCGCGCGTTCCGGTCAGAGCCACCCGGCGGCCGCCGCAGAGCTCTGGTCTGTCAACTGGCGGCGGGGGAATGGGATGGCCCGCCTGGCCGGCCTATGTTATGATCCCGCCCGAGACCGTTGGGCCCAAGTGACTTCAAACAGAGGGGGTACCCATGCCCCGCGAGTCTGTTCCCCGCCTGCTGGATCCAACCTCGATTCTGGCCGCCCTCCTCGCCTTGCTGATCTTGCCGCCGGTGGCCTGGGCCGACGAGCCCATGGTGGCCGTCCGGCAAGTCGACGGGAGGGATGCGATCTACGCCGTGGGCGAGATCGACCGGGTCTTGTTCGAGGGTGACTCGTTGCTTGTCCTGAGACCTGGTGCATCGGAGAGCTACGCGCTCGCCTCAATCGAGAAGATCGAGTTCCTCTGGGACTTCTCCGGCGTCACCGACCCCGAGGAGGCGGCCCATCTCGTGAAGGCTTTCCGTCTCTTTCAGAACCGGCCCAATCCCTTCACGCCCGCCACGAAGGTCGGCTTCGAGCTTGCACAGGTCGGTCGGGTAGAGCTGGCGATCTACAGCGTGGACGGGCGGCTGATCCGGACGCTCGTGAAGGAAGTGCAGGAAGCCGGCCCTCACGAGGTGGCCTGGGATGGATGCGACGCCGACGGGCAGAAGGTCGCTGGGGGAGTGTATTTCTACAAGTTGGCCGGGCCCGGGATCGAAGAGAGCCGAAGGATGATCCTGCTGCCGTGAGTGTGGTGGCCACGAGCACGCGATGTAGAACAGGCGGGACCAAGGCAGCCTGAGGGAGGATAGAGCGATGAAAGGGCGCATCGTTTTGGTGCTGGGTCTGGCGTTGGCCCTTGGCGTGGCCGTGAGCCAGGGCGAGTGGCGGATGAGGATCCACAAGGGAGCAGTGGTGGAAGAGCACGCTGTGGCGGAGATCGACAGCGTGACGTTCTACGACGTGCCGCCACCGGGCATGGTCACAGTGCCAGCCGGGCTCTTCACCATGGGCGACGGGGTGGCCTACTGCGGGATCCAGGAGCATCAGGTGACCCTGACGCGGGACTTCTACTTGAGCCAGCACGAGGTGACGAACCAGGAGTACCTGGACGCCGTTCAGTGGGCCTACACGTATGGCTACGTGACAGTGACAACGACCTCGGTGCGGGATAACCTTGATGCGAGCACTCAGGAGCTGCTGGATCTGGATGCTGAAGGGAGCGAGATCCAGTTCGACGGAGCGGGGAGCTTCTACCTGCGGGAATCGCCGTCGAGTGGCGCCCAGAGCGCCTACCCCGAAGGCTATGACCCCGCGGACCAGCCGGTGAAGGAAGTGACTTGGTACGGGGCAGCGCGCTATTGCGACTGGCTGAGCCTTCAGACGGGCCTGCCGCGGGCGTATGAGCACAGCGGCGACTGGGCGTGCAACGGAGGCGACCCCTACGGGGCCCAGGGCTACCGCCTGCCGACGGATGCGGAATGGGAGTACGCGGCGCAATTCGATGACGAGCGAATCTACCCGTGGGGGGACGAGGTTCCGGATTGCAGCCGGGCGAACTACAACCCCAACCCCTACTGCGTCGGCTGGACCTCGCCAGTGGGGAGCTATCCGGACGCTCCGGCGGCGTTGGGCTTGTCCGACATGGCGGGGAACGTGTGGGAGTGGTGCAACGACAGGTGGGTGTGTAGCCTGGGAACGACTTCGGCAACGGACCCCGTCGGGCCGGCCATTGGAGTTATGCGCGTTCTTCGCGGTGGCGTCTGGAGCTACCGCGGCGACTACCTGCGGTGCGCGTATCGGGTCAACATCATCTACCCGCACGACAGCTACGACGTCGTCGGTTTCCGCGTCTCCAGGACCCTTGCGCCTTGACCCTCTATTCCTTCACCCCTGGCCCCTTCCGGGGCCAGGGTGAAGATGCCGTGGCGAATTCCGTGCAGCAACAGCCTCGCCCATGAACGTCCACGACCCCTCGGCATGCCCCAGGCCCGCAGGCTCCATGGCGAAGGCTATCCGCGCTTCATTGTCTCTCGCGTGGGCCGAAGACGCCTGCAGGCAGCGCGCGGTCAGTCGCGGCCGCCCCGGGCATCTCCCGAGGGACCCCCGATGGGTGGCTCCCGTGACCCTGGCCATCTTCGGCCTCTGGAATGTGCTCCTGCTCGCTCAGTTCTCCCTGGGGATGATCAGCCACACGCAGAGCGTGCCCTTCGCGCAGATGGTGTCGAATCAGCCCAAGGTGGTCGCCCGGCTCATCGAGCGGGCGGGGCAGATCTTCCGCCAAGTGCCCCAGGCTACGTCACCATGACGAGAGCGCGGACGCGATGCCGATCCCGAGCGCCGCCCCCGCGACGAACGCCAGGTAGGACCCAGCCTTGATTCCAACGCTAACCGCCCACTCGGACTCGCCCTGATCGAGCCTGACCCATTCGACTTGGCCGGCCACCTTGAGGAGGTCGCCCAGATTGAAATCCAGCCCGGCCACCAGGGAGGGATAGCGGGCGGCCCTTGAGTCGTCGCAGTCGTGGTCGTAGTAGTACGGCGGATCGGATGAGCACGGTAGGTAGACCGTGTCATACAAGCGGCTGCCGCTGATGATCACCCCGAGGGAAGCCTCCACACTCGTGAAGGACCGCGCGCGGCCGTGCGCATCCCAGAGCCATCGCCTGAAGCGGGCTTTGATCCCCCGGTGCACGAAGGGGTCCGTATGCTCATAGAGGTACGTCACTCCGAGGGCATGGTGGCGCGAGATGTTGATCATGATGCCGGCCTCTCCGGTGATCAGCAACTGGCTGGCCTCTCGCGGTCCGCCCGACTCGAACCGGTTGAATCCCAGTTCGGTCACCGTGAAACCGGCGCATTCCGGCAGCGGGGCCCCGCGGAAGCGGAATGCCCCCGACGCTCGCGCGGCGCGTACCCCGGGGAGGGTCGCCAGCGCCACGAGGCTCAACACGATGATGAGCCTGCATCCGGTTGGTCCCACTGCCTTCATGATCCACCCCGTCAGCTCCGGCTGCTCGCCAGGTCTCCTGCTCTCGGCTCACGGGCCGTGCACGGATTGTCCTGGTCAAGTCGTGTGCCAGCAGCGCGTGGGGCTCGGGTGCCGGAGAGAGTCCGAACGTAACCGGCAGGTCCAGTGGAGAATGCGACCCGGCAGCTCGGCGGAGCGTGTGCCGCCGAGATTCGCGGACGTCGTGCGGCTGTTCACTGCAGGCTACGGCCTGCGTATCGAAGGGCAGACGTTCGGTGGCCCGAGGCCCGTTGTGCTCTAGTGAAAGCCCTTCAGATCGATCGCTCCGATCAGCTCGGCGATGGCGGCCTGCACGGCTTCAGTCGCTCCGGGCTGGCAGTGGGAGCGAACCCGCAGCATGGTCCCCTGCCTCTCGGAGATCGAGATCCACGCTTGATGCTCGCGTTTGTCGTCGATGTAGCGGAGCTTGCTCCAGCCCTCTCCCGGCGCCGAGCAGACCGCCGCCGCCCTGCAGCAGGCCCTGGCGGTGGCCGTCCGGGCCCCCGTGCCGCACGATCAGCTCGGCCTCGCGGGTCAGAGGGATCCGCCGCCGCCGGCCAAGCCCCTCTGCGCCCGCGTGGCCGGCTTCTCGCCCCACGCCGCCCAGGCGGTCGCGGCCCACGATCGCGCCGGGCTTGGAACGACTCCGCCGCTATGGCCTGCGGCCACCCTTCGCCCAAGAGCGCCTGGCGCTGCGCGAGGATGGATGCGTCCTCTATCACCTGCGGCGACCCTGGCCGCATCCGCAAAGGCCTACCTGCCTCGTGCTCGCGCCGCTCGACTTCATGCGCCGCCTGGCTGCGCTTGTCCCGGCACCGTATGCGCACACGATCCCGGTATCATGGCTGTCTTGCCAACCGCGCGCGCTCCCGCGGGCAGCTGCCCGCAGCGCCCGTCCCTCTGACCACGCAATACTCGCCGCAGGCCACCGACGCCGGGGCGCTGGGCGCCGCGCACCAGGACCCGCCCGATCCTCCGACACCCGCCCGACGCCGTACTCCCCGGCCCTGGGCGCATATCTGGACTCCTCCCGCAAGAGCTGTTGTTCAGGACGCGAGTGGGTGACGGTGAGATCTGACTACAGTCATGTCTTCGGCCTCTGTCTGGAGCCCCGAAGACTCCGGACCATGATGGAATCTCCGCGCGGGGTGCCGATCAACTCCGCGACCTGGACGGCCATAGCGCCCAACGGCTCATCCCCGGGCCGGTCTGACCGGACGCCTTCACCGCGCCCACGCCCAGAGCGCGACCGCGATTCCGAAGACGCGCCGCTGACGGCGCGCCCACCACCGTGATGCCTCCCGTGGCGCTGCCGGACCACCCAGGGCCTGAGTCCAGGTGGAGGAACCTGGTGGGTGTCGCACCACCGCCGGCAAGAGCTCGAAACAGGGCTCTCGACGAGCCGATGCCGGTGCACCGCGGGTCAGCTGGACCCCACAAGCACCGCCCCCGGCGCATCGAACCCCACCCGTACTCGGACTGGCGCCGTGAAAGGTGGATCGAGTTTCTTATACGCTGAGCCAGTGCCTGCCACTAATCGGCGATGATGACCTTCCGAGAGATGCTCTCTGAGCCCGACCGCAGTACGGCGAAGTAGGTGCCGGACGGCACCCCGACCGGAACCCACTCGGCGATCCGGGCGATTCCGTCAGCATCCGCAAAGCTTGCGACCCGTGCCACACTCCGTCCTCGCACGTCGTACACGTCCAGGGTCACCCGGCCGGCTCGACGTGACGCGAAGCGGAAGAAGGTCCTGACGGTGACGGGGTTCGGTGTCGGTGGGTCGAGCATGAGATCCGGGTGGTGGGCCAGAGGCGTGACGTCGATGCCGCTCGGCCCAAGAACCGGAATGACCTCGATCGCTGAAGGGTAGTACATTCCGCTGCTGACAATCCACTCCCTGTTTGACAATGACGCATCCATGTTAGCCCGCCAGACGCCCTGGTTGTCGACCATGTTCGTCCAGTAGATCTTGCCGGCGACCGGGTCGAGGGCGATGTCCGTCGGACTGGGATCGGCCGGCGGCCTGAGGGAGAACTCCTCCAGCCCCGAACCATCCAGGTTCGCCCGGCAGATGAGATCTACCTGGGAATCCGCCCAGTACATCTTGCCCGCGGCCACATCCAGCTCGATTCCCACAGGGTAGAACCAATTCCCGGGCGCCCCGGGCGCGGTCAGAAGCGTCTCGCGCCCTGTACCGTCCAGGTTGGCCCGGCTAATGGTGCCGTCCCCGAAGCCCGATTGGATGTCCGTCCAGTATATCTTCCCTGCGGTCAGATCGAGATCGAGATGCGTACAGAAGGGGACATTCGACAGGATTGTCTCAATGCCTGTGCCATCCAGATTCGCCCGCCGAATCAAGTCGTTGTCTTCACTGCTGAAGTACATCTTGCCGGCGGCCAGGTCCAGGGCGATCCCCCGGGGGTCTGCCATTCCGGTGAGGAGGTCCTCAACACCTGTACCGTCCAGATTGGCCCGCGAGATCTTGCTCACACTTATCCCGTTTGTCCAGTACATCTTGCCGCCGACCGGATCAAGCGCGAGTCCCATTGGCCAGTTCAGTCCGGTGACGAGCACCTCAGCGTCCGAGCCGTCCAGATTGGCCCGCCTGATGTTGTCATTGCCGGTATCTGTCCAGTAAACCTTGCCCGACCCGTCAGCCCGCGCCGTCGTCGCGCCCAGGGCTACGAACAAACTGCCGATCGTGAACATCGCGATGCGTGCCATGAATCCCGTTTTAACGATCGTTTCCATCACCTTCACCTCCAGACCGACATTTCCCATGTGAGCTCGCCCGGCTACGCCGCCGGACCGTATTGCACTATTATGCCAGCGCCCCCCCCGTTGGGGATAGGCATTCCCACCTCGTCCCTGGTGCAGAGCGCAAAGAAGTTCCAGGCACCTTTCGCGCCCGTGGTCGCCTGAGGGGTGGAGCTTGTGGGGCCCATCTGAGCGGCGATTGGCAGCCATTGACTGGCCCGGGCCCTGCACCGGTGCCTGCCTGCCCGAATCCCTCTCCCCTTCCCCCACCCGCGCACAGCTGCGCCCTGCCCCCTGGCGCAGGCATGGCCGTGATCGACTGTGGCCGCGCTCACGCTCAGCCGGCGCGCTCGAAGAGGACGAGGCCCGTCGCGAGAACGGCTTCGAGGAATCTCGCGCCTGTGGCCTGATGGGTCTCGATCTCCCGCGTGGTCAGCACGAAGAGGTCCAGAGGACACGGCAGAGGCGAGAAGGCTCGGAGGACCTCCGGCACGCGGTGGCGCGGCTCGCTGTGCAGGGATCCCGTCACCTCGACAAGCAAGTCCGCGTCGGAGCGCGGCGTGGGTGTGCCGCTCACGAGCGAGCCGAACAGGATCACGCGGCGTATGGATGGCAACTCCGCGGCTGCGCGCGCGGCGGCGGCCTGCAGGGCGACGATCCGCTCAGCCCGATTCAGGTAGGTTGCGCCGGCAGAACGCGCGGACGGCTTCGGCATCCTCGATCGCTCCCTGGGCTTCGCCTTCGGTGTAGAGTTTGCCCGGATAGCCGGAGTCGAAGCCAGTGGGGTACCGGGCAGGAATGTAGTGCTTGTCCAGACGGCGACAGGCATCGCCAACGTCGCCAGGAACGGACACCTCCGGGGGCAGGGCTTCCGACAGAGCCGTGATCAGGTGCCCCCCGGGTTCTCCACCCATGGACATGATCAGTGCCTTCACGGCCTTTTCGCCGGCCTGCTGCGCGGCGAAGGCTGCCCATTCGAAGTCACGGTCATCCAAGGAATGGCGGGCGTGCTCGAGATCGCGCCCGGACTGCTCCCACCAGTCGCGCCAGCGGTTCACCTGCCCTCCCCTGCCCCTCGCAACGGCCTCGGCATCCGGTATCCCGGCAGCCGAGGAGCCGATGGCCTTGAATTCCACCGGTAGCCTAGACAACCCCCCGCACACGGTCAAGGTGATGACAGGCAGGGTGGCTGCGAACTCACTTCGATCTCTGGGTCTACTCCGCACCCCCCGGCGTATCGAACATCGCTTTTCACCCGCCCCAGGACACCGGCTGGAGCCGGGTCGAACCGCAGGGGAGTGGGTCAGCGGGCCGCAACGAAAGTGAACCCACGGGTGGCCTGGTCAGAAAAGAACCTCCGGGGGCTGAGCTCGCTGCTCCGGAGCGAAGGGGCCCTGCCGCAGGCGGTCTCTCCATTCTGCCCAGCCGCGGCGTCCAGCGCGATTGCCGCCTCGTGGCGTGAGTCGACACTCCCCGGGAATCCTGACGCCTCGCCCGCGCCGGTCGCACCATGCCCGGAGAATCCGCCAACTCGCTTGACGCCTGTCGGCCGCGCACCCGAATGCCCTTCAGCCTGAATGGTCAGCGCCTTCGACCATTACGTTCCTGGCTTGAGAGAGCCGCGAGTGGACTCGAGGACCGCGCGACATGGGCTTTTCGCGGACTACGGGGCTGATAGAGGACCGCGACGGCACTTCTCTGTTGACGTGCCGTCGGCTATCGCCGATAAATGACGGCGTCATGACACGAACCGAATACCCAAGACTGCTCGCCTCTCCCAAGGGGTCGTTCTTCCTGTTCGGGCCGCGCGGCACGGGGAAGAGCACCTGGCTGCGGGCGACGTTTCCCCGCGCGCACACGATCAATCTGCTCGACGAAGCCCTCTACCAGTCTTACCTCGCCGACGTCGGCCGTTTCGCGGCCGAACTGCGCGCCCAGCGCCCCGGGGCAATGGTCGTGCTGGACGAGGTCCAGCGGCTTCCGCAACTCCTCAACGAGGTGCACCGCTTCATGGAGGAGCGGCGACTGCGCTTTGCACTCTGCGGATCTTCCGCTCGCAAGCTCAAGCAGAGCGGGACGAACCTGCTCGCCGGGCGCGCGGTGCGGCGTCCGATGCACTCCTTCGTGCCGGAGGAACTGGGCCGTGCCTTCGATCTCGATGCGGTGCTCCGGTGGGGCAGCCTCCCCGTCATCTGGAGCGCCGAGGACCGCCGCGGATCTCTCGAGGCGTACGTGCAGATGTATCTCCGCGAGGAGATCCAGGCGGAAGCTCTGGTTCGCAATCTACCCGGGTTCGCGCGGTTCCTCCCGATCGCGGCTCTCTTCCATGGCCAGACGCTGAACGCGGCCGGGCTCGCACGCGATGCGCAAGTCGCTCGAACGACCGTGCTCGGATACCTGAGTGTTCTGGAAGACACCCTGGTTGCCTTCCTGCTCCCGGCGTACGAAGCCAAGCTCCGGGTGAAGGAGCGCACGCACCCCAAGCTCTATTGGTGCGATCCCGGGCTCGTCCGCGCGCTCAAGCGACAGTTCGGACCGCTCGCCGCCGAAGAGCGGGGTGCTCTGCTCGAGGGTTGGGTGGCCCAACTGCTGCGGGCCTACCGCGACTACCGCGGGCTTTTCGACGACTGGTTCTACTGGGCACCCAGTGAGGCGCAGCGGACCGAAGTCGATTTCCTGCTGCAGCGCGGCCGGGAGATGGTGGCAATCGAGGTCAAGGCCGGCTCGTCATTCAACGAGAGTGATGCCCGCGGCCTGCGCGCGATCAGTGAGCTGCCCGGGCTCGTGCGTCGCATCTTGGTCTGCCGAGGCTCGCGCCGGCTGCGCTCCAGAGATGGCATCGACGTCCTGCCGGTCGGCGTTTTCGTGGAGGAGATTGAGCGGGGGCGGATCTTCCCCTGACCACCAAGCCGATCGCGCCAGGTGCGCCGCCACCGCCCCGCGAGAACGCCATCGGCAGGGATTCGCAAGGTCTGGGCCGGGATGGTTGGTCTTGCGGGGGCCGTCTGCGCGGTCGGTCTCGGGCCTGTGAATCCATTCCGCAGAGCTTCTCGGAGGGCACGGGAGCAGATTCGCGAGCAGGGCGTAGTTGGCCCCCGGATCTGGGGTCCATGCAGCGTGCAGCGAAGCGGCGGCTGCCTATGCAACGAGTCGATAGTCGTGCAGAACGCCGCCCAGGATGGGGAGTGCCAGTAGCTTTCCGGCCTTCGGAGGAGGCTCCCTCGATTCCGGGTACGGGTCTGGGATCCCATGGATCGCCTGCGATGGACGCGCGCCATTAATGGGGATGCCCTCGATGTCCATGACTTCGTTCAGCCAGCGGTCCATATGACAGCGGTAGCTGCGCCTTCTGCCCTTGGCCTCGACCACCACAGGCCTTCCAAACTGTCCGAAGATTCCGTCATTGTCGTGCACGAGGAAGCGAGGCGTCCGATCGTCGGCGGTAGCCTCGCGGAACTGCTGCTTCACCCAGAGAAGCGTCGGGTTGGCCGTGACGTTGGCGTGGATGATGCGCCGGGAGCCGATCTCCATGACGACGAAGATGTAGACGACATCGAAGAAGGCGGTGTACTGGGTCAGAAAGTCGCAGGCCCAGACTTCTTTGGCATGGTTACGGACGAAGGTGCGCCAAGTCTGATCCCCACGCGGTGTGCTCCGGCGCGGGACCATGTAGCGGCGAATGGTACTGGCCGAATGCTGGATCCCGAACTTGGCGGCGAGCTCTTCGGCGATCTTGTCCTCGCCCCACTCGGGATGGTCGCCGGAGATGCGCCGAATGAAGGCGATGTGCTCGCCAGGGATGCGAGGGCGCCCGATCGGCCCCCGTGATCTGCGACGCCAGAACATCCGACAGCCTCTCCGGTGCCAGCCGACAACAGTGGCAGGCTTGACGATGACAAGGGGACGGGTCCAGTCCGGCCAGAGCCTGCGGAGGGCAACCCAAAAGAGGCGATCCTCGGTCCGGAGCCGGACACGCCGCCCAGTTCGTAAGTAGACGGTCAGCTGCTGGCGCAGGGCGGCGTTCTCGAGGGCGAGGGCGGTCCTGGACCTTAGGGCTGCCCTCAGGCAGGCGAGTAGGGCTATGATGAATGTCGGCATGGCGCAGGATCATAGCACGGAGAGAGCAAGTGGCCCGGCTGACGGGAGTTCCGCCTTGTCGCGCGGGCCCGCACGGACTTTTCGCGGAGCACGAGAGGGACAGACGATGCACGCGACCGTCAGGCCGGTCAGGCCCGTCAGGCCATACGACCATGCCCGCGACTTCGAGCGGGTCGGCAGATTCCTCGTGCGGACGTACCGCACCGCGGGCGGGCACATCAACTGGCCCCAGCCGCGCTGGGAGTACATGCACTACCATCCCCTGATTCGGGGCATCGACCTGGATTCGATCGGCGTCTGGGAGACACGCAGCGGCATCGTGGCCGTCGTCCATCCGGAACACAGAATGGGGACGGCCTACTTCGAGATCGATCCGGAGTATCACGCACTGAAGGCCGAGCTGCTGAGGCACGCCGAGGAGCGCGTGAGCTCATGCGCGGATGGCGTGCGGCGCCTGCGCGCGTACATCAACGATGCCGACGAGGACTTCCAGAAGCTGGCCGCGGCGAGGGGATACACGAGGACCGCTGAGAGCGAGTCGATGGCCCACCGCGTCATCGCGGCGCGATTCCCTGAGACGCCGTTGCCGGCCGGCTTCCGGCTCGGGAGCCTTGCGGAGGACAACGACCTGCGCAAGGTGGATCGCGCCCTCTGGCGAGGATTCAATCACCCCGGCGAGCCGCCGAGCGACGGGATCGACGACCGGCGATTCATGCAGTCGGCGCCGAACTTCCGCAAGGACCTGAACGTCGTCGTGGAGGCGCCCGACGGGAGCTTCGTCTCGTACTGCGGCATGTGGTACGAGCCCGTGCACTCGATCGCGTACGTCGAGCCCGTCGCCACCGACCCGACCTACCGGCGCATGGGCCTGGGCCGGGCGGCGGTGCTGGAAGGCGTTCGGCGGTGCGGCGAACTGGGCGCCACCGTGGCGTGCGTGGGGTCGACCCAGCCGTTCTACCTGGCCCTGGGATTCCGGTCGGTCTACTGCAGCTCGGTATGGCAGAGGGAATGGAGTCACCTGGGCTGACGGCGGGCGTCCCGAATCCTGTTCATCTTCTCGAGGCCTTGTTGTCTCGAGCGCTCCCGCTCGTCTCTCGCCTTCTGAACATCCGCCACGATCATGGCTGCCTCACGTGCGATCAGCGGGTCTTCAGGGAGATCCGGGGTCAGATCGATCGCATGGCAGTCGATGTCGGGTCTACCCCTACCGGGTGAGGCAGCGAGCCTGGCGAGACCCAGAGACGTTCCTCGCCAGCCGGCACGGCAGGCGCGCTCTGCTCTGACGCAGCAGACGTTGCTGGCCATGAGCAGGAGATCGAGGCCGGCCAGCGTCTCGTCCGAGAGCAGCGAGTCCACCTCCTGGATGTGACAGTCGACGAGGGCGACGATTGCGTCCACCTTGTGCTCGATCGCCCGGCACGCCTGACGTGCACTGTTCGCGAGCGGGAGGATGCGGAGACTGTCCCCCTCGTCATTCCAGGTCGAAGCGGGCAGAGCCGAGGGGGCAATCAGGCCGAGCACACCCACGCGCATCCCACCGCGCTCCAGGATCAAGTAGGGCGCGGCCAGCGGCTCCCACTGCCCGTCCCGGCTCACCTCGGCGTTCGTGGTCACAACGGGCAGCAGACTCTCGGCGAGGAGTTCTTCGACGAGGTGCCACTTCCGAAGCTCGCTGCCTCCGAGTGCCACCGCGTCGTAGCGCAGGCGGGCCATTTCCTTCCAGGCCACCGCGCTGAAGGCGTTTCCACTCGGATCCATGACCGGGGCGAAGAAGTTGCCCCCATCGAGAAGCAGGAGCGGCGTGCCCGTCGCTCGCAGACCGCCAATGTACGCGGCAGCGCCGCGCGACGCATCACGGTGGTGGCCGCGCGACCAGCGGCGCGTCTTCGGGATCGTGGTCGCGCTCTGCGCACGGGCGCGGTGGATGGATGAGGTTGGGCGCCTCGTGCGTGGGATCGTCGGGATCGGCGTGGCGCGGCGGGTCGAGCCCCCAGAGTTGGGCGGTGGTAGCTCCGCGCGCCGGCGCGAGCGGCGGGGGCGCTGTGGGCAACCGCAGGTGATGGAGGATCTTGGTGATCACGGGCGGATCGGAGATGAAGGCCAGGACGACCATCGGGGTGGAGCACTGGGGGCATTTCAGGGCGTCGAGAAAGAAGACACGCCTGAGCAACTGATGAGATGGACTCCTCCCGCGGCTCGTGCGGCATCATCGTGCCAGGCCGCGTCAAAGTCCGAAGACCAGGAGGAGTCCGGCATGGAGAATACCGTCTTTGCCATCGATCTCGCCAAGTCAGTCTTTCAGCTGGCTATTTCTCATCATCCCGGTCGGATCAGCCAGGAGCGCCGACTGACTCGAAGCGGGCTTCTGCGCTTCATGGGCAGGCAGTTGCCGAGCGTCGTTCTTATGGAAGCCTGCGGTTCGTCCCACTACTGGGGGCGGGAACTCGGTCGTCTGGGGCATCAAGTCCGGCTCTTGCCCGCACGGGACGTTGCTCGCTACCGGCGGGGCAACAAGACCGATGCCGCCGATACTCATGCGCTTCTGGAGGCCGGACGCAACGAGACGATCTGCCAGGTTCCGGTGAAGTCGATCGACCAGCAGGGCCTGATGGCTCTTCATCGCATTCGCTCCCGTTGGCTGGCCACGCGGACGGCGAGGATCAACACCGTCCGCGGGATCCTCCGCGAATTCGGCCTCTTCATTCCTCTGGGGGCCAGCAAGGTCGTCCCCCAGACCCGTGTCTGGGTCGACGACCCGCAGGCCGTGCTGCCACCTCCCCTGCGCTCGATCTTGGGAGAGGTCTGCGACGAAATCGGAGAGCTGGAGCGTCGCCTGCGGTCGGTGGAGAAGCAGATAGAAATACTCGGAAAGCAGATGGAGACCGTCGCCCGATTGCGGACCATCCCCGGGATGGGGCTGCTCGGGGCCACCGCACTGGTGGCCTTTGTCGGAGAGGTGACACGTTTCCCCTCCGGCCGGCAGTTCGCCAGCTATCTGGGTCTGACTCCCCGCGAGCACTCTTCCGGTTCGATCCGACGTCTCGGCCCGATCAGCAAACACGGAGACGTCTACCTGCAGATGCTCCTGATTCACGAGGCTCGATCGCTGTTCTTTCATGCCCAACATGGCGCGCCGCCCGATTCCCTGCGCCGCTGGGCACTCCGCCTGCAGAAGGAGCGAGGATACAACCTCGCCGCCGTCGCCTTGGCCAATCGGCTGGCCCGGATCGTCTGGGCGGTCTGGCTCCGTGGCCAGGAGTACAAGGAGGTGCCTCGACCAGAGAGAGAATCTCGACCCGTCCGCTGAACTGCTGCGAGAACGAACGCGGTGAAGGCGTCCGGTCTGACCGGCGCGGGGATGAGCCGTTGGGCGCTATGGCCGTCCAGGTCGCGCAACTGATGGGCACCCCGCGCGCAGATTCCATCATGGCCCGGAGTCTCCGTGGCTCCAAACAGAGGCCGAAGATATGACTGCAGTCAGATCTCACCGTCACCCACTCGCGTCCTGAACAAAAGCTCTTGCGGGAGGAGTCCAGATATGCGCCCAGGGCAGAGGAGTACGGCGTCGGGCGGGTGTTGGAGGATCGGGCGGGTCCTGGTGGGCCGCCGGCAATGCCCCCGTGTCCGCGATCCACCGCCAGGCGGAAGCGCAAGACCCAGGGGAAGGTGAGCACCCACTGGCGGTAGCCGGCCGCGGGCAGGAGCTGATCGGCCAGGTAAGCGGCGGTGTCGGCCATGCGCCGGCCGATGCAGCTTGGGCACAAGCGACCTTTGCACGAGAACGCCAGGAGCTGTTCACGGCCACAGCCCGGGCACCGAATCCGCGCGAAGCCATGGCAGAGCCTCAACCGACGCGATCAGCAGCTCGCTCGCCTGCTCTTCACCGGCCTGCTCGTGTCGGGTAACGACGCGGCCAACGCCATCGCTCACGCCATCTACGGGGGCAACCAGAACCCCTGCCTGCCGGCGACGGCTCGGTCTTCCAGGCGCGCGTCTTGATCAACGGTACGATCCTCGATGACTCGTTCGAGGCGAGGTTCTCCAGGATGAGGGCCCGGCGTGACTTCCTGACCGCTGCTCCGGTCCTCCGGAGTGGAGCTATCATTCACACGAGGCTGAAGGAGCGGACCCGTAACGTCAAGTGGCCGTGCGCGGATGGCATTTGTGGAGAGGACAGGCCGCAGCTACCGCAGCAGGTGCGACGCCCGCTCGACCAGCCCGGCCAGGGGCCCCCACCAGATGCCCAGCAGCACCGTCGGAATCGCGCAGACCGTGAGCAGCACCGTGCTGGCGCGCGCGAGCGGCAGGGTCGGCGCCCCGGCCTCAGCCTTCTCGAGGAACATCGCCTTCACGATCCGCACGTAGTAGTAGAGCGACACGACCGAGTTGAGCACGCCGATGATGGCGACCACGTAGAAGAAGGTCAGGTGCGTCTTCAACAGCGCGGCGAAGAGGTAGAACTTGCCGATGAAGCCCGCCAGCGGCGGCAGGCCCGTGAGCGAGAAGAGGAACACGGCCAGGACCACCGCGAGGAATGGGCTGCGCGCCCCCAGCCCGCGGTAGGCCGCCAGCGACTCCGAGCCGGTGCGGGCGCGCACGGCCATCACCGCCAGGAAGGCGCCCATGTTCATGAAGAGGTAGATCGGCAGGTAGAGCATGACCGCCCGCACGGCGGCGTCGCTCCCCACCGCGACCGCCATGAGCATGTAGCCTGCATGGGCGATGCTCGAGTAGGCCAGCAGCCGCTTGATGTTCTCCTGGGCGATCGCGATGAGATTGCCCAACGTCATCGTGGCGATCGCCAGGATGCCGATCAGGGCGGGCCAGGGGAATTCGCCCGCCGGCAGCCACCCCGCCGGCACGCCGAGGCCGACCACGAGGAATCGCAGCAGCGCGGCCAGGCCGGCCGCCTTGGGACCGACCGAGAGGAAGGCCACGAACGGCGTCGGCGCCCCCTGGTAGACGTCGGGGCACCACATGTGGAAGGGCACGGCGGCGACCTTGTAGCCGAAGCCCACCAGCGCCAGCAGCACCGCCAGCGCGATGCCCAGCGGTAGGGCCGGGTTCCCGGATCCCCCCGCGTGCACCAGGGCCTGGCCGACGCCGGCCAGGTCGAGCGTGCCCGAGAGCCCATAGAGCAGCGAGAAGCCGTAGAGCATGAGCCCCGAGGAGGCCGCGCCGAAGATGACGTACTTCAGTGCCGCCTCGCTCGACTGCCGGTCCCCGCGCCTGAATGCGGTGAGCGCGTAGGAGGGCATCGAGACCAGCTCGAGGGAGAGGTAGATCATGAGCAGGTTCTGCGCCGCCGAGAGCAAATTCAGCCCCAGTGTGAGGCACAGCAGCAGGATCAGGTACTCGCCGAAGCGCGAGCGCGGGATCTCATCGGAGAGAACGCCGAAGAGCAGACCCAGAAAGGCCGCGATCAGGAAAAGCCCCTTGAAGAAGATCGCGTAGCCGTCGAGCGCCAGCATCCCATGGAAGATCTCCTGGCGCCCGCTCGGCAGCGCCGTGAAACTGATCGCCGCCACGACCAGGCCGAGCACCGCCAGAGTGCCCAGGATATTGCGCCGCGCTGCGTGCCTGCGAAAGATGACGTCCGCCACCACCAGCGCAAGGATGGTGACCGTCAGGGCCAACTCGGGGGCGATCCCCGCGAGGCTCGGACTCATCTTTCCTCCTCCATTCGCGCCAGGCCTCCCAGCCGTCCGGCGGCGGGAGCCCTCGGCCCTCTCACCAGCCCGAGGTCACCACGGGCATCGTCGTCAGCAGGTGCGTCAGCGTGCCGTTGATCAGGTTGAAGACCGGCGTCGGCCAGACGCCGAGCACAACCGTGACGACCGCCAGCGGGTAGAGCGTGAAGCGCTCGCGCCAGTTCATGTCCCAGAGCTGGTTCCACTTCTCGTTGAGCGGCCCGAGGAACATCCGCTGCATCGTCCAGAGGTAGTAGCCCGCGGTGATGATGACCGCGAGGGCCCCGATCGCCACCAGTCCGCGCAGCGCCCCGCCCGGGGCGCCGAAGGCGCCGAGGAAGACCAGCACCTCGCCGACGAACCCGGCCAGCCCCGGCAGCCCCAGCGAGGCCATGAAGGCTAGCCCCGTCACACCGGCGTACTCGGGCAGCCGCGCGGCCAGCCCGCCGAATCCGTTGATCTCGCGCGTGTGCGCCCGGTCGTAGATCACCCCGGCGATGAGGAACAACATCGGGGAGATGATGCCGTGCGCCACCATCTGGAAGACCGACCCTGCCAGCCCCTGCGGCGTCAGGGCCGCCATCCCGAGCAGGCAGAAGCCCATGTGCGAGACCGAGGAGTAGGCGATCAGCTTCTTCAGGTCCTTCTGCGCCATGCAGACGAAGGCGCCGTAGACGATGTTGATCACCCCGAAGACGGCCACCGTCCAGACCGCCCACTGCATCGCATCGGTCAGGATCTGGAAGTTGAAGCGCAGCAGGCCGTACATGCCGGTCTTCAGCAGGATGCCGGCCAGGATCACCGAGATCGGCGTGGGGGCGTCCACGTGCGCGTCGGGCAACCAGGTGTGGAAGGGGAACATCGGCACCTTGATCGCGAAGCCGATGAAGAGCGCGATGAAGATGATCTTGCTGAACGCCAAACCCAGGATCGGCGCCGCGGCGCCAAAGACCCCCTGGCGACTCATCTCGGTGAGATAGACCAGGTTGAACGTGTGCTGCGTCGCGGTGCCGTCGACCAGCTTGGCCGGGCCCGAGGCGAAGTAGAGCGCAATCATCGCCAGCATCATCAGCACCGAGCCGGCCAGCGTGTAGAGGAAGAACTTGATCGCCGCGTACGGGCCGCCGCGCACCCGGCCGTCGGGATCGGTGCGCGGCGGGGCGCCCCAGATGCCGATGAGGAAGTACATCGGCAGCAGCATCACTTCCCAGAAGATGTAGAAGAGGAAGAAGTCCTGGGCGCTGAAGGTCCCGAGCACGCCGAGCTCGAGCAGCAGGAAGAGGATCCAGTAGCCCGGCACGCGCCGCTTCGAGAAGTGTGGGTGATGGGCATCGTCCAGCTTCCCCAGCCAAGGCACCGAGGCAAACGCCGCCACCAGGAAGACGAAGGCGGTGAGGATGATCATCGTGATCGACAGACCGTCGGCCCCGATGAAGTACTCGATGTTCCAGGCGCGGATCCAGACCTGGTGGTCGACGAACTGGAGGCCCGCCTTCGCGCCGTCGAATCCGGCCCACAGCCCGATGGCGAGCAGGCTGACGATCGCCGTGGCCCCGATGCCGATCGCGCGCGCGGCCTGATCCATCGCCACCTGGCCGAAGCGCAGCGCCGGGCGAAGGACGTAGAGCGCCAGAATCGCCCCGATGCCGATCAGCGGCGTGAAGATGATCCAGCTCAGCAGTGGACTGGTCGTCGGATAGTCCATGGTCCCCTTTCCCCCGCGCCTACCAACCCAGCAGGTACGCCAGCACCACCAGCACGACCGCACCCGCGGTCAGGCTGTAGACATAGGACTGGATGCGGCCGGTCTGGATGTGCCGCAAGCTTCTTCCCGCGCGCGTGATGGCGCTGCCCACCAGGTTCACCAGGCCGTCGACGAAGACGAAGTCGATCCACCCCTGGATCTGACCGAAGACGCGGCCGATCGCACCACAGAGGTTGACGATCCCATCGATGACACGCGTGTCCCACCAGGCGAGTCCGCGGGAGAGCTGCACCGCACGATCCACGAACGCCGCCTTGTATCCCTCATCTACGTAGTACTTGTTGTACACCGTCTTGTACACGCCGCGCAGCAGCGGGTCGGAACTGGCCAGCATCCGCCCCGGGATTGGGTTGCGCGCGTCGCGGTAGAGGGCGCGTGCAACCAGGAAGCCGGCGAAGGCGACCACCACCGAGAAGAGCATCAGCCCCCACTCGGCCCCGTGGCCATGCCCGGCCGAGAGGATCCGGTGCTCGGAGCCGGCGAAGACCGGCTCGAGCCAGCGCTCGAAGGCGTTCGGCAGGCTCCATAGCTGGGGCAGGCCGACGTAGCCGCCCACGATCGACAGGGCGGCCAGGATCACCAGCACGACTGTGACGCTGCGGGGCGACTCCTGTGGCAGCCCAACACCGGAGTGGGCGCCGTGGCCGTGCGCGTCGTGTCCGCTCGCGGCGTGCGCGGCGCCGTGCTCGCCCGCGTGGACGCCGCGGTACTCGCCCGAGAAGGTCATGTAGTACGAGCGGAACATGTAATAGGAGGTCCCGAGCGCCGCGATCGCCGCCAGCGCGTACAGGATCACCCCGCCGCCGGGCAGCAGCATGTTGCCGCTGTCAAAGGCCTTCCACAGGATCTCATCCTTGGAGAAGAAGCCCGACAGGAACGGGAACCCGGCAATGGTCGCGCAGGCGATCAGGTAGGTCACCGCCGTCACCGGCATCAGCTTGCGCAGGCCGCCCATCTTGCGCATGTCCTGCTCGTGGTGACAGCCGATGATCACGCTGCCCGAGCCGAGGAAGAGGCAGGCCTTGAAGAAGGCGTGCGTCATCAGGTGGAAGATCCCGACCCAGTAGGCCCCCACGCCGACGGCGACGAACATGAAGCCGAGCTGGCTGACGGTCGAGTAGGCCAGCACCTTCTTGATGTCGTGCTGGAAGAGGCCGATCGTGGCCGCGAAGAGCGCCGTCAGCGCCCCGACGCTGGCCACCACCGTCATGGCGGTCGCGCTGAGCGAGAAGAGGAAGTGAAGTCTGGCCACCATGTAGACGCCGGCCGTCACCATCGTCGCGGCGTGGATCAGGGCTGAGACCGGCGTCGGGCCGGCCATCGCGTCGGGCAGCCAGACGTAGAGCGGGATCTGCGCCGACTTGCCGGTGGCGCCGACGAAGAGCAGGAGCGCCGCCAGCGTCACGAGACTGATGCCCAGGACGCGCCGATCGACCAGCCCTTGGCGCTTGTGCGGGTCGGCCAGCAGTTCTTCGACGCCGCGGAAGGAGATGCTCGTCGCGCCCGCTCCCTGGCCCATCTGCCGCGGCGCATCGGCCGCCAGGGCCAGCCCGCCGGTCCCGTGGCCGCCCGGGGCAGCCGGAGGCGCCGTTGCTGGGGACCCGTGCCCGCCCGCCATCTCGACCTGCGCGGGCGGCGCTCCCGGCTCGTGCGCCGCCGCCGTGCGGCTCTGCAGCCCGCCGGGCACGGCCGCCAGACCCCAGAAGAGCAGCAGCATGCCCAGCGTGAAGCCGAAGTCGCCTATGCGGTTCACGATGAAGGCCTTCATGCCCGCGACGGCCTTCTCGCGCTCGTGGTACCAGAAGCTGATCAGGAGGTAGGAGCAGAGGCCCACGCCTTCCCAGCCGACGAACATCAGCAGGAAGTTGTCCGCCAGCACCAGGACCAGCATGGAGAACATGAACAGGTTCAGGTAGGAGAAGAAACGCCAGTAGGACGGGTCGCCCCGCATGTACCCGATCGAGTAGACGTGGATCAGGCTGCCGACGAGGGTCACCACCAGGCACATGATGGCCGACAACCGGTCCATCTGGAACGCGAGGTCGGCCTGCAGCACCCCGATGCGGATCCAGCCCCACAGGTTCTGGTAAAGCGCCGCGCCGTGCCCCGCGCCCGCCAGCGACGCGAACGCCGCCACCGTCACGACGAACGAGCCCCAGGGCAGCAGAATCGCCGGCAGATGCACCGCCGCGGGTCCATAGCGGCGCTGCATGCGCAGCCCCAGCAGCCCGTTGTAGAGCGCCCCGATCGCCGGCAGCAGCGGGATCAGGAACAGCAGCGGGAAGGCCTGCAGGTGCATCCGGCTACTCCTTCAGATCGGCTGTCTGCGCCGTGTCCACCGAGCGGAAGGCGCGGAACAGCTGCAGCACGATCGCCAGGGCGATGACCGCCTCGGCCGCCGCGAGCACGATGCCGAAGAGCGCGAAGACCTGGCCGCCCAGCCCGCGGCCGAAGCGCGAGAAGGCCACCAGGTTCAGGATCGCCGCGTTCAGGATCAGCTCCACCCCCATCAGCAGGGCGACCGCGTTGCGCCGCGTGACCAGGCAGTAGAGCCCGAGCGCCAGGAGCAATCCCGAGACCGTCAGATAGTGGGCCAGCGTGATCGTCATCGCGCCCTCCTAGTCCTGCTCATCGCGCCGCCGGCCGCGGGCCAGCGTGACCGCCCCCAGCAGGACCGCCAGGAGCAGGATCGAGACCACCTCGAACGGCAGCACGTAGGTGCTCAGCAGCGCGTCGCCCACCGCGGCGGTCGTGGGCTGCGCCGGACCCGGGCGCTCCGCGCCGCCGAAGACGCGCACCGCAACGTAGGTCATCAGGCCGGCCACCACGACCAGCGCCACCAGACCCGGCCCGCGACCCATCGCCGGGCTCGACACCCGCGCGTCGGAGATGCGCGCGGTCAGCATCACCGCGAAGAGGATCAGCACCAGCACGCCGCCCACATAGACCAGGAGCTGGATGACCGCCATCAGGTCGGCTGCCAGGAACGCGTAGAGCCCGGCGACGCCGAAGAAGGTCGCCAGAAGCGCAAAGGCGCTGTGGACGATGCTGCGCGAGAAGGCGACCCACGCGGCGCCGGTCACCGTGATCGCGGCGAGCAGGTAGAAGATCAGGCCCGCAACGAACGAGTTATCCATCGCTGCGTCCCTCCTGGGATTCCCGGGGCTCGGGCGGGGTCGCGGGCGGCTCGGCCGGCGCCGCGGGCGGCTCGGTCGCAGCCGGGGTCGGGGCCGGCGTCGCGGCCTTCCCGCGCCAGACCTTCTCCCCCCGCCGCCGGCCGTATTCGGGCACGACCTCGGGCAGGATCGATCCGCGCGGCCGGCGCGGCGGACCCTCGCCCGGCTTGTGCCTCGCCACGGGGACGGGCGGCCGGACGAAGCGCAGGATGCACGCCTCGGGGCTGTCCACGGTCGTCTCGAACTCCGGGGTGTGGATGAGCGCGTCGTAGTTGCACGCCTCGGTGCACAGGCCGCAGTACATGCAGCGCCCGATGTCGATGTCGAAGCGGACCAGCTCGCGCTCGCCCGTCTCCGCGTTCTTGGCGACCTCGATCGTGATGCAGTCGATCGGGCAGGTGCGCATGCAGAGCAAGCAGGCGACACAGCGGCGGAGGTCCACCTCGAGCGTCCCGCGGTAGGCGTCGGGCAGCATCTCCTGCACCGGCTTCTCGGTCTTGTCGGGGTACTGGACGGTGATGGGCCGGCGGAACATCCAGCTCATCGTGACGCTCAACCCCTCGAAGATCGAGGTCACGGTGCGGTAGATGTTGCCCAGGTACTCGCGCAACGTGCCGCGCCGGCGTTGCTGCTCGCCGCTCAGGGCAAGCGGTACGGTGGGTACCACAGCGCCTTGCCCTCCATGCGTTGGTAGAGGTCTCGATCGGCCACGAACGCCATCCAGATGCGGCGCACGTAGGCGATCGCGATCGCCGCGCCGATCGCCACCATGAGCCCGCGCACCGCGTAGTCGGCCGGGCTGCGCTCGGGGATGACCACCATCATCACCATCACCCCCAGGATCATGACCAGCGACAGCGGCACGAGGTACTTCCAGCAGGCGATCATCATGTGATCCACGCGCATCCGCGGCAGCGTCCAGCGGAGCTGGATGACGAAGAAGACCAGGGCCGAGGCCTTGATCGCAAAGATGACGAACGAGAGCGCTTGCCAGCCGGCGTAGGCCCATCCGCTCGAGGCCGCGATCATCGCGGGCGTGACGCCCGGAATCTGCCAGCCGCCCAGGAAGCAAGCGGTGGCGATGGCGCTCATCACCCACAGGTTGGCCCACTCGGCGAAGAGCATGAAGAGGAAGCGCAGGCCGGAGTACTCGACGTTGTAGCCGGCGACCAGCTCGCTCTCGGCCTCGGGCAAGTCGAAGGGTGTGCGGTTGCCCTCGGCCACCGACGCGGTGAACGAGAGGAAGAAGCCGGCGAACAGGAACGGATTGCGGAAGATGAACCAGTCCCACGGAAATCCGCCCTGGGCCCGGACGATGCCCTGCAGCGACAGCGTGCCGGCGGCGAGCACGATCGTCATCAGACCGAAGGCCGATGGGATCTCGTAGGAGACGAGCTGGGCGGCGCTGCGGATGCCGCCGAAGAGGGCCCACTTCGAGTTCGAGCCCCAGCCGGCCATCAGGATCCCGACCACGACCAGCCCGGTGATCGCCAGCAGGTAGAGCAGCCCCACGTTGAGGTCGGCCGATACCAGGTTCGCCCCCCAGGGCAGCACGACGAAGGTCCCGAACATGCCGGTGAAGATCAGGTAGGGGGCGATCAGGAAGAGGACCTTGTCGGCGCCGCGCGGCATGAGGTCTTCCTTCAGGAGGCACTTGATGCCGTCGGCCAGCCACTGCAGCGCGCCTTGCGGGCCGACCCGATTCGGCCCGACGCGCGACTGCATGCGGCCCGCGATGCGTCGCTCGATCCAGGTCACCGGCCCAGCGAAGATCGCCACGAAGACGAAGGTCGCGAGCGCCCCGATGACGATCATCGCGACGTAGACGATCCACATGTACGGCCACTGCTCGGGATCGACGCCCAGCAGGCCGCGCGCGGCGCCGTCGGCGAGGGTCTGCAGGAAGTTCACCGGTCCACCTCCGGGGCGATCACGTCCAGCGAGCCGATCAGCGCCACCAGGTCCGCCAGCATCAGGCCGGGGCCGATGTGCTCGATCACCGGCAGGGCGGTGAAGGAGCCCGTGCGGTAACGCGCCCGGTAGGGCTTGTCAGTGCCGTCCGAGACGATGTAGAAGCCGGCCTCGCCGCGCGGATCCTCGACCCGCGTGTAGACCTCGTTGGCCGCCGGCTTGAGGGTGCGCGGCGTGGCCGTGCGCACCTCTCCGGCCGGGATCTTGTCGATCGCCTGCCGCAGGATCTTGATGCTCTCGATCATCTCGAGCAGGCGGCAGTAGAACCGATCGTAGTTGTCCCCGATCTGTCCGCGCCATCCCTTGCCGGTGATCACCGCGAAGTCGAACTCGGGGTAGATCGAGTAAGGCTCGTCGCGACGGATGTCCCAGTCGACGCCCGAGGCGCGCAGGTTGGGGCCGACGAGGGCGTAGCCGACCGCGTCCGCGGGCGCGATCACGGCCACGTTGGCCAGGCGCTTGACGAAGATCTCGTTGCCCGTGATCAGACGGTTGAACTCGTCAATCATCGGCTCGAAGTGATCGAGCCACCGCAGGATCATGTCGAGCGTCCGCCCGTCGATGTCACGCGAGACGCCGCCGAAGCGCATGTAGTTGTAGGTGAGGCGGGCGCCGCAGATGTACTCCATGATGTCGTTGGTCTTTTCGCGCTCGCGCAGCCAGTGAACAAAGGGCGTGATCGCACCGACGTCCAGCGCCATGGAGCCCGTGGCGATCAGGTGGCTGGCCACGCGGTTCAGCTCCGAGGCGATCACGCGACAGAACTCGGCCCGCCGCGGCACCTCGATCCCCGCCAGCTTCTCGACCGCCATCACGAAGCCGTGGTTGGTGAACATCGCGCCCAGGTAGTCGATGCGGTCGGTGTAGGGGATCGTGCCGAGGTAGGGCGTCATCTCGCCCAGCTTCTCGAGGCCCCGGTGCAGGTAGCCCACGTCGGGGTGGACGCCGCGCAGGACCTCGCCGTCGGTCTCGAGCAGGAAGTTGAGCACCCCGTGCGTCGCCGGGTGGTGCGGCCCCATGTTCATCAGCATGAAGCCGTCCTCTTCGACGGCCTTCGCCTCGTGCATGCTGGGGACGACCGCGCTGACCAGCCGGCCCTCGGCCTCCTCGCGGCTCGTGGGGATGCCGTGGTACTCCTTGGGCCGCTCGTAGTCCTTGCGCAGCGGGTGGCCGACCCAGTCGACCGGATTGAGCAGCCGCCGCAGGTCGGGATGCCCCTCGAACTCGATGCCGAGCAAGTCGTAGGCCTCGCGCTCGAACCAGTTCGCGATGGGCCAGACGTCGTGCAGCGACGGCACCCGCGGCTGGGAGCGAGGCGTGCGCACACGCAGCACGATCGCGTGGCGGTGCGGCAGCGAGAGGAGGTGGTAGACGACCTCCTGGGTCTCGGGCGGCCGGTCGATGCCGGTCAGCAGGCGCAGGGTGTCCATCCGCAGGTCGGGCTCGTCTCGCAGGAAACGGCAGACGTCGCGCAGCTGCTCGGGCCGCACGACGATGGCCGGATCGAGCAGCGCGTCCTGGTACTCCAGGACCGCTCCCCCGCGCGCCGCCCGCAGGCGTTCGTGGATCTGTTCCGGTGTCATCCTGCTCCCCTAGGCGCGTGGCCGCATCTTGTGCGCCCAGTGCTCGCCGCGCATCAGATCCTGCAGCCGCAGGATCGCCTCGTTGAGCGCCTCGGGCCGCGGCGGGCAGCCGGGCAGGTAGAGGTCGACCGGTACGATCGTGTCGACCCCCGGCACGACCGAGTAGGAGCGCTGGAACAGCCCGCCGCAGTTGGCGCAGCTACCCATTGCGATCACGTACTTCGGCTCAGCCATCTGCGCATAGATCAGGCGCACGCGGTCCGCCATCTTGTACGTGATCGTGCCCGCGACGATCAGCAGATCCGACTGGCGCGGGCTCGAGCGGAAGACCGCCCCGAAGCGATCGAGGTCGGTGCGCGGCCCCCCGGTCTGCATGAGCTCGATGCCACAGCAGGCGGTGGCGAAAAGCAGGTACCAGACCGACCCCTGGCGGAACCAGTTGATGACGTTGTCGACCGTCGTTGTGATGACGACCGGGCCGGTGCTCGCGGGCGTGGTGTACTCGCCGATGAGATTGCGGGTGGTCGGCTCGGTCATGCGGCCCCCTCTCCATCGCCCGGAGCGGTGTGCGCCACGGCATCCGCTTGCCCGCTCGGAGCCCCGATGTCCACCAGCGGGCCCTCGATGTCGCGCACCCATTCGAGATCGCCGCGACCCCAGACGTAGGCGAGCCCGCCGGCGAGCACGGCCAGGAAGAGCACGATCTCGACGACGGCCGTCAGCCCCTTGCCCCCGGCCACCCACTGGCGCACCACCGTCGCCACCGGGAAGGTGAGGGCGATCTCCACGTCAAAGACGATAAAGACCAGGGCCATCAAGTAGAAGCGGGGATTGAAGTTGAAGCGTCCACCCCCGATGGGGCGCTCGCCGCACTCGTAGACGTTGCCCTTTTCCGGATCCGGGATCCGCGGGCCCAGGAGTCGCGCCAGCAGTAGCCCGATGCCCACAATGATGGCGCTGACGCTGAGATAGATGAGAGCGACCGAGAAGTCGAACCGCACGGCTTTTCCCCCCTCCGGGTGGGGCTGCCCATCCACCGTGCCCGGCGAGCGGGCAGGCAGCGGCACACAGCGAACGACAGAACGTAGCCGCGCGCGGGGGAGATGTCAAGGTGGGGGAAGGAGGCTGGGCGGGCGAGCCGGGGGGGCTGGACCGACCGGGCCCACCCCGGACGCGGGCGGTTCGGCATCGCGGAGGGCGGCGGCGTCCGAGAACAAGGAAGGGGCGGCGAGGCGCGGGGCCTCGCCACCCCCCGTACGGGTCCGATTTCCGTCAGGCCGGTGCTTCCCCCCCGCCTACAAGAACAGCGGCGCCAGCACGAGCGTGATCGTCGAGAGCAGCTTGATCAGCACGTGCAGCGACGGCCCGGCCGTGTCCTTGCACGGATCCCCGACCGTGTCCCCGACCACCGCCGCGGCATGCGTCGGGTTCTTCATCTTCGAACCGTCGGTCAGCATCAGGTACTTACCCCCGTGGGCGCCCGCCTCGATGTACTTCTTGGCATTGTCCCAAGCGCCCCCGCCGTTGTTCAGGAAGAGCGCGGTCAGGATGCCGACGATCGTCCCGACCATCAGCAGCGCTGCCACGGCCTCGGCCGAGATCAGCCGGTCGTCCGGCGTGATGAAGATGCGGAAGATGAGGCCCACGCCCACCGGCATGAGCACGGCCAGCAGGCCCGGACCGACCATCGCGCGCAGGGCCGACTTGGTCACGATGTCCACGCAGCTGCCGTAGTCCGGCCGGAAGTCCTTCGGGAACTGGATGATGTCGTTGACGCGCGGCAGCTTCGCGTACTGGCGCCGGACCTCTTCGATGATCGCCTGCGCCGCGCGGCCCACGGCGCGGATCGCCATCGACGAGAAGAGGTAGACGAGCACCGCGCCTCCGAGCGCGCCCACGAAGACGACCGGCTTGCTCAGGTCGACCTTGAAGTGGAAGCCCTCCCGCAGCCCCGCGTACTGGATGATCTCATCCATGTAGGCCTGGAAGAGCAGGAACGCCGCCAGCCCGGCCGAGCCGATCGCGTAGCCCTTGGTCAGCGCCTTGGTCGTGTTGCCGACCGCATCGAGGCGGTCGGTCTTCTTGCGGATCTCCTCGGGCTGCTCCGACATCTCGACGATGCCGCCGGCGTTGTCGGTGATCGGGCCGAAGGTGTCCATTGCCAGGATGTAGGCGGCCGTGGCCAGCATCCCCATCGTCGCCACCGCGGTGCCGAACAGCCCCGCGTGCGGCAGGCCGCTCGACTGCCCGAGGTAGTAGGAGCCGAGCAGCGCCGCGCCCATGGCCAGGGCGGGCATCCAGCAGCACTCGTAGCCCACGCCCAGGCCGGCGATGATGTTGGTCGCGGGCCCGGTCTTGGAGGCTTCGGCGATCGACTTGACCGGCCGGTACCTGTACTCCGTGTAATACTGCGTGATATACACGAACGCGACCGAGGTCAGCACGCCCAGGATCCCGCAGAAGAAGAAGTGCAGCCAGGCGTTCGGGGCGTTCGGACTGTGCAACAACCAGCGGCTCGCGATGCCGAAGGCGATCATCGCCAGCACCACGGCGACGTAGTAGCCGCGATTGAGCGCCGTCATCGGGTCCATCTTCTCTTCCTTGTCCATGCGGACCGAGAGGATCCCGATGACCGAGGCGACGATCCCGAAGGCACGCGCGACCAGGGGGAACATCATCACGCCGACGATGCCCGCGCTGAAGCCCATGCCCGCCTTCTGCGCCGCCGCAGCCAGCGAGGCGCCCAAGATCATGGCGCCGATGTTCTCCGCCGCGGTCGACTCGAACAGGTCGGCCCCACGGCCGGCGCAGTCGCCGACGTTGTCGCCGACCAGATCGGCCACCACGGCCGGGTTGCGCGGGTCATCCTCGGGAATGCCGGCCTCGACCTTGCCGACCAGGTCCGCGCCGACGTCGGCGGCCTTCGTGTAGATCCCGCCACCGAGCTGCGCGAAGAGGGCGACGAAGGAGGCGCCGAATCCGTAGCCGACGATGAGCAGCGGGATCTTGGTCGGCTCGACCCCGCCCAGCGCGCTGACCAGGGCGTAGAGGCCGCTCACGCCGAGCAGGCTCGTCGCCACCACGAGCAGGCCCGAGACCGCCCCTCCGCGCAGCGCGATTCGCAAGGCGTCGTTGAGGCTCGACAGGGCGGCGTGGGCCGTGCGGATGTTGCTGCGGATCGAGACCCACATGCCGACGTAGCCCGCGAAGACCGAGCAGAGGGCGCCGAAGACGAACGAGAGGGTGATCCAGAACGCGAGGCTCACCGAGCTGCCGACCGGGTCGAAGTCCTGGTGCCCGCGGACCACGGCATAGCCGAGGAAGAGCACCGCGGCAAAGACGACGGCCAGGAGGATGATCGTGCGGTTCTGGCGCCGCAGGAAGGCCTCGGCACCCTCCTTGATGGCGTTCGAGATTCGCAGCATCGCCTCGCTGCCGGTCGGGCGACGCAGCACCCAGCGCGCCAGATAGGCTGCGCAGAGCAGCCCGAAGATGCTGAAGGCTATCACCAGGAGAATGAGCCCGGCGGTACTGATCATCGGTTCCCCTCCCTTCTCGCGTGCTGATCGGGCCAGGATCGGCCCGGTGCGCCGGCCGGTTGCCGCAGGCTTCCAGTGCCGGAACCGGCACGAGGGCAACCGCTCCGGGCGCGATCCGGGGCATGGTACCGAGGCCCCCGACGGGCCGCAAGCCTGGAGAGGTTGATCGGGAGTGAGCGGCCCGGGGTGAGCACCGAGGGCCGCCTTGACCGGCCGGGGCAGTTCGCGGATCCTGGCTCGGGCCTCGCGGATACACCGCGGGCCACGCGTTGCCGCAGAGGATTCCGGGGCGCCGGCGGGCGGCGCAGACGGCCAGGGTGAACCACCAACCGATCAGAGGGAACCGCGGCCAGGGGCCGCCCGATGCCCCCCGCGCGGCGAGCTCGGCCCTGCGCGGGCGGGTTCTGACCTTCACCGACGACCCCTTCCTCACCAGGATCGACCGGGCCATGCACTACGAGCCCGACGGACTCATCGTCATCGCGAACGGCCGGATCACGGCATTCGGGCCGCAGGCGCAGATCCGGGCCTCCTTGCCCCCCGACACGCCGGTGACGACCTACGGCGACGACTGCCTCATCCTCCCCGGCTTCATCGATGCCCACGTCCACTACCCGCAGATCCAGCTCATCGGCGCCCCGGCCAGCGGGCTCGTCGACTGGCTCGACCGGTACGCGTATCCCGCCGAGCAGCAGTTCGCCGATCGCGAGCACGCCCGCGCGACGGCCCGGATCTTCCTGCAGGAGTGCCTGCGCGCTGGGACGACCACGGCGGCCGTCTACTGCACCGTGCACCCGGAGTCGGTCGAAGCGTTCTTCGAGGAGTCGGCCCGGCTCAACACGCGCATGATCGCCGGTAAGGTCCTGATGGACCGCCACGCGCCCGCGCCGCTGACCGACCGCGCGCAGCAGGGCCTGGCCGAGTCGCTGGCCTTGATCGCCCGGTGGCACGGCCGTGGCCGGCAGCTCTACGGCGTGACGGTGCGCTTCGCGCCCACGAGCACACCCGAGCAGCTCGAGGCGGCCGGCGCGTTGTGGCGGGGGTCGCCGGGCACCTACCTGCAGTCGCACGTCGCCGAGACCCGTGACGAAGTCACGTGGGTCCGGCAGCTCTTCCCAGACCGGTCGGGCTACCTGGATGCCTACGATCATTACGGGCTGCTGGGCCCACGGGCCATCTATGGGCACGGCATCTGGCTGAGCGAACACGAGCTGCGCCGCTGCCACGAAACCGGCACGGCCCTTGCCCACTGCCCGACCGCCAACCTCTTCCTGGGCAGCGGTCTGTTCCGGCTCGACGCGGCCCGGCGCACCGACCGCCCCGTGCAGGTGGCTCTCGGAACCGACCTTGGTGCGGGCACGAGCTTCTCCCTGCTCGCGACCATGGGCGAGGCGTACAAGGTGGCCCGGCTCAACGGCACCACGCTGAGCGCTCCGCAGGCCTTCTACCTCGCGACGCGCGGCGCGGCGCAGGCGCTCCAGCTGGCGGATACGATCGGGACGATCGCACCGGGTTGCGAGGCAGACCTCGTCGTGCTCGATCTGCGCTCGACGCCCGCCATCGATCAGCGGATGGAGCACTGCCGGGACGTGCAGGAGAGCCTCTTCATCCAGATGACGATGGCCGACGACCGCGCGACCCGGGCGACGTACGTGGCGGGCGAGCTGCGCTACGACCGCGAGGGCGGCCGGCGCTAGGCGGTCGCCCCGGGCGCCGGCAGGAGGGGTCCCGCCGCTCCCGGTTGGGCGGCAGACTGCCGGGTCGCGGCCCTTCGCCCAGCTTCCCCTGGAATCGCGCCCGACCGGCGAGGCATAATCATAGGGAACGCAACCTCGCACGGGCTTCACGGGCAGACGATAGGAGGCCTCCTATGCACCGGCGCATCTCCCTTCTCCTGGTCCCGGCCGCGCTGATCCTCTTGCTCGCGGCTGTGAGCGCATCGGCAACACCCTTCTGGTCCGACGCGGACGTGCGGGATCCGGCCCGCTGGGAGACGCCCGCCGCCCCCCCCACCCTCCTGAGCGAGGAGCTGGTGGCGCGGCTCTCTCAGGAGCCGCGCAGCGAGGCCGACTATCTCGAGATGTACAGCCTCACCGCGCACTTCCTCAGCGTCTGGCAGGTCTCCACCCCCGGGGCCGACTTCGGGGGCATCCGTGAGGGCGAGCACTTGCCCGACATCATCCAGACCGACAACACGTCCGAGGCCATCTGGGTCTGGAGCCGGTACTTCGAGCTCACCGGCGACAACCAGTACCATCAGAACATCCTCAATGCGTTCACCTATTCGCTCACCCACCCGGCGTATCTTGAGGAGAACGGATCGACGCCGCTCTACGGGTACTACCGGATGTACAACTGCGGCTGGGCCGTCACCGCGGAGCTGAAGTACCGCCAGGTGTACGACGACGACACCTACCAGGCCTACGGTGACTCCTGCGGCGGCTACATCCGCTACAACGAGCTGCAGCGCCCCGCGTCGGGCTTCTACCGCTACGTCAATCCGCCCGTCTACTCCTGGGCGCTCGGCAACCTCTACGACGCCGGCATCCAGCAGGGGAAGCTGGAATGGGCCGAGGCGGCGGTCACCAAGGCCGGGCAATCCGTGAAGGTCTGGGTGGAGGGAGAACCGACGGTGCTGTCCAACGAGACCTGGGCGATGTCGGGCGGCGCGACGATGTGGGGACTGATCAACTCCTACTTCCGCCGCCACGAGGCCGAGATGCCCGGATGGCTGCAGACGTACAAGGGCTACATGGATACCTTCGCGACGTCCGGGGACTTCACGAACGCTTGGAACGGGTGGTACGCGCTCGGCCACCACGCGGTGGGCCAGGCGCTGCTGGACGCTTATCACCTCGGCGTGCACGTCGTCCTGACCGACACGCTGATCGCCGAGGATGGCGACGGCGACGGCGGGATCCCCGCGCGACCGGAAGATCTCGACACGATGGATCAGACCTGGGTCTCGAACTACCTGGCCTTCATGGGCCTGCACCCGCTGCTGCCGGCGGCGGCGGCCGTCCCGTCCGCGCCGCTTGCACTGGGGGACCGCCCCTGGCACCTGGAAGCCTGGCCCAACCCAAGCCGCGGCTCGCTGACCCTGTCCTGGAACCAGCCTGCGAGCGCGGAGACCCACCTGATGATCGTGGATTCGGCGGGCCGGCTGATCGCACGGCTGGATGAGGGCTCCGGCGCGGTGACGTGGAACGGCCGCGATGCCTCCGGCCGGCACGTTACGGCCGGGACCTATTGGGCGGTTGCCCGCGGTCGCGACCGCTGCGAGGCGCGCCCTGTCTTGATCCTGCGGTGATAGACGAACCGGGTGGCTCGCTCGTCGTGGCGAGCCACCCGGGCCGAAGAAGTCGCGCGGCGAGCAGGCGTCTAGCGGGCCAGGACGATTCGCCGCACGCCCAGTCCGTCATCCGAGCGCAGCCGCACGAAGTAGACACCGGCCTGGGCCGCGGTGCCATCCGCGCACACCCGGTTCCACTCGAGCACGTGCGTTCCGCCTCGCGCCCAGCCGTCCAGGAGCGGCGTCACGCACCGCCCGCTGGCGTCGAAGACCCCCAGCTCGATCGACCCATCCTGCGGGAGCGTGAACTCGATCCGCGGCTCTCCCCCGCACAGCGAGGGCGCCACCCCGAGCCGCAGCATCGTCCGCCCCTCGGTGGGCTCCGCACCGGATACCTGGGTGTAGACCTCGATGAACCGCCCGCTGCCCCCGTGCTGCGTCTCCACGATGACCCCGGTCGCGGCGTCCAGCTCGTGGGTTCCACTGCCGTTGGTTGCGAGCAGGTTGCCATTGCCCAGACGGTACACGCCCCGGCCGCTCGAGAACGGGAGCGCGCTCCAGACCGTCCCATCGAGGTCGAAGTCCGAGATGACGTTGGCCGAGAAGCTCGCGTTCAGGAATGCGCCCGGCGCAACCGGGTCGTCGATGATCTGCTCCGGGAAGTTCACGTTGAAGATCACGTGCTGGAAATTGCCCGCCGCATCGTACAGGCGGACGTTGTCCGTCGTCCCGGCGATGTCTGCCAGGAGCGCTTCGCCGTTCGGCAGGAAGTAAATGTCGAAGGGGTCGCTTCCGTCGTTGATGAAGTCCGGCATGCGGCTGTGAGGACCATTGAAACGTGCGACGGGACCGGAGCCGAGGGTCACGAACAGCTCTCCGTCACGGAAGGCGATGCCGCGGACGTTGTCGAGCCCGTCGGATGCGTCGGCATAGGTGTACAGGTACGTTCCCATTGGGTCGAAGACAAAGACCGCGTCCGCCACCTGATCGGAGACATAGATATTCGCATCGGGCCCCTGGATGGCATTGATCGGTGTGCTGAAGCCGGGGTTGTCCGTGATCATGTCGCCGAGATACGTGCCGTCGTAGGGGTCGTACATGCCGACGACATCGCCGGTCGACTCGGGGACCATCAGGATCATGACGTCCCGTGCCGTGGCAGGCGATGGGTTGGCCGCGATCCCCGGGGAGGCGGGCTCGCATCCACTCTCCTCGAATCGCTCCTGCTGCCCGGCCGCGAGCGTCTGGGGTTCCAGGGCGCGGCCCGGCTGCGCGCAGGCGAGTGCGGCAACTGCAAGAAAGAAGAGCACAGTGCGCATGGTGCAGATCCTCCTCTTAGCAAGGGTTATGGGTCAGGAATCACCCGTGGCGGATCGGAATGAGGATACCAACGCCACCTCCCGCAGACCAGCGAGGGATCCTAGACTGGGGGGCTGGGAGGCAGGTGGGCGGGCAGATGGGCGGGCAGCGATGCGCCCTGCTCCCCGGTCCGGTCGCGCCCGGTAGACAACTGCCGCCCGTTGTGGCAGCATCCCCGGACTGACTTCGGGCGGCTGCCTCTGCCAAGATCGGTCGATGCGAGAATGACACAACATATTGTAAACAAACCAGTTCGGGGTCTTGTCCTCGGCACATGCTCGCTCGCGGTCGTCCTGGCGGCGCTGGGCTCGGGCTGTTTGCTCATGCCCGAAGACAACTTCACGGGAAGTCGGGATCCGAACATCGCCCCGGTCGTCCGCATCACCGGCGGGGTTCTGGCCGACTCGCTCGACACGAGCAACTACGTCCGCTTCTACTGGTTCGGCGCCGATGACGACGGCGTGATCCGATGGTTCGAGTGGGCCGTCGACGACACCGTCACGGAGCAGGCCTGGCATCGCACCACCAATTTCGAGGAAACGATCTTCTGCCAGGCGCGCAATGCTGCGGGGGGTGACCAGTACTCCGAGTGGCACACCTTCTTCGTCCGCTCGGTCGACGACCACTATCTGCGGTCCAAGCCCGATTCGCGTTTCTTCAACGCCCACACGATTGCCCCCACGAGCAGCCTCGAGGAGCCCACCCCGATCGACGGCGCGCGCTGGGCGGCCACCCTGCGCATGACCTGGTCCGGCGACGACCTCGACGCGTCGACGGCCGACAAGACGCCGGCCTTCTACGAGCTCAAGCATGTGGCCGACCCGGGCGTCGATCCGACGCGCGAGGCGGATGTGAAACGCCTGTTCGAGGAGTCCCCGAACCTGCTGCTGGCACCCGACGAAAACGAGTTCCCCGCCGGCGAGCCCCGCTACCTGGCCGCCGCGCAGCGCGCCTGGAAGCGCGTCCCGGGCGCCGTTCACGAGCAGTGGATCGAGGGCATGTCGGTGGGCGGTTCCTACGGCTTCGCGGTCCGCGCCGTCGATGAGGCGGGGGCGACAGAACGGGGCTTTGCCCGCAACGTCAACTGGGTGCTGTTCAAGGTCCGTGACGCCCTGATCACGGTCGTCATCTATGAACCCTCGATGGGAGCCCACCGCTTCGACGCATCCGTCTTCGGTACCCCTTGGGAGGTCACCGTCGCGCCCAACCAGCTCTTCCGCTTCAGGTGGGTGGCGGACGCCTCGGCGAGTGGATCGGAGCCAGGCCCGTGCAACTACGGATTTGACATCCCCGACCCGGAGGATCCGCTCGAGCCCTTCCGCGCCACGGATGGCGTAGGCGGCTGGATCGGCTGGGCCCCACGCGACCAGATGCAGGAGACGGTGTCATTCGACTCCGACGGGGCCAATGTCCATTACTTCTACCTGAAGATGCGCGACATCTCCAACCGCCGGGAGACCGAGACCAAGTGCGTGGTCAAGGTCGTGGTGGCCGAGTTCTCGTTCACCCGGAAGTTCCTCGTGGTAGATGACCAGCGCCGCCGCCCGCAGAGTCCCTACGCCGACGGGCTGCCCTGCGATGATGCGCGGGAGGATGCCTGGCGCGCGGACGTGCTGAGCAGCATGAGCGATTGGCTGCCCCCGGGCGAGGCCCCCGGCACGTTCAATGTGTTCCCCGACGAGAACTCCTCGCCGGCACTCGAGATCCCCGACGGATTCCTCAACACGCTGGGCGAGTATCGGACCGTGATCTGGGATTGCGCCGGCGGCGACGACGTAGGGCTGGCCCACGTGGCGCTCGACATGCTGCTTTCGCGCTATGTCGGGGCGGGCGGCAACATGCTGCTCTACACCTGGGTCGGTCCCGTCTCCAAGATCACCGGGGCTTTCTCCGAGCGCGCCACGGAGCCGAAGGAACCGCGACCCGACGACCTCAGCACCGACCAGGCCTGGAACCAGTTCGGCTTCCTCTGGCAGCACCTGCACCTGCGCGGCGCGGTCGACAAGCCGCGCGGCGAGGATCGCATCCGCGACCGGCGGTCGCTGGTGCGGGCCGTCGCCGTCGACCCGACGTACCCCGACATCCCGCTCGACTACGAACGCTGGGGCGGCCCGCCAGGCGGCCGCGGCTCGCACTACTACGAGTGCCTCGTGCCGTCCTCGAGCGATCTGGGGGTCACGCCTTGGTTCGAGCGGGACGAGGCTCTCGAGCCGATCTACGCGGCGCGCTGCTGGACCGATGTCGGCCACGACCTCAACGGGCGGCCGATTGCGTGGCGGACATTCGCATCGCAGGAAGACCGGGTCGTGGGGCTAGATCGGGGGAAGATCGTCAACTTCTCGTTCCACCCTTACTACTTCGACGTGGAAGCGACCCGGATGGCATTCTCCCAGGCCCTGATGTGGCTGAACCAGGATTAGGTCGGCCGCTTGCGGTTGGCGGGACCGGAGTCCCGGCCGCAAGCGGCCGACTGGAAGCCGACCGGCTCATGCATCAGCCGCCGGCAGATAGAGGGGCTGCCCCGAGGGCCGGCCCTGCGTTATTTCGCTGCCGCCTTGCGCAGATAGATGAACCAGTAGACCAGCCCCACCATCACCGCGCCGCCGATGATGTTGCCGATCGTGACCGGCAGCAGGTTGCCGACGAAGAAGTTGCCCCAGGTGAGATGGGTATACGACTCGGGCGTCTTGCCAATCGCCTGGAAGAACGCGGGATCGCCACCGCCCTTGATGAACAGCGCCGCCGGGATGAAGTACATGTTGGCCACGCTGTGCTCGAACCCAGCCGCCACGAAGCAGGAGATCGGCGGGATGATCGCCAGGATCTTGCCGGTGACGGTGCGCGCGCTGTAGCACAACCAGACCGCCATGCACACCAAGGCGTTGCACATGATTCCCAGCGCCACGGCCTGGATGAAGGTGAAGCTAGTCTTGCCCTCGCCGATGGCCAGGGCGGTCACCCCGATCGCCCCGGAACCGAAAGTGTACTGCTTACCCACGAAGACAATGTAGGCCGTGAGGACCGAACCCACGAAGTTGCCAACATAGACGACCGCCCAATTGCGGAGCAGGCTGCCCAAGCTGACCTTGCGGCTGGCATAGGCCATGCTGATCAGGTTGTTGCCGGTAAACAGCTCGGAGCCGCCGACTACCACCAGGATGAGGCCGACGGTAAAGACGAGACCCACCAGCAGGCGGGTCACACCGAAGGGCAACCCGGTGGAGAAGGCCGCGGCGCCGCCGGCGTCTTTGATGGCGATGCTGCCCGCGCCCACGGTGGTGGCGAAGATCGCCCCCATGGCGATGAAGGCGCCCGCCAGAATCGCCAGGACGAACATCTTCGACACTGGCAGGCCTGCCTTCCTTACGCCCAGGTCCTCCCCCTTCGCGGCCATGGCCGGGGGTAGGAAGTCATCGAAGCTAATGGGTTGATCGTTCATAGCGTACTCCTCAAGTCCTGTAGGGTTGGTACAGCGCCCTGCAACAACTTCGAGAGGGCATCAGAGCACCTCAGAATACCCCAGGCAAGCTTTTCGTCGGCCCCACCGCGCGGCGCTCGGTCCCGCCGGGCGGATGGGATCATCCCCCCCACGGCATCTGCGCGTACTGCTCGAACGCCTTGTCGTGGAGTTCCTTGAAGAGCGCCTCGTGACCGCGTTCCCACGCGGCCAGCATGGTGAGGACCCGTTGCGCCTCGCCGGTCGCCTTCTTGGCGGACATCTCGTAGAACTCGGCGAAGTCGCGCTCGATGAGGTACGCCGTGCGCAGCACGGGCAGGTCGGCGACCATCGCCTCATCCACGGTCTGATCCAGCTTCTCGGCCGCCGCGCGGCCGGCGAAGAAGTCGCCGCCACTCATGGCCGCGGGCACTTCGGCGCTGGGGGACTTACCCGCATCGAGGAGCTTGAGCTGGCTCTCGATGAACACGATGTGCTGCTCCTCCTCGGCGGCAAGGCGCTTGAAGGCGCCGACGGCGGCGGCGCTGCTCATGCGCTTGGCGTTCTCTTCGAAGAAGCGCTTGCCCTCATGCTCCCGCTGCAATGCATAGGTCAGGATCTTGCGAGTATCCATGCGCACCTCACTTCTTGGGTTCCGTCAGGACGATCTTGACGGCGCACACCTTGTACTCCGGGATCTTTGCGACCGGGTCGATGGCGGCATGGGTCAGCACGTTCGCCGCCGCCTCGGCGAAGTGAAAGGGGATAAAGACGACACCGGGCTTGATGCCCTTCGAAATGCGCACGCCGACCTCGATCTCTCCGCGCCGACTCGCGACACGCACCCGTCGGTGACCGTTCAGACCGATTTTCGTCGCGTCCGCGGGACTGATCTCTACGTACGCCTCCGAAACCTCGCTCTCCAGCTTCTTCGAGCGGCGCGTCATCGTGCCGGTGTGGTAGTGGAACATGATCCGCCCGGTCGTCAGGATGAACGGGTACTCGGCGTCTGGCAGCTCCGCCGGATCCTTGTACTCCAGCGGGAAGAACTTGCCCATGCCTCGGGCGAACTTGTCCTTGTGCAAGTAGGGAGTGCCCGGGTGCTCCGCGTTCGGGCAAGGCCACTGCAAGGATCCAAGCTTCTCCAATCGCTCGTAGGTGACCCCCGCGTAGCTCGGGGTGAGCCGCGCGGCCTCCTCCATGATTTGCTGGGCCGAAGTGAAGTCGAATCCCGAGGCACTCATCTTCTTGGCGATCTGGCAGACGATCTCCCAATCCTGGCGGGCCTGGCCGACCGGCTCGATGGCCTTGCGCACGCGCTGGACGCGCCGCTCGGTGTTCGTGAAGGTGCCGTCCTTCTCTGCAAAGGTCACCCCTGGCAGAACCACGTGGGCGAGTGCCGCGGTCTCCGTCAGGAAGATGTCCTGCACGACCAGGAATTCCGTGGCCTCTAGGCAGTGGCGGACGTGGGTGATGTCCGGGTCCGAGAGCATCGGGTTCTCGGCCATCACGTAGAGCGCACGCACCTCCTTCTGCTCCGCCAGGCTGACCATCTCCGTCACCGTCAGCCCCACCTTGAGCGATGCCGTTGAGCCCCAGGCATCCTTGAACTTCTTCTGCACCTCCTCGGAGGTGACCGTCTGATAGCCCGGATAGACGTTGGGCAACCCGCCCATGTCGCAGGCCCCCTGGACATTGTTCTGCCCGCGCAGCGGATTGACGCCGCCGCCGGGGATGCCCAGATTGCCGCAGAGCATGGCGAGATTCGCCACCGACTTGACGTTGTCCACGCCGGTCGTGTGCTGGGTGATGCCCATCGCGTAGATGATCGCCCCCGGTTTGTTCTTCGCGTAGGTGCGGGCGACTTCACGCAGCGTGTCCGCGGGCACCTCCGTGATCTCGGCGACCTTCTCGGGCGTGTACTTGGCCACCATGGCCTTCAGCTCATCAAAGCTCTCGGTCCGGGCAGCGATGTAGGGCTCGTCCGCCAGACCCTCGGCGATGATCACGTTCATCAGGCCGTTGAAGAGCGCCACGTCCGTGCCCGGCTTGAAGTGCACGAAGAGGTCAGCCCAGCGCCCGATCTGATTCTGGCGCGGGTCCAGGACGATCACCTTCGCACCGCGGCTCTGGCCCTTGAGGATGCGCGTGGCGATCAGCGGATGGCCCTCGCTGGTGTTGGAGCCGATGATCAGGAAGCAGTTCGTGTCCGCCTCGAACTCCGGGATGGAATTCGTCATCGCGCCACTCCCAAAGGCGGCGGCCAGACCGGCCACCGTGGGCGCGTGTCAGAGACGGGCGCAGTGGTCGACGTTGTTGGTGCCGACCACCGCGCGGGCGAACTTCTGCAGGATGTAGTTCTCTTCGTTGGTGCACTTGGCGGAGGAGAGCACGGCGATGCTGTCCGGCCCGCTCTCGGCCTTGATGGCCCCGAGCCTCTTCGCGACCAGCGTCAGCGCCTCGTCCCACTCGGCCTCGACCAACTGGCCGTTCTTGCGGATCAGCGGCTTCCGCAGCCGGTCCTCGTGGCAGACGAATTCATGGGCGTTCCAGCCCTTGATGCACAATCCCCCCTCGCTGATGGGGTGAGTCTTGGCCGGCAGCGTTCCGATCAGCCGACCGTCGAGCACCTGGAGGTGGAGCCCACACCCCGTCCCGCAGTACGGGCAGGTGCTCAAGACACTTGTGCAATCGATCATCGCGTCCTCCTTTAGTGAGGCAATCCGGTGCGCTCGTATTCGCCTTCCTCCAAAACCAGGAGTTGCGGCGGCAGCTGTTCGATCACGGCACCGGTCTCATACTTGAACATCTCTTCGACATCGCGGGCGATCAGGCGGAAGTGGATCGCCAGCGGGATCCCCGCCGGACAGGTCTCCTCGCATTCGCGGCAAGCCACGCATTTGGCGGTCATGTGCATTGCGCGAACGAGATGGTACATCGGCGGCGCGGGCATCGGCAGCCGGCCGGTCTCCACCCACGTCTCGTCCTCCAGGGCACAGACGTTGCAGAAGCACTGTGGGCAGATGTTGCGACAGCCGTAGCACTTGATGCAGTGGAGGAACTGCTCCTTCCAGAACGCCAGGCGTTCGGCCTGGCTCTTCTTGAGAAAGTCCTCGGTCACCTGGTCGGGCACGCCCTCGATCGGCGTGCCGACCGTGATCTTCGCGTGAATCGTGGCCGGCTTGTTGCACCGACAGAAGACCGCCTCATCACGCGTGCACTGCAATCCGATGAGTGTGACGTTGGCCAGGTCGATCTGCGCGTGTTTTGACATCTCGACGACGCCACGCTCCTCGCAGCGGCGACAGACGATGGCGAGTTTCGCCGTCGGGTGGGCCTTGAGGATCTTCTTCAGCAGATCGGGCACGGGCTCCTTGGGCCAGATGGCCAGCGCATCCAACTGCTGCGCGCGCTCCTTGACGAAGAGGTGCGGGGCGACGATGCCTGCGGGTCCCGCCTTCAGAGCAAGCACGCCGTCGACCTCAGGCAGGAGCTTCTCGATGGCCTGGCGCAGAGCGGGCAGGCGGTCACTCATCCCATCACCTCCATGAAGGGTGGCATGGCCTTGATTCTGTCGGTGAACTCCTGAATGACCGTGGCGAACTTCTCGCCCTCAGCCGCCGACACCCAGTTGATGTAGAGCCGTTCAGGATCGATGCCGCTGTACTCCAACAGCTTCTTGAGGACGGGCATGCGCTTGGCCGTGCGGTGGTTCCCGGTCGCGTAGTGGCAGTCGCCGATGTGACAGCCCAGGACCATCACACCATCGGCCCCCTCGCGGAAAGTGCGCAGCACCAACTCCGGCGAGATCCGGCCGCTGCAGGGTACCCGCACGATCTTCACATTGGGCGGGTACTTCAGACGAGCCATCCCGGCCGTATCAGCGCCGCGATACGAGCACCAGTTGCATAGGAACCCGATGATCTTGGGCTCGTACATCATCGCACCTCCGCTGTTTCATAGCTCTTCATCGTCTCCATCGCGCCGATCATCTCGGCCACCAGCTGCTCATCGGTGAAGTGCCGCAGGCGGATCGACTTCGACAGGCAGGTGCCGACGCAGGTCCCACATCCCTTGCACAACGCCTCGACCACATGTGCTTTCTGCTTGTCTTCGAGGAACTCGATGGCTGTGTAGGGGCAGGATGGGATGCACTCCTTGCACCCCACGCAGGAGGTCTCGTCGACAATCGCGGTGGCCGCCTCGATCTCGATCTGACCCTGGCCGATGATGGAAAGCACCCGGGCTGCGGCGGCTGCACCTTGGGCTACCGAGGCCGGGATGTCCTTGGGTCCCTGGCAGGCGCCGGCGACGAAGACCCCGTCGGTCATCGTCGCCACGGGGTCGAGCTTCGGGTGCTTCTCGATGAACCAGGCATCGGCGCTGCAGGAGATGCCAAACTTCTTGCCGACTTCCTTCGCGTCGGCGCGCGCCTGGAGGCCGGCGGAGAGCACCACCATGTCGACCGCGAGCCGCCTCTGCTTCCCGATCAGCGTGTCTTCGACCTGGACGATCGTCTTGCCTTCTTCTCCCGTCTCGCGCGCGGCATCGGTGATCTCGGCCACGCGTCCGCGGATGAAGTGTACGCCTTCGTTGATGATGCGCTGGTAGAACTCATCGTAGGCCTTGGCCGGCGTCCGGATGTCGATATAGCACTGGTAGACATCTGCGCCCGTCTTTTCACCGACCAGGTGGGCGAACTTGAGTGACTGCATGCAGCAGATGGCCGAGCAATAGTTGTTGTAGTTGCGATCGCGGCTGCCCACGCAGTGGATGATGGCGACGCTCTTGGGCTGCGTGACGCCGTCGCGCAGCAGGACCTTCCCACCGGTTGGTCCGGCAGCGTTGGTCATGCGCTCGAACTCCAGACTGGTAAAGACGTTCGGGAGCCGCCCAAAACCGTACTGGGGGATGCGGCGTGCGTCGAACAGGTCGTATCCCGTGGCAAGGATGATGTTCCCCACCTTGACCGTCATCAGCGTATCCTGCTGGTCGTACTTGATCGCACCGGTTGGGCAGAACTTCTCGCAGAGCTTGCAGACGCCCTTCTTGAAGAAGTTGCAGTTCTCGCGGTCGATCACCGGGTACTTGGGCACGGCTTGCGGAAAAGGAACGTAGACGGCCTTGCGGTACCCCAACCCGGCCTCGAAGACCTCATCGACCACCTTGGTGGGGCACTTCTCCTGGCAGACGCCGCAGCCGTTGCACTTGCTCTCGTCCACGTAGCGGGCGCGCTTGCGGATCGTGACGGTGAAGTTACCGATGTAGCCTTCGACCTTCTCGATCTCGCTCCAGGTCAGCAGCTCGATGTTCTTGTGATTGCCCGCGTCGAACATCTTGGGCGTCAGGATGCAGGCCGAGCAGTCGAGCGTGGGGAAGGTCTTGTCGAACTGGGCCATGTGCCCGCCCAGGGAGGGCTCGCGCTCGACCAGGTAGACCTTGTGGCCGCTGTTGGCGACTTCCAGCGCCGCCTGGATCCCGGTAACACCGCCCCCCACGACGAGCACGTTCGGATCGATCGGGACGAAGAGCGAGTTGAGCGCCTCCTGATGAACGACGCGGCTCACCGCTGCAGCCACCAGGGCCTTGGCCTTCTTGGTGGCTTCGGCCTTGTCGGTCGTGACCCAGGAGTCCTGTTCCCGGATGTTCGCCATCTCGAACAGATACGGATTCAGGCCGGCGCGGGCGCAGGCGTTGCGGAAGGTCGGTTCGTGCAGGTGTGGGCTGCACGAGGCCACGACCACACGATTGACGCCGTGCTCCTTGATGTCCTTCTCGATCAATTCCTGCCCCAGACTGGAGCACATGAACTTGTAGTCCTGGCTGGTCGCGACGTGCGGCAGTCCCGCGGCCCACTTCGCCACCTCGGCCACGTCCACGACGCCGGCGATGTTGCTGCCACAATGGCAGATGTACACCCCCACGCGGGTATTCTCGATCATCGCAACCTCCTAGACGCCGCTCATGCGAGGCATGGGCAGGGACTTGTCATCGCGCTTGGGCTTCTTGGGCGTCGCCGCGGGCTCGGGAGGGGGCACGTCGACTCCGATCTTCCCCAGCGCGCGGCGGGCGTCCACCAGCTCACTGCCTATCCCCAGGGATCGCGCATCCATGCCCAAGGCCAGACCCATCAGTTGTGTGAAGTACAAGACCGGCATCTTGTAGTCGGTCTTGAAGTGGTTGTTCATCGGGCCCTGGAAGGCGTCCAGGTTGAGCTGGCACATCGGGCACAGCGTCGCGATCAGATCCGCACGGCCATCGGACGCGCTCTTCACCAGCCGCCGGATCATCTCGAAGCCAGTCCCTTCACTGATCTGGGTCATGTGACCGCCGCAGCAGGCCGCCTTCAGGGTGAAGGGCACCACCTCGGCGCCCAACGCCGCGAGCAGCCTGTCCAGCGTGGTCGGCTGCTCGACGTTGTCGAAAGCAGCTTCGCCGTGATACTCCGGGCGGACGATCATGCAGCCGTAGTACGGCACGACCCGCAAGCCTTTCAGGGGCCTCGTGACCTTGGCGGCGAGAGCTTCACAGCCGATGTCATTGACGATGACATCCAGCAGGTGGCGCACCTTGAGCGTTCCGCCCTTGTACGCCAGGCCGCCCGCGGCCAAGGCCGTGTTCACCTTTTCGGCCAGGGCCGGGCTGTTGGCCATGTAGTTGTCGCACTTCCTCAGGTTGAGGTAGCAGGCGCTGCAGGGCGCGACCAGCTGCGTGGTCTCGGCATTCTTGGCCGCCTGGGCCAGGTTGCGGGCGATGAGCGCGTAGGAGGCCGTGAGGTTGAGAGAGACATATTCGGTGGCGCCGCAGCAGTTCCAGTCCTCCACTTCGGCGAACTCCATGCCCAGCGGCTTGGCCACCGCCAGGGCCGAGATGTGGTAGGCGGCCGCATTGCGCTCGAGGGAGCATCCGGGGAAGTAACTGTACTTCATGCCGAAGCCTCCAATTCCTTGGCCTTCGCCAGGATGGCCTTCAAGCTGTTCAGGTTCTTGATGCGCGTGGGTTTGAAGGCCATTCTGTGCTTCGAGAGCATGCCCGTGCCCATGCCGGCGATCTTGAACGCGCCAAACGGATTGTGCCGGAGCATGTGTACACCCATCAGCCCCAGCTCGAAGGCGCGGCCGTAGGCCTCGACCCAGTAGATGAACGTTTTCGAGAAGTCCGGGGCCTTGGAATCGTCGAACCCCTTCTCCTGGACCGCGATGCGCTTGAGAGTGTACATGATGTCGGTGATGTGGACTTCCTGCGGGCAGCGGACAGTGCAGTAGTAGCAGGAGACGCAGTACCAGGGCGTGTTACTGCGCAGCACGATGTCCTTCATACCGGCATTGATCAGAGCGAAGAGGGCACGCGGCGTGTGGTCCATGTCCGCACCCGATGGACAGGACCCGCCACAAGTGCCGCACTGAATGCACATCCCCAACCGGCAGTCACCGGGTGTCGCCGCGACGACCCGATCGAGAAAAGCAGGGACTCGCCCCTGAGTGGCGGTTGCTGTCATCGAAACCTCCTCGTCGCCGATGGCCCGGTGTCCCCAGCCGAGATGCGGCTCCCCTCGGGCCCCGAGGTCCGGCTGTTGCGTACCCCGTGAAGGGCTGGGCATGGGCTCTCATGTCAATCCCGGATACACTACTCCGCACGCATGCCACGCGCCACTGGATTTGGGTTTCGCGAGCGGTCGGACACACCCCTTGATTGCCCCGCCTGTGCTTGTAATATTCCCCCGCGAGCATATTAGGGGAGCGCCTTCCGGCCTGGGGTGCGGCATGCTAGGCTGGCTTGATGGAGGGGTTTGACGTAAACACCATGAAGACGATCCTTGTCGCGGGGCCGCGTATAACCATCAGCCCCACGTGGCTGGTCCAGGCGCTGCAGCACTGGCTGACCGGTGTCGATTGGCGCGTGACCGAGTGCCAGAGCCGGTCCGTGGACACCACTGCCGACTGCCTGATCGACCTCGGGAGCACCGCCCCGCCCGGGAGCGCACCCCGGGACCGCCGCGAGGCCGACATCGTGCGCGGTGCCCCCCTCGCCGCTGGGAAGGTGGCCGATCTGGCCGCCCGGCTCGAGTGCGACCCCGCCCTGATCCGGCGCGTCGCCTGGCTGGCGGGCGCCCGCCCTTCACCCGTCGCGGGTCTGATCTTGGCCGGCGGCCGCAGCCGCCGCATGGGCATCGACAAGGCCTTTCTGCACGTGGGTGATACCGCCGCCATCGACGTCTTGCACCGGCAGCTCGAGGACTGGTGCGATCACGTCTCCGTGGTCACCAGCCGCGACCGCGTCGAGCGCTACGGGCGATACGCCGTGATCCCCGACGAGGTGAGCGACCAAGGGCCTCTCATGGGGCTCTACTCGGGGCTGTCTGCCTCAGCGGCGGACGTGAACATCGTCGTCGCTTGTGACATACCCCTGATCGAACCGCACCTGCTGGCGAGCATGCTCGCACGAAGCGACGACAATGACATCGTGATCGCCTCCCTGCCGGCCAGCAGGGGCGATCAACCACTGCTCGGCGTGTACAGGAAGACCGTGCTCCCCGCTTGTCGCCGGCTCCTCGACGCCGGGCACCGGCGCGTGGCGGAGTTGTTCCCGCTGTGCAAGATGGCGCGCGTCGTGGCGGAAGACGACTCCTGGTACACCAACCTGAACACGCCGCGCGAGTACTACCGTTTCGTGGGGCGCAACCATGGCGTGCCAGCCCGCGCAGGCGACGACGCTGCCACCGGGGGGGACTTCGGCCCGCGCGTCGATGTCGACGTGGTTCGGCTCAAGCACGGTGTCATCGCTGAGGCAACCCAGTCGGTCGCCACCGAGGTCCCCTGCACCATCATCGGCAATGGCGTCGAGGTGGCCACACTCCTCTGCTCACCGTCCCATCTCGAGGAACTCGCCGTGGGATTCCTCTACTCCTCCGCCTTCATCAATGCGGCGCAGGACGTCCTGTCGCTCACCGTGGACACGACCCGTTGGACGGTGACCTGCGATCTCAGCCGGACGCCAACGCCCGATCTCGTGGCCGGGCGGATGTACACGGCCGGCTGTGGCCGTGGGATTGTCTATTCGAGCCTGAGCGAGACGGGGCTGAGGCAGCCGTTGACCTCGACGGAGCGCCTGACCCCTGCCCAGATCGCGGATCTGGCCAAGTGGCTCCAACATTGTTCCCAGGTGTTTCGGGATACCGGAGCCGTTCACAGCGCGGCGCTGAGCGATCGCGGCGCCGTCCCCGATGAGTGCATCGACGACGTTGCGCGCCACTGCGCGGTGGACAAGGTCATCGGCCGCCGATTGCTCGCGGGCGAATGGTTCGAGGGCACGGTCTTGGTCTGTTCGGGCAGGATCTCGTCCGAGATCCTCCACAAGGCGCGCCGGGCCGGGATCGCCATCGTCCTCGCGCGCGGCGGCCCGACGCACCAGGCGGTGCTCCGAGCGCGGGAGATGGGGATCACGCTGATCGGCTTCGCCCGCGGCGAGGACTTCACGGTCTACTCGCGGGCGGATCGGGTGGCGTTCACAGCCTAGGTCGGGTCGGCCCGAACCAGGACTCCTCGGGGAGGTGGACCATGAGCTTTCGCGGAGTCTTGCCGTACTTGTTGGTCTTCGCCGCCCTGTCCGGCTACCTGTTTTATCGCATGAAGACGGCTGAAATGACGCAAGGCCGGTCGCCTGAGGAGAGACCCCGGCGCGGGCTGAGCGGCAGGCGGCGGCTGCGCATCTCCCGGGATTGGGACAGCCTCGGCCGCCGCGAGAAGGACAAGAAGGGCTCCGCCGACAAGTAGAACGGGCGGCCCGAGCCCTCGGCTCCGACCGCCCGTCGTGATCTTGCCTGGAGCGCCGCCGCTACACCACGCCCTGATCCATCATCGCATCGGCCACCTTGAGGAAGCCCGCGATGTTGGCGCCGTTGACGTAGTTGCCCGGCGTCCCGACCCACTCGGCCGCGTCGTAGGCCGCCTTGTGGATCGCCTTCATGATGCCGTGCAGGCGCTGGTCGACTTCTTCCCGCGACCAGGAGAGGCGCAGGCTGTTCTGGCTCATCTCCAGACCCGAGGTCGACACGCCGCCCGCGTTGGCCGCCTTGCCCGGTCCGTAGAGGATCTTCTGCTCGAGGAAGATCTTCACGCCCTCGGGCGTGGTCGGCATGTTGGCACCCTCGGAGACGACGAGAACGCCGTTCTTCACGAGATTCTCGGCATCCTTGGCATTGATCTCGTTCTGCGTAGCGCTCGGGAACGCGCACTGGGCCTTGTGGGTCCAGAGTGGGTTGTGATCGGCGCCGGACGTGATCGGTGTATAGACCGCGCCCTTGAACTTGTCGGCGTATTCCTTGATGCGGCCGCGGCGCACGTTCTTCAGCTCCTTCGCGAAGGCGAGCTTCTCGCGCGTGATCCCGGCCTCGTCGTAGATGTAGCCGTTCGAGTCGGACATCGTGAGCGGCTTGGCGCCCAGGTCGAGGAGCTTCTCGACCGTGTACTGCGCGACGTTGCCGCTGCCCGAGACGAGCGCGGTCTTGCCCTGCAGGGTCTCGCCGCGCGTGTTGAGCATCTCGGCCGCGAAGTAGACGGAGCCGTAGCCAGTCGCCTCGGGCCGGATGAGGCTGCCGCCCCAGTTGAGGCCCTTGCCCGTGAGCACGCCAGTGAATTCGTTGCGCAGCCTCTTGTACTGGCCGAAGAGATAGCCGATCTCACGGCCGCCGACGCCGATGTCGCCAGCCGGCACGTCGGTGTCTGCGCCGATGTGGCGGAACAGCTCGGTCATGAAGCTCTGGCAGAACCGCATGACCTCCACGTCGCTCTTGCCCTTGGGGTCGAAGTCCGAGCCGCCCTTGCCGCCGCCCATGGGCAGGGTCGTCAGGCTGTTCTTGAAGACCTGCTCGAAGGCGAGGAACTTGAGGATGCCGAGGTTCACGCTGGGGTGGAAGCGCAGGCCGCCCTTGTAGGGCCCGATCGCGCTGTTCATCTGGATGCGGAAGCCGCGGTTGATCTGAACCTCGCCGCGATCGTCGATCCAGGGCACGCGAAACATGAACACGCGCTCGGGTTCGCAGATGCGTTCGAGGATCTTCGCCTTGCGGTACTCGGGTCGCTTCTCGAGAACCGGCCAGAGGGACTCCACCACCTCGTGGACAGCTTGGTGGAACTCCTTCTCCCCCGGGTTCTTCGCGATGATCTGCTGCATGAAATCGGCAACGGAACCAGCCATACACACCTCCTGCCGCGCCTGAGACGACGGATCATCAGACCATGGTTCGAATCGAGGCCGAATAGGCTACCAGGGGTTCAGCCGATCCGCAAGATGGCATCGCGCGCGTCGCACAGGTAGCAAGCAGATCGCCCGGCCGAGCCGACGCCGCTCGAACCAGGCGGCCAGGCTACAGGGTGACCCGCAGGAGCTCGGCGGGATCGGGCCGCTGCGGCTCGAGCACGTAGGCGCTCAGGGCCGCGGGCAGGAGGCAGGTCGTGCCCGGCGTCAGATCGACGCCCATCCCTCCTCCCACGACCGACAGCCTGCCCCGGATGAGGAAGAAGATGTGGAAGCTCCCGCCGTCGTTCCGAGCCTCCAGGGCACCGGTCAGAAGGAGGCGCTGAGCCTGGAAGTGCTTGGTGCGCACCAGTTCCCATCGCTGGAGGCCCGGCTGGCCGGGCAGCGGGCGGGGAGCCGCCGGGGCCGCGCCGACATCGTCCCAGGCAATCACCTCGAGTGCTTCGCGCAGGTGGAGCGGGCGAGGACGCCCCCAGTCGTGCACCCGGTAGGTGGTGTCGGAGTTCTGCTGAATCTCATAGAGCCGGCAGCCCGCGTCGATGGCGTGTAGACGCCCACCGGGGACAGCGACCACCGTCCCGGGGGCCATCACGACCGAGCCCAGGCACGCCTCGACCCGCCCTTCCGCCAGGGCGCGCTCGAAGGAGGCCCGGTCGACGCCCGGGCGCAGTCCCACCAGCACCCGCGCCCCCGGGTCCGCGCCCAACGCGACCCACATCTCCGACTTGGGCTCGCCCCCGGTTCGCTGGGCCCCAGCCTCGTCCGGGTGAACCTGGAGGCTCAGCCGCTCCCGGGCATCCAGGATCTTGCAGAGCAGAGGGAAGCGGGATCCCCCCGCGCCCCCGACCAGCCTCTCGCCCCAGCGCGCCACGAGATCCCCCAGCGGGGCCCCGGCCTCGGGCCCGTTGGCGACGAGGCTCATGCCCTCGGGGCGGTCGGCGATCTCCCAGGACTCGGCCGCAATCGGGCCCGGGAGGGCACGACCATAGGCGGATTCGAGCCACCGCCCACCCCAGGGGTAGTCCTTGTAGATGGGTGAAAAGAGAAGGGGATACAGCCTCGGCGCGCCCATGGACGGGATTATCCCCCATCCGGCCGGGGACGCAATGGCCCATCCTCCGGACCTCGAGCCATCCGGGGGGGCGAGGACTGACCTGTGCGCGCCGATCCTTGAGCTGGGAGCCACACACCCCCCAGATCGAAAGGACTGACCGGATGCCGACCCGCCTGCGGGTGCTGCACGTCGAAGACTCCATCGACGACACCGACCTCGTCATCTACGCCCTCGAACGCGGGGGCTATGACGTCACCTGCCTGCGCGTCGACACGGCCGCGGCCATGCGCGCCGCTCTCGCGAGCGGTCCCTGGGACGCGGTGATCTCCGACTACAGCCTGCCCGCGTTCAGCGGCCTCCAGGCTCTGCAGATCCTGCAGGAGTCAGGGCAGGACCTGCCCTTCATCCTCATCTCGGGAGCGATTGGCGAGGATGCGGCCGTCGCGGCCATGCGGGCCGGCGCTCATGACTACCTGGACAAGGCCCACCTCGCCCGCCTGGTCCCGGTGGTCGAGCGCGAGATCCGCGAGGCGGCTGTCCGGGCCGAGCGCCGGGGCGCCGAGGCCGCGCTGCGCGAAGGCGAAGAGCGCTTTCGGGAGCTGGCCGAGATGTTGCCGGAGATCGTCTTCGAGATGGACGAGCACTTCCGCCTGACCTTCGTCAACCGCCAAGCGCGCGAGATGACCGGATACAGTGAGGAGGAGTTCGCCAACGGCCTCGATCTGCCGCGGCTCTTCGCCGAGTCCGACCGCGAGCTGGTGCGGGAGAACATCCTCAAGGTCCTGCTGGGCAAGAGCCTGCGCAGCTTCGAGTACAGCGTGCAACGCAAGGACGGCACCACCATCCCGGTCCTCGCGCGGGCCACGCCGATCGTGCGCCATCAGCGGTCGGTGGGCATCCGCGGCATCCTCTTCGACATCAGCGAGCGCAAGCGCGCCGAGGCAGAGTTGCTCCTCGCCCATCGCATGGCCCTGGGCGCCGAGGCAGCCAGCAGCGCCAAGAGCCGCTTCCTCGCCAACATGAGCCACGAGATCCGCACGCCGATGAACGCGATCATCGGAATGACCGATCTGGTGCTCACCACCGGGTTGACACCCGAGCAGCGGGAGTACCTCAGCGCGGTCAAGACCTCCTCGGAGTCGCTGCTGAGCCTGCTGAACGACATCCTGGACCTGTCGAAGATCGAGGCTGACAAGATCGACCTCGAGGCGATCGACTTCGACATCCGCGAGATCCTCGACCAGGTCGCCGGGATGATGGCGCAGCACCTGGCGGAGAAGGGCCTCGAGCTGATCCACCACGTGCATGCCGGCGTGCCCGAGCAGCTGCGCGGCGATCCGCTGCGGCTGCGCCAGATTCTGGTCAACCTGGTGGGCAACGCCATCAAGTTCACGGACCGGGGCGAGGTGGTCGTCGAGATCAAGGTCCTCACCGAGGCGAACCGCGAGGTCACGCTCCTCTGCACCGTGCGCGACACGGGCATCGGCATTCCGGCCGACAAGCAGGGGGTGATCTTCGAGAGCTTCGCCCAGGTCGACAGCAGCACCGCGCGGCGCTACGGCGGCAGCGGGCTGGGTCTGGCGATTTCGAAGCGGCTGGTGGAGCTGATGCGCGGGTTGATCTGGGTTGAAAGCGAGGTCGGGCGGGGCAGCACCTTCTCCTTCCATGTCGTGCTGGAGCGGGCCCACGAGTCGGCCGGGCAGTCAGAGCCCCCGGCTTTGGCCGGCTTGTGCGTGCTGCTGGTCGACGACAACTGCGCGAGCCGCAGGGCCCTCGAGGAGACGCTGCGCGCGTTCGGATGCGAGGTCGCGGTCGCGGCCTCCGGGCAGGAGGGTCTCGAGCTGGCGAGCAGCGCCGCATCGGAGCAGCGACCGTTCGGCCTGGTGCTGCTCGACATGCAGATGCCGGGGCTAGACGGCAGCGAGGTCCTGCGCCGGCTGCGCGGCGACCCGGACACGCAGGCTCTGCCCGTGATCCTCATGACCACCGCCGAGTCGCTGAAGACCCTGCGCCAGCAGAAGGATCCAGCCTGGTCGGCGTGGGTCACCAAACCGGTCAGCCGGTGCCAGCTCCTGGATGCGCTGCTGAACGTGGTCGGCGGCGTCGACCTGAGCCCCGAGGCACCCTCGGGCGACGGCATGGGCGCGGCGGCGGAACAACTCGAGGTCCCGCCGCAGCGCATCCTGCTCGCCGAGGACAATCGCATCAATCTGCGCCTGGCGAGCGCGATCCTCGAGGGCGCGGGCCATCAGGTCACGCCCGCGGAGAACGGCCGGGTCGTTCTCCAACTGCTCGAGGCCGGGTCTTACGACCTGGTCCTCATGGATGTGCAGATGCCCGAGCTGGACGGCGTGGCCACGCTGCGGGCGATCCGCGCGGACGCGCGCTGGCGCGATCTGCCGGTCATCGCCATGACGGCCCACGGGCTGAAGGGCGATCGCGAACGGTTTCTGGCGGAGGGCATGGACGACTACGTCAGCAAACCCATCCGCGTGCAGGAGCTGATGGCGGCGATCGCACGGCAGGTTGCGCGACGGACCCAGGGGATCGATCCCTCCGAGATCCTCGACCGCCGGGAGGCGCTGGAGCGATTCCGGGGATACGAATCTCTGCTGGACGAGTTGCTGGCCAAGATCGCCGGAGAAGTCGAGGCGCACATCCAGCAGATCTCCCAAGCCCTGGACGCCGGCGATGCGGCGGCCGTTGAGCGACTGGCCCACGGCATCAAGGGCATGGCGGCCAGCGTTGGGGCCGGCCGCGTACGCGACGCCGCCGCCCGGCTGGAGGAGCTGGGCCGCAGCCGCGACCTGCTCGCCGCCCGCCAGGAGTTGACCCACTTGCGCGCGGAGCTCGCCCGCTTGCGCGAGGTCCTCGGTCCGATGGCGGCGTGAGCGAGCGCACGGCTCGGCACCCCGCCCCGGTGCGCGCAGCCGGGATGCTCGCCCGGTGCGCGGGGCTTGCCGTGCGACCCCAATCACGCGTATCATAGATACGGCTGTTCTGCAGCGACCGCCGCGCATGTGTGCTGGCCGCGCAGCGCAGGACAGCAGTCCATGGAGGTGTTTCGTTGACACAGGCGTGGATCCTACAGGGCCGCCGGATGACCTGAGGCGGCGTGCGGGCGCCAGGTGGCGTCCTGCACGCAAGGTGCCGGAGCGCCGATCGGGTCAGGGGACGGCCTTCACCCTCATAGGAGGGGTGCACCCGCTCCTTGGCCGCCATCGGCGCATGCCGGTGGCGGCATTCTTGTGACCGGCGCGCGGGCGCGCGACGCCGGTACGCCACAGAGGAGGAGCAGGATGCGAGAGGGAGTCACACGCTTCTTCGCCTCCCGGCCGGGGATCATCCTGGCGGGAGCGATCATCGGTCTGGTTGCCGCTCTGCTGCAGAAGCTCGGCAACCCGCCCAACATGGGTGTCTGCGTCGCCTGCTTCCAGCGCGACATCGCCGGCGCCCTGGGACTGCACCGCGCGGAGGTGGTGCAGTACATCCGGCCCGAGATCATCGGCTTCGTTCTGGGTTCGATGGCGGCCGCGCTCGCCTGGCGCGAGTTCAAGGCGCGCACCGGTTCGGCGCCCGTCGTGCGCTTCTTCCTGGGGGTGTTCGCGATGATCGGGGCCCTGGCCTTCCTGGGCTGCCCCTGGCGCGCCCTCTTGCGGCTGGCAGGCGGCGACGGGAACGCGATCGCCGGCCTCGTGGGACTCACGGTCGGCATCGCCATCGGCGTCTGGTTCCTCAAGCAGGGCTACACCCTCGGCCGCACGCACAGGGCCGCGACACCCGTCGGCTGGATCATCCCGCTGGCGTTCGTCGGGTTGCTTTTGATGGCGGTGCTCGAGCCCAGCTTCATCTTCATCAGCCAGAAGGGGCCTGGCTCGATGCATGCGGCGCTGTGGATCTCGCTCCTGGCCGGTCTGATCGTGGGCGCACTCGCGCAGCGGACCCGCTTCTGCACGATGGGCTCGATCCGCGACGTGATCCTGACGCGCGACACGCACCTGCTCAGCGGCGTCGCGGCCCTCGTGGTCGCCGCCTTCCTGATGAACGTCCTCCTCGGCCAGTTCAAGCCCGGCCTACGGATGATGCCGATCGCCCACAGCGCCTTCGTCTGGAACCTCCTGGGCATGGTGCTCGCCGGGCTCTGCTTCGCACTTGCCGGCGGCTGCCCGGGACGGCAGCTCTTCCTGGCCGGCGAGGGGGACGGCGACGCGGGGGTCTTCGTGCTGGGCATGATCACGGGCGCTGCTTTCTCTCACAACTTCGGCCTGGCCGGCAAACCCGACGCGATGGTCGATGGTGCCTTCAAGGTGGGCGGGATCGGCCCGAACGGGCAGGTGGCCGTGATCCTCGGGCTCGCGCTCTGCATCATCCTCGGTTTCGCGATGCGGGAGCGCTGGAGGGAAGCTTGAGCGCGCGCGGCCCGGCCGATCGCGCTGTGAATGGGAGGAGCGAGGAAATGGAAACAGTAGATGCCCGTGGGCTGTCCTGCCCCGAGCCGGTTCTGCGCACGCGCCAGGCCCTGGCTGCCCTGCCGGCCGGTGCCGACCTGGAGGTCCTGGTGGAGACGGTCACCTCTCGCGAGAACGTGCTGCGCACGGTGCGCTCGCTGGGGTGTGCGGCCACGGTCGAGGAGATCAAGGGCGGTTTCCGTCTCAAGATCCACAAATCCTAGCGTCGCCCGGCGCGCACCCGCCACGACCACGCTGGCGGGCGCGCGCCGCGTGCGGGTTCAGGCATGTTCGAGGTACCGATGCCTCCCCTGTCACCGAACATCCTCTACTTGGACAACGCGGCGACCTCCTGGCCCAAGCCGCCCGAGGTGGCCCGGGCAATGGTCGCCTTCCTGGAGCAGATCGGCGCCAATCCCGGCCGCTCCGCGCACCGGCTCTCGATCGAGTCAGGCCGCATCGTGGACGCCACGCGCGAGGCATTGGCCGAGCTCTTCCACGCTCCCGATCCCCTGCGCATCATCTTCGGCTTGAACGGCACGGAGGCGATCAACCTCGCGCTGCGCGGGTTGCTCCGACCCGGCGACCACGTCGTCACAAGCTCGATCGAGCACAATGCGGTCATGCGGCCGCTGCGCGCCCTCGAGGCCGAGGGCGTGGCTATGACTCGGGTGCGCTGCGCACCCGACGGCACACTCGATCCTGCCGATCTCGCCGCCGCCGTCGGGCGGAGAACGGTGCTGATCGCGCTCAACCATGCCTCCAATGTCTGCGGAACGATCACGCCGATCGCGGAAGCAGGCCGCATCGCGCGCGAGCGAGACCTGCTCCTGCTGGTCGATGCAGCCGCAACCGGGGGCTGTCTGCCGATCGATGTCGAGCGAGACGGTGTCGATCTCCTCGCTTTCACGGGTCACAAGGGCTTGTACGGTCCTCCCGGCACGGGGGGGCTCGTCATCGGCGAGCGCGTCGACACGCGACGGCTGGTCCCGCTCAAGCGCGGCGGGACGGGTAGCGGCTCCGACTCCGAGGAGCAGCCCGCCTTCCTGCCCGACGCCTACGAGAGCGGTACGCCCAACGCGGTCGGGCTGGCCGGCCTGGGGGCCTCCGTGCGCTGGTTGCTGGCCCGCGGGGTGGCCGCCGTCCGCGCACACCAGATCGCGATCGGCCAGCGCCTCAGCGACGGACTGCGGGCGGTCCGCCGCGTCGAGGTGTACGGGCCCCATGACGCTCGCCAACGTGTTTCGCCCGTGTCGTTCAACATCGCCGATATGGCGCCCTCGGAGGCGGGCCTGCGGCTCGACGAGGAGCACGGCATCCTCTGCCGCGTGGGGCTGCACTGCGCACCGGCCGCGCACCGGACGCTCGGCACGTTTCCGCGCGGGACGGTGCGCTTTGCCCCGGGGGAATTCACGACGGAAGCAGAGATCGATCGGGCCCTGGCGGCCGTGGCAGATCTCGCCCGGGGGGCAAGGTGAGGGCGGCATGCTTGCCCGCGCGGGCGCCGAGGGAGTCATGAGCGAGAAGCCTGAAGTCGTGCTGCTCTTTCACACGAGCAGCCACGCGATTCGCGCGGAGAGGATTCTGGAGCGCGCGGGCATCGCGTGCCGGCTGACGCCGGTGCCGCGCCACTTCAGCTCCGACTGCGGGGTGTGTGTCCGGGTAGGTCAAGCCGACCGGGAGGCCGCTCAGGCTGCGCTCGCGCAGGCACGGATCGAGACGGCAGGGTGCCACGACCTGTGAGCGGCCGCTGAGATCATCCGGTCGGGCTGCCCGGTCCGATCCGCTTTCTCAGGATCTCGAATCCCAGCTCTGCCAGCACCCCCTCGTATCCGCAAACCGCACCGTTGGTTCAGCCGGCGTTCACGCCGATGACTGCCGCTTGATCACTACCAGCGTAATATCGTCCGACTGCGGCACGCCGGCCGCATGCGCCGATACGGCCGTCAGAATCGCCTCCCGGATCCCCACCGCCGGCAAGTGCACAGTCCGCCGCACGAGCTCGATCAGCCGCTCTTCCCCGAACATGTTGGCGGCCTCCTCGACGAGGGCTTCCTCTCCCGCCCCTTCGCCGTCGCCGCCTCCCTCGGCCGCGGCAATCGCCACGGTCGCGGGTTCGGGCGCCGGTCCCTGCGCCTCCGAGATCCCGTCGGTGTACAATACCACCACATCGCCCGGATTCAGCGTCACGGTCTCCTGCTCGTACTGCATTCCGCGCAGCATGCCGAGCAGGAGTCCGCCGCGTCTGAGCAACTCGACCGATCCATCCGCACGACATAGGATGGGTGGGTTGTGGCCGGCATTGGTGCACGTGAAGGTGGCGGTCCTGCGATCGAGCACGCCGTAAAAGAAGGTAGCGAACATCTTGGAGTCGGTTGAACGGACCATCAGGGTATTCACGCGCTGCACGACTTCCGCCACCGAGCTGGGATGGATCACCTGGCCCTGGAGGCTGGCCTGCAGGTTCGCCATGAGCAGGGCGGCCGGCATGCCCTTGCCCGAGACGTCCCCGATGGCGATGCCCAGACGCCCCTCGCCCTGGTCGAGGAAGTCGAAGTAATCGCCCCCCACCTGGAGGCTCGACACGCTCGTGCCGCTCACCTCGAATCCGGGCACGCTCGGGGTCTCGTGGGGCAGCAGGCGCTGCTGGATGGCCCGCGCGGTTTCGAGCTCGCGCGCCAGGCGCTCCTGCTCCACGGCCCGATCGCGGCCGAGCTTGACCGCCGCGGTCATGTCGTTGAACGCATCGGCCAGCTCGCCCAGCTCGTCCTCGTTGGGCACATCGATGTGGGTGTCGAGGTCCCCGGCCGCGAGCCGCACCGTGCCCCGGCGCAGCTCGGCCACGGCACCGGTGATGCCGGTGGCGATGCGGATGCCGAAGAAGAGTGCCACCGCGATGATCAGCAGGAAGAAGATCGCCTCCACGATGAACCCGTAGAGGAGCATCTGGTTGAAACGATGTTCCCGTTGGGTGTACTCCTGCGCCAGCTCGTGCAGGGAAGCGTGGATGTAGAGGATCAAGGAGTTCTCGAACATCCCGGCTTGGCTCGGCTGGAGCACGGGCAGCATGGCCGCGCCGACACGCATGTCTCGATACCAGAGGTGGCGCGAACGGGCGGGAGCTGCCCCGGGCGTCCCGAGCCGCCCCCGGATGCTCAGGGGCGATTGCGTTGTGTCGCCCGGTGCGCCGTCCGGCTGAGGCTCGTAACCCAGCGTGATCGATCCCTGGCTCCTGTACAAGCCCGCGTTGACGTGCAGAATGCCCGACAGATGATTCAGGGCGGTGCTGTCCACGTCGTAGCCATCCACGTGGAGTTGGCCCGAATCCGTCCCGCTGACGCGCAGCAGCCAGACCTCCTGGTCGATCTGAAAGTAGGCGGTCGTGTCGCGCACCGCCCAGGCGTCCGCGTCCGCGGGCTGCGCCGGCGCCGCGAGGCTGTCTTCCCCGGTCGGGGACCCGGCGCCGGCCGCCGGCGTGAACCATTGCTTCCGGAACTCGGGCAGCCACGCGGGCGATTCGCCCGCGAGCACCGTGATCTGCTCCGCCAGGTCGGCCGACACGTACCGTGTGAAGGGAAAGGGCGTCAGGCGCATGCCCTGCTCTACCTGCTCGCCCCATGACCGCAGGATTGCCTGCCCGCGCGCGGCGCGGCTGCCGCCGAGGGCTCCCAGCAGCGTGATCACGGCCAGGACCAGCACCAGGATCGTCGGCACGAGCGCGATGAAGAGCGCGCTGACCGCCAGCTTGGGCTTGAGGTGCAGGTGATGCAGCCGCATGCGCACGAAGATCGCCAACAGCGACAGGAACCAGAAGATGCGCAGCGAGCTGAGCGCATAGAGGGCGAGGTTGCGGCCGTGGCCCAGGAACGCCGGCAGGTCCTCCGGGTCGGGCAAGTGCCAGCCGATCGTGGCGAACCCCAGCGCGATCCCACCGAGGATGAACATATGCGCACGCTGCGCCGAGGTCAGGCACCGATAGGGACGGTAGCGCCGGAAGAACAGGAAGGCCGTTGTCATCACGACGCCCAGGACCAAGCCCACCTCGTCCTTTGACTTGAAGACGACGACGAAAAGGACGCTCAGGGCCAGCCACACGCTCCAGAATCGCCGCCCCCACGCATCGAGGAGGAGCAGGCGGACCGCGGTAGACCACGCCAGCATGGCCACCGCAGCCGCGAGCCAGAGACCGAACGCATTCTCGCCCCCCAGGAGACGATGCACGACCCAGGCAGCCACGCAGCCGAAGACAACCGCGCGGCCCCGGTTCCAGACGCTTTGCTCGAGCGGATGGGCTGGTGTTCGCCGGCGGCGAGGGATCGGGGCGGCCGTGACAGCCTGGGCCCTGCGCAGGAGCTTGTTCTTCAAGGCCACGCGTTTCTCCGCACTCGGTCAAACAGCAGGCACCCGCGCGGGGCGCCGAACGGTCGGAAGCGTAGGGGGCCGGCGTCCCCCCCTCAAGCGGGATCTCGCCGGCCCCGTGCGAGGCTCGGTCTATCGCAGGAGTGTGATGGGGGACCGCACGACCCGATCGCCGATCCGGGCCCGCGCGTAGTAGAGGCCGGGCGCCAGGAGCGTCCCGTCGGCGTTCCGGCCGTCCCAGCGGATGCTTGTCCCGCTCGCGTTGCCCGCCAGCCGCCGCACGAGCCGGCCGGCGGCATCGTAGATCTCGATCGCCGGGGTGACCCCGGGGGCGTCGTCGAGCGCGAGGTGCACCTCGCTCGCCGCCGGATTGGGCCAGGCGCGCAGCAGCCGCGGCGCGTTTGCAGCGATGGGTTCCTCCACCCCAGCCGGCGCCGACTCGGCCGAGAAGACGTACGAGGAGGCACCCGTGCTGGACACGCTCGCGACGACCAGGACCACCTGATCGTTGGCGTGCGTGAGCCCGCCCACCGGCAGGGTGCCGGTTTGCGTGGCGGGATCGAGCGTCATGCGCAGCACGCTCGTCGTGCCGGTGCCGCGCAGCACCAGACACCAGACCGCGAAGGTATTGGTGTCGCTGCCGTTGAAGCTCCACTGGATCGCGGGATTGGCGCCGAAGTTCTGGAAGCGGTAATAGTCGGCCGCCCAGTAGCTGACGGTGCGCGTCGTCGCCGGGACCGGGTAGGTTGTGTACGTCCCGGCCACGCCAAAGTCCGGCAGCTCATCGCCAACGTACCCGAAACGCCCGTCGCCGATCGTGGGATCGTCCAGGAAGTTCGCAACGGCCCAGTCGGCAAAGACGTCGGCAAAGTTCTCCGTGTAGCCGAGATCGTCGAGCACCGCCTCGTACCCCGCGATGGAATTGCCCGGCTCATGGACGACGTCGAAGACGGCCGGTTCCCCACCGTAGCGTTCGTAGAAATAGAGCGACCAGAGGTAGGTCTTGATGTAGTCGGCCCAGTTGCCGTTCCAGACGATCAGCGAGTTGTCGGGGCTCGTGTTGAAGGCGCTGATCGCATCAGGGCGGCCATAGAACCACATGGCCAGTTCGCACATGCCCTCATCCACCCACGAGTCCTCGTTCTCGTCGTACTTCCAGTGAATCATGTGCTGGAACTCGTGCGCGATGACGGACAGCATGTAGTCGCCCTGCGGGTTCTGCCCGTGGCCGCAGTTGAGGTAGAGCACCTCGCACTCGTTGCTATGATACCCGGGAAACGTCCCCTCCGGATACTCGTCGAAGTAGAAGAAGAAGCCGTCGGAGTTGATTCCGAAGTTGAACCACATCAGGTAGATCCGCGGATCGTTGTCCAGCTCGTCGGGGGGTTCACCGAAGACTCGGCTGTTGATCGTGTAGATCCCTTGATCCGGGTAGGGACCGATGGTGCTGTTTTCCCATCGCTCGAGGATCATGTCGACGTCGGTCTGATCGATGGTGACGTTCCACTGGGAGTTCTCCACGACGACATAGCCGTGATCGCTCATGCCACGCACGGTGCAGACGCGCTGCTCGAAGTGGGGCGGCATGGGCGCGTGGACCCAGAGCCACCACACCCACGCATCGCCCACCTGCGGATTCGGCGGGGGCGCGGTCGGCAAGCCTGGCGCCTCCAGCGTCACGTCGGGCCCGATCCGGCCAGGCGCCGGCTGGACGATGTCGTGCACCGCATCCGCTCGCACCGGCGCGAGCAGGCCGGCGAGCGGAGCCAGCGAGACCAGCAGCAGCGCGGCGACCCCAGCGCGGGCCGCAGGCGCGGTGCGCCGAATGCGGGGCCATGCCGATTCAGGATACGGGGTTGCGATGCGTGTCATGAGCATCGACCTCCTGTCGCTCGGTTCGGGATCTGGCAGTCGGCGCGGGACCAGTCCGCACCCGCAGGGCGATCGGGCTGCCCGCCGGAGAAGTCTATCGGAAGCGTACACTATGGAGGCTGCAGGCGCAAAGACTTGATCCGCCGGATCAGAAGCCGACAGCAAGTTGCACGTAGGCCACGTCGGGCTCGTTGTGCCACCGGGCCTGGTACTCCACGCGCACCTCACACTGCTCACGCACGACCCACCCGCCCCCGCCGCAGAGGCGTTCGATCGGCTCCGATCTGCCGGGCACGAAGCGATCGAACCGTGCGATCACGAAGTACCTGCCGAGGTCGCACATCGCCGTCGTGTAGAACCCCGTGTTGTCGCGCGCGTAGGTGTGGGCGGCGACCTCGGCACCTGCGCTCGCCTCGACGTCCATCTCCAGATGGTGGGCCACGTACTCGCCGCGCAGCGAGATCGACCCCCGAGCGACCTGGGCGTCGGTGCCGATCAGCGACATCGCCCGGGGCGTCACGCCGGCGGCGCCCCCCTCGTCATCGCTCGGCAAGTACGCATACGATCCACCGACCTCCAACCCATCGATCGGCGCCAGGCCGATGCGCCCACCGCAGGCGTATTGGGAGGAGAGGGCCACGGGGCCGGTGCCGAGGTCCGCGTCCGACACCTCGCGGTCGAACCCATTGAGGACGAAGAGCGTGCCGTTGAAGCGGTCCGTGCCGGCGTAGCCGTTGATGCCGAGGTCGTTCCAGCCCCCGTGTGTCTCCTCGACCACCAGCGGCATCGACACAGTGCGCCGGTCGATCGAGGTGTTCACTTGCCAGTCGATCCCGAAGGGCACGTCGAACTGCCCGATGACGATGCCAGAGTTGTCGAGCCACGTCGTCTGACGCCAGTGTCCCTCCTCGCCGCCCCACAGGCGGAAGTCGATCGCAAAGGCCCCCAGCTCGAAGTGGCTCCGCTCGGCATCGAACCAGATCGCGGCGTCCAGGCTGACCGCATCGCTCACGTTCGAGTCCAGATCGAGCTCCGCCTGCCCGATGCCGTACCTCTCCCGGCCATCCTCCGGTCGGGCATCGCCGCTCTCGTAGCGGAGATCGCCGAACCCGCTGAATCGGAGGAGGGGCTGTGCAACACCGGTGCCGGCCCACCCGGCGGTGGACACCGGGGACGCCTCCGGCCATCCGTCGTCGCCCCCCAGCCCCTCGAGGTCGGTGGCAGCCAGCCGCAGGATCTCATCATGCTCGCTGGAGTCCGCGAAGCAGGCCTCCAGCATCTCCACCCGCCGCTCGAGGTCCGCGACCGTCGCGCGCAGCACAGCCAGGGAATCTGCTGGGGAGGGCCCATTGGTCGGCCCCGCTGACGCCCCGCCCGCCCACCCGGCCGCCGGCAGCACCAGCCAGAGCACACGCACTGCAAGCCTGATCGCACGCGCCATGGCCGCCTCCTCGTCCCCAAGGCCGAGCCATCCCATCGCGGGCATCGGCCGTTCCTGTCTGTATAGATCGGGGATGAGGTGGATCGGCCTGAGGAGGAGCGGGGCAGCGCGCGTGCAGGGCACCGACTCCGCCCCGCAGCAAGGGTGTGGCTGAGTTCAACCACGCTTGGGGGGGCGCGGCGCACACCACCCCCCCGCGGCGGTCGCGCCCCCCGGCGTGTTCCGGGACACCGATTACAGAGCGGCTTGCAGGTCGCTCTGGCTGAGCACCTTGATCTGGCCAAGGCCGAGCTCGCGCAGGCCGGGCTCGATCTTCTCCCGGTCCCCGGCGATGACGATGAGCAATCGGTCGCCATGGATCTGATTGCGCACGGCCCGCGCCAGCGCGGCCTCGTCGAGCTGGTTGACGCGGTCCATGTACGTCTGCCACTCATCCAGCGGCAGTCCGTACGCCACGATCTGTGCGAGCTGCCCCGCGATCGCCCCCACGGTCTGGAACTGCTGCGGGAAGCCCTGGGCGAGCTGGTTGCGGCACATGACCAGCTCGTCTCCCACGATCGGGCGGTCGGTCCCAAGGGCGCGAATCTCCTTGACGAACTCCCGCACGGCGTCCGCGGTCTTGTCGGCGTCGACCTGCGAGTAGCCCACCATGGCTCCCGCATGCGCGAAGGAGAGCAGCTGCGTGTTGGCCGCGTAGGTGAGACCCTTGTCCTCGCGCAGGTTCATGTTGAGCCGCGTGATGATGTAGTACCCGCCCAGAGCGCTGTTGATCGCCTCCAGGGCGAGGTAGTCCTGGTCCTTCCTGCGCGCCGACTCCCATCCCAGCGTGAGCATGCTCGAAGGCGCGCCCGGGCGATCGATGATGCAGATCTGGGGGCTCGTCCCGCGCGGCATCGGCGGCACCGGTCGGGCGGCCACCTCCTGGGGCTTCCACCCGCTCAGGCGCTTGGCCAACTTCTCCTTGGCTTCGTCCAGCGTGATATCCCCGACCAGGACCATCGCGGCATTGTTCGGCCGGTAGTTGGCCGTATAGTAGTCCACCAGGTCCTGGCGCTGGAGCGCATGGATCGAGGCGACCGTGCCTGTTCCCGTGTAGGGCTGGGCGTAGGGATGGCCGAGGCCGAACACCATCCGCTGGAGGACCTTGAGCGCCGCCGAGAAGGGCTGGCGGTCGTCCTGCTGGATCCGTCCCAGGTGCTGCTGGCGCAGCCGCTCCAGCTCATCGGATGGGAAGGTAGGGTTGAGCAGCACGTCCGTCAACAGATCCAGCCCCTCGTCCAGATGGTTGCTGAGCACGTTGAGGTTGATGCCAGAGTTGTCGAAGGCTCCGCTGGTGCCGAATTGCGCACCGATGCCTCGGGCGGTCTCCGATATCTCCAGCGCCGAACGCGAGCGTGTGCCTTCGTCCAGCATGGCCGCGGTCAGCGCTGCAGCCCCGGGGCGCTCGGGTGGATCCGCCGCCCACCCGGACTTGATCATGAGGAGTGCTTGTACAAGCGGCAGGCGATGGTCCTCCACCAGGTAGAGCTCCAATCCGTTCTCCAGCTTGGCGGTCTGTATCCTGGGCGGTGTGAAAGAGGCAGTCAGACCGGCCGCAGGCATGGCTGATCGATCAAGGGTTCCCTCGGCGGCGGTGGGATCGCCCTGTGGAACGACGCGCAGGATTGCCCGGCGATCGAGCCGCAGGTAGGCGCGGGCGGCGGCCATGACGCTCTTCGGGGTGGCGCTGGTGTACCGCTCCCTGTCCCACGCGACTCGGTTCGGGTCGCCCAGGAACGTGTTGTAGCCGTTGAAGGCATCGGCCAGACCGCCGAAGCTGCCGGTGGTCTGCAGCCGGCGAACGAATCCGGCCTCCCAGCCCGCCTGGGCCACGGCCAACTCGTCGGCGCGGATGCCCTTCGCGAGGAATTCGGCCAGGATCTCGTCGACGGCGGTTTCGATTTCATCCAGCGAGAGGCCCGGCTTGGCGGTCACCTGGATGTTGAAGATGCTCCCCAGTGAACGTGAGTCCTGGTAGGCGGTCACGTCCTGCGCGATCTGCCGGTTGTAGACCAGCTCCTCGTAGAGCCGTGAGGTCTTTCCGGAAGCGAGCACGTTGGCGATCAGATCGAAGTCCGCGTCCTCCCGCGTGTAGCGCGGCGGCGTGTGCCAGGCCATGTACAGGCGCGGCAACGTCACGGCGTCCTGGGCCGTTGCCCGCCGCACGCCGTCGAGCACGGGCACCCAGGCCTCCATCCGCCTGACCGGGGGGCCTGGCGGCAGAGAAGCAAAGTACTTCTCGATCAATGCCTTCGCCTCGGCGGTCTCGAAGTCACCGGCCAAGCAGAGCGAGGCGTTGTTCGGCGTGTAGTACCGCCGGAAGAACTCCTGGACGTCTTCCAGCGTGGCCGCCTCGAGATCCCCCATCCACCCGATCACCGAGTGGGCATAGGGGTGGTCGTCCGGGAAGAGCAGGCCCAGCAGCATCTCCTCGGAGCAGCCGTAGGGCTCGTTGTCCACACTCTGGCGTCGCTCGTTCATCACCACGCTGCGCTGGTTCTCGAACTTCTCCTGCGTCATCGCGGGCAGCAGAAAGCCCATGCGGTCGGATTCGAGCCACAGGGCCAGCTCCAGGTGGCTGCTGGGCACATCCTCGAGGTAGTTGGTGCGGTCCTCGGTGGTCGAGCCGTTGACGAACGCGCCGGCCGACTCGAGCGGGACGAAGTAGTCGGTGTCGTGGTGCTCCGAGCCTTGGAACATCATGTGCTCGAAGACGTGCGCGAACCCGGTTCGGCGCGGCTCCTCGTTCTTCGAGCCGACGTGATACCAGACGTTGACGGCCACCATGGGGAGGCGGTGGTCCTCGTACAGGATCACGTCCAGACCGTTGGGGAGTTCGTACTTCTCGGCCTGCAGGTCGAGCGGGTCGGGGCGAGCGGCCGTGCCGCTGCCCTCGTCTGCCAGACCCCTGGGGGCGAGTGCAGCCCCAGCCAGCAGCGCTGCGGCCAGCGGGATCCACTTCATGACGTCCGTTCCTCCGCCTGTCCGTGATCGGGCTGCCGGCGTGGCCGGCTTGATCGGGAACTCTCCGTGGGGGGAAACGGAAGCTGGGGGGACTTACGGTGCCGGGCGCGGACCAGTTGCGCACGACCTGGCTTTCGCCAAGCGATGGTGGCACTGCCCCCGACACTGATCTAGAATGCGCGCCGTCGATGGTGCGAGTCTCCCATGGACCCGCGGAGCGAGCGGGCCGCTCGGACTGTAGCCGGGCAGCGTTCGTCCGGCCCAGCGTGGAGGTGGCTTCTTGGCGTCGACACGTCGCACTGCAGGCGCGAGGGGGGTCGTACCGCCCTCGCCGGCCGGGGCTTTCGGTTCGTTCGTCTTTTCGGCCAAGACGATGGCCCGACGCCTGCCACCGAGCGCCTGGGCAAAGCTCCAACGGACGATCCAGCACGGCCAGCCTCTGGATCCGGGCATCGCCAGCGCCGTGGCGCAGGCGATGCGCACCTGGGCCACCGAACACGGCGCCACGCACTACTGCCACTGGTTCCAGCCCCTGACGGGCGAGACGGCCGAGAAGCACGACGCCTTTCTGCGCCCCGACGGTCGCGGGGGGGCGCTCAGCATGTTCTCGGGCGATCAGCTCATCCTGGGCGAGCCCGACGCCAGCTCGTTCCCCTCGGGCGGCATCCGCGACACGTACGAGGCGCGCGGCTACACCGCGTGGGACCCGACCAGTCCTGCTTTCCTGCTGAAGCACGCAAAGGGTGCCACGCTCTGCATTCCGAGCGTTTTCGTCTCCTACCACGGCGAGGCGCTCGACAAGAAGACACCCCTGATGCGCTCGATCCAGGCGGTCACGGAGCAGGCGGAGCGCATCCTTCGGTTCTTCGGCAACGGTCGCAGGGGCGAGCACGTGGTCGTCACCCTCGGGGCCGAACAGGAGTACTTCCTCATCGACCGGCTGTGCTACAACGAGCGCCCCGACCTGCAGATCTGCGGCCGTACACTCATCGGCTCGCCGCCACCGAAGGGTCACCAGCTCGACGACCACTACTTCGGCACGATCCACGACCGCGTCCTGGGCTTCATGACCGAGGTCGAGGAGCAGCTCGGCCGACTCGGCGTGCCCGTCAAGACCCGGCACAACGAGGTTGCCCCAGGGCAGTACGAGCTTGCGCCCACGTTCGAGGAGATGAACATCGCCGCCGATCATCAGATGCTGGTCATGCACGTCCTCGAGCAGACCGCCGACCGCCATGGCTTCGTCTGCCTGCTGCACGAGAAACCCTTCGCGGGGATCAACGGGTCGGGCAAGCATGTGAACTGGTCGCTGGCCACGACGGGGGGCACCAATCTGCTCGATCCCCGGGAGGAGGCCCACTCCAATCTGCAGTTCCTGGTCTTCCTCACCGCGGTCATTCGCGCCGTCGATCTCCATGGGGACCTCCTGCGCGCCTCGGTCGCTGGCGCGAGCAACGACCTGCGCCTCGGTTCCAACGAGGCGCCCCCTGCGATCATCTCGATCTTCCTGGGCGATATGCTCTCGGATGTGCTCGACCAGCTCGTGCAGGGCGGCGCGCGCTCGACCAAGAAGGGCGGGCGGATCGATCTCGGAGCACGTACGCTGCCGCAGATCCCGCGTCACGGCAGCGATCGGAACCGCACCAGCCCATTCGCGTTCACCGGCGACAAGTTCGAGTTCCGCGCCGTCGGTTCTCTCGCCACCGTCGCCTGGCCAAGCACGGTGCTCAACACGATCGTGGCCGAGTCCCTGGACTGGATGGCGACGAGGCTCGCGGAGCGCGCCGGGCGCCAGCCCACGCCCGCGCGAACGCAAGCGGCCGTCGCAGAGGTGCTGCGCGAGACCTTGCAGCAGCATCGACGCGTGGTCTTCGACGGAGACAGCTACTCGACGCATTGGCACGAGGAGGCCGCGCGCCGTGGCCTGCCGAACCTGAAGACCACGGTGGACGCCCTTCCCGTGTTCAAGTCACCGCGGGCGGTCGGGTTGTTCGGCAAGTACCATGTGCTCACGCCGCGAGAGCTGGAGGCCCGCATCGATGTGCAACTCGAGAAGTACAATGCCGTCCAGATGATCGAAGCACGCACGCTGGTAGGCATCCTGCGCCGGCAGATCCTGCCCGCGGCGCAGCGTTACCAGACCGAGCTGGCCGGGCTGGTCGCGGCTACGCGCTCAGCCCGCCGCGAGGACGGGCAAACGGACCAGCTCCTCGTGGAGCTGATGGAACTGGTCGCACATCTGCGCGGTGCCCTGGCCGAGATCGAGGCCGCGCTCGGACAGCGCTGCGAGAACGCCGAGCACCTGGCCCGGCACATCCGCGACGGGGTGCTTCCCGCGATGCAGCGCGGCCGCGTGGCCTCCGATGCGCTCGAGGAGCTGCTGCCGGCGGACCTGTGGCCGTTGCCGACGTACGCGCAGATGTTGTTTCAGCGGTAAGCACGCGCGCGGTGAAGACAGAAAGCTCCGCGGGGATTCGCCTGCCACGTGCCTCTCGGCGATCGGGCAGCCCACTCGCGTCGGCTGGTGCATGACCCAGAATGGGGGGAACATCCCGAGGGAGCTTCTGGAGTAGCGGTGAAAACAAGGCTCGAGGCGGCAACAGCCAAGTTCTGTGAGGGGTACAACTGCGCCCAGTCCGTGCTCTATGCGCACTGTGACGCGCTACATTTCGAACGCGACACGGCCCTGCGCCTGGCCTGCGGATTCGGCGCGGGCATGGGCAGGCGCGAGGAGGTGTGCGGCGCCATCAGCGGCGGCATCCTGGTGCTGGGCCTTCGCCACGGTCGGGGCGAGGGGAATGATCGCGCGGCGACCGAGGCAACGTATGCCAAGACGCGTGCGCTGATGGAGCGATTCCGCCAGCGTCATGGGTCGTACATCTGCAGGGAGCTTCTGAGGGGCTGTGACCTCATGACCGCCGAGGGTCAGGATTTCTACGCGCAGAACGATCTGAGGAACCAGGTCTGCATTCCCTGCATCCAGAGCGTGATCGCGATTCTGGACGAGCTGGGTTGAGCTGGCCCACCGGCCCGGCGATGCTGCCAGCAGCAGCACGCCCGGATTCTCAGTGCGCCGCCCCCGCCCCGTACAGGATCAGGCTCCGGCGGGCCAGCAACGCGTATCCACCGTTCTTCCAGTCGAACTCCTCGTAGCCTGCGGGCATGGGGTTAACGCGGATCGCAACCAGTCCGCGGATGCATTGCCCCGAGTTGTAGTCCCTGCTCCCGTCGAAGTCGTATCCGTCCTCGTACTTCGAAGGCGAGCACCTCTGGTCTCGATCAGGGGCGCCCGGCCTGGACTGCGGGACGATCAGCCGATAGGGTCCCTCGCCCTCCAGGCGGCCCGACACGGCATCGAGGTAGCATTCGGCGAGATCCCCACCCTCGCGCGCGTAGGCCACCATGAGCCAGGGCCTGCCGGGGATTTCATCCCCGGCGGAGTTCAGCCCCTCCGGAATCCGCTCGGCGTACTTCACGAAGCCCTGTTCGGGATCAGCGAAGCTCTCGGGATCGAGATCCGGGTAGTAGCGCCCCGGGGGATAGGCAGCGGTGATCTGCTCGTAGGTGAAGTCCCTGGCATAGCCGTCAGGTGCAAAGCAGGTGATCGTGGTGGCCTCTGTGAGGGGGACGCCGGCGGCGTTGAGGAGGTCGAGCATGCGCACGCCGGCGTAGTTGGCATACTCATCGAAGCGCTGGCGGTGCGCGTTCATCAGAAGGAACTGTTCGTGGCGTGCGAGCGCCTGCAGATCCTCCCACGTGAGCGTGCGGATGGGCACGACCTTCTGCGCCGGAGTGCTGCTGGCATCGCCGGGATAGCGCACGGCCTCGATCTCGATGCCATTGGCGTAGCCGTCGCCGTCGGCGTCCTCGCCGGCAATCGCCTCCAGCGCGGCGACGTTGCGGCCGGCCCGCTTGTATGCCAGCCCGAAGCTGTTGAGCGTCTCCTCGTAGCTCGCCGGCGCGCCCTGCACGACCGTGGGCTCGGGGAAGTCGACGAGGTGACAGTAGGAGCAGGGGTTCAGCGCTTCGTTGCGGCCAACAGCGGAGCCGCCGTCCATGCCGCCGCGCGTGCCCCCGCCGGCCTCCCCGCGTGCGATTGCACCTCCGCGATGGCACGTCTGGCAGTCATCGATGCGCGTCCCGGCCGCCGCGGGGTAGGAGGCGATGAGGTTGTCGCAGTCGGCTTCGTTCTCGTGGCCGCGGTAGGAGAGCGACGAGCGACCAGAAGATGCTGTGCCCGGGGCGTCGTCCCCGGAGTCCGCGCTCCACGCCAACGCGCTCGCCGCGATCAGCGCGAGGGCGAGCCCCACCATCCGCCCGGCGCCACCCATGCCCGTTCCACCCCCGCCGTTGCCCGCGATCACCCGCGCTCTTCGCGCAGTCTCGCCTCGATCAGTTGGGCGACCTTCTGCCCCGACAGCAACATGCCCCCGAAGATCGGTCCCATGCGCGGCGCGCCGAAGGCGGCGTTGGCCGCCATGCCGCAGACGTAGAGGCCAGGGAAGACCTCGCGCGTGTTCGCCAGCGTGAGCCGCTCGGCCTCTTCGGGCCACATCGATTGCTCGCCCTCGATCTTGCCGCTGGGTGTCAACAGCCGTCCCGGCACCTTGCGCTCCACCACCTTGACCACCTCGGTGGCATGCCCGGTCGCGTCCACCACAGTGCGGGCGCGGATCGAGATCGGATCGACGTGCAGGCCGGCTATCTCGATCGGGCTCGAGTTGACGACCACCCCCACGACGCGCTCGGGCCGCATGACGACGTCCTCGACCGACATGCAGTTGAGGACCACCGCACCAGCCTTGACCGCACGGCTCGTCAGCGTCGAGGTCGCCTCGATGGCATCCACGGTGTAGTGGTCCTCGGCGTACGGGCGGTAGCGGATGTCGAACTCGTCGAGGATGTGACGCGCCTCCTCCTGCACGACGATCTCGGTGAACAGGATCCCTCCGCCCCACATGCCCCCGCCGATGCTCAGCTTGCGCTCGAAGATCCGCACCGCGTGACCCGCTCGGGCGAGGTAGTAGCCCGCCACGAGCCCGGACGGCCCCCCGCCGGCGATCGCGACATCGATCTCGATCGAGCTCTTCAGCTTCTCGAAGTACCGCTCGATGATCGCTCGGGTGATCAGAACCTCGTTCGTCTTCATGGCCGCCCCTTGTCCTCGCGGGTCATGGCCTCCGCCTCCGGCCGCGGGCGGTTGGCGGCGCTGTCCCAGTAGGGGGAGAGCTTGCGCAGGTTCGCCACGACTTCGGGGACGACTGCGATGATCTCATCGATCTCGGCCTCGGTGTTGTAGCGGCTCAGGCTGAAGCGCACCGACCCGTGCACGGCCGTGAAGGGCACCTTCATCGCCCGCAGCACGTGCGACGGCTCGAGCGAGCCCGACGTGCAGGCCGAGCCGCTCGAAGCGCAGATGCCGTGGGCATCGAGCTGGTAGAGGATCCCTTCGCCCTCGATGTAGTGGCAGGAGAGGTTGAGCGTATTGGGCAGGCGCGGCGCTTCGCCCCCGTTGACCTCGACGTAGGGAATCCGCTCCAGGAGCGTCCGTTCGAGTCGGTCCCGCATCTTCCGCACGTGCTCGGTCTCCGCCTCGCGGTCACGCTGCGCCAGCTCGCAGGCCCTGGCCAGGCCGACGATGTAGGGAACGTTCTCCGTTCCGGCCCGTCGGCTCTTCTCCTGATGGCCGCCGATCAACGTCGGACGCCAGCGCGTGCCCCGGCGCACGTAGAGCACCCCGACCCCCTTCGGCGCGTGCAGCTTGTGGCCGGAGAAGGAGAGCAGGTCGACGTGTGCGAGCCCGCCATTCAACGCGAGCGGCAGCTTGCCCGCCGTCTGTGTGGCGTCGGTGTGCACCACGATGGCGGGATCGGTCTCCTTGACGATCCGGGCGATCTCCTCGATCGGGAAGACCACGCCCGTCTCGTTGTTCGCGTGCATGACCGTCACGAGCAGCGTGTCGGGCCGCAGGGCCCGGATCAGGTCGCCCAGCTCCAGCCGGCCGTGCCGGTCCACCGGCAGGAACGTCACATCGAACCCGCCGCGGGCGAGATCCTTCCCCACCTCGTAGACCGCCGGGTGCTCGACCGCGGTCGTGATCACGTGGCGTCGGTTCGGATTGGCGCGAATGGCGCCCTGGATCGCCAGATTGTTGCTCTCCGTCGCGCACGAGGTGAACAGGATTTCGTCGGCACTCACCCCGCCTAGGAACTTCGCCACGGTCCCGCGCGCTCGGGCCACCGCGTGAGCAACGCGCTGGGCGGGCGAGTACATCGAGCTGGGATTGAAGTACTCCGAGGTGAGGTACGGCACCATCGCCTCGTAGACTTCGGGCGCAATGCTCGTCGTGGCGTTGTTGTCGGCGTAGATCGTCTTCACAGTCGTGCCCCGGTTATACAGAGATCACGCGGATGCGTTCGTCCACTTGCTCCTTGAGGACCTGCTCGACCAGGACCTTCATCGTTGTCCCCGCCGCGAAACAGGAGGCGCAGGCCCCCTGGAGCCGGCAGTAGATGATCGTGTCCTTGATGTCGACGATTTCGATGTTGCCCCCGTCTCGCGCCAGCATGGGGCGCACGTGCTGCTCGATGACCTGCTCGATCCGCTTGCCGAGCTGGTACGGCGAAGGTCCAGTCGTCCCATCGGCCGCCGCGGTCTCGGGGACCGCCGGTCCCTCGGCGACGCCCGTCACCGGCCCGCCCCAGATGTCGTTGAGGATGTCCTGCAGCCCGCCCGGCTTGTGATGACAGGACATGCAGGCCCCGCCTGCCTTGATCGCGGCGGTGATCTGCGGAATCGTCTTCAGCCCAAGTTCCTTGATCTTCCGGCGGATATAGGGCTCGGTCAGATTGAAGCACTGGCAGACAATCCGCCCCTCTTCTTGCTCTCCGGGCAGGATGTCGACCCCGAGCTTCTGCAGATCGACCCCGCGCTTCTGCGCCCAGTTGAAGACTGCCGCCTGGAGCGCCTCGGCACCCATGACCGAGCAGTGGATCTTCTGTTCGGGCAGCCCCTCCAGGTAGTCGACGATGTCCTGGTTGGTGACCGCGAGCGCCTGGATCGGGGTATAGCCCCCCTGCTCGATGATCGCGCAGAGGGCCTCCGAGGCCGCGATGGCCGACGTGCAGCCGAAAGTCAGGTAGCGCGCTTCGGTGATGACATCCTGCGTCGGATCGCTGGGGTGGCGCCGCACCCGAAAGGTGAAACGCAGGGCGTCGCCGCAGGCGATGGAGCCGTGCTCGCCGAATCCGTCCGGGTTCTCGACTTCGCCCATGTGCGTGCCCGGCCTGCCGTGCACCGCATCCATGAAGAGCTGCTTGGTCTTCTCGCTGTATTCCCAGGCCATCGCCGAACCCCCTCCGCTGGCGAATCGTCGCGCGGACCGCAATCGGATGATGGTAGTCCTGACGGCCGGCGATTTCAAGGCGCCCCCAGCGTTCAGCGCACCGCCGGCCGGAGGTCACACCGGGCCCCACGCGGAGCCAGCCCCTACACAACCGCGACGCGTGTCGCGAGTTCCACGACGCGGGCCGGGATCTGGTAGCATGGGCCTGTGGTATAAGAAGGCGTCCTCAGACGGATCCGGCCGCCTCCGCTGCACGCGGCCAGCGCGGCCCGGGCGGTCCCGATCGGCGAGCAAGGCATGAGCAGGATCGTTCTCCTGGCGCACGGCGAAAGCGAGCTGCTGCTCGAGGCACTCGCCTACATGGGCCGGCGCTTCTTCGACCCGGGCGATCAGGGAGCCATCCTGGACCTGGAAGAGGCCATCGAGCAGGTGCGGCGGCGGCAGCCCTCGGGCCGGCGCAGCCTCGTGCTGCCCGAGCCGCAGGCCGAGCTGCTGATGCGCGTGCTGGCTGCTTACGGCCGGGAGCTGCGCCACCCCGCCACCGCGGCGGACAACCGCGAGCGCGCGGACCGCATCCGGCGCATCGGACTGCGCGTGCAGCGTGCGGCCGGGATGCTGGGTCGGCTGCGCGGCCTCCTCGGTCGCTGACCGGGCGGCCCGGTCGCGATTCCCTACTCCTCCCGCGCGACCCGTCGGTCGGGTGGCCCGCCCACGATCTTCTTGACGTGCCGCCGCAGGAGGCCCACCCGCCGGCGGCCGGCCTGCTTCTTGGTCTGATCGTCATCCGGTGGCGGCGTGGCGCTCTCGCTCCGCGGGGGCCGCGTCGGCTCGCCGCCGCGCTGGACGGGTGCGGGCCGTTCGCTCCGCTGCGCCGGCCTCTCGCCCCGCGACGCGTGCGCGGGCCTCTCGCCTCGCCGCGCGGCGGCCGACGCGGATGAGCGGCGGCTGCGGCTCGGGCGGCCGGCCCCGCGGCCCAGCCCGGTCACGACCCAGGTGCCCCCGGCCCGCTGATCGCGCTCAACCTCCAGAATCCCATGGGCCGCGGCGTCCTCCAGCAGATCGCCGAAGGTGCTGTAGCCGTAGTTGGCCTCGTCGAAGTCGGGCCGCTTGCGCTTCATCGTGTCCTTGATCAGGGAGCCGTAAAGCAGCTCGCGCCCGTCGCGCAGCAATCCCTGGGTCGTGGTGAGCACGAAGTCGAAGAGCTTGCGGTGCTCCGTTGGGATGTCTCCGAGCCCATCCGTCTCCCGCCGCGTGCTCTCCTTGATCAGATCGTCGTAGAAGATGAACTCGTCGCAGTTGTTGACCAGTATTTGCGCGGTGGAATTGCGCACGCCGACGCCGATCACCGACTTGTTGTTCTCGCGCAGCTTGGTCACCAGCGGTGTGAAGTCGGAGTCGCCCGACACGATCACAAAAGTGTCCAGGTGCGCCTTGCCGTGGCATAGATCCATCGCATCCACCACGAGACGGATGTCGGCGCTGTTCTTGCCGGAGACCTGGGGCTTGGGAATCTCGATGAGTTCGATGCCGGCTGCATGCAGCCCGGTCATGTGCTCCTCGTGATGACTCCAATCCGCATAGGCCCGCTTGACGATGATCTTGCCCTTTTCGAGCAGCCGCTGGATGAGCGGATGGATGTTGAAGCGCTGGCCCATCTCGCGCGAGCCGAGCGCGATGTTGTCGAAGTCGATGAAGAGCGCGAGGTTGCTCTCTCCTGTGGGTGGCATGTACCTATTCCCCTTTCACGGGTACGCACCGCGGCGACCGCCGCCGCTGGCAACCGCACTCGGATCATAGCCCGACCCGGCTCCGGTTGGAAGCGTCCTGGATCCTGATGGCACCCGCGCGGCCATGCGCTACACTGCTTCCGACCCCGGTCCGGGTCCACGCACAGGACCCGGACCGGCTGACTCCGTGCGATTCCAGGGAGGTGGCCATCCGCAGCCTGCTGCTCCTCACACCCTACCTCCGGCGCTACCGGGGGCGCATCGCGGCGGGCCTGGCGGCCACCCTGGTGGCGGCCGCCTTTTCGCGCCTCATTCCCTGGTTCCTCAAGCTGGCCATCGATGCCCTGCGCGAGGGTGGATCGCTCAAGCGGGCGCTGCAGATGGCCGTGGCGATGGTGGCTGTCGCGGCGGTAGGTGCGCTCTTCCTCTACCTGCAGCGCTGGTGGGTCATCGGCGCTTCGCGCCTGGTCGAGTACGACCTGCGAGCCGACCTCTTCGGCCATCTCCAACGTCTCGACCTCGACTTCTTCGGGCGCCGCAAGACGGGCGATCTGATGGCCCACTTCACCAACGACCTGACCGCCATCCGCATGGTCGCCGGACCCGGGATCATGTACGCCGCCACGATGGTGCTCACCTTGGTGCTTTCGATCGCCCTGATGGTGGCGATCGACCCCCTGCTGACGCTCCTGGCCTTCGCGCCCTACCCCTTGATCTCCGTCGTCACCTTCCGCTTCGGACGCGAGATGCACCCTCGCTCGCGGCGGGTCCAGGACCTCTTCGGGGAAGTCTCCGCGCGTGTGCAGGAGGACATCTCCGGCCAGCGCGTGATCCGAGCGTACCGGCAGGAGGACAACTGCGCGACCAACTTCGGCCGCCTCAACGACGCCTACCTCGAAGCCAACATGGACGTCGCCCGCCTGCGCTCGCGCTTCATGGCGGGAACGAGCGCACTGGCCGGCATCGGCCTGGTGATCGCGCTCCTCGTCGGCGGGCGACAGGTCATCGATGGGAGCCTGAGCCTGGGCTCGCTGGTGGCCTTCTCCGCCTATCTCGTGGATCTGACGTGGCCGGTCGTGGCCATCGGCTGGGTGATCACGATGTACCAGCGCGGGGCGAGCGCGGCCGCGCGCCTGCAGGAGCTGCTCGTGATCCAGCCCGGGATCACATCGGGCCCGCGGGGGGACCGGCCGACACCGCGGGTGGTCTTCGAGGAGGTGACCTTCCGTCACGCGGGCGCGGCCGACGACGCGCTGAACCACGTCTCTTTCCGACTCGGGCAGGGGCAGACCCTCGGCATCGTGGGTCGCACCGGATCGGGCAAGAGCACGGTGCTGAAGCTGCTCCTGCGCCTCTACGATCCCACCGCCGGCCGGATTCTGGTGGATGGGGTCGACAGCCGTGAGCGGGACCTCGGGGCGCTGCGCGCCCTCACCGGCTACGCACCCCAGGATGCGTTTCTCTTCTCGCGGACCGTGGCGGAGAACATCGCCTACGGCCGGCCGGGAGCCGCACGGGAGCAGATCGAGGAGATGGCGCGCCGCGTGCGCCTGCACGAGGAGATCGCGGCCTTCCCGGATGGGTACGACACGCTCGTCGGCGAGCGGGGCATGACGCTGTCGGGCGGGCAGCGGCAGCGGCTGTCGCTCGCCCGCGCGCTCCTGCTGGAGCCCGATCTCTTGCTGCTGGACGACACCCTCTCGAGCGTCGACACCGAGACCGAGGTCGAGATGCTGGTGGAGCTGCGCCGGTACCTGCGCGGGCGCACGGCGATCATCATCTCGCATCGCATCTCGGCGGTGGAACACGCCGATTGGATCCTGGTCCTCGAGCAGGGGTCCGTGACGGAGCAGGGCACGCACGAGGACCTTCTGCGAACCGGCGGGCTGTACGCCCGCCTGCACGAGCGGCAGCGACTGGCGGCCGAGATCGAGCACGCCGGGTACCGCGCGGGGGAGGGCTCATGAGCAGCCTCCCGCGGTCAGCTTTGGGTTCGGGCGGATCCGGACGCCTCGCTGCTGGCCCGGCCGGCACCGAAGATCGCGTCGGCCAGATTTACGACCACGCGTTGATGATCCGCATGCTGCACTACCTGCGGCCTTCGCTCAGTCTGGTCGTGCTGGCCACGGCATTGCTGATCGTCTTCTCGCTGGCTTCCCTGGCGGGTCCCCTCATCACGCAGATCGGTATCGACCGCTACATCGCTCATGGTGACTTCCGCGGTCTCGTGGGGATCTGCGCCCTGTGGTTCGCACTCATCGTCGCGACCGGTCTCTTGCAGTACGCGCAGTTCATCACGATGAGCCTGCTGGGTCAACAGGCCATGCTGCGGCTGCGGGCCGACATCTACCGGCACCTCCAGCGCTTGCCGATCGCCTTCTTCGACCGCAACCCGGTGGGACGGCTGGTGACCCGCGCGACCAACGACGTTGAAGTGCTGAACGACATGTTTACCCAGGGCGTCGTCGCGATCTTCGGCGACATCTTCACGCTGCTGGGCATCGTCGTGATCCTCTTTGCGACCAACACACGCTTGGCGCTGGTCACGCTGGCCTCGCTGCCGCTGGTCTTCCTGGTCAGCATCCAGTTCCGGGTCCGGGTGCGCAGGGCATTCCGGGACATTCGCACGGCCGTCGCCCGCATCAATGCCTACCTGCAGGAGGCGCTGGGGGGCGTCGCGGTGATCAAGGCGCTGCGGCGCGAGGCGCGCAATGAGTGCGAATTCGACGAGCTCAACGTCGCCCACCGCGAGGCGTTCCTCGAGTCGGTGCGCGCGTTCGCGCTCTACTTCCCGCTGGTCGAGCTGATCCAGTCGGTGTCGGTCGCACTCATCCTCTGGTATGGGGGCGGGCGCGTCGTGCAGGAGCAGCTCAGCTTCGGCGCGCTCGTGGCGTTCATCCAGTACGCGGGGCGGTTCTTTCGGCCGATTCGTGACCTGTCGGACAAATTCAACATCCTGCAGGACGCGATGGCCGCCTCCGAGCGGATCTTCACGCTGCTCGACGAGCCGGTGGAGGTGGACGTGGGCACGAGCTCCGGCGAAGGTCCGCTCCCCCGCGGCGAGATCCGCTTCGAGGACGTGCACTTCAGCTACGACGACAAGACGCCCGTCCTGCGCGGTATCACCTTCACGGTCCCGGCCGGACGGACCACGGCGATCGTGGGGGCAACGGGCAGCGGCAAGACGACGATCGCGACGCTGCTGCAGCGCTTCTACGACCCGAACGCCGGTCGCATCACCATCGGCGGCACCGACATCCGCGAGATTCCCCGCCGCCGCCTGCGCGCAGCCATGGCGGTGGTCCAGCAGGATGTGTTCCTCTTCTCCGGCACCCTCGCGGAGAACATCCGGCTGTGGGAGGCCGGGATCACGCAGGAGCGGCTCGCGACGGCCACGCGCACGAGCCACGCCGACCATGTCATCCGCCGCCTGCCCGATGGGCTCGGCAGTCCGGTCACCGAGCGCGGGTCGACCTTCTCGACCGGGGAGCGCCAGCTCATCGCCTTCGCGCGCGCGCTGGCCTTCGATCCCGAGATCTTGATCCTCGATGAGGCGACGGCCAGCATCGACAGCGAGACCGAGCTGCTCATCCAGGACGCGCTGCGCGCGCTCCTGGCGGGCCGCACGTCGATTGTGATCGCCCACCGCCTTTCCACCATCCGCAGCGCCGAGCAGATCCTGGTCGTGCAGCAGGGCCGGATTGTCGAGCGCGGAACGCACGACGAGCTGCTCGCGCAGGACGGAGTGTACGCACGTCTCTACAGCCTGCAATTCCAGGGGCAGGAGGCGGAGGGCGCGAAGGCGTGAGGCGTGGAGCCCGGCGTCCGACTTGCCGGCCTTGCCACCGCCGCCCGGAGTTGGCTATACTTCTCGCAGTCGAATCCGCCCCCTGATCATTCCCCCCGATACCCCCCAAGTCTTTCCACAGGGAGGGTTGTCGGATGCACAGGCATTTCATGCCCCTTGTATCGGCACTTGGAATCGTTGCTCTCTCGCTGGCGGCTCCGAGCATGGCCGACTGCGAGCTCTACCAGGAGTATGCGCGGGTCATCGGCGAGCACGTCGGGGAGGTCTACCACAATGGCGTCATGATCTACGGTACCCATGCCCTCACCTTCGGGTATGGCGGCCAGCTGTCGGTCTACGATCTCGGAGATCCGCAACGTCCGAGCTTCGACAGCATCGTCCCCGAGACCGGCAGCATCACGGCGGCGATCCTGGAAGGGACGATCGTCATGGCCGGCAAGCGCGTGGGTCAGCTGTACTACTTCGACTCGCTCGACATCCAGAACCTGGAAGCCCCAGTCTACCATGCTGAGGCGCAGATCCCATCTCGCGCGTGGAGTCTGGTCCGCTCGGGCGAGTATGTCTACATGGCCACCGAGACCGGCCTGGTGATCGTCCGCGTGGCAGACCTCGATCATCCGACGATCGTCGCGAGCCTCGCCCTGGGGGGAGCCGTCAAGGACGTCGATGTCGAAAGTGGGCTGGCCTGCTGCACGGTGTCCTTCTTCGGTCTGGTCGATGTGGATGTGAGCAACCCCGCCTCGCCTTCGATCGTGGGCACCTACCCGATTCCGGAATTCCTGACCACAATGCGCGTGATCATCGACGGCGGGTTGGCCTATGTCGGCGCCTGCGAGGGGATGCGGATTCTGAACGTTGTCGATCCGGCGATGCCCGTGCTGGTCAAAGCCTTTTCTCAGGTCCCGGTCGAGGGCATGCTCCTGGAGGGGTCGCTGCTCTACATCGCCTCGAGCGGACTGGCGATCGTGGACGTGGGCACGCCCACGGACCCCGTCGTGGTCGGGCGACCCGGATCCGGCTATCTCTACTGCCTCGACAAGGCCGGAGACATGGTGGTCACCGGCGGGAATGCCGGAGATCTCACCGGCTATCTTCAGGTCGTCGATGTCACGGTGCCGGAGACGGTGATGCCGGCTGCCGCGGTCGCGATTCCGGAGAGCCCATGGGACCTGGTTCGCGCGGGGTCAATCGTCTACGTGGCATCCGGCCAGCTCGGTGTTCAGGTCGTCGACATCGCGGATCCCTTGTCTCCCACCATCGTCGGCGCTGTCGACACGCCCGGCCAGGCGCAGGACATCGCGCAGGCGCCCGACCACCTCTTCGTGGCCGACGGTGAGGCTGGACTGACGATCCTGGACGCCTCGCTGCCCACATCGCCCACGGTGGTCACCTCTCTGGCCCTCTCCGGATCCGCTGCCAAGGTTCTGGCCTCGGGCAGCTACGCCTATGTCCTGACGTGGGACGACCTCCTGGTCGCCGACGTCTCCGACCCAGCCAATCCGACGATCGTGGCGGAAGCCGGGATCGACGCCCCGGTGCAGGATCTGGATCGCACGGGGAGTTATCTCCTCATCGCCGCCAAGGATCAGGGGCTCCACGTCGTGGACGTCTCCGACCCCACGCGGCCCGTGATCGCCACCACGATCGCGCCGGCAACGGCCACCTCGGAGATCTGGGGGGTTACGGCGTTGGGTGAGTACGCCTTCCTCGTCGACTGTCACCGAATGCTCTACACGTACCGGGGTTCGGATCTGCGGATCTACAACCTGGCGGACCCCACCTCGCCCCTCGAGGTCAGCGTCCTGGCCGTTCCCTCGCTGCGGGGACCGATCGCGGTGAATGCCGGCGTGGCCTACCTCGCGAGCGATGTGCGCCTCGTGGCTGTGGACGTGAGTGATCTGGCCGCCCCCGTGGAGCTGGGGGCGGCCGGCAGCCTGACCGCCGCTCCGGCCGGCATGGTCTTCCTCGAGGATTACGTCTGCACGGTCGGCGGCCAGTCCAACTACCTGGAGGTGTTCCCGCGGCAGTGCAGCAATCCGGCCGATGCGCAGGCGCCGTCGCAAGCGGCCTGGCCGGTGACTGCCCGGCCGAACCCGTTCGCCCGTTCGTGCACGCTTTCGTTCCAGTGTGAAACCCGCGCTCCCGCGTCGATCACGATCCATGACGCTGCAGGTCGGATCATCCGCCGGCTGTGCTTCGCCGAGCGGGCGCCCGGGACGCGCACCCTGGAATGGGACGGGTGCGATGCGGCGGGCCTGCCCGCGGCGTGCGGAACCTACTTCGTGCGGACCGGGGACTCCCCCGCAACGTCGCTGAAACTGGTCCGGCTGACAGGGCGGTAGGGAGCCCAAGCAGGGGTGCGGGAACTGCATGCGTGGCGGACGCTGCGCGTGCGGCAAGCGTTGCATGCGCGACGAGCACCGGCTGGCCCCGAGCGGTGGCTACGCTGGCTGCAGCACCTCGACCCGCCCGCTCTCGAGGTCGTAGTACGCAGCCACGATCTTGACCCGCCCCTCTGCTGCCGCTGTCGCGAGGATGGCGCTCTCTTCCCGCAATCGCGCTGCCGTCCGGCAGGCGTGGGCTCGCGCCGTCTGCTCCACCGCATCGCCCGGCGCACCGTGGGTCTGCCGGCAGGCCGGTTCGATCAGCGCCGCAAGCTGGGGCAGATGGCCCTCGGTCGCGTGCTTGTGCAGAGTCGCGGTCACCGCGCCGCAGCAGCTGTGGCCCAGGACCATCACCAGCGGCACGCCCAGGTGGCCCACGGCGTACTCGACGCTCGCCAGCATGTGGTCGCCAGCCACGTTGCCGGCGACGCGCAGCACGAAGAGGTCTCCGAGACCTTGATCGAAGATCACCTCGGGCGGCACCCGCGAGTCAGCGCAGCCGAGGATCGCGGCGAACGGCTTCTGTCCCCCGAGGAGCTCCGCGCGGCGCGCGGGCGCGCGGTTCGGGTTCTCCGATCGGGCTGCGACGAAGCGCGCGTTACCTTGCATCAGGCGGTTCAGAGCCTCCTGACCGGCGGGAGTGGTCATGCTACTGAACCTCCAGCGTCACCGGGTCGCGCAACGGCAGGATGGTAGCCGGTCCGAAATCGGAGAAGCGCTCGGGGTGCTTGTCCGAACCCACCATGACGGCATCCGGATCGCCGACCACCAGGTAGACCAACCGATCCGGATGGAGGAACTTCTGCGCCGCCGCCAGCACGTCCTGCGCCGTCACCGCCTCGATGTTCTGCGCGTATTGCTGCCAGTACTCGTCCGGCCGATCCGTGTAGTCATCCTCGGCGAAGGTGTTCACGATGCTGCTCTTGCTGCTGAAGGGGTTCACCATCTGGCCGATGAAGCTGGCTTTCGCGGTTGCGATGGCTTCATCGTCGCAGGTCTCCGTGCGGATGCGCTTGATCTCATCGACGATGAGCCCAGTGCCAAAGGCCGCGGTGGCGTGCTTGGTCTGGAACCAGGCCTGGAATGTGCCCGGGAACCAGACGGGGGACTCGAACCGGCTGCCCGTGTTGTAGGCCAGACCCTCGTCGGAGCGGACCCGGCGCATGATGCGCGAGGTGAAGCCGCCGCCTCCGAGGATATCGTTCATCACCGCCAAGGCATACTGCTCGGGGATGTCGCGCTTGACACCCAGGTGACCCACCCGGATGCGCGACTGGTTGACATCCTCCTTCTTGATCATGTAGACGCCCGGTTTGGGATCGGGGATCTGGTCGGGGATTGGCGGAAGGTCGAGCGAATGGTTCGGCCAGTTCGCCAGCAGACCGTCCAGCTTCTTCAGAAGGTCGGCAGTCTTGAAATCCCCTGAAACAGCGAGGATGAAGTTGCCCGGGAAGAAGTACTTCTGGTGAAAGGCCACCAGGTCCTCGCGCATGATGGAGTTGATCGACGCCCCGGTGCGGCGCAGCGGGGTTGTACACGGGTGATTCCCATACATCAAGAACGCCCACTCGCGCTCCTCGATGTCGGCGGTCGAAGCGTTGCGCTGCTCCAGCGTCGAGAGAACATCCGCCCGGTATCGATCGAGCACTGCCTGATCGAACACCGGCGTGCGCAGCACGCGCCGCAAGATGGACAGGCATTCATCCATGTCCTTGGATAGGCAGAAGAGGTTGGCCTGGCCCTGATCTTCGCCGATCCTCACGGAGATCTCCCCGGCGAGGAACGCCAACCGCTCGTCCAGGGCCTTGGCCGTCATGCCCTCGACGCCGCCGTTGCGCATCATGTAGCCGGTCACGCTCGCCAGTCCGGCCTTGTCGACCGGTTCGTACATCGACCCCGAGCGGACGAGAACCGTCACCTCAAAGGTCGGCACCTCGTGGTTCTCTGCAACGTAGGCGGTCACCCCGCACTTCAGCGTGTGCCGATAGGCATCGGGCCGTGGCGGCTTGAACTCGAGCTCCTTGAACGTGAGCTTGTCCGGGTGATCCACGATCGGGCCGGCCACCGCTGCGACGGGGGTCAGCGCCAGCGCGGCCAGGATCAGGATGGCGCCCAGGGCAGCCGGTCGGCTCATCTGGCCAGGAAAACAGTGTCTCATCTCGGCTCTCCTTCCCAACCTGTCCTACTTGCCCTGAGCGGCCTTGAGCTCCTCGAGCCGCGCGGTGGCTAGCTTGACCATCTTCTCCATCTGTACCTTCCTGGCGGGATCCTGCTCGCTGTCCAGGCGCGCCGAGACCATGCCGATCATCTGTTCGAGCTGGGCGGCATCGGTCATCGACTTTATCATCTGGGCCATCTGCGCCGCTCGCGGATCTTCCTGGCCCGCGCTCTCCCCCGCTGGCGCGTCCTTGGAGTTGACGATGAGGACACTGCGTTGATCGTCAACGAGATAGCGGTTGGCCACCCGCTGCACGTCCTCGGCTGTCACGAGATCGCACTTCTGCGGATGGTTGTTCGCCTCGGCCCAGTCTCCCATCCCCGCGTTCTGCGACAGGAAGAACATGATGCCCAGGCCCCCCATCATGTCCATGAATCGGATCGTGCGCACGCGGAGCTGGTTCTTCACCTTCTGCAGCTCCTCGGGTGAGACCGGGTTGGACTTCAAGTCCGCGACGACCTCGTAGATCGCGCTCTCCAACTCCTCGGCCTTGACGCCCGAGATGCCCTCCGCGCTGATCTGAAACGCCCCCGCGTATCTCCGCGAGTCCTGGGTCGCGCCCACCCCGATGCTCTCTGCCCCCGGCATCATCCGCCGCCCGCCCCCGGTGGAGCCCTTGGCGATCCCCTTTTCCTCAACCAGCTTTCGATAGAGCCGACCGGTCTTCCCACTCATGATCCCGGCCAGCACCTCCAGCGCGTAGCTGTCCGGGTGCTTCCAGGCAACGGTGTGGTACCAGATCTCGGCCTGCGGACTGCTCTCGGCCTGGGCGATCAGGCGCTTCTCGCCGTACTGCGGCTCCTCGAGGGTCACGACGTCGGGCGGTTCCGTCTTTCCGCGCGGGATGCGTTCGAAGTACTGCTTCGCCATCTGGATCGTCTCGTCGGGATCCAGGTCTCCCACGAGGATCATGATCAGGTTGTTGGGCGCGTAGTAGGTGTCGTAGTAGGCCTGCGCCTGCTCGCGGGTGACGCTGGCGAGGTCGGAAGGCCATCCGAGCACCTCCCAGTGGTACGACGAGGACTTCCAGAACATGGAGGCGAAGTCCTCCTCGATCCGGCCCGTCGGCGTCGACTCGAGGCTCAGCCGCCGTTCTTCGCGCACCACATCGCGCTCCGAATAGAACTCGCGGAAGACCGGGTTCATGAAGCGATCGGATTCGAGCCACATGTAGAGCTCGAGCTTGTTGCTGGGGAGCCGGACGAAGTAGACAGTCATGTCCTCGGAGGTCATGGCGTTCATAAACGAGCCGCCGGCAGCCGTGTAAAGCGCGTCGAGCTGATCTTTGATGATCAGGTCGCGTTGTTCCAGCACGAGAGCGTCATAGGCCTTCTCGAGCTCGCGGTAGCGCTCGGTCTTGGCCGCGGGATCGAGCATGTCGCTGAACCCGCCGCGACGCAGCGCCTCGCGCATGGTCCGCTCCTCGTCGCGCATCAGGGCGCGCAGCGAGTCGAGCTGGGCCATGATCTCCAGGTCGCGGGTGATGTCCTTGGTCCCGATCGTCTTGGATCCTTTGAACATCATGTGCTCGAAGAGATGCGAGATCCCCGTGATGCCCGTGGTCTCATTCGCCGACCCGACCCGCGCAACGATCGCACCCATGACCGTCGGCGTCTCGTGGCGCTCGACCATCAGGACCTGCATGCCGTTGGCGAGCCAGTACTCCCGGGCCTGGATGTTCTGTGCGGCGGCGGGCAGGACGCACATGGGGAGCATGGCGAGGGCGAGCCATGCCGCGATGCGGAGCATGGCACGGCAGGGAATGGGGCTGCTCATGAGCGGCTCCTTGTTGAACCTGAACCTGTTGGATTGCCGAAAAGGAGCGACAGAGGGCCGCTCCTCAGGCTTCGGATCGGCGGGATTCTACCGCCCGGCACACGGGCTTCACCAGCGGAGAGTGCGGCTCACCAGAATGGAAGTTGCTCCCCGTCATCAAGGCCGTCGTGGATGGCCCGGGCGACGACGCGCGCCTCGGTGCCGGCCGCCGCGGCGGTGCCGCCATAGGTCGCAACGAACCGACGCAGGATGGCTCAAGCAACCGGTTCTGGGTCGAAGAATCCTGGTGCATGCGGCGTAACTTGACTCTTCCCTTTCGATTAACCCGCGATTGGCCCCTGACCCCTCCAAAGCGCGCTGGCGGGGAGCAAGTCACTGCAAGAGAATCAGATATCCAGACCGAACCAGAAGTCTTCGTTCCGCAACCGTCGCATTGCATCTTCCCGGCGCGGGGCGGGACCTACGGCACCTCGACCGCGACGGTGCCGGCCTCGGCGTTGAGGCAGCGGGCCTGCGCGAAGGTGCCCCCGGGCACCCCGGCCCAGAAGGAGCCGCTGAACGTGATCTTCCCGGGAGCGAACTCGAAGTCCAGCGGGGCGAAAGTCACAAGGAGCGTATCGCGCAGCTCCGCGCCCGGGACGAGTTGGATCCGGCGGCCTTCGAACGGCGCCTCACGACGCCAGGAGACGGGCAGGACGTAGAACACGGGCGCGCGCGCAGACCGTGGGCAGTCGGGGCAGGGCTTGTACGCGCCCCCGAAGTCGAATCGGCCGTAAACATCGAGCGATTTGGCAGAGACATTGCGGGCGACGCCGATCACGCGCAGCGTGTCGGCCTCGCTCCCGCGGGAGCGCTCCACGCGCATCGCGCAGGTGAACTGGGCGGGATCGAGATCGTCGGGCGAGAAGAGGCTCCGGCCTCCACGGCTGGCCGACACGAGCGTGCAACCGCACAACGCCGCGATGCAGACGCACTGCACAGCGGCGTAGCCGCAGAGCGTGGCGCGGCGCGCGCGTGGCGGGGCGATGCTACTCCACCTCGATTCCAAGCTTCTTGAGACCTTCCCGGGACGTCCGGCAGGCGGGATTGAGCTCCAGCGCCTTGCGGTAATGCTGGATCGCGAGCTGCTCCTGCCCGAGCAACGCACGGCACTCTGCCAGACTGTCCCACGCGTTGTAGGAATCCGGGTGCGCCGCCGCGCTCAGCTCGAGGACTTCGGCGGCCTCGGCCACCAGGCTGTCCGGGATGAGGCGGTAGGCCATCTCGTTGAGCTCCCGCTCGTCGAAGTACCACGTGCCGGGCGCCGCCGCGCGCATCTCCCGGTAGGCCGCCAGGCCCCGCTCGATCCCGTCGGCCCGGATCACCTCCTCCATCCTGGTCGCGGCCGACTGTCCCGCGTACTTGGCGCAGCGGAAGCCGACATTGAAGTCGAGCCAGTTGCTCTTCAGGCCATACCGGCTGTAGACCCGACTGCAGGACGGTCCGGTATACCAGCCGCCGCCGCGGATCACCTGGTAGCCACCCACGTAGGGACCCGTGGGGTTCTCGGCGGGACTGGTTCTGTAGTAGTCATCAGCGTAGCAGTCCTGGACCCACTCGCAGACGTTGCCGGTCATGTCGCACAAGCCAAAGCCGTTGGGCGGACGGCTGCCCACGGGGGAAGGGTGCTTGCCGGTCGAGGCATAGAGCGTCGAATCGAACTCGTCGCTCTGAGCGTAGTTCCTGCCGACCAAGCCGCCGCGCGCGGCGTACTCCCACTCTGCCTCCGTCGGCAGGCGCGCCCCGCGCCACTTGGCGAACGCCTGCGCGTCGAGCCAGCTGACGCCGACGACGGGGTACTGGGCGAACCCCGGTCCGCTGCAGAAGCGGTCGATCCCCCAGAAGAAGGGCAACGCGTGCTCGGTCGCTTCGCAGAATCTCTGGTACTCGGCGTTCGTGACCTCGTACTTGTCGATGTAGAAGGGTGAGAGCCGCACCGCGTGGGACGGGCTGTAGTCGCCGTGACCCTCCTTGCCCATCGTGAACTCACCGCCCGAGAGAAGGATCATCTCCGGTTCGACGGGCGGCATCGGGGTCGACTCTCCCGCGGTGGAGCTTCGAGACGCCGGCGTCGCCACCAGGAGCACCAGCACCATCAGGGCTGCCGGACAGAACCTGGACCGCAGGTCGAACGCTTGGAATCGTGAACGCATGCTCGTTTCCTCCCGGGCGGGGTGCCCGTCGAATTCTGAGCGCACTGCCTCCACGCAATGTACACGGGGGGAGTCCGGATTGCAGTACCCGCTCGCGGATGATCGGGTCCAGTGCACGAGAGCTGCCCGCGGTTCGTCGAGGGTGAGTTCCGCCGTGGCGGGGACTGCGGGCTGCGGCGCCGGTTCCCCGGCTGCGGCGGGAAGCAGCTAGGCGACACCGGCGGTCAGGTGCCGATCGTTGACCGGGAGAGCACGAAACGCGTGCCGTCGGGGTCGACGGACGGGCCTGCGGCCGTGAACCCGAGCTTGGCCAGCACGGCCACGGATGCCGGATTCGCCCACTCCGTCTCAGCCGCGATGTGCGCCACGTCGGGCTGCGCGAATGCCCAGCGCACCAGCGCGCCAACCATCTCCGTGGCGTAGCCCCGTCCCTGGAACTGCGGCAGGACGGAGTAGCCGATCTTGACCTCGCCCTCCGAGGGCGGGCCGATGAACCCGCCGCCAGCGCCGAGGACAGGTGGGGCTGTGCTCGGGGCCCTCGGGCCCGCCCCAACGTCGCGAATCAGGCCGTACCAGCTGAACCAGCCGACCCGATCGGGCGCCGCCTCCATCCGCTCGAGGAACAGCGGCAGCACGTCGGCGGCGAGGTCGGGCGGCCAGTTGTCGGGCACGATTGCGCCCAGCAGCCGGGCGAACTCGGCGTGGTCAGAGATCTCGGCCCGAGCGAGGGCGACCGTGGCGGGGACGAGTGTCAACCGACGAGTCTGGATCATCGGACCTGCTGGCCTCCAGACATCTCCGGGCGGGCGCCATCTTGCTTCGCGGACCGCCGCTACCCGCCCCACACGACCTTGCGCGAGATGATCTGCTCTCCCGCGCGAATGCGCAGGAAGTAGGTGCCCCGCGCGAGACCGGCGCATTCGATGCTCAGAGCATCTGCCCCCTCGGGGTTCGAACCCTCGCGCACCAGCTTGCCCGTGACATCGTGCATCTTCGCCCAGGTTATGGGCGGGGCGCCAGGCACAGCGCGCAAGCGAATCAAGCCGCGCGCCGGATTGGGCTGGACGACGACATCCAGACCGGCGGCCGGCTCGGCTCCGCCGGCGATGATTCCCGAAGATGCCTCGCGATGGAGGATCAGGTGGTGAGCCGTCAAGGGTGGCAAGGTGTAGTCAAACTGGCGGCCCGCAACGACCTGAACAGCGGCGCCGAGATGGATGAGGGTATCGGCCCGGGAGACGCACCAGGATTCACCGCCCAGGAAGGTCGCGGATCCGGCGATCACGAAATGGCCGGCAATGGCATCGTCGTAGTTCCGGTTGACGACGATCACGTGCAGCGAATCGGACCCGGACCAGGCGGCGTAGATGGCGCTCCTTTCGATGTCGGACGTCGAGGCCGACACGCCCTGGTCGCCGAACGCGGTGCCCGCGCCGTCGCAGTCGCGGTAGAGCCTGAAGGCCGTGTTGACGTAGTGGGAAATCGAACCCCACTTCGACCCGAAGTAGACACCCTGCCAGCCGAAGATCCCCAGCGCGTCGACCTGGGCCAGACACCCGGAGATGTGGTTCGGTGCGCCGTAGTCGTACTCCGTGATCGCCAGCTTCGTGCCGGGGAAGTAGCCGGCGATGGCCCCCTGGAGGTAGGGCAGGATCGCGACCGGGCTGAACCACTGGCCGATCCAGCTCGGCTCGACGTAGGTCGAATCCCACAGGGAGCGCGTGACCTGCATACGCATCTCGGCCACCGCGCGCGTCGTGTCGCCCGCGTAGACGCCCGCGGGCTCGGGGTACCAGTGAACATCGAGCACGTCGAGCAGCCGCACCCCGGCGCTGTCGGACGCCTGGCGCATGAGGTCGAGGTAGGCCTCGACGAAGCGACCATACGTCCCGCTGTAGTTGCCCCAATCAGGGGCGTCCTGCAGGTTCAGGTACGCTGAGAACCCGTATAACACCGGGCCGAACACCTCCGCCGCGGGATCCACCTCCTTGATCGTGCCGGACAGGGCGATCGACTTGGCCAGCAGCTCCGCCACCCGCACCGGCTCCGGGAAGATGCGCGGGTGCGTGTAGCACCACAGCGCCGGCTCGTTGTCGAGGGCATAGCCTCGCACGCCGGTTGGGCCGGACGCTGGGCCGTAGGTGGCCACGAGGAAGCGCAAGAGCTGGTCGATGTGGAGCTGCCCGTCGGTCGTATCCGGCGGGAAGGTCGCGGGCCCCGGCGCCCGATCGACTACGGCTACCCAGCGCGTCGAGGGCGCGGTCTGTCCGACCGGCACCGGGCCGTGCTTGTCGCGCGCCGCGTATCCTGCCATCTGCAGCGTGATCAGAGAATAGGCCCCAACGGTGAGTGACGTGTCGTGGAATGTGGTGAGCACGATGCCCGGGTCCTCTGCGTGCGCGGACGGGATGCCCATGACCCAGGGCAGGTAGTCGTCGCTGCTGTGGTACCAGTCGGCCCCCGCGTTGGAGGCGTTGTTCTCCCAGTTGTAGCCCGTCAGGCGGTTGCCGCCGAGCCTCCGGGCCGTTGCGCCGTCATACGAGTCGGAATTGACGCCGTAGATGAGCGGGCTGATCGCGTAGTGGCCGGCTCCCGTGTCGATCGTGAAGTCCACGTCGACCTGGGACCCGGCGGGCAGCACCGCGGCCAAAGAGAATGCCCACACCACCCAGGCGCGCATCGATGCCCCCACTTCGCCCCGCGCTTGTCCGACACCGTATCAGGGACCCCGAGCATGATACCGGTACGCGGCACCGGACGATAGGTACCGGCGCCGGACGATAGCCACCGGCACCAGGATGGGGACGTGGGGGCCGGTGCTACTCGTCCGCCTGGGGAGGGATGCCGTGAAGTGCCTGCGCGCGTCTGCGACCGGAGTTACCCGGTCTCCAGCCCCGGCCGCGCTGTGCGTGGTAGAATGATGGGCTGCAAGCGTCTCCGCGAGAGTCCGCGCCGCACCCGCGAGCCCCGGCGCGCTCGGGTCCTGCCTGAGACCCCGACACGTGACAGACGTCTGCTGTGCCGGCTCGCGTCAGGAGGTGGACCATGGCTCCACTCCATGCTTCGGCTGCCCTTCACCCCGCTCACCCGCACGGGGTTCACTGGTCAACGCTCGGTGCTCCAGAACTGGCAGCGGCAATCGCGGCAAGTCTGCTCATGCTGGTGCTTCTCGCAGGGTCGGCACATGCCGACCTCAATCTCCTGTACACGATCCCCCTCAACAACCCACAACACGGATGCGAGCCGTGGGGCATTGCCGCGGACCGGTCGGGCACGCGCGTCTACGCGGCATGCCTGTACGGCCCGTGGAATCTGATCGTGCTGGACATTCCGACCGGCTCGGTGATCACGGGCGCTCCATTGGCCGGGCCCTACCCGCACGGCGTCGAGGTGAACGCCGCGGGCGATCGCGTGTTTGTGACGAGCAGCGGGGGTACGGTGTCCATCGTGGACGCCCACACGCTCCAGGAACTCCGGGTCGTTCCCTTACCGGGTGCGCCCATGGACCTGTGCGTGCGAGAGGCTGTGGCCGGGGATGCCCCCAAGCTCTACGTGGTCGACATGGACGGCGCGCGTGTCTGGGCCCTCGACGCGGCCACCGGACAGCTCCTCGTCACGATTCCAGTGGGATTCTATCCCTATGATGCGTGCTACGTGGCGCCGACGGATCGCGTCTATGCGGCCAACCTGAGCAGCTGGACTGTGAGCGTGATCGACGCGTCGGCCGACACGGTCATGGCCACGGTCCCGGTCGGCGCCTATCCCGAGGGCATCGCCGCCGACCCGGGGCTCAACCGCATCTACACCGCCAACCGCGACGACGGGACAGTCTCGGTGATCGACGGCATGACCAACACCGTCATCGCGACCTATCCGGTGGGCCTGAGTCCCACCCATCTGGCGGTGGACCCCGGAACCCACGTCGTCTACGTGGTCAACACCGACAGCCGCGACGTGAGCGTGATCAATCCCGTCGGGCCGTCCCCCGCCCCCGTGCCCGTCGGCCTCCATCCCCGCGGCGGGATCTGCGTCCATCCCGCACTGGGCAAGGTCTTCGTCACCAATCACCAGAGCAACGACATCACCGTGTTCAACGCTGCACCGCCGTGGAATACAGCCACGCTGCGGTTGCGCATCGATCCGGGCAGCGTGACACTCGCAAAGCCCTTCGCGTTCGGCGGACCGCACGTGCACACCGTCGCGGTGGGGAACGCGTGGGGCAATGATGTCTTGCACCTCGATCCCTGGCACCCGCCATCCGTGCGGGACTACGACGCCGGCTACGTGGTCAGCGACATCGACGCCCGGCGAACGGATGGTCTGATCGCGGCCACCGTGCGCTACGACGATACCCTCATGCTCTACGATGGGGATCTACCTGCTGCGATCGACACGATCGCCGTGGGCCGGGAGCCCGTGTCCGTCGCGATGCGCGCGGACCGGCGCGTCGCTTACGTCTGCAACCACGAGGATATGACCGTCGCGGTGGTCGATCTCGATGCAGGGGCTGTGACCGACACGATTGGCTTCGATTACTGGCCGATGGACCTGGCCATCGATGAGACCACGGATCGGCTCTACGTCACGGTCTGGATGGGCCTGTTGTTCGTGATCGATGGGACGACGCACGAGATCCTCGAGATCATCACCATCCCGTCGATCTGCGAGCCCAACCAGATCGCCGTCGACGAGGCCCGGAATCTGATCTACATCGCGGCGCTGAACGGCAACGTGATGTGGGTGTACGACGGACAGTCTCATCAGCTTCTGCGGACGATCGGCCTCCCCGACTTCCCAGCAGGGGTGGCGGTCAACGAGGCTTTGCAGCGCGCGTATGTGTGTGCCGGGGCGCAGCTCGTTGCGATCGGTCCACAGCACACAATCGTCGAGACGCTGCCGTTGCCCGCGGACGACATCCGCTGCGTGGCCGCCGATCCGGGTACATCGCGGCTCTACGTGACCGGCACCGGCCCCGGGGGCGGTGTGCTGTTCGCGATCCTGGATGGCGATCCGAGCGCCGTTCCCACACCGGCGGGAGGCGAGGCGGCGTCGCTTGGAAGAGGGCGGATCCGCCTTTCCCTGGCGGCGGGGAATCCCGTGCATCTGGGGCGCGCCGTCGCTGGAGCGCGCCTGGACCTGTACGTGGGGGGCGGGGCGGCACCATCGGTCGGCGTGTATGATGCGGCCGGGCGACTGGTCAGAGCCCTCCTGGATGCTGGATCGTGCGGGTCTTGCCCCGGCCCCCGTCACTACCAGCTCGAGTGGAGCGGCGGAGACCAGTGCGACTCGCCCGTCGCGAGCGGGGTCTACTTCGTCCTGGCCCGTTCGCACGAGGGATCGGGCTGCACTCGCGACGCCGCGAGGCTCGACCCTCCGCGCGACGCGGCCCGGGTGCGACTGGTGGTGGTCGACTGAACCGCGGACGCTCCGAGCGATGCGGGCGCGCGCCGACTGCCGTGCACGGCATGCAAAGAATCAGATCCCGTGTTGCGTGCGCATGGCGTATCCTATCGCATCAGTGATGCGGCCGGAGGAGCCTCTCGGCGATTGGGCCGGGAGGCTCCCTTCATCCGGCGCGCGCAGGGAGCCGAAGGGCATTGAGCACGGGAGCCACCACCATCGCCAAGCAGCGTACGCCGGGGGGCATGCGCGAGCTCCTGGCCGTGGCGTTGCCCATGGTCGTCTCCAGCTCTTGCGAGACGATCATGATGTTCACGGGCCGGCTCTTCCTCTCCTGGGTCCACCCGGAGTACATGAACGCGGCCATGGCCGGTGGTCTCACCTCGTTCATGTTCAACACGTTTTTCGTCGGCCTGACCGGCTATTCGACCGCCCTGGTCGCGCAGCACCTCGGCGCCGGGCAGCCGCGCCGCTGTCCGGCCGTTGTCGCCCAGGCGCTGATTATCTCCTTCCTCGCCTACCCGCTCCTGCTCCTCTGCATACCGGTGGGGCACCGGATGTTCGTCGCCGCGCACATCCCACCCGAGCAGCTCGGCCCGCAGAAGCAGTACTTCAACATCCTGATGTACGGCTCCGTCCTCGCTCTCGTGCGCAATAGCCTGAGCGGGTTTTTCAGCGGCATCGGGCGCACCCGCATCGTCATGTTCGCGACCGGCCTCGCGATGGCGGTCAACATCGGCGGGAGCTACCTGCTCATCTTCGGGCATCTGGGCCTCCCGGCCCTGGGGATCCAGGGCGCGGCCGTGGCCCTGGTCGGCGGCAGCTTCGCTGCGATGGCAACCCTGGCCGTGGCCTTCCTGCGCCGCGCGAACCGGCGGGAGTTCGCGGTGATGGCAGCCATGAAGCTCGAGCTGCCCCTGCTGAGGCGCCTCCTGCGCTTTGGTGCACCGACGGGGTTGGAGCTCTTCCTGAACATCATGGCCTTCAACGTGCTCGTCCAGACATTCCACTCCTACGGCACGACCCAGGCCGCCGCCATGACCATCGCCTTCAGCTGGGACATGGTGTCGTTCATCCCGCTCATGGGTGTGAACATCGGTGTGATCAGCCTGGTTGGGAGATACATGGGTGCGCAAGATCCCGATACTGCGCACAAAGCAGCCCTCTCCGCGCTCAAGGTGGCGCTCACCTACACGACCTGTACATTTGCCGTGTTCAGCCTCTTTCCCCATCCCCTGGTCGAGATCTTCCGCTCCCGGCAGGATCCGACCGCCTTCACGGAGGTGCGGCCGCTCGCGGTCTTCATGGTCCGGCTGGTCGCCTTGTACGTGATGGCGGACGGGGTCGGCATCGTCTTTGGCGGCGCCCTGCGCGGCGCGGGCGACACGTTCCGGACCATGCTCCTGTCGGTCAGCGGCCACTGGCTGCTGGCGATCGCCGGGATTCTGCTCGTGCGCGTCTTCCACGCCCCACCGAGGCTCACCTGGGTGGTGGTCGTCGTGATGGTGGTGGCGGTGGGTGCGGCCATGTACCTGCGCTATCGTACCGGTCGCTGGCGCCACATCCGCATGGTCGAATCTCCCGCGGCCGTCGGGCCGGGAGTACCCCAGGCCGCTGCGGGAGTGGCCTTTACGGACGAGGCCTGAGCGGGGCCAGAACCTGGCTGCGCGCAGCAGGCTGGGCTAGGATTGCACAATCCGGTGAAATGAGACCTGCCGCTCCATCGTCTTGTCTGGCGAAGAGGGAGCATCCCCGTGGACGAGAGATCGGATGAGTCTCTGGTGGCAGCCTCCCGCACGGGCGACGAAGGCGCCCGCGCCGCGTTGGTCCGCCGCCACTTGAAGCGCGTCTTCGCGATCTGCCTGGCCCTGCTCGGCAACCAGGACGATGCGGAGGACGCGTCCCAGGAGGTCATCGTGAGCGCCCTGGAGCGTCTGGACACCGTCCGCGACGGCGGGCTGTTCGGAGGCTGGATGGCCCAGATCGCGCGCAATCGCTGCCGCGACCTGCTTCGCCGGCGCGCGCGCCGATCGGAGACGCCGCTGACGGACGAGGTCGTGACGCCTGTGCCGGCCGACTCCCGGGAGGAGCACGCAGACCTGCTGGAGGCTCTGGAGCGGCTGCCCGAGGTTCACCGCCTGCCGCTCCTGCTCTTCTACTTCGACGGAAGGAGCGTCCGCAAACTGGCGGAGGAGCTTGGCCTCACCGAGGGTGGCGCTTGCGTGCGGTTGTACCGCGCCCGACAAGCGCTACGCAGGCTCCTCGCCGAACGGGAGGAGGCGGGCCATGCCTGAAGGGTGCTGTTGGATTGAGGATCTGCTGGTCGCCGGCACGTTGCACGAGCTGTCCGCCGCGGATCGCGAAACGCTCGCGGGACACCTGCGCGAGTGCGCGGATTGCCGCCAGCATTGGCAGGCTCTGCAGGAGGATGACCGCCGCCTGTCCGCCTTTGTGCAATCGACGGAGGATGCGCTGGCCAGAGTGGAGAGTCACGTGATGGACCGGGCCACCCTACGCGCGCTGGCCCGGCCCGCGGTCGTCCGCGGGCGGCAACTTACACCGCGTTGGAGCTGGGTGCGCTACGCGGCCGCGGCTGGGGTCCTCGCCGCTGTCGCCCTGGGCGTCTCTCTTCTGAGCGGCCCACACCGTGGTGTCGCCTGGGCGCAGGTTCTCGACCGGGTCGCCCAGGCACGCGACTACATCTGCCGGATCGAGAAGGCCTCGAGCAGCGGCCCGACCACGGAGATGGTGCAGTACTGCTCTGCTGAGTTCGGGATTCGGCAGGACATGTATGTCGACGGCCGCCTGGCCGCTGTCGTGCACGTCGACCCGGACCTGAGCCGCATGGTGACCCTGATTCACCGCGACCGGCGGTACGCGATGGCTGACCTGTCTGCAGAGGAGCTCAGGGCCGCTCTGTCCGGCAGCAGCCCGGAGGAATTCGTCGCGCGCTTCCGGCAAGGTGAGTTCACCGAGATCGGCCGGCGCCGGGTGGACGGCACGTTGGCCGCGGGCATCGAGACCAGAGCCAACGAGCTGTGGGGTGGCGCTTTCACCGATGGCGAGCTCCGGCTGTGGGTCGATGTCGAGACGCAGTGGCCGGTTCGGGTCGAGTTCGAGGGACGGGCGGAGGGCGGCAAGACCTGGATGCGCCAGGTGATGAAGGACTTCCAGTGGAATCCGCAGCTATCGCAGGATGACTTCGCCTACGAGATCCCGACGGGCTATGTCAGCCTCGGCACGATCCCGCGAACCGAGGTCAACGAAGACACCGCGATCGCCGGACTGCGAGCCTTCGCCCGGATCATGCAGGGGCAGTATCCGAACGAGCTGGTCTTGGCCTCGGCGACCCGGCAGTTCGAGGAGGAGGAGTCGCGACTGCGGAGCGAGGGGCACCTCGGGGCCGATGCGTTCGCCGACCTCATGGCGATCCAGCAGACCTGCGAGTTCTTCGTCCAGCTCACACACACGGGCAAGGACCCCGCCTACGATGGTGGACACGTCCGCGCCTCCGACTTCGATCGCGTGCTGCTGCGCTGGCGCCTCGAGGACGGGCGCTACCGCGTCGTCTTCGGCGACCTGCGCAGCGAAACCGTCAGCGCCGATCACCTGGTGAGACTGGAGGGGCGTTGACCGGCTGATGGGCAAGCGCTGCACGGGCCCGGACCGTCCGGAGCGATCGGCGGTCCAACTCCCGTACCACGTTGTTCTGGAATCGGTCGCGCGATTGAGCCGCCCCGGGGCGCCATCCGAAAACCGGATGCGCCAAGGCCACTTCCTGTGAGCGAAGGCCCCCGGCCGCGCACCTGCGGCGGCTGCGGTGTCCATCGCCGGCCCGCTCAGCCGCCATTGCGCCGGAGATGGCCCTCTTTTCGTGTGACGCGGCCGACGGATCAGCATCTCAGCAAGTAGGGACCGCACGCACGCGCCCACCCCGCCCCTCGCCTAGCCCCAGCCGAACTCGGTCCCTGGACAAGGAGGAGCACCATGGCACGCGCACTGATTCTCTGTGTGGCCCTGATCGTCGCAGCGCATTCGGCCTGCGCCCAGGGCGTCGCAATCTCGGGGATCGAGTTCGATCCCAAGCCCGTCGCTGCGATCCAGTACGAGCACCTCGTCTACGTCCACTACAACTGCACCATCGACCTGCCGGAAGGAGCCCGCATCGTAGCGAGGCCATGGTCGCAGGGCTGGCTTGCCCCGGAATGCCTCTACGCCGGAGCCCGCTACTTTCCGCAGGGGAGCGGCAGCGGATCGGGCTACTTCACCATCCACAGCGGGGAACCCGTCATCGACGAGGTGTTCTTCGGAGTGGCGAGGGGTGACCCCGTCGGATATCCCGGATGGCCCAGCGTCCTCCACTTCTGCGTCCCCGTCGAGTATCACTTCAGCCCACACGAGATCTCGGGGATCGAGATGCAACCGTCATCGCCAGGCTGCATCATGTACGGCCAGCATGTCGACATCTCGTTCGACTACATCTCTGCTCACACCGGGGACGTCCACATCTTCGCGCGCCCCTTCACGCAGGGCGCGCTGACGCCCGGCTACAGCGCCTCCGGCTCCGTCGACTACCCGCCGGGACCGGGCACGGGAACGCAATGGTTCACGATCCTGGGGGCCCCCGAGGTTACCGCCGACCAGATCCGTTTCCAGATGAAGGACGCCAGTACAAGTGAGCTCCTCTTGGAGTTCTTCGTGCCCTGTCACTACGAGTTCAAGGCCGGAGGATTCTGCAACGTCACGCACACCCCCACCGCTCCCGCCGCCCTGCTGCACGAGGAGTCCGTCTCCACCGAGGTCGAATACCACACGACCCAACCGGGCGGAGTGCGAATCTTCCCACGGCCTTACACGAATGGCGCACCCACGCCAGGCTACGTCACCTCCGCGTCCCCGATCTACCCGATCGGCAGCGGGACGGCCACGGGCTGGTTCCGGATCTCGAGCGGAGAGCGGACGATCGACCACGTGCGCTATCGCATGACCAATGCCGACATGACCCAAACGATCTGCGAGTACTTCCTGCCGGTGAACTTCCATTACGCGGACAATGTGATCCGCTCGGCCGATCTGGTCCACCCCTCACCTGCCTACTTCATGCTCGAGCAGCACGCAAACATGGACCTGCCCTACACGACCGTCGAGCCGACGGGTGCCCGCATCTGGCCGCTCCCCTACACGCAGGGTGGCCCAAGTCCGGGCGGCCACTGCTCGGGCTCACCCATCTGGCCCACAGGGAGCGGCACTGCCACCGGCTTTGTAGGCTTGAACGAAACTGGCGTTGTGGATCAGCTGAAGCTGTTGATGACCAACGCCGCGCAGACCCAAACGCTCATGACCTGGTTCGTGGATGCTCAGCTCTACTTCGGGGACCAGTCGTCCTATGCCGCTGTCCCTCCTCCGCCGGAACTGGCCTCTCCGACGGGACTCTTCACCACGCTGGCCAACCCGCTGCCCTGCGGCAGCATGGTCCGGTACGCGCTTCCCAGCGATGGCGATGTGCGGTTGCGGCTCTTCGACGTCACCGGCCGACAGGCGGGGCTGCTCCTGCGCGAGCGGCAGGCGGCAGGGACTCACGTGTACAGGCTCGATCCGGGTCCGCTCGGGACCGGGCTCTACTTCCTGCGGTTGGACCTCGTGCCGGATGAAGGTGGGAGGTCTGTGCACGACCTGCGGAAAGCTGTGCTGATTCGATGAAGCCCGGGAGGCGTCGGAGGGAGGGCATTGATCGCGACCTCACGCCCAGCCTGCGGTCGCAAGCGCGATCGGTCCCCTTGCCCCGCCGAGTGCGCCAAGTGCCTGTGCGCACTCGGACTCCTGACTGCCCAGCGTGCTCGGAGTCGCTTCGCCTGACTAACGGTTCCTGACCTCTGCTTCCTTCTGCTGGCGCACGCGCTCCTCCTCCGCGCGGTCCGGGATCGTCACCTGCGGACGGGCCTCGAAGCCGGCCCGGCGGCCGCAGGCCATCCAGTGGAACGCGACGTTGGGATCCCCGGCGCCCGCGCGCACGTCGAAGCCGGCCGTGCTGGTCGCCGTCAGGTAGAGCCCACTCCAGGCACCCACGGGGGTCACGGTCACCTTGACCGGAATCTGCGTCGAGATCGATTCGCTAAACAGGCGGTCGAAGGTCACATGGGCAGCGCCGCCGCTGAGCTGCCCCTCGCCCGAGGCGTAGATCTCCACCTCCGGCGACTCGACGCAGAAGATCGCCTCCTGGCCCTGTGAGGTCTCCACGACGCCGCTCTTCGTGCCCCCGGAGACGACGAAGTCGCCATATACGTAGAGACCCTCGTCCGCGGCATCGACGTAGACCGCATACTGATCGTCATCGATGGACTTGGAAAAGAACCCGGAGCGGCCGCCGCGGGCGTTGCAGTTCAGGGTGTACGTGAAGACGTAGTCGCTCTGCGAGTTCAGCCAGAGGGCATCGCCGTAGCCTCCAGTATACGCATTGTTCACGTACACGCTCGGGAAGCCGTCGTTTTGGTAGATGTCGAGTTCTCCGGTGGTGATATTCACATTCCACACGTTGGTACCGATTGTGAAGGGATCGGCAACCCCAGCATAGTCCACTCTCTGCCAGGACGCGTTGCCGCTGCCGTCGGTGACCAGCGCTTTGCCCGCGCTGGCCCCGCTCGGGAGGCGCAGCGTGCCGCCCACGTAGGCGTTGTTGGGCGTGTAGACGCCCCACTCGCCGTTGTTCTCATCCTTGTAGCCTAGCGCGCCCCAGTAGGCCGCATCGTCGCGGGCACCCACAACGCCGCCGGTGCGGGTGTAGTCGTTGTAGCTATAGCCGGCAACCCCAAAGGTGTAGACATCGCCCCAGTAGTTGTAGCCGGTGATCGCATTGTTGGTCAGGCCGACGCCATAGCCTGATCCATCATTCCTCAATGCGCGGTACCGGATGCCATAGATGGCCGCGCGATTGTCCTCGTTCGCGTTCTGCTCGTTGATGTAACCATAGACCGCGCGGTCGATGCCCGAGACGTAGAGCTTGTTTGTATTGCGGCCGTCGTCGCCCGCGGAACGACCCCCGGGCTTCGTCTCCGCGTTGTCTTGGACCCCCGAGCTGATCGACACGTAGCCGCCTGTCTCGGTGATGGCGGAGTTGCCGAGCGTCGTCGCCGCCGTGAACTTCGGAACGTAGTCCGTCGTCCCGCTCCCCCCAACTCCGCCGCCCCCCGTCGCAGCGATCGTGATCCGGTTGTTGGGATCGTCCGGCGTGATCGTGATGTTCGCGCCGGCCACCAGATCGATGTTCCCCCCGTCGTTGTAGACCCCGTCCACGCTACTCACGAAATCCGGCGTCACCATCGCCGCCGTCACCGAGTTGACCTGGCCCTCGTTCACGAAGCGCCCGTCATAGGCCGTGCCGGTGGCATAGGCGGCCGCCAGTCCCACCGCGTCCGCCGCCACCTCGATGCCCGTGCCGGCGCCCACATCCAGGGTGACGGCGCCGCTCGTCCCGCCCCCGGTGAGGCCTGCGCCCGCGGTCACTGCCGTGATGTCGCCCACCCCGCCGCTCACCCCATCCGCCACCACGGCCCGCAGGGCGTAGGGCGCCGCCGTCAGGGCCACCCGGGGCAGCTCGGGATCGGACAACACCTGGATGCTGATCCAGTAGGGAACGTCGAAGAGCAAGTTGAGCGGGACTGCCGTACCCAGCGTGGCGCTGAAGACGCCGTCCTCAACGTGCACCGACTGGGTCTCCGTCCACAGGGACGCCCCGCCGGCCGGGAGGTCGTAGATCCGGAAGGTGATGCCATAGTCGCCATTCGGGACGACCGTGCCGCCCGCATCCTTGAGCAATCCCTGGTAGCTGAGCGTCCGGGGCACGGTGGCCATGGCCGCGCTCGTCCAGAACACCATCACGAGCGCGCACAACGTTGCGATGGACCTCATCTCCGTATCCTCCGTTCGTGGACGCTGCGTCCGCGCACCAGCGCGCCGGACGCCAGCGTCGGCCTAACGCAGCCGGACCAGCCTCTTGGTTGCGCTGAATCCCTCGGCCTCCATGCGACAGAAGTAGATGCCCCCTGACAGGCCGCGGCCCCGCAAGGGAGCCTCGTGATACCCGGGTTCCACGTGTCCGTTGACGAGCGTCTGTACTTGGCGCCCGGTCACGTCATACAGCCGGATCGCCACATGGCCCCGGGTGGGCACCGCGTAGTTGACCGATCCCACCGCACCGACCGGATTCGGGGTGCCGTACCCGAGAGCAAACGCGGTGGGCACGCCCGCCAGGGGATCCATGACCTCAGAGAAGTGGTAGCTCGTGGGGTACCAGAAGCCTGCGTAGTGCAGGTAGTACGCATTGCCGGTCTGGCCGACCGCGGCTTGCCCGACGGTGCACCAGTGGTCGTAGTTGGGGTCGCTCACGTGGTCGCCGCCGCACCCCATCACGCTGGTGCGGAGCACTACGAGCGCATCGGCACGCGGGCATGCAAGCAACGCGATTCCGAGGACGAGACCGGCGCATACAAGCCTTTTCATCTGTCCCTCCTGTTCTGGTTACCATCTGAGAAGACGCGGCGCCTCCCGCCAGTCTGCTGCTGCCAGGGCGGGACCCACCGATCTGCTCTGGGTGTGCGAGCGGCGTGGGAAAGGCTGGTGTTCCGGCGGGCTGCGGGATGGCAGGGTGACGGCCAGAAGACAGCACTGCCCGTGCGCTGTCTTCTCGCTGGAGAAGCTGAAGGTGCCAGTGCGCACGTATCCGCTCGCTGCATGCGGCGGAGCCCGGGGAAGCGCGCGTACATCACGGCAACGGGGGCTCCGACCTGAGAAGATGATAGAAGAGGCGGTTCACGCCGGCAAGCGGCATGGAGCCGACGCCCTTCCGGATTGCGACGGCCATCCCTCCGGGGCGCTCCTATGCGATCGAAACCGTGTCCGTGTGTAGGACGCAGGACCTCCCGGTTGAACGGCGAACCGAGTGTCTCCGCTGCTGACGGGCGTAATCGCAATAGCAGCAGGATAGGATCTGGAGGCTGCGGGGTGCACTGACTCGATGCTCACGCCCATGCCCTGGTGGTCGCACGCCTGCCAGGCGACTGTCACGGAGCGTATTTACCCCGCCAGAGGCATGGTCAAGGCGCCAGGGTTCTGGCGACGCGCAGACCGACGGTGCTGTAGCTGACGTTCGCGTAATCGGTGTAGCGTGTCGCGCACCGCAGTTCGCCGGTGAAGTGCCCCCAGGAACCGCTGTGCAGCACGCGCAAGGCCCCAGCGGCCGGACCCGTGGGGTCCGTCACCGGAGTCGTGCCGAGGTTGCAGGTCCAGATATCGTTGCACCACTCCCACGCGTTTCCCGCCATGTCCGACAGCCCCAGAGCCGCTGGAGCGCTGGGGTAGCTTCCCACGGGCACGGTCCAACCGACGCAGGCGGGGTCGGGCGGGGAGGGCCAGTAGTTCGCCCGGCTGCAATTCGCTGATTGGTTGCCCCACGGGTAAATGCGCTCGTCGTCCCACTGCGCCGCGTACTCCCACTCCGCGTCCGTGGGCAGTCGGTATCCCACAGCGCCGTACGGATCACCTCCATTGCACGCCCAGTTGCCGTTGTGCTGATAGGCGCGGGGCATCCCCGCCTGCAGGCTCAGCCAGTCGCAGTAGCGTGCCGCCCCGTACCACGTCACCTCCAGGACCGGATGGTCGGGGTTGATCCCGTGACCCGCATCGCGGAGGGCGAATGTCCCGGCGCTGAAGGCAATCTCACAGTCCCCGTCCAAGTCCAGAAGCTCCTGCGTGCTGCCGTCCAGGTTGTCCAGCACCGAGGTGGCCGTTGCCGTCACGTACCCGTGGTCGTACGCCCACTGCAGCGCTTCCAGGTACTCCTGGTTCGTCACCTCGTGCTGAGCCAGCAGAAAGGCGCGGGTCAGAGTTACCTGGTGCTGCTGCTCTCCGCAATATGCTGTGCCGTCACCCATGGTGAAGACACCGGCGGGAACGGAGACGAACGGGATGGGAGGGGCAGAATAAAAGGTCACGCTGTCGATGTCGGCCACCGTGAATTCGGTCACGCTCGCGCCCTGGTGAACACGCATCCGCCACTCCTCCTGGCCGGCCGCGGCACCGACTACCAGCAGAAGGGCTAGCCCCAGCGACATCCGCCTTCTCATCGTTCCATCCTCCGCTGGAAGGCTGTGGCGCGCATGCGGGACCCGCTTCCGTGCCCGGCCTCCTGGTTCCGGATTCAGCCGGGACCCTGGAGAGAAGCTCAGGGCGCGATCGTCCGGGCCGCGCGGAATCCGACGCGATCGCTGCTCGCGCTTGGGGGGTCGGAGATGCCCCGGAGCGCGACGGGCAAGAAGTATGCGTCGCCGATCCAGGCGCCGCCGCGCAGCACACGCGCCGTCCCGGAACCCGGGCCGGGCGGGTCCGTCGTCGGGGCGGTCCCCAGATTGCAGAGGTGCCAGTCGTTGCACCACTCCCACACGTTTCCGGCCATGTCGGACAGACCCAGCGCCGACGGGGCGTCCGCGTAGCTCCCCACCGGCGAGGTCCACCCCACACATGCGCTGGCCGGCCAGTAGTTGACCCGGCCGCAATCCGGGCTCTCGTTCCCCCACGGGTAGGTCCGCTCATCGTCCCACTGCGCCGCGTACTCCCACTCCGCGTCCGTCGGCAGGCGATAGCCCCGCGCGCCATATGGATCGCCGCCGTTGCAGGCCCAGTTGCCGGCGTGCTGATACGCGCGCGGCAGTTCCGCCTGTAGGCTCAGCCAGTCGCAGTAGCGCACCGCGCCGTACCAGGTCGCCTCCTTGACCGGGTGGTCGGGGTTGATCCCATGGCCGGCGTAGTTGCGCAGGGAGAACGTTCCGGCGCTGAAGGCGATCTCGCAGTTGCCACCCAGGTCCAGGAGCTCCTCGGTGCTTCCGTCGAGGTTGTCCCGCACGGACGCAGCCGTCGCTGTCACGTACCCGCGGTCATAAGCCCATTGCACCGCCACGAGGTATTCCTGGTTCGTCACCTCGTGTTGCCCCAGGTAGAAGTCCCGCGTCAGGGTCACCTGATGCTGCTCCGTCCCGCAGTCGGCCACGCCGTCGCCCATGATGAAGACTCCGGCGGGTACGTACACCATGGCCACAGGCAGGGTCTCGAAGGTCAAGCTGTCGATCTCCGCCAAGGAGTACGCCTCCACCACGCGCGCTCCTGCATGAACGCGCATCATGATCTCGGCGTGCCCGGCCGCTGCTCCCAGGAGCAGAGACAGACCCAGCACCACCATCGTCCGGTGTTTCATGGCTTGGTTCTCCCCTGTGCTCGGCGCGTGCACTGCCGCCGCAGAGGTCACGGCAGCAGGATCATTCTCCGGCTCTCCGCGATCCCGGGCGCGGCCAGGCTGTAGAAGTACACGCCGCTCGCTGCGCGCTTGCCCGCATCATCCAATCCGTCCCACCGCACTTCCTGCCGGCCCGCCGGGAATTCCCCGCTCGCCAGCGTTCGGACCAGGCGGCCGTCCGGGCCATAGATCCTGAGCTCAACCGTGCCGGGCTCCGGTAGCTCGAACGCGATCCGTGTCTCAGGCGAGAAGGGGTTGGGCTGGTTCTGGAACAGGTGGATCGCCTGCACGAGCGCCGCGGCGTCGCGCGGACTACGGACATCCGAGAAGTCCCACAGGAACTCGATCTTCTCGATCGATGCCGCCGGGTAGCTCTGCGCACCGCCTAGCCAATGCACGACCAGCGTCGCTCCGCTTTCGAAGGCAATGCCCTCGATCTCGTCGATGGCGTAGACCGCGCTCTGGCCACCGGTCAGACGAAGGGCGAGCATGGGGGCGTCGCCGCGCGCTGCGGTCGCGATGCCGAAACCCGTGAGGAGTGCCAAACTCGCGCAGGCAAGACGCGCGATGTATCTCATGCGGTTCGTGGCCATCTCCACCTCCTGGGGTGCGAAGGATGGGCAATGCGCGGCGAAAATCCGCCGCCGGGGGTCACGCGACGGATGGGTCGTGTCACCATCCTGGTCAACGCGCATCTCATCCCGGCCGCTCCTTTCACCACGAGGTTCTGCACAGGTGCAGGAGCCTGGGACGCGTATATGATGCTATCTGCACCTGCGGGCCCATTCAACGGAGAAGGGCTCCGCCTCGTGGACCGGTGGTATGCAGACGCGAGTACACACCGTAGTGCCCGTCACGCTGGGAACGCACGCGCACAGGCGTCCCCGGCGGCACAGATGGGCAGCAGGCAATTCCTAATCCGCTGGTTGGTGGTTCGATCCCACCCAGGCGCCCGGGACGGGTTCGGTTGCGGAGCGATCTTCCTTGACCCAGCGGCAAGGGGCCGAACATGTGACTTGACTTGCCGTCCGACTGGCTCTTCAACAGGCACTGTCGGGAAGAAGGACAGTCTTCCCTCGCCATGCAACCTCATGCAGCCGAACCAGTTCCTGCGCGTACCGAGAGCAAGATCGCCAGACTTGTCAGGCTTGCTCACAGGAACAACGCGAGACCGGTTCGGCGGCTGTCTTCCCAAGTTGTCCTTATGATAACCAGCAGACCAACCTAGACTCATCCCTTCCGGCAGGCATGCGATCTGCGGCGTAGTCCTATGTGATCGCGCGTCCCTGAGAGGAGGGAATGGCTATGGTGTGCACAGCCAAGGGTGCGGTGATTACGATCGCTCTTGCCATCGGTCTCTCGGCAACTCCGGCGAGCGCAGTGCTCCTCTTCAGCAACTTGTTCCCGTTGCAGTTCGGTTCCTTCTCGTTCACGGGCACCGTCACGGGCAACCAGTTGCAGGTGGCTGACGACTTCACTCTAGCTTCGAGCTCGGCTGGCTGGGCTTTAGCAGGTGCGAGGTGGTACGGCACTTTCATCCAGCCTGGACTTGGTTTCTTGCCGACGGTGGGAGCTTCGCTGCAGTTCGATCTACTCGTGTTCGAAGACAGCGGAGGCAGGTCGACAGGCACGCCGCTCGACCCGGTACCGGGGTCTGCAACTGCGCATCGGCAGGTTACGCTGGCGGGGAGCTATGTCTGGGCCGGGAACGAGTACTACGCGGCGTACAACGCGACGTAGGCCCCTATCATACTGGATGGGGGACCCCATACTGGCTGACGATCGCGGCACGCGGTGCCGATCTGACGTGGGACGAAGGAACAGGCGTGGGATCGGGGTACGGTTGGGCATGGTGGGGCGAAGAGAGACGTGATCTGCCATACAGCCTCTTTTACAACGCCCACCAGGGGGGCACCGAGTTTCTCTTCGACTGGACCGACGTGGATCGAGAGCAGAACATCAGGCTGTATGGTACCGAGATTCCTGAGCCAGCGACCCTGACCGCGCTCGGGATTGTCCTTGCTGCGTTATCGGTCGGGAGGGCGAGGAGGTGAAGAGATAAAGGCCCACTGTGTATTGGCCCTTCCGGGCACAATCATGCTGGTGGCCCCGACTCTGGCCGAGGAATGGCCCTCGGGGCAGCTACCCTGCACCTTCGTGGAAAACCAGGGACAGTGGGACGCGGCGGCGCCGTTCGTCGCCAAGTGCGGGGCGGTGTCGACACGACTCGAGCAGAGTGCGCTTGCTCTTGCCCTGCCTCGGGACCTGGCGAAGAGACGTCGAACGCCGACCTGCGCTTCGTGTTCGAGGGTGCGGCTCCCGGGACGACGATGATCGGTGAGGATCCGTCGCGGGCGGTGACGAATCTCCTCATCGGAAGCGATCCGGCGCGCTGGCACCGGGGTGTGCCGTCGCACCGCCGCGTCGTCTACCGGGGCCTCTACTCGGGGGTGGACGCGCGGGTGCGGGAGGCAGCGGGTCGGATCAAGTACGACGTGCTGGTGGCGCCCGGTGCGGATCTGACGCAGGTTGTGATTCGCTGCGAGGGGGCGACAACGCTCCGTCTCGCGGCGGACGGCTCGCTCGAGATCGAGACGGTCGCGGGCACGTTGCGCCAGGCGATGCCAGCGACGTGGCAGGAGCTGCCCTCGAGCGGTCGGATCACGGTCGAGTGCCGCTACCGGCTCCTGGGCGTGAATCGCTACGGTTTCGCGGTGCCGGGCCGGGATCCGGAGCTCCCGCTCGTCATCGATCCCCGGGTCGAGGTGCCCGGCCTCGAGTGGGTCGACGTTCTTCGGGACGCCGGGAACGGACGTCGGGTGGGCGATCGCCTTCGCGGACAGCGGGCGTCTGATCGTGGCTGGCCAGCCAGACTACGCTGGGATTCTCGGCATCCCGACGACGCCGGGGGCCTATGATCCGACGTTCAACGGCGTGTGCGACGCGCGGGTCGCCTGCTTCGACCCGGCGCAGAGCGGAGATGAACAACGGGTGTGGTGCACCTACCTGGGTGGCCGGCAGGAGGATCGCGCCTTTGACATAGCCCTTGATGCCGGCTCGGTGTGGATCGTCGGAATCACGTCGTCCACCGACTTCCCCACGACCGCGGGCGCCTATGACCGCAGTTACAACGGAGGGAGCAGCTCCCCCGGAGACGCATTCGTGACGCAGCTGCGTGACGACGGCACCAGCCTGCTGTACTCGAGATTCCTCGGCGGGTCTGCCGCCGACTGGGCGGTGAAGGTCGATGTGGCACCGCCTTGGGGCATCACCGTATTCGGGTGCACGCGGTCATCGGGTTTCCCGACCACTTCCGGTGCCTTCGACACGAGCTTCAACGGGGCTCGATGAGGGATTCATTGCCATCGTTGGGTCGGCCGGAGACACGGTGCTCTACTCCACATACCTGGGTGGAGGCGACGTCGATGGGGTCACCGACATCGCGGTCGACACCTCGGGTGATGTCGTCGGGGCCAGCTTCTGCAACCTCTGCCCTGGATTCCCCGTCACGCCTGATGCCTACGACCCGACCCCCAACGGTCTGCAGGATGCCTTCGTCTTCTGCTTGCGCCCTGCGGGCCTCGGCGACCATGACCTGCTCTACGGGACTTTCCTGGGCGGCGCTGACATGGACGGTATCCTGGCGCTGGCTCTCGCCCCTGGCGCGACGATGTGGGACCCGGTGGCCCTGACCGGCAACACGCGCTCGTACGAGTTCCCCACGACCCCCAGTGCATTCGACAGTACCCACAACAGCCCCGGCCTGCCGGACGGCTGGGTCGCTCTCTTCGGCGCCATCGGGTGGGCGGACGTCGAGGAACCCCCGGTGGTCGGGACCACGCCGGCGTCCCTTCACCTGGGCGCACCGCACCCGAATCCGAGCCAAGGACCGGTCGCCTTCACGATCGATCTGCCAGCGCGAAGCCGCGTTCACGTGGGAGTCTACGACGTGGGTGGCGGCTCGTGACGGAACTGCTGGATCGCGAGGTGGCTGCGGGCCATCACGAATTGACCTGGGATCCCGACGCTCTGCGAGGAGAGGTCTCGCCAGGCATCTACTTCATCCGCCTCGATGCCGGTGGTAAGGAGGAGTCCAGGAACGTGGTGATCGGTCCGTAAGGACTCCGGGTCTGGCATATACATACCCCTGCGCCGACGCAGGGCGGGCTGGCATACCAGGCCAGAAGCCTATCCCTACGCCCACCCTGCGTCGTGCTGGAGCTACGCATTGTGGGGCACGACTGCCGGCGTGCGCGAGTCAGTGGACCGACCTCGCCACGTCAATTGTGCTTCATCATCTTCTCGACACCCGTCCTCATGTCATCCAGGCTCATGGCTGGTGCCATCTCGATCGACGCGTTGAGGTTCGTGAAGAACGGCTCCGTCACGACCGGCATCAGCGCCGGGTCCTTCAGATCGAAGAAGAAGATGGCTGTCCGCTTCCCTCCTTCGGGGAAGAAGTAGCAGGACTCCGGTTTCATCTGTTCCACGAAACCCATGACCGTCCGCGGAAGAATGCCTTCCTTGATCCCCTTGTTCCCGGCCTCGACGGGGAACGACGCCTTCATCATGATTCGCATCTGACACCTCGCTATCTTGTTGCGTTGTGACTCGATTGCATGGACACCCGCCACGCGGCGGTGATGGATGAACCCGGGCGGCGCGAGCATTCTCCCGAGAAAACGAATCACCAGACCAACAAGATTGCATGCAAGGTGGACCGCCACGGTCGGCGCATTCCGGCAGGGATCTACACGGTTTGCCCTTGGCACGGGTGCGGTGCCGAGCCCAGAGCGCAGCGGCTGGTCTGGCTGCGATAGAGCGGGGCGGGGTCAGGGCGGCGACGGCTGGGAAGCACAGGTCGGCGGTGTCCCGCCTGAGGCCAAAGGGCAAGCGTTGATCGCCGGCAGTTCGGGGATGGCCCCGAGGGCATCCCCGAGTACCGGGTGCGGCTTTCTCAGGCCAAAGCAGCGTTCCTAGATTGCATCACGGGCAGTCTGCATCGCCTGTGCGACAAAGCTGCCGCCCATCGAAGTAGAAGCAACCCGTGTCCGACCCGGCACGATACTGGATCGTCCGGGTCTTGCCTCCCGAATAGGCGACGGTGATGGCGCCCTGCTGGACGTTGCCCTGAATGGACCATCTGCCCGCACCTTGATTCTGGCCGGCGGCTCCCCATGCCATGGTCTGGTTTCCAAGACCGTCTGTTGAAGTACCTGAGTAGCTCGACTCCGAGTAGTCATTGAACCGGCCGTCCGGGCAGAGTGTCAGCTTGCTCTCTGTCGATCCGGAGTATCCCCAGTACGTTCCCGCCATCTGTTGCATCATCGCTGGATCGGTCGGGCCTGGGTTTCCCGTTGCGCCTTTCATGGCCGATTCAATCGCACTTTTCGCGTAGTCCATTCGACCGTCCTCCGCGTTGAGATCGATATCGAGACGCACGTTCTTGTTGACCAGAATGACATCACGCGAGATCGATCCGGCCTGGACTCGGTAGCTTCCTGCCGGCAAGCCGTGAAAGCCGTACTTCCCGAAGAAGTTGGTTTGAGCGGTCGCCATCGGCTCACCGGTCGTCGCGCTCAGCAGCACGACCTGCTCGCCAGGAGCAGCAGTCGTCGACCCTCTTCCGACGTATCCTTCGATCTGGAAGCCAGACTGCGCGCCGCCCGGTCCGGGAACCGACGCGCACGACAGGCACAACAGCAGAAGTACGAGGCCCAGGAACCCGTTGATGTCGCTCCTCATCGTCAGGCCTCCTTTCGTTGCCGGTCAACCTGACGTGAGTCTACCGAGCCTGCATGGGGCGGGCAAGAACAAGCGCGCCTGCTGGGCGTCTGTTCATCCCAACGCAGCTCGCGACTTCGCTCGAACAGCGCATCATCGGACGGCCTCGCCAGTTGACGCCCGTCTACCCCGCAGACGGAGACACCGAGGCATGCCTGTCCGGCGCATGTAGCCGAACCGCATCGCCGGGCATGCGGGAGGTCGGCGGACGTGGGGGTGCAGGCTCAGCGCTCGCGGGGGTGGCCCCGGATTCCCTGGATGACACCAAGGGTCTCGCGCTACCATTACTCGCAGAGGCTGGGCAGATTGTGAGATGGGAGGGTCGCGATGGGCGTCCGGCTAGCTTGGATTCTGGGGGCGGTCTGGCTCGGGATCTGCCCCGCGAGCGCGGCCTGGTTCGTCGAGGTGGAGAGCGGGGTCGCAGTCGCGGGATACAGCGACGTGCGCATTCCGCCTGACGGGGGCACCGAGTTCTCGCTCGTCGACGATCTCGATGCCGATCCGACGCCCTACGTTCGTTTGCGCGCGGGCATGCGACTTGGGGACCGGCACACGCTGCTCGCGCTCGCGGCACCCCTGCGCATCGATTCCCAGGGGAGCTTCTCGGAGCCGGTTTTTTTCCATGGCGTGGAGTTCGCGACCGGGATCCCGATCGATGCGCTCTACCGCTTCGACTCCTATCGGCTGACCTATCGCTACCGCTTGTGGGCCACGCCCCGCGTACGCCTGGAGCTGGGCGTGACGGCGAAGGTCCGGGACGCCGAGATTCGACTCGAGGGCGGCGGGGCAGCGACCAGCAAGACCGACACGGGTTTCGTGCCGCTCCTGGCCTTCGCGTTCGACTGGCGCTGGGCCGACCGCGCGGGGCTCACGATCGAGGGCGACGCGGCCGCTTCGCCCGGGGGAGAAGGGCGCGCCGAGGATGTCTTTGCCGGCGTTCGTTGGGCGGCTCACCCAGGGGTGGATCTACTGCTCGGGTATCGGTTGCTCGAGGGGGGCGCCGACGTGGAGACGGTGTACAACTTCGCGATGATTCACTATCCATCCCTGGGCCTGAGGGTAAACCTATGACCACGAAGCACCGCAGGAACTCGGCCCTGGCGGGGATCTTGGCGGCGCTGGCCGCCGCGGCGCCCTGCGTTTGGGCCTACGAGATCGGGCATACCACGCTCGATTTCTCCGACCCCGCGCGTGGCAATCGCGCGGTGCCCACCGAGGTCTACTATCCCGCCGACGTGCCGGGGGAAGATGTTCCCGTGGCGACGCCGCCGGCGGGCGGTTTCCAGGTCATCGCCTTCGGCCACGGTTTCGTGATCTCGGTGGACGACTACGACTTCATCTGGGAGGGGCTGGTCCCGGCCGGCTACCTGGTGGCACTGCCCCGCACCGAGACGGGGCTCCAGCCCAGCCACCTCGACCTGGGACTCGATCTGGCGTTCGCGTGCCGCAGCCTGCAGTTTGAGGGGGCGGATCCGCTGTCCCCCTTCTATGCCGCTGTCTCCGCGACCTGTGCGGTTGGAGGTCATTCGATGGGGGGCGGGGCGAGCTTCTTGGCGGCCGCGTCCGATCCCTCCGTGACCGCGCTCTTCAACCTCGCCGCCGCCGAGACCAACCCCTCGGCGATCGGGTCCGCCGGACAGATCGCGGCTCCGGCGTTGCTGTTCGCCGGATCCCATGACTGCGTCACGCCGCCTGCCCAGCATCAGCAGCCGATGTACGCGGCCCTGGCCTCCGACTGCCGGACCTACGCCGAGCTGATCGGCGCGAGTCATTGCCAGTTTGCGGAGTACAACTTCCTCTGCGGCCTGGGTGAATCGGGTTGTCCATCGCCGACCATCAGCCGAGCGCAGCAGCATGAGCTCACATTGGCGTTGCTGCTGCCATGGCTGGACCACTTCCTGAAGGGTGATCTTCAGGCCTGGATCAACTTCCAGGCCCTGCTCTTCGGCCACACGGGCATCACCTACATGCAGGACTGCGCGGCGAGCGCGGTGGGCGAGCTCACCGGTGCCGCGCCACCCGCGATGCGGGCGCAGGGGCCTCGCTTGGAGTTGACCGCCGCTGGGATCGGATCATCGCCCGTCGCATTCGCCCTATTGATGCCGGCGTCCGCCGAGGTGTCCTTGACCATCTACGACGTGGCGGGCCGGCCGGTGCGCGCCCTCGCGCACCAGAGGCTGGATGCCGGGCGGCACGAGTTTGCCTGGGACGGAACGGGCGACAACGGGTGGCGGGCCGCCACCGGTTGCTACTACTGCCGGCTCGACTCGCACCCCACAACCGCTGCATTGCACGTGTTGATTCTACGTTGAGCGACGTGATGGGAGGCCCGTAGCCCGCGAGAAGTCCATCGCTGCGTCTTCAGGCGTCGCCCACCGGCTGCAAGAGGCTCTGGAACATGCCCGGGGATGAACGCACGCGGAGGCTGCTGAAATCGCGGGGATCGCTCGCCGACCACTCGAGCGATCCCCAGTTCCTGCAGCCGGGTGACAGATGCCGACCCTGTCACTCCAGGCTGTCCACCCAGATCACGAGTTCCTGGAAGGCTGCCAGGGTCTCCTCCGGTAGGAGGACATGGTCGAATCGTTCGATAGTGTTCGTCCGCAGCAGGTCGGCGTGTCCGGCCGCAGCGACCGCCCGCTGATAGGCCTCGGCATGCCCGAACGGCACGATGGGGTCTCGGGTGTTATAGAGAGTGAGAATCGGAGTCTGGATCTGGCCGGTGGGCAGGTAGTAGTGAGTCAAGTAGTTCTCCGCGCGGGGGACAGTGCTGAAGCGCGCGACGCCCGCGTTTAGAGCCTCATCGTTGGTGGTGCCGCTGTACCAAGTGTCGGCATTGTCCAGAGGTGAGCCGCCGATCCGATCGCCGAGTTCATTCGCGAGGCCAATCTGCAGATAGACGCTGTACCCGATGACCATCAGGAGTTCTTCGAAGCCTTCGTATCTGAAGTCGAATTGCTCGACGGAGGCAATCTCTGCCACAGGACCCGGATTGGCGACCATGGCGTTGACAGCCGCCTCGAAAGCGTCGGTGGGCAGGGTGTCGGGAGGGATTCTGAGCACGCTGCCGGGAAGGACTCCTGGATAGTAGTAATCGAACACAGCCCGCACGCCAAAGATCTGATCGAAGATCATGGCCGCACCTCCGAGCGGGCCGGACTCGGCGAGCACGCCTGCGTATTGGTGCGGATACTTCTCCGCCAGAGCGACGACCATGAGGCCTCCCATGGAGAGCCCGGCGAGGAAGGTCCTATCCGGCGATCCGAATCGAGAAGCAAACAGGCCGCGCAGCTGGTGCAGGGCGATCATTCCCTCCTTGACGGCCCACCCGTTCGCCGGGTAGCTGGTGTAGGCCACGCCATAGCCCAGCTCGAGGAATCCCAGGAGGGTAGTGCTGTAGAAGAACTCCTCGCCCCGCGGCGGATCCGCCAGCTCCATCGGGCTGTAGTACCCGTGCGCGACGATGACGAGGTCGCCATTCCATGGCTCCGGGCAAGAGAGGGCATAGTATGATCCCGGCCCGATCTCACCCTCGAAGAAGCCTGTCGACATTGCTGCCGGGGATGTGGTGGGTCCCGGGGAGGGAGCCTGGGTCAGTTCATCCTGCGAACACCCGGCGAAAAGTGCCCCCAAGCATAGGAAGGCAAGAACATGCACCCAGCGAGTCATAACGTTCTCCTTTCTGTGGATCGACTACAGGTGCCACCATGGGTTCGAGACCGTGCCTGGCGAGGACGGATAGCCATCCCCCCCGTGTGCGCACCCGAACCTCCCGATCACATGGCACTCGCGCCGGGGACGCGGCGGGCATGAGTGGACTCCATTCGACATCAGGTACCTTACTGGTGATCAAACCACGCTGCAAGGCATGGCTAGTCAGAAGCTGACTTGAACAGGAGCGCGGACGTACCTCGGAGTCGCAGGAATACAGGCGTCAGCGTCGTGGCTCTGGCGCAGTTCATCTGTCCGAGTTGGGAAGGCCGGTGGGCTGGCAGGCTGGTTTGCCCTACTGGGAGTCCTGAGCAGTCGTGCGCACGGCGGGGCAAGCGAGCTCGCAGGCGGGAGTTTTGCCTCGTTGCGCGATTCGACGCGGAGTTTTCGCGCACTGCGCGGACGCTGCCGCGTCGTCCTCGGCAACATGCGCACCGAAACCGCCAGCGCCCGTCGCCGGGCGAGGCTGGCGGGGCGTTGACCGTCAGCGTACGATCGTGCATTTGCCCACGATCACCTCACCGCCAGTCTGCAGTCGGATCCAGTACGTCCCCGCAGGCAGCCCGCCGCGACTCAACTCCAACGCGTGGTTCCCCGCTGTCAGGTGCTTCCTCACCACGCTCGCCACGCATCTGCCCGCGGAATCGAAGAGGTCCGCCCGAATCCCACCAGCCCGTGGTAGCGCACACTGCAGCGTCGCTTGTCCGCCCCAAGGGTTCGGCCTGACCTCGCACAGCCGCACGCCGGGCCCGGCCGGCTCGGTCGGTCCGTCCGCTCCGCCCCCGTCAGGGAGGTCCTGAGCCCCTCCCGCGGTCAGAAACCCCATCAGTGCCCGCGCCAGCTCTGCCTTGGTCGACGGTGGCGCGCCGTCCGCCAGACCCGCGAATTCGAACGAGGTGCCCACGCTCGCGCCCATCCCATCGTTCCGGGCCACGCCCACATCGATCTGAACATAGGGATCCGAAAGCAGCGTGAATGCCGGACCAACGGACTGGAGCTGATCGACGTGGAAGTTGTGACCGACATACTCAAAGGTCATCCCCTGCGTGAAGGTACCTTGCACACCGTCGACACCGATCAGCGGGAGCATGCCCGAGCCGCCGTCGTAGCTCGCGATCCCGAAGGCGGGGCCGAAATCATGACCGGTTGCCAGCGAATCCAGGCACCAGACATCTCCCCCCTCGAGATAGAGCCCACCGCCGGCAGCAAGGTAGTCCAACAGCGCCAGGGCCTGGGGGGAGCTACGGTTGATCGCGAAGTTCTCCGAGTACATGCCGCAGGACACGAACAAAGCCCGGTAGCGTTCAAGTCCCCGCAGCGGGAGAATCGTCGTCAGGTCGCCATTGTACCCCTGCGAGGCGAGGGTGCAATGCAACACGGGCCCGCTCGACTCGTCCGTGGAGTGCTCCCACACGAGGTAATCGAAGTCGCCCACGCACAACGTGAACGCCGACGTCGTCATCCCGCCGGCGAAGTGAGCGGTCAGCTCCAGAACGGCGGCGTGTCCCTCGGGTGTGCCAGCCGACGCGCTCAATCTGAAGGGCTGGGCCATGCTGTCCAGCACCGCGCCCTCGGCCATGTCACCAAAGAAACCGCTCGCCTGCGTGACGCTGACATAGGGATCCCCCGTCTCAAGGTCAGCCGTGACCCCGACCGCGCTCGCCCCGAAGTTCTTGAGCACCGTCACCAGCCCCGTGGATTCCCCGGGGTCGAGGTAGCCGTTGCCCGGGGTGTCCAGCACGACGAGGTCGATCACCCTGAGGACCGGCACCGGAAACGCGCAAGTGAGCGACACATCATCGGCGGAGACCTCCGCCGCCTCCGCGCCACCTCAGCAGTTGTATGTCTGGGCCAGGAGAGAGATCCGAACCTGTTGGACCGCTTCCGGATCCATGCCAGGGAAGTGCGTGAGGTCCTCGGCGATGTCGATGACATAGCTCTGCCACACCTCGCCGCCGATGGGGAGCAGGTGCAGGGTCGGGCTGTCCACCCAGGGGCAGTAGCGGGTGGCGGTGTACACGCGTGTCTCAGCCTGCGTGAAACCGCGCTGGTCGAGGTAGGCGATCACCAGTCCCGCGGCCGCCCAGGCGCTCGAGGTCGCGTCGACGGACATGCGCGCGCGGAAGGTGAGCTGAGTCGCTGGCCCCGGGATGTGCACGGTCTGGTCGAGCCGGGTGTAGCCGGTGCCCGTGCCGCACGAGAGCCGGGCCTCGAAGTCGGGGTCGGGGTCCAGGTCGGTGGCGCGTTCGAGGACGGATGCCGGCCCCGACTGGCACGGCTGCCAGTCCCCCGCGCCCCAGGGCTGCTCGAAGCCTCCGTTGACGACCAGCTCCAGGGCGTCGGCAGATACGACGAAAGAAGACCAGATCAGGAGGAGACACCCGTACCGGATCAGGAGGAACGCAGTCCAGTGCTTCATGACGACAGCCCCCTTCGGGTGGGGGGGGTGCACGCGAGATGCACAGCTGACGCGGTGGGCTGTCCGGAGTATAGCGCAGCAGGGCCGGAGTGAGAATAGGCTCGCCCTGCGGCTGCCGGGCCGCCCACGGCGGGAGTGCCACGCGACTGGGGCTTGGTGGGCACGCGCCGGTCCGCCGCGTCGGCGCCTTGCGAACCCTCCGGGACTTCGCATCCCAGGCGTGTTGGCATGACACGCGAATTGGCTAACCATCTACTCTGCAAACATTTACCGTGCAATCCTCAGCAATCCTCGTTTCCCAACCAACGCAGCCGCAGACAGCACGCGCGCGCGCGGGCGCACCCTCCCGGACCGCAGAAAGCAGCCACCTATCATCGCGACATGCTTACACACAAACCTGAAAAACAGGCCCAGTCCCGCCCCGACTGGGTTCCATGGCACTGCTGCCGAACCCCAATCTCGATATCTCTGGCAAACACTTTTACACATCCGCGCGCTTGTTCTGTACACGTTTCCATATGCTTGAATCCGTCCATCGGTTTTCGTCTCCCGCGTGATTGATCAAGGATATGGACGCCAAGCCGATGCTTCCTACAGGGATCGCAGGTTCCTGCCCGAGTGCGTCCCGTGAACGCGCGATTCGTGCCTGTCATGCCTCGGCGGTCCGGGAGAGGACGTGTGCAGCCCGTCTGCATTGTGCCAAAGGAGGTCCTCTCATGTTCGGTTCCCGCCAGGTTCAGCACTCCATCGCTACCCGACTTCTCTACGCGGTCACCATCCCGCTGTTGTTCAGCATGGCGGCCACCACGCTGGGCATCTCGATGCTCAATGCCCGCCAGACGGCAGGTCGCCTGGAGCGGATCCGTGAGCAGCAGATCGCAGCCGTCAAGGATCGTCTGAGTGCGCTGGTCGATCAAGCGATCGCCACGGTGCGTGTCTGTGACCGCAACCGTCTGACGACGGAGGAATGTCTCGAACGTGTGGCCGCGCTCACCACGAATGCCTCCTACATCTGGATTCACCAGCTGGACCGAGAGCACCCGGAGCGGCCGGTCATGGTCATGCATCCGACCATGCCGAATCTGAACGGAACCGAGGTCTCGGACTTCCGGGACAGGGAGCGATTCCAGAAGATCCAATATCGCGGCCGCATCTTCGATCGCAGCGATCCGCAAGTGGCTCACATCCCCGAGACCAACCTCTTCGTGCGCATGAACGAGGTGTGCGTGGAGAAGGGCGACGGCGTGGTGAGCTACTACTGGCCGAAGCCAAAGTCCGACGGCGGTGTGACCGAGGAAGGATACCCGAAGATCTCCGTTGTGAAGCTCTACCCAGCGCGCAGCTGGGTCATCGGCACGGGCGAATACGTGGACTTCGTGGATGCCGAGGTCGAGCTGCTCGCGGCGGAGGAGCGCGGGGCCGCGCGCACGCTCATCGGCACGATCTTGGCCATCATGGTGGGGACGACGATGCTTGTCCTGCTCGTGGTCGGCATTGCCACGCGGTGTGTTGTCCGCCCGGTGCGCGTGGCGACGGAGATGCTGTCGGAGATCACCAAGGGGAATGATCTGACTGCCCGGCTGCCGGCCGGCGGGAACGACGAGGTCGGACAACTGGCCGGGAACTGCAATGGGTTCCTGCAGCGGCTGCACGCGATGATCACCGAGCTGCGGGACCACAGCCGCACAGTAGGCGAGTCGGCAGATGAAGTGTCGGGTCGGGCCAGCGGGCTGGCAACCAACGCGGGCAAGATGCTCGAGCAAGCCAGCGGCGTGGCGGCCGCGGCTGAACAGATCTCCTCCAGCGTCATCCACGTGTCGGCCGGCGCGGAGGAGACGTCCACGGCCGTGCGCAGCGTGGCAACCGCCATCGAGGAGATGAGCAGCTCCCTGGGCGAGGTCGCGCACAACTGCGTGCAAGCCGCCGAGGTTGCAGCCCGGGCCGATGGCAAGGCGCAGTCGACCGGGGAAGCGATGGAGCGGCTCAGCTCCTCGTCCCAGCAGATCGGGAAGATCCTCGACACGATCGATCAGATCGCGGACCAGACCAATCTGCTCGCCCTGAACGCGACGATCGAGGCGGCCTCGGCCGGTGAGGCGGGCAAGGGCTTCGCGGTCGTGGCCAGCGAGGTCAAGGCCCTGGCGCGGGAGACGGCGGTGGCGACCGAGGAGATCGGCCGAGAGATCACCGAGATGCAGACCAATGCCGGCGAAGCGGTCAACGCGATTCAGGAGATTGCGGGGATCATCCGTGACGTGCGACAGATCACCCAGGCCATCGCCACGGCGGTCGAGGAGCAGTCCGTCACCACCAACGAAATCGCCGCGAGCGTGGGGAGCGTGTCGAGCGCGGCCGTCGATATCGCTGCAAACGTCCAGCAGATCTCCCTTGGCGTGGGCAACGTGACGAAGAACATCCACGAAGTGAGCGACGCGGCGCGCGAGGCGGTGACCGAGGCCTCACGGGCGAGTGCGCGGACCGAGGTGCTGCAGCAGACGGCCACGGCATTGAGGGACGCGGTGGCGCAGTTCAAGCTCTGATCGTGACCCGAGGGGTCACGAACCCCTGGCGGGTGGGCGGGACAGCACCTGCGTGCCGTGCCGCGGGCCGCCGGAGAGGGCGTGCCCCACCGGGCGATTCCGGCTAAAATGGTGCCTCGCCGGGACAAGGGAACGCTGCAGCGTCCTGAGGGATCCGCGAGCTGCCTGCACGGGACGAGGGGCACGCCGTGCCTGCTCACCGGGTCCCCCGCCGAGGAGCCACCGTGGCGCAGTGGGAGCGCATCTTCGCCCACGTCGACATGGACGCGTTCTACGCGTCGGTCGAGATCCGCGATGACCCGTCGCTCGAGGGCCAGCCCGTGGTGGTGGGCGGCTCGGCCAGCGGGCGAGGCGTCGTGAGTGCCGCCTCCTACGAGGCGCGCAAGTACGGCATCCACTCCGCCATGCCGATGGCCGAGGCCCAGCGGCGTTGCCCGCATCTCGTGCGCCTGCCGGTCAACTTCCGCAAGTACGGCGACGTCTCCGACCAGATCATGGAGGTCTTCCGCAGCTTCTCACCCAAGATCGAGCCGCTCTCGCTGGACGAGGCGTTCCTCGATCTCACGGGCACGCAGCGCGTCCTGGGCGAACCACGCGAGATCGGCCGCAAGATCAAGGACACCATCCGCGCCAAGACCCGCTTGACCGCGTCGGTCGGCATCGCACCAGTAAAGTTCGTGGCCAAGATCGCCTCGGATCTCGAGAAGCCCGATGGTCTGGTGGTGGTCGAGCCGGACAAGGTCCTGGAGACACTGCGACCGCTCCCGATCGGCCGGCTGTGGGGCGTCGGCCCGCGCACGCGGGAGTCGCTCGAGGCGCTGGGGATCCGCACGATCGGTAATCTGGCCGACATGGACCGTCACGCCCTGATCGCGCGCTTCGGCCAGCACGGTGAGCACCTGCACGAGCTGGCCTCTGGTCGTGACGACCGCGAGGTCATCCCCGTCTGGGAGGCAAAGTCCTACAGCCACGAGCAGACCTTCGGGCGCGACCAGACGGACACCGAGCTGCTCGAGAGCGTCATGCTGGACGAGGCCTTCCGCGTTTCGCGCCGCTTGCGAGCGGACGAGGTGGCTGGCCAGATCGTACAACTGAAGCTGCGCTACCACGATTTCCGCACGCTCACGCGCCGCACGACCCTCGGCACCGCGACCTGCGACGCGAATCGCATCTACGAGGTCGCCCGGCACCTCTTCCACGAGCATTGGAATGGCCAGCCCGTGCGCCTGATCGGTGTGGCGGTGAGCGGAATCGCCCCAGAGGGCAGCGAGATGCTCGATCTCTTCGCTGCCCCTCAGAGTCAGGAGAAGCGCCGCCGGCTGGCCGAGACGATTGACCGCATCGAGGACCGCTTCGGGCGCGGCAAGGTCCTGCCCGCGAAACTGCTCCGGATCCGGGACGAGCGGCGCGACGACGATGACAGCTCGCTGCGGCCGCGGGGCAGCCCGGAGCAGGATGAGCCCTAGGCGTGCCGGCTCCTGCGGGCGGCGGGCGAGCCCGCGTGGCCTCGTCTCATGCCCACTGCCTCATGCTCCAAGCTTGCGCGCCTGCACGACCAGCTCGCCCGGGTACTTCGTTCCGTAGGGATTTCCCCGGTAATCCGCGTCGATGCGTTCCACCAAGAATCCTGCTCGTGCTAGAAGGTGCTCGACCTCGAAGCGGAACAGGTAGCGCATCCGGAACGCGTGGACGATCCGCTCCCGGCGCCCGTCGGGATGCGTGACGTAGTAGATCAGCTCGACGTCGTTGATCTGCTCGAAGAGATCGCGCCCCCCCATGCGCATGCGCCGCTGCACGCGGCGTCCGTCCGGCATCGTGAATTCGGGTTCATCACCGAACTCCTGGTCGAGGCCCTCCTTCGTCAACATGGGCAGCGAGGGGTTGAACAGGTCGAGCACGAAGAGGCCGTCGTCGGCGAGGTGGTCGCGCACGCAGGCGAGGCACGCGAGCTGGCCCCCGACCGTGAGGATGTGCTGGAAGGGGCGGAAAGGGATGGTGATCAACCCGAAGCGCCGGCCGAGGGCAAACGCGGTCATGTCACCTTCCACCAGTTCGACGCGCCTCCGAACTTCCGGGGGCTCAGCTGCCCGTCTCGCGCGGCACACCGCAAGCATCCGCGCCGAGAGATCGAGACCCACGATCTCGACCCCCGCGCGCGCGGTGGGGATCAGCACCCTCCCCGTGCCACATCCCAGCTCGAGCACCGGCCCGCTCGACGCGCGGGCCCACTCGACGAAGCGGGCCACATCGTCGCGCTCGTTGTAGGGCACGATATGATCGTAGAACTCGGCGACCAGGGGCTCCTCGTAGCCACCAGAACGGTCCATGGCACCTCCCGCAGCGGGAAACGTTCTCCCCGCCCGTCTCGAAGCCCATCGGGGGTCAGGATCGAGCTCACCTGGAGATTCGCTATCGGCTCACCGGGTTTTCGCGAAGACGAGCGCCCAGGAACTCCTCTTGCAGGTAGAGGTGCATCCTCCGCTCGGGTTCCTCCTCCCCCACCGGCAACAGGAACTGGAAGGGCTCGGGGCTCTCGTAGGCCAGGATCGAGTGGCACAGCGCGCAGTCGTGGGCTACGGCCTCGCCCTGGCTGTCCACCATCTCCGCGTTGTGACACCGGAAGCATCCCCCGCCGGCGCGGTGGCCGCGGTGATCGGGATAGACGTTCCAGAACACTCTCATCCGCGGATGGATGTTGCGCTGGTAGATCTCCTGGAGTGTCGCCACGGCCTGATCCAGTTCGACCTGGCGGCCGGCCGCCTCGCGCCGCAGCTCACGCGCGTACGTCTCCTGGATCTCCTTGCGGATCCCGAGCAGCCCTGCTTCCTTCGAGGCGTAGCTGCCCAGAAGCGCACCCAGCGCCGCGCGTTTCAGGTAGGGGACGGCGCGATCCAGCCGGCCGGCGGCCATCCGTTCGTCGATCGCCGCCTCGGGGTCTTCGTAGATGTGGGTCGCCCGATTGTGGCAGTCGATGCAGTCGACGGTCCGTGGGGCGAGCGCGTGTCCGGTGGGAGCATCGTTCTCCGCCCCCGGTCCGCCTGCCACCGCAGAGGCGTCGAGGCGAGGCCGGTGGGTGAAGCGGCGCACTTCGCCCCCAGCCGTGCGCATCTCCACCCAGGCCATCTCGCTGCGATCCTCCGTCGCCGGCTGATAGCGCACCTCGTTCTGGGGGGCGATGTGCCAGTGGATGGTCCCGCGTTCATCGCCCGCACCCGAGCCCACGCGCAGCGCCAGGGTCGTGTAGCGAGGGGTCGAGGCCTCGTCCAGGGCGTGATGCGTGAAGACTTTCATGCGCTCGCCGTAGAACTTCTCCGGCCAGTGGCAATGCTCGCACGTCTCGCGCGCTGGCCGGAGGTTGCGCACGGGGGTCGGAATGGGCTTCTCGTAGAGATGGAGCGTGGCGCTGATGATCTGCCACAGGCCATTGAGCTTCGCGTCGATCAGGGCCTGCGTGCCTTCGCCCACATGGCAATCGACGCAGCGGACGCGCGCGTGGGGAGAGCGCTGATAGGACTCCCACTCGGGGTGCATGACCTTGTGGCAGGCTGTGCCGCAGAACTTCGGCTGGTCCATGAAGTGGAGCATCCGCGCCCCGCCCGCGCCCAGGAAGAGCAGATTGGTGAGCGTCAGCAGTGCGATCAGACCGAACAGGCTTGAGCCGTAGATCCGGGTGGGTGCCACCATCTCCGGCGTGAAGCGCTCCGAGAGGAGCTCCCGTGTCGGGCGGCCCGAGGTCCGGCAGTACAGGCGCCAGCCGATCGGGATCAGCACCAGGCCGAGGATGAAGAGGGCCGGCAGGACCATGTAGCTGACCAGCCCGACGTAGGCGTTGGTCACGATCCCCAGGAGCTGCAGCGCTTCCATGAAGAGGAACAAGAGGAAGGCGCTGGTCGTCAGGACGACCCCGATCGTCCCCACCCAGTTGGTGGCCAGGCCATGCAGGAACAGCCGAAAGCGCTTGGGCATCCCGCTACTCCGCGTGTTGGGTCGCCACCGGGCTATTCCGGCCTGAAGAGGTGACGGTAGGTCTCCTGCAGCCGCCCGCTGCGGATGTCCTGTTTGATCTCGGCCGTCGGCCGCCGGATCCAGGTATGCATGGGGTCACTTGCCAGCAGCTTGTCGATGTAGGCGTTGATCTCGGCGTTGTTGTAGGCGCGCGCCTCGGGCAGGAACTCGAAGTAGAAGTGCTGGGCCACGTCATAGATCCCGTGCCACCAGGTGTAGTCAGGTCCCATCATCGCCGCGCCGTGGCGGGCTCGGCGACCCTCGTGGTGCCAGATCTCCCAGTAGGTCCACTCCACCTCGTTGCCGAAGGCCGAAGGGTTCTCCAGCAGCCCTTGGTCGCGGATCATCTTCATGATCTCGCCGGCCGGCTTGCCGAACTTCTCGTCGTACAGGCGGATCACGCCATCCATCTGGAAGTAGTGACCAGCAACGAACTCCTGAAGGTGGCAGGTCGAGCAGACATCCTGCATGTTGGCCCGCTTCTGCTGCCAGTTCTCGTTGAGCTGGGAGATCTCCGGTCGCAGGGTCCAAGAGATCCGCTGGCCCACATCGTGGGTCACCTTCTGCTTGCTGGTCTCCGAGAGGTGGCAGGTTGCACAGGTCGGCGCCTCGAAGTAGTCCACCCCGACCACCCATCGATCCGCGTTCAGATTCATGTCGGGGATGTGCGTGTAATAGGCGTTGCCGTGCTTCGACTCCTCGTACACTTCTTTCTGCGGGTGGTCTGGTCCGAGGTGGCACTTGCCGCACGATTCCGGCTGCCGCGCCTGAGCCTTGGAGAAGCTGTGGCGCGTGTGGCAGGCATTGCAGGCGCCTTTGCTCCCGTCGGGGTTGAGGCGGCCGATGCCGGAGTTGGGCCAGCTCTCGCGCGACAGCCTGTTGCGGGAGCTCGAGTCGAGCTTGACCTTGCACCCATGGCAGCTCTCACATCCGGCGATGGCCGCTGGCTGGCCCCCCGCCGCGTGGGCCATGTACGCATCGGCCGACTCGAGGATCTCACCGGCCTTGGCGTGATGCGAGCCACCCACCTCGCCCGCCTCGCGGTCGTGACACTGGCCGCAGTCCGCGGGCGTGACCAGCGTCGCGATGTGGACCCCCTCGTGTACATAGGCGTCCGGATCGGAGCGCTGCGCCCCGTGGCACTCCAGGCAGGTCACATCATGCTTGGCATGCGCCGACACGTACCACTGCCGGTACAGCCCCGGGGTCTTTTCCTTGTGACAGGTCATGCAGCGACCGGCAGCGGTCTCGGCGGCAGCCGGCTGCGGCTTCTGCGCCCCCGCGACGACCCAGCCGGAGGCCGCGAGGCCGATGGCGAGCAGATGGACGGCGACGAGGGAGGCATGCTTCATGGGCGGACTCCTTGCAACAGGCCAGACCCAGGGTTTCACCATGCCAGCCGCTCACAGCGGGGCTGCCCGCCGCCGGCGGCCTCAGGCCTCAAGGTAGGTCACGCCGTCGCACGGGGCAACCGCGGATGCGTTCCCCGCGCCGCGCGGATCAGCGTGCGTCGCTCGCGGCGTTTCGCTCGCGGATCAGCTCGGCGGCGATCGACACCGCGATCTCGGCCGGCGTGCGGGCTCCGATCGACAGCCCGATCGGGCAGTGGACGCGATCGATCCACTCCGCCGCGACACCCGCGGCGAGCAGTGCCGCGCGGGTCGTGGCCCACTTGCGCGCGCTGCCGATCAGACCGACGTAGCCCGCGAAGCCGGCGCGCGCGACGGCCAGCAGGATCTCGCGATCGAGGGCGTGATCGTGGGTGAAGATGATCACGTGGCTGAAGCCGGCAAGGCCATCGCGGCGGATGAGCGCGGCCGGCGACTCATGCCGGATGTCGGCGGCGTTCGGGAACTGCTCGCGCCCCGCGACCTGTGGTCGCTCGTCGGCGACCACGTGCGCGAAGCCGAGTCCCCCCAGGTGCTGCGCCAGTGACTGCGCAACGTGGCCGCCCCCACACAGGAGGAGACGCGGCGCGGCCGGCACCACCTCGACCGCGATGGTCACGCTGCCCCCGCAGGTCATACCCGGGTTGTTGGGCGCCCCAGGCTCGAAGGAGTATTCCAGCACGCCGCCCTGCCCTGCTGCGAGCATGGCCGCGACCTCGCGCTGGACATGCAGCTCGAGTTGCCCCCCGCCGATCGTGCCCACCTGGGCGCCTCCGGCGCGCACGACCATCTTGTGGCCCGGCTTGCCGGGCGAAGATCCACGCGCCGTGATCACCGTCGCCACGGCAAACGACTCCCCGTGGGCCAGCGCCTCCAGGGCGGCCTTGAGCACGTCTGCGATCATGCCCCCTCCACCGTGATCCTCACGCCAGCCGATCTCTTCCGGAATCCTCGGCCCGGACAGTCATAGCATTCCCCGATGCCGGTGCGCATTCCCTTTCGTACTGCGCGCGTGCATAATCAGATCGTGGAGCAAACCATGGGGAACGGCGCGACTGCGCGCGCAGCAGGCGATCTCGTGCACTGCTTCTACAGCGGACCCTCCGGCGCCAGCGCCGTGGCCGTGAACCTGGCATGCCGTCTGGCTGGACGGCTTCCGCAGACAGCGGTCCTCTACGGCGTGCCCGATCCGCGACCCACCTACCTGCGGGTGCTCGAGGAGCACTCCGTCGCCTGGGAGTACGTGGCCAAGCGTCCCGGCCCGCGGCCGGACGCCTATCTGAGCGCGGCCCGCCGCCTGGCGGCCCGGGCCGGCACCCATGGCCTCGTGGTCTTCCACGGCCTGCGGCTCTTCCCCGTGCTGGGTGCGCTGCGCTCGCTGCGCCCGTGGGGCGCAGTGATCGGGTACGTGCACGGCCCTACCGAGGAGCTGCGCGGGCCGGGCGCGTGGCGCGCTGTGGGCACGGCATTGGCCGCGGATCACCTGGTCTGTGTCACCGAGGAGTTGCGCGCCCTCCTCGCCCGGCTCCCGCTCTGCGGCCGCGCGGCCCGCGCGGCCGTGGTCGTGCCGAACGGGGTCGACCTGGACGTGTGGCGACCAGACCCGGGGCGTCTCCCCCCCGCTCGTGACGCGCTGCGCCTGTGCTTCGCCGGCGTGCTGACCGACCGCAAGCGTGCCGACCTCGCGCTCGATGCCCTGGTCACCCTGCGCGCGCGCGGGATGGCAGCGCGCCTCGATGTCTGCGGCGACGGCCCCGAGCGGCCGCAGCTCGAGGGCCGGGCGCGGGCAGGCGCTGGACCGGATGCAGTTGTCTTCCGAGGCCTGTTGCCACCCGAAGAGCTGCGCCGCGCCGTCGCCGCCAGCCATGTGCTCCTTCACCCCAGCCGGTCCGAGGGCCTCAGCATGGCGGTGCTCGAGGCGCTGGCCTGCGGCTGCCCCGTCGTGGTCTGCGACGGTCCCCCCGTCCCAGCCGTCCCCACCTCGTTCCCCCGCGGCAGCGGGGTGATCGCCGCCCGGGCCGCGTCGCCCGAGGCTCTGGCCGACGCAGTGGAGGCGCTCGTCGCCGACCCGGCCGCCTGGGTCCGGGAGGCGGAGCAGGCCCGCGCGACGGTCCTCAAGGGGTACACTGCTGACGGGCAGGCGGAGAGCTTCCTGGCCCGCCTGAGGGAGTGGTGGCCCGGGATGGCTCTTGAGCGCACAATTATTTGAATGAAAATGACTTACGGTGACCTGCCGCACTTCTTCCCAGGCTGTGGTGCGAAGATTGGTGACCCCCCCGGCTGCCTTGCGAACCCTCCGGGACTCACAGCCCACGTCCGCTGGCATGACAACCTGTCTGCCTAAATGAATGTTTTGTAATCATTTACACTGTGATCCTCACCAATCCTCGTTCCACGACAAACTTGACATGCGTATACTTATGGTGTATAGTTTACATGCGTTACCTCGGAGGACCCCCGTGGCCCGCCCGAGGTCGCTTCATAGATGCCCTGCCGATGCCCCGGCATCCAGCAGGGAATCGCATGACGGCAAGGGACACCTTTGAGACTGGGGGTTGCGACCATGCTGAGATGGTTATTGGCGATGGCAGCGGTGGCACTCTGCCTGCCGGCGGCGTCCGGAGCCTCCGTCGTCTACATGGACCCGGAGTTCTCCTACAACTACAACGTCCTGGTGGGCGACTTCTCCGTCAACTCCACGAACCTGCTCAACTACAGCTTCGGGTCGTGGCAGGGGTACGACGCCTCGGGAACGTACTGGGCTGATTTCTACTGCCTGGACATCGGGACCGGGATGTACGGCCATCCTCGCTACTGGAACGTCTATCCGACCAACGAGGTTCCATCGAGTGCGATGGCCTCGGGCATCTCGCAGGCAGGGCTGGACTGGGCGGCGTACCTCTACAACAAGTATGGCGTGCCGCTGTACAACCAGAACACCGTGGAAGACAAGCTGAGCCGCGCGGCGTTGCAGATCTCCGTGTGGGAAGCGATCTACGACGGCGGCCGCAGGACTGGCTGGGACCTGACCGCGGGCAACTTCAAGGTTCTCGGTCTGGACAACATCTCCTACTTCGGCTACACGGCAGAGGGCTTCTACGACGGCTTCGTGGCCCAGTACCTGGACGATCGCGGCCAGGACGTGGCCACGTACTGGGACTGGGAGGGCGACCAGGACCTGCTGGGCCCCCCCGATGACGTCCCCGAGCCTTCGTCAGTGGCCCTGCTGGGTCTGGCTCTCGCCGGTTCCGGGCTCGCGCTCTTCAGGCGCCGCCGGGGCTAGCGCATCGCACATACGAACGGCTGGCCCTGCCGATAGAGGGCCAGCCGCTGCTCGATCTCGCGGGCCGGGCCCTCCGGCCCGCGCGCGTTGAGGACCGCCAGGGCCTGCTCTGCGGTTCTGATCGCGTCGGTGAATCGTCCGGCGGCGGCATAGGCCGCGGCCAGCGTGTCGAGCACCCCCGAGTTCTGTTGCCCGGTCCGCGCCGCCAGCTGCTCGGCCATCCGCACGGCGGCGGCCGGATCGCGGCGGTCGGGATCGGGGTGGGTCGCCAAGATCCAGGCGATGGCGTTCTGCGGCGCCAGCCAATCGGGCTTCAGGCGCGCCGCCTCGCGAAAACTCGCCAGGGCCTCGTCCAGTCGCCCGCCTCCGAGGAGGACGCCCCCCAGGTCGTGGTGGACCTCGGCGTCTCGCGGATTCATCCGCAGGGCCAGGCGGTAGCTCTCCGCGGCCTCCGCCAGCTTCCCGGTCGCTTGCAGCGTTCGGCCCAGGCTGCGCTGCGCGGCGAAGTAGCCTGGCTGAAGCTCCAGCGCGCGGCGATAGTGCGCCTCCGCTTCCGCGAAGCGCCGCAACCCGTGCAGCACGTTGCCCAGGTTGTACTGCGCCTCGGCGTAGGTGGGATCCAGGCGCGTCGCTTCCTCGAGCTGCGTCGCTGCCCCGGCCAGGTCGCCCTCCCCCGCCAACATGCACCCGAGGTTGTTGCGGGCCAGGGCCGACGCGGGGTTGAGCCGCGCGGCCCGCTCGGTATGCTCCCGCGCTTCCCGCGTGCGTCCGGCCGCGTCGAGCGCCGCACCCAGGTTCAGATGCGCACCGGCGTTGAGGGGCCGCTTTGCAACCGTATCGGTCCAGATCGTCAGCTCGCTCCGGTAGTCGCGGTTGCGGTCGAACGTCAGGAAACCCAGCACCGTGACGACCACCAGCGCTCCCGCCATCCCGACGCGCGCCCGTCGCCGCGCCAGGGCGTAGGCCCCAACCACTGCCAGCACGACCACGCTGGCCAGGGGCAGGTACATCCGGTGCTCGAAGGCCAGATCGCGGATCGGGATCACGCTCGAGCTGGGCGCGAGGATGAGGAAGAACCACGCACCCGGATATCCGAGCGGACGCCGCCGCCAGCAAGCCCAGGCGGTTGCGCCCAGGAGCACGAGCAGGATCGTGCCGGGCACGATGGCCGCGGCGGGCCGGGCGATCGGCCACTGGTAGTCGAGCACCAGCGGGTGCGGCCAGATCGCCAGGCGCAGGTAGTGCAGGATGACCTCTGGCTGGGTGCGGGCATACTCGGCCGAAGTGATCGACAGCCGCTCGAGTCCGAGCGTGCTCATGCTGGACGCGACCACCTGTACCGCGAGCAGGACCAGGCCGATCAGGAGCCCGGCGTACAACGCGCGCGAGCCGCGCAGGGCCTCGCGCGGACGTTCGTGCACGAAGAGCAGATCATAGAGGAAGACCAGCGGCGGGGCGGCGGCGATGACCTCCTTGCTGCCGGCACCGGCCAGGAAGGCCGCGATGGCCGCCGCGTGCCAGCGCCGCGGTGCGGGTGACTGCCAGCCGCGGATCGCCGCGTAGAGCGTGAGCAGGAAGAAGAGGCCCATCAGCGATTCACAGCGTTGGATGACGTAGGTGATGGCTTGGGTCTGCAGCGGATGCACCGCCCAGATCACCGCTGCGATCGCGGCCAGCGGCGTCGCGGCCCCTCCGAAGCCGGCGTGCAGGCGGGGCATGAGCAGGGTTCGCCGCAGGATCCCCATCAGCGTGAGCGCGGCGAGGATGTGGATCAGAAGATTGAGGACGTGGTAGCTCCAGGCCTGCTCGCCGCTCACGGCGTAGTTGAGGGCCAGCGTGAGCGTGACCAGCGGACGGCCGTTCAAGCCGAGCGGGGGATTGGCAAGCGCTCGCCACGGCGGCCACAGGGTGCGGATGGCCGGATTGCGGACGATGTTCGGCAGGTCGTCGAGCACGAACACGCCGCCGAAACTGTTGCTGAAGGCGAGGCCCACCACGGCGCAGATCAGCACGGCGGCTATGGTGACGCCCCGTCGCCGGGTCTCATCCGGCGGAACCCGCGGGGACGCATCCTTGCGGCTGTCGCGGTCGCCCATTTGCGCCGGCAACTCTACCTCGCCAGCAGCATCACCTTGCGGCCGATCAGGCTCTGCCCGGCGGCGTCGAGCCGCAGGAGGTACATGCCCGAACCCACCGGGCGGCCGGCGGCATCGCGGCCGTCCCACCAGATCGATCCTGCGGCCTGCGCCTGCCCGGCGGTCAGGACCGACACCTGGCGGCCGGCGGCATCGAAGACGCGCACCACGACCGGGGCCGGACGGCTCAGTTCGTAGCGCACACCCGCGCCGACGCCGGCCAGGCACGGGCTCGGGCTGCAGAGGAGCCGTGTGCAGCGCAGCGGCGCCAGGGAGAGCGGTTGTTCCTCGACGCCGGACGCGGGATTCATCGAACGGACCAGCACGTCGTCGATGTACCACCCCTCGCGGCCGGTGTTGCCGTCGCTGCCGAAGCGGAAGCGGACGCGCGCCTCCACATTCTCGTAGGCCGACAGGTCGAAGGTAACCTCGTTCCAGGTGATCGCGCCCGAGAAGATGGGGGTGCCGGCCGGGAACGGGCCCGGTTGGCTGCTGGCGCGGATCGTGTGCGTGTAGCCGCCCTCGGGCACGATCTGTGTCCACGGGCCGCCCTCGACGGAGATCTCTACCAGGCCGCCGTCGTAGGCCTGGGTCGGATAGGAGCTGCTGGCCTCGGCCTCGATCCAGTGCCACAGCGTCAGCTCGCCGGATTCACCCAGTGTGAAACTGGGCGACTCGAGCCCGCCGTCGAGGAGGTTGGCGTAGGTGCCCGTGCCGGCCGCGCCGCACTTCCAGCTCGTCGTCCCGCCCGGGGTGTGGTTGCGCTGGGTCGAGATGTGCCACTGGTCGACATAGCCGCTGGTCACCGCGGCGTGCAACCAGTTGCCCTGACCGGTCTCCATCGCATCCTCGAAGACCACCACGAACGGCGACACGCGGAACATGTAGAGCTCGGACGGCGCCTCGGGCGGATCCGCCGACTGGTTGCCGCCCAGGTCTGTCGCGAACACGTAGTACTGGATCACTGACCCGAGGGGCTGGCCGGGGATGTCCGCCTGGAAGCGATTCAGGCCGACTGACGCCATCGGCAGGGCCTGGAACGGCTGCGTGCCCACGCGGTAGAAGAGCGTCTTCTCGGCCAGCGGGCTCATGTCCGTGATCGTGGTTTCGATCTCGTAGGGCCCGACGGGGTCCTCGGTGTTCGGGTACTGCGTCGTGTTGGTGATCGCCGGCCCGGCGATATCGACGAGCGAGAAGTCGACCGTCGTGATCTCCCCGATCACAACCGGGACGTAGTCCGAGGTGTCGGGCGCGAAGCTCTCGTGGTGGACCGCCAAGCGATAGCTGCCCGGGGCCACATAGCCGCTGTAGAAGCCGCTGGCGTTGGTCGGCACGCTCACGCCCGCGCCGATCACGGTGACCGTCGCATTGGGCACCGGGGCGCCACCCGCCGTCGCGTTGGTCACCGTGCCCTGCACGATGCCGCGGTCGAAGCTCTCAGGCACGAGCTGAATGTTCAACACCGTCGCGGTCGTGCCGCCCGTCGTCACCCGCACGGTCTTGCCGAAGTAGCCGTCCGCGCTGACCATGAGGGTGATCGTCTGCTGGGCCGCCGGGCGCACGCGGCAGTAGTAGCCGGTCGAAGCCTCGGTCTGCATGTCCCACAGCTCGCCTTGGCCATAGACCTCCATGATTTCCGGGATATGGATGGTCGCCGCGAGCGGGATGCCCGCGATCGAGTCGGTCACCGTGCCCTGGATCGACGGGCCCCACAGCCGCTTCGCCAGCCAGATGCTGCCCGGCAGGAGCTGCTGCACTTCGGCGAGCATCGACGTGCCGCTGGGGATGAAGTCGGTGGCCGTCTCCACCGTGAAGCCGGCCGTGCCGATGACGCCGTAGAAATAGTCTTTGGAAGATCCTGTCGGGGTGGTCGATTGCATGGGCGTATAGGAGATGCGCCCAGCATACTCGGTGGCGATGTCGAGCACGGCCGGCTCGGCGAGCACGCCGTAGCCGAACGGATAGAGGACCTGCCGCCCGTAGCTGTGGTACGTTGGATTGATCGCCGGTCGGTGCTCGAGGCACAGGTCGCGCAGGGCTGTGGTCTCGGGCGCACGGAATGCGTAGGGCCCACCATAGGTCTCGCTGTTCCAGCTCCCGGCTTCCCAGTGCCAGTCGTAGTTGCGGTTGAGATCGATGCCCTCATAGTCATCGACATGGTGGTCGGTGTCATGATCGAAGAGGTTCTTGCGCCACCAGGGATCGACGCTCTCCACCCACTGGTGCCCGTCGGGGTTGATCATCGGCACGACCCAGATCTCGCTGGAATTCACGACCTGTGTGATCTCGGGGTCGACCCCGTAGTTCTCGCAGAAGTAGCGCGCCACGGCGAGGGAGATCTCCGTCCCCACCGGCTCGCGCGCGTGATGCCGGCCATCGTAGACGATGCACGGCTCCGGCTCATCGATGCTCGGATTGTCCGAGATGCGCACGGCCCAGATGTCGTACTGGTAGGTGTAGTTGTCCCACCACCAGATGCGACTCTCGGCGTCGCCAATCTCGTACATCTGGCAGATGTTCGGGTGCGTGGTCGCGAGCAGCGTCAGTTCGTCGAGCATCTCCTGGTAGGTGTGATACTGCGGATCCAGGTTGCCCTCGTCACTCACCGAGCGAGCACCCGGGAAGAGGTCACGCCCGAGAAGCCTCCAGGTGTAGCCCATGCGTTCCAGGCGCCCGGTGTCCCCCGGCCGCGCGAGCAGCTCGACGTAGTCGGCGCCGCGGAAGGCGACGTCGAAGCCTTCTTGCTCGAGCCGCTCGATCTCACCGGTCGAGATGTTGTCGACGCGGATCCCCACGGGCTCGTCGCCGGCCAGGGGCCGGGCCGCGCCGGCGGCCGCGGGCTGGGCGGCCAGGGCGGCCAGCGTGGCCAGGGCCAGGGTCGTCCACAGCACGAGGCTGGCGGCGGTCGTGGCGCGTGAGGGAGCCGATGAGAGCGGGGAGCGCGGGATGTTGCCGTTCCAGAGACGCATGCACACCTCCTGCAGAGCGGTCACCGCCGGCGCGACCCATCTCGGTCACCGGGCAGTGAGGCCGTCACGGCCGGCGGCGTTCCGCTGCCGCCGGCGGCTCGATTGGGCAACCGGGCCGGGGACAATGATATCACGAGATCCTCGGACTCGTGGGGAGATCGAGCGACCCGGCGGGACAGAACCGCCCGCCGCGCCCCGTGGCGTCACGGCGCTGCCCGCCCCGGCCCGGTGGGTCACCGCGCTGCCTGTGCCAGCAGCCGCCGGTAGAGCGCGTCGAGGTCGTCCAGCAGGCGGCCGACGCCGTAGCGGGCAGGCATGATTCGGCGGGCACTCCCGACATCGGGGGGATCTCGCAGGATGGCCACGATCGCTTCGGCCAGAGCCGCGGGATCTTCGGGGGGAACCAGGCGCCCCCAAGTCTCCTGACCCAAGATGTCCGCCACACCCCCCACGTCGGTCGCCACGACCGGGCACCCGGCAGTCAGGGCCTCGATCACGGAGACGGGCGTGCCCTCGTTGCGGCTGCACAGGACGCAGAGATCCAGGTCGCTGTAGACAGCCTCCAGATCCGATCGCCAGCCCGCGAAATGGAACGCGTGCTCCAGCCCTATGGCCGCCGCGCGAGCTTCGAGGTTGGAACGTAGCTCTCCGTCGCCGATCACCGCGAACCGGGCGTCCGGGAAGGCCTCTCGCACCCCTCCTGCGGCCACAATGAGCAGCTCGTGTCGCTTGATCGGCACGAGTCGTCCCACGATGCCGACCAGCGGGACGTCCTGGGGAATGTCCAGCGATCGACGGAAGTCGCCCTGGCGCCGAGGCGAGACCGCCAGGTGCCGCAGGTCCAGGCCGAGTGGGATCACCTCGACCTTCTCGGGTCGGGCGACGTGGTGGACTTCGGTCAGCTCGCAACGCAGGCGCTCGCTCAGCGTCACGATGCACGTCGACCCCCGCGCGGCCAGGCGCTCGAGCTGCAGGAACAGGCCGGTGGCCGCCCGGCCGAAGTAGCCTTCGAATACGTGGCCATGGAAGGTGTGGACCACCACCGGGACGCCGGCCAGACGGGCCGCCATTCGCCCGACGAAGCCCGCCTTCGCCGTGTGGGTATGGACGATGTCCGGCCGAACGCGGCGCATCAGCCGCCAGAGTCGCCACAGGCTGACGAGGTCACGCAGCGGATGTGGAGCCCGCCCCAGCTGCGGCAAGAGCACGGCGTGCACACCCTGGCGATGGGCCAGATCCATCATATCGCCCTCGGGCGGCTGGACGGGCCCGCAGACGAGCGTGGTATCGTAGCCCCTGGAGCGCAGACCTTCTGCAGTGAGAATCACGTGAATGGCGGGTCCCCCGATGTTGAGCCGCGCGATGACGCGCAGAACCCGCACGGGCTCGGCTGTCGAGAGATCGGGCATCGCGTTCACTTCCGTGCCTTGCGGTCCATCAATTCCTGGTACAAGCCGATTGTCTCTGCGACCATACGTTGCGCACTGAAGTGCGCCCGCACCCGCTCGCGTGCGGCTTGGCCCATGCCCTGCCGGCGGGTGCCATCGTCGAGAAGATTGGCCAGGGCCCGACCCATCCCCTCGACATCGCGGGGCTGAACCAGGATCCCGGTCGATCCCGTGATCACGACCTCGGGAATGCCGCCGACCGCGCTGGCGATGATCGGCACGCCGCGCGCCATCGCCTCCAATATCACGAAGCCGAAGCCCTCCCACAGGCTGGGAACGAGGAGCAGGTCGAACGCGCGCATGAGCGCGGCCGCGTCGGAGCGCCAGCCGAGGAAGCGGACGCGCGCGGTCAGGTCGAGTTCCCCCACGCGCCGCTCGAGCTCCGTGCGCACTGGTCCCTCGCCCGCGATCAGCAAGTGGCAATCCGGGCACCGATCCGCGATCAAGGCGAACGCCTCCAATCCATAGAGGAAACCCTTCTGTTCTACCAGGCGTCCAACCATCCCGACGACCCGGTCGCTTTCACGGATCCCGAGATCAGCGCGCAGCGCAGGGCGGTCCGGACCGCGAGGGGGCTCCTCGAGGCCGTGCCGGATCGTGCGAACCTGCGCCGGAGACGCCCCCTCGATCTCGATGGCGAACCGGGCGACCCCGTCGGAGACGGCGATGCAGCCATCGACCCGCGGCCAGTAGAGCCGGTGGAGCAGCCGGGAAAGCGGGCGGGTGCGAAAGGGGTTGAGGTTGTGGCGCGTCGTCACCACGGCCGGAACGCCCGCCAGCCGTGCGGCGACCAGCCCGTGCACATCGGCGTGGATCAGGTGGGTGTGCACGATGGCGGGCTTCGCCCGGCTGAATTCGCGCGCCAGCCTCGGTCCCAGGCTGACATCCAGGTCGCCGAGAAGCGATCGGCGCGTGATCGGAATGCCGCGGTCCCCCGCCGCGCGGGCGAGCGCTTCGACCGGGTTGCCGGGCGCGACCAGGACCAGAAGCCGCGCATCGAGCCCCGCCCGTCGCAGGCCATCGAGCAGCACGAGCAGGTGCGCCTCCGCGCCCGCCAGGCCGGTGGCTTTGATCAGGTGCAGGACGCGCATGCGCTCTAGCTCACATCAGCAATATGACTTAGCGACCTCAAGACGGTGCGCCTCGCCCGGCCGCCGGTGATCGTGCTCACGCGCGCCGATTCTCAGGCCCGACCTGGCCCGGATCAAGGTCCGCCTGCTCGGATCGCCCTCCCCGGCGGTCACCCCCGCGCGGGGCCACCCGGAAGGGTCTCGCGCGCTCTGCGAACCTTTTGGCACCCCCAACCGTCTCTTCCATAGCAAAACGACGCCGCTGGCGGAGACCATTCGCGCTCGGCCCATGCGGCCTCGACCTCCAAGGCGTTCCAGGAAGGGAGGTTACGATGACGATGCCCCGTTCGCTCCTGCCGTTGGCCGTGATCCTGGCCGCCGTCCTGAGCTCCCCGGGATCGGTCCGGGCCACCAACGGCAAGGACTATGGTGAGGTGATGCACGAGGAGAGCTTCCCCGCGCCGGCCAGTGGCACGGTGAGGATCGATATCGCCGACGGAGACGTCGAGCTGCTGGAGGGCATGGCGGACCGCATCGACGTCACCTTCTACTTGAAGGCCAGGCGGATGGAGCGGGCCCGCGAGCGGTACGAAGACATGGACCTGCGCGCCAGCGCTGAGTCCGACGGCGTGCTGATCACGAGCGACGAGGGGCACCACTGGTTCTCGGGCCTGCGGGACCTGGGCGGGTTCCAGGTCACGGTCCTCGTGCGGCTCCCCGGGCAGTACAACGTCGATGTCGAGACCTCCGACGGCGATGTGCACCTGGAGCGGCTGGTGGGCAAGGCCGAGCTGGTGACCTCCGACGGGGATGTGAAGGTCGATCGCCTCGAAGGCCCTCTGAACGTCGAGACCTCCGATGGCGACGTGAGCCTGCTGGAGATCATCGGCGCGGTCGACGTGGTCACTTCGGATGGTGACATCAGCGTGCGCGACGCCCGCGGTCCCGCGGCCCTGTTCAAGACCTCCGACGGCGACATCGAGGCTGAGACCATCTCCGCCGAGGAAATCGACTTGCACACCAGCGACGGTGATGTTCACGCGAACCACCTCGAGGGTCGCGACATCCTCGTGCACACCTCCGACGGCGACATCGATCTCGCCAGCGTGTCGGGTGCCCTCCAGGCTGTCACAGGAGATGGCGACATCTTCATTGGCATCACGCGGCTGGACGAGACGCGCATCGAGGCGGGAGGCGGGGATATCGAAATCACCGCCGATTCCCGGATCGCCGCGGACATCGAGCTGCGCGGTGAGAGCGTGCGGTTGGGGCGCGCCGCCGATCTCGACGGCCAGGTGAGCCGCCGTCGTGCCGAAGGCACGCTGAACGGGGGTGGGCCGCGCCTCGTGGCCTTCACCGGCGATGGTGCGGTGTCGCTGCGCCTGCGCGGTGAGGGCTGAGAGGACGCGGGGATCGGTACGCTCGGGCCGACCCACACGCAGCCCGGGCGTGCGGGGTCGCTCAGAAGCGCGCAGCCATCCAGGGTGACCCGGCCGGAAACACGGTCGCGAGGGTTTTCGCCTGGCGCTCCGGGGCATCCAGGTACCGCGTCCACTGCTGGAGATCGCGCACCGTGACATAGCCGCTGTGCAAGGCGGCCAGCCCGCGCACATCCAGCCGGATCACACCGCGTCCGCCCCTGCGCACGTGCCCGCGTCCGCTCGACACCTCCAGCAGGAACCGCCCGTTGTTGGCCGGGAGGACGTCGTCGCGCACCTGCAGGTGGAGTGCCGCCTCCACGCCCGGCGCATAGCCGCGCTGATCGAGCGCCGCCACGACATCGACGATCCGCAGCATCCAGCCGGCCGCCCGGGTCGTGCGGTGGGTGCCCGCCTGCAGCATCATCAGCATCGGCTCGACCGGGCGACCCGACCACTTGGCCTCCTCGATCTGCGCGCTGTGATCGCAGACCAGCGCCAGCAGCCGCCGCGCCGCCCGCGGGGTGGCCGCGAAGAAGTCGGCCACCTCCAGCACCTTCTCCTTGCGGGCGGTCAGGTAGCTGATGTAGCCCTCGACCGTCCGGCCCGCGAGGATGACGTAGGCGGCATGTGGCGGGCGCCACGCGCGCAGGGAGCGCTGCCAGCCCTGTGAACCCCAGTCCAGCGGGCCAGAGTCGAATGCGACGCTGCGCCCGAACATGCGCCCGATCGCGGGTAGATCCTCGGGCAGAGCCTCGCGCACGGCGAGCTGTCGCTCTGGCAGGCGAATCTCGCGCGGGCGCACCGTGATCTCGTAGCGCCCGCCGGCCATCTCATAGCCCACCCGGCGGTAGAGCGGCCGGGTGGCGGGGTAGAGCGCCGAGAGCGCGACGCCGCGGGCGTGCTGCTCCCGGAGCATCGCGCGCATGAGGCGCGTCGCATGCCCGGCCGCCCGCTCGTGGGGCGCTGTCGTCACGGCCGCGATGGCCGCCATCGGCGCGCGCCGGCCGCCGAACCACTGCGCGCAGTCGTGGGCGATCAGGCCGGCCACGACGGCGCGTCCGGATTTGATCAGCCGCATGGGCTCGGGACCCAGGGCGGCGAACTTGGGGCGGATCTCCGCGGCATTGCCGCCGAAGGCGATGGCCGCGAGGCCGGCATAGGCGTTGAGCTCCTGTTCGTCGGCGGGCGGCGCGTAGGTGATCCTGGGTGCCATGCATCGCTCCTCTCGTGGGCCCGTCCGTCCCGGGGCCCAGGGGGATCGAGTATTCCTATCGGTCCTGGCGGTGGATTGCAAGCCCGGTCCCGCGGCACGCGGGGGGTGTTCGTCGCGGGCACTCCGGGGGATCGGCTGCCGGAAAGCCGCCGCCGTTGCCGAACCGCCCGCTTCATGGCTAGTATCGGTCCTGAGGACGAGCACGCCCAGAAGGTGATCGGAGGCACCCAGGATGATCGAGCCGACCCGCGTGGCGGGCGAGGATCGAGGCAGGATTCTCCTGTACACGCTCAGCACCTGTGTCTGGTGCCGCATGACGAAGCGCTTCTTCGACAGCCTCGGAGTGGCCTACGAGTACATCGACGTGGATCTCCTGGATCACCAGCTGCGGGAGGAAGCCCTTCATGACCTGCGCCGCTGGAATCCCAGCACCTCCTACCCCACGATCGTCATTCGGGACGAGCGCGTGATCGTCGGGATGAAGGAGGACGAGATCCGAAAGGCACTGGACGATGCGTGATCCCGCAACACCCGGCCGGGGCAACTCCGGCGATCCGCGCCCGAACGACGCTGCCGGCTCTGTCACGCCAGAGCGCACCGCGGCGCTCCACGCGCGCCTGCAGCGAGAGGCTGAGGCCGCGGGATACCACCTGAACCCCGACCTCGAGTTCACACGCGACCTGGTGCGTGGTCTGCTCGTCAACGAAGCCCGCTACGGCTATTGGGCCTGTCCGTGCCGCTTGGCCGAGGGCAATCAGGAGATCGACCGTGACATCATCTGCCCGTGCGATTACCGGGACGCGGACCTCGACGAGTTCGACGCCTGCTTCTGCGCCCTCTACGTCTCGGACCGCGTCCTGGCGGGCGAGGTGAAGCCCGCCCCGATTCCCGAGCGACGGCCTGCGGACGCCGGCACACCGGGGCCGGCCCAGCGCCTGGCCGCAGCGGCGGAGCGAGCGGAACCAACGCTGCCGGTGTGGCGCTGCCGCGTCTGCGGGTACCTGTGCGCCCGGGAGAAGCCCCCGCTGATCTGTCCGATCTGCAAGGCGAAGCAAGACCGGTTCGAGCGCTTCATGTAGGGACCTGGTTCACAGCCAGAGCCCCAGCCGCAACCGGCGCACAACCGGTGCGAAGAGGGAGACCAGCGCTGGGCGCCCGGGAATCTCCACGTGAGCCCGCCCAGTCATGCCAGGACGCAGCGCCCCGTCCGTGTTGGGCAGTCGCATCGTCACCCGAAAGGTCCCGTCGCGGTCCGACCTCGGCGCGATGCGTGTCACCTCGCCCCGGAACGTGCGACCGGGGTAGGCCTGCACCTTGAGCCGCGCGCGGCTTCCCTGACCGATGGACCGGATGTCGTGCCCCGCGAGGGAGACCTCTACCTCCATCGTGGCGAGATCGGCCAGCTCGAGCAGGGTCTCGCCGGGTCGCAGGTGGGCGCCCTGGCGTCGCTCCACATCCTGCGTGAGAACAACGCCGTCGGAGGGCGCCACCAGCTCGGTGCGCTCGAGCTCGGAGACCAGGAACTGCTCCGTCCGCGTCAGCTCGCCGAGCTTCGCCTGGCGGGCGCGATACGTGGCGAGATCGCCAGCGATCCGCGCCTGGGCCGCCTCGGCCTGGGCCCGGCGGGTCTCGGCGCGGGTCTGCTCGAGCTCGACCTCGAACTCATCGCGGCGCAAGCGCGCGACCACGGTCCCGGCCCGGATCGACTGACCCTCGCGGACCAGCACTTCATCGACGGTACCCTCTGTCCCGGCGCGCAAAGCGATCGGCGCGAATGGCCGTAGCTGGGCATCACCCGAGACCCACGCGGGGATCGGAATGAGGAAACCGGCGGCCAGGATCGCCATCACGACCCCCGCCCGGATCAGCAGCCGGCGTGACCCCGCCGCGCGCGCGCGCCGCACCTTGCCCAGGATCGGCTCGAGGAAGCCGATCATCGGAACCTGCTGGTAGAGCTCAGCGTTGCGGACCGCGACCGTCGCCTGGTTGGCAAGGATGCTGACGAGCTCCTCGTGGTTCTCGTCCAGGGGCATGGCGTCGCTGTCGGTCTCGATCGCGAGCAGTCCGAGCACGCCCTGATCGTCCTCGAGGGGCATCACCGCCAACCCACGCGGTCCACGCTCTCGGCTGAGCCACGGCAGAAGCAGATCCCGGCCTTCGGCCTCGGCGTCTTGCTCCAGCGCGGCACGGTGGGTGTTGATGCGCTGGCGCGCATCCTGGGCCCACTGCAGGATGGGGAGGATGGAATCGCGGCTGACCTCCTTGGGCTGGAACGAGGGATCCGAGCTGGCCCGGAGCGAGACGCCGCGGGCCGAGGTCAGGGCCAGCACGGACCTCCGGTTGGGGACGACCAAGGCCATCATCTGGACGACGGTCTGGAGAACGCGATCAAGGTCGAGGGTGCTCGTGATCTCCCGGGATATCCGAAGCAGGACCGACAACTGCTCGATGCGACGACTGCGCTCGGCGAAGAGGGCCGCGTGGTTGAGGGCCAGCGCCAGGTGTGCGGAGAGCGACCGGGCGAGTTGCACATCGTCTTCGCGGTACTCCTGTCCGTCCACGCGCGGGCCGAGGACGAGCACCCCCAGCACCTCGTCCTCCACGCGCAGGGGAAGGTAGAGCTCGAAGGCGGGCGCGGCGGATGGACCGAACTCCGATCCCCCCGCTGCAGGCTCGGACTCGGCCGCCTCCTCGGCTTCGTCCCACAGGTGCTCGTAGGACTCGGGTTCTTCGTCGTCGGCCTCCCCGCGCCACTCGGGCTCATCCGGAGCGTCTCCATCGTCCTCCCCACTCTCGGCTGACTCACCCACCGCGAAGCCCAGCACCTCGGTGAGCTGCTGGCGTGTCTGCGGATCTTCGCCATCGGCCACTGCGAACCAGGCCTGAGCCTCGCTCGCGTTAGCAGCGAGGGTTTCCACCTCCTCATCCGTCAGACCGCTGGTGGCCAGGACCTTCAGCTCATCGCCCTCCAGGCCGGCGACACACCCCGAGCCGGCCAGGACCGCCTCGGTCACCGTGGTCAGGAGACCGCGCGCCAGTTCTTCTGGGTCGTGCGTGGACCGCAGGATGCTGCTCGCCTCATGGACGACCATGAGACGAGCGGCGTTCTGCACCACCTGGGTGTAGAGGGCCTCCAACTCTCTGTCCCTGGCCTCGCCCGACACGCTGTTGGGGTCTTTCATGACACCCATCCCCGCTGCGGGGCTCTCCGCTTCACGGTCCGGGACCCGACGCGACCGAAGGCAAGGTCGCGCCAGTCACCGGCGCCTCACACCCAGAACTCGATCCGGAACGTCCGGGCCAGCCCAGACAGAGCATGACCGATCAACGAGAGCCTTCCCGCAGCGAACCGGGCCACGCCCTCTTGCCCCGGCCGGCAGATCTCCTCCGGGTTCTCGACGCGCACGACGACCCGGTAGAGCGGCCGAGTCCGCAGGGCCGAAGGCTCCTGGGAGATCTGCTCGATGTGACCCAGGAGCCTCTGCCCCGCGGTCGCGCGCGTGCGCAGTTCTACCGGCTGGTCGGGGGTCAACAGCCCCATGTCACGTTCGTCCAGGAGAACCTCGGCGCGGAGCGTGCCCAGTTCGCCGACCACGTAGAGGGTGTCTCCCGGAACGTACGCCAGACCGACCCTTTCGCGCAGGCGGGGCGTCAATACGATGCCGCTGATCGGCGCCGGTGGGCGCAGATACACCTCGCGGGAGCGGTAGTAATGCTCGAGCGCCTGCCCAGCGGTCATCCTGGCCGCAGCAGCCACCGCGGCGGCTGGCTCCCCGGCGACCTGCGCTGCGGCGCGCTGCGCCCCGGCCGACTGCCGCAGGCTGCGCGCTTCCTCCACCCCGAGAATCACGTTCTCGGCGCGCAGCACGACCGGTGTGCTTGCCGCGGCCACGCGATCCCCCTCGTCAGCATGCACCGACTCGATCACGCCTGTCACCTCGGCCCGCACCACGACCTCGCTCCCCGGGTGCAGCACGAATTCCCCCCGCACGTGGCGCGGGACGGGCAGCAGGAAGAGCGCGGCCAGCGTTGCCGCCAGTCCCGCCAGGTAGGGCACCCGGTAGCGGCGGAAATGCCCGCCCTTGTCCAGCGCCACGAAACGCGCGAAGCCGAATAGCCTGCGCGAGTAGCCCTTGGTCATCAGGAACAGCAACGCGGCGGTCAGGACGTACCCGGCGCCCCGGAGGAGATGCACGAGCCACCCCCCGACGAAGCGCAGGACGAACCACAGCACGAAGACGCTGTAGGCGAACGCGCAGATCCCGTAGATCCAGAAGATCCGGCGCTCGCGCGCGGAGACCAGCTCCTCCTCGTGCGGCAGTCGCAAGAGCCCGCGGACGCGGTTGCCCAGGAAGTGGAACGACTCGCCCCGCATATTCGGGATCCCGAGCTGATCGCTGAACAGGAAGTAACCATCGTATTTCATCAGCGGATTGTAGTTGACCAAGATGCCCGTCACGCCGTTGAAGATCGCCACCCGGTGGGCCACGGCGTTCAGGAAGAGATCCGGCACCGTGAAGTACCAGACAAACGTCGCGGCCGCGGCGGTGAGCAGATCGACCAGTCCGCCCGCCAGGGTCACCGCGTGCTTCTTGCGCCGGTCATCGAAGAAGTAACTCTCGGTCACGTCGCAGAACATGCAGGGATTGAAGTAGAGCAGGAGAAAGCCGATCTTGTGGACGCCGCCGCCGTAGTGCTTGCAGGTCAGGCCATGCCCGACCTCGTGCATCACGACGGTCAGGAGCAGCGCCGCCCACAGCGCGATCAGGCCCAAGCCCGTCTTCCCGGGAATCACCCACAGCTCCCGGAAGGACAGCGCGAACTCATCCGCGTGGGTGGCGGAGAGCCAGATCGCCAGCAGGATCAGTGTGGCGTAGACCACCAGCGCCGATCGCGTGTACAGGAAACCCAGGGGCCGGACGATGCGGCTGAAGAAGAGGTCCGGGTCCCAGGCTGGCAGATGGATCTCGAGCGGGTTGGCGAATGCCTTGCGCAAGCGCTTCAGGCGCGAGCCGCGGCGTTGCTCGATCAGCAGGATATTCCGCTCCCAGCTGTCCTCGAAGAAGTGGAAACGCCGATAGGTCTCGCAGAACTCCAGAATCGTCAACGGGTTCAGGTCCATGTCCGGAAGACGTTCACGGGCAGCGGCGCTCAGCGCCCCCAGGTCGCGGTGGCCATCGCACAAGGAGAGCAGCTGGTAGGTCCACTCGTCGATGGTGTAGTACTCGAGGCGCTGCGGGTCCTTGACCAAGTACTTGACCGATTCGCCGAAGACGCGCCGCCGAATGACCAGGTCGTGGCGGAGCTGGTAGACCCGCGCAGGGTTCACGGTGCATCGCCCGACGCTGTTCGCACGCTCACCTGGCAGCTTACACCAGGAATCAGGCGCCCAGCCTTGTTGGGGACCTCGATCTCCAGCGTAAACGTGCCGCTGCTCGGGTCCACCACCAGCGGACGTGCGTACACCGGCAAGTGGAGCGTCGTGTCGGGATGGGTGGGCTGCACCTCCACCACCGTCGCGACGGTGAAGGCTGGCAGCATCTCCTCGGGGAGCAGAACCTCCAGGCGCAGCAGCGACCTGGAGGCAACGCGCACCAGGTTGTCACCGGTCTCGACCGATGTTCCAGGGTCCACGCGGAGCTCCGCGACCACGCCGTCGAAGGGGGCCCGGATCGAGGATTCCGCGTAGCGCAGCGAGTCCAGCTCGTGATCGGCGCGCGCGATCCGGTAGGCGGTCTCGGCCACCTCGAGGGCCTCGTCGGAGGTCAGGTGTTCCGCGGACAGCCGCCGCACGCGGTCGAGCTCGTCCCGCGCCTGCTCGAGCACCGCCGCTGCGCGTCCTTGGGTCACGCGTTCTTCGTCGGCCACCAGCTCGATCAGGAGTTGTCCCTTCCTCACGACGTCACCGACGTGGACCGCGACCGATGCGATCCTCTCGTCGCGCGGGGCCTTGATCAGGGCTGTGCTGGCCGGCAGCAGGATGCCGGGAAAGATGCGCGAATCGGCGGAGAGGCTCGGATCGCCATCCGTGTCCGCCGGCGCCGCGCTTGACTGCGCGGGCGCCGGCGATGATGCCGCCAGCAGGCCCAGGGACAGCAGGAACGCCCACTGCGGCTTGGTCCTCGCAGCGCGGAAACGCATCGCGGCATTTCCTCACGGCCCGCGATCGACCGGCGGGCTCCGCAAACGGGACGGTGACCTCGACGGAGGTTGCGGCTCCCGACCGTGGCCGACGTGACAGCGTGGCGGCTGCGCGGTTACCGAGAGACAGATGGGGGGTCACGCACCCCATGGCCCCGAGCGAGACGCAACATCCGGCGTTTCTCCGCTGTGTGGGAGAGAGCGCGGTCATTCGCGCGGTTCTCGAGGATGTCGCGAAGGTAGCCGCGGTGCACTGCCCCGTACTGCTGGAAGGCGAGTCGGGAACGGGCAAGGAGCTGATCGCGACGATTGTGCACGAGATCTCCTGCGGCGACCGGCAGCCTTTCGAGACCATCAACTGCGGGGCGATTCCCGAGTCTCTGCTGGAGAGCGAACTCTTCGGCCACGTGCCCGGGGCTTTCACGGGCGCGGTGCGCGCCCATCGGGGGCTGTTCGAGCGCGCAGGTCACGGAACCGTCTTCCTGGATGAGATTGCCGAGATGTCTCCCTCCGCGCAGGTCCGTCTCCTGCGCGTGTTGCAGGACGGCGTCTTTCTGCCGGTCGGTGGGGAGCGACAGCTCAAGACCGAGGCGCGTGTGGTGGCCGCGACCAATCGCAGCCTGGAACGGGCGGTTCGCAATGGGGAGTTTCGGCGTGACCTCTACTACCGTCTGGCCGTCTTTCCGCTGCATCTGCCGCCGCTCCGCGAACGGCGGGAAGACCTTCCTCTGTTGATCAACCACTTCCTCAGAGAACGATCGGCGCAGCTCGGGGGGCCCTGCCCGCCCGTCCATCCGGCTGCGCTGCGCCGCCTGTTCGCCTACGCCTATCCAGGGAACGTGCGCGAGCTTCAAAACATCGTGAGCGCGCTGCTCATTGAAGCGCGCGGCCAGGAGATCCACGATCGGCACGTCTCCGCCGTCTTCGCGCGCCACCGGCTCTCGGACGCTCCACCAAGTGATGGGTTGGCCAGCTCCCCCCGCCTCCAGCCCGGCAGCGAGGTCGGTGCCTGGGTGATCGAGCAGCTGCGCGTGTACCACTTCAACATCGCGCTGGCAGAACGCATGCTTACCGCTCGACGGCGCACCTCTCCCCGGCGCAGCGTTCCAGTCTGTTCCCGGAGCGGTCTGACCTACTACCTGGCGGGCGAGGGATTCCGCGCACTCGCCGCGGAGCGCGGCAACCTGGAGGCTGCGGCCCTCGGCCTGGCCGGTGATCCGTCTCTGGCTCCGCTGGTGCAGCGCAAATTGGGGCAGACACTGCGCGTGGCGATCCGCGCTTGGGAGCGCGGTGGGAACAGTCCTGGAAGGCGGATGATCGCGCTGCGCAAGGCGTTCGCCAAGCTGCCCCAGGCCTATCGGGAAGACCTGCTGAGGCTGTCCGAGGTCATCGAGCGCAAGGAATGAACGTGGGGACTCCCGCTGCGAGAGCCCCCCGTTCCGGGCAGACGTCTCTGCCTTCTAGCCCATCGGCAGGGCCGCGACCTGCCGGGGCGACAGCGCGGCCACCTGGCGCGGGGCGAGCGCGGCGACCTGCTTGGGGGCCAGCGTCGCCAGACACTTCGGGGCGAGGCTGGCGAACTGCTTCGGGGCCAGCGTCGCCAGACACTTCGGGGCGACGCTCGCGACCTGTTTGGGGGCCAGCGTCGCCAGACACTTCGGGGCGAGGCTGGCGAACTGCCTCGGGGCCAGCGTCGCAAAGCACTTGGGGGCCACGCTCGCAATCTGCTTCGGGGCCAGCGTCGCCAGACACTTCGGGGCGATGCTGGCGAACTGCCGCGGGGCCAGGGTCGCAAAGCACTTGGGGGCGATGGTGGCAACCTGCTTCGGGGCCAGCGTCACCAAGCACTTCGGCGTGAGGGAGGCAGCTTGCTTGGGGCTCAGGCGCGACAAGCACTTCGGGCTCAGAGCCCGAATCTGCGTGGGCGTGAGGGCGGCGATCTGCTCCGGGGTGAGCTTCTCAAACTCCTCGGGAGTGATGGCTGCTGCACCGGTGGTCGTCGCTCCTGCAGGGGGCGGACACGCCTCCGAAGCAACGGTGGTGGGGCGCTTGAACGAATGAGTGGACATGGCGACCTCCTTGCTTAGGATTAACGGGTAGCTTCCTGTCTCAACCCAGATCCATCGCAGGAAGCGCTGGATCTGGCCTGGGGGAGTGCAAGTATCGTTCCTCCGCGAGAGGCCGCAACTAAGCGGTGCAGATTGGGATGGTTGGGGCAGGATGCCCCAGGGGCGGCCGGCGGTGCGGTGCGGACTTCCGAGGAAGATGCGGGGGGTTTTTCCTTCACAGGATGCGGATTTCCGCATCGGGTGAGCGGCTGGGGAGGCCTGAGCGATGCGCGTGGTCTGTGAACGGGACACGGAACTCAAGCATTGCCATCGCGTGAGGCTTGAGGGGAACCTCGATGCGCTCGGCGCGGCTGCATTGTGGGACGGGGTTTCGGATCGGGTAGGCCCGGGGGCGCCAGCCCTTCTCATCGACATGAGCGGCGTACGATATATGAGCAGCGGCGGCATCGGCATATTGGTGCGCCTGCTGGCGCGTGCACAGCAGATCGGGGGAGCCATGTCGGTGTACAGCTGTTCGCCCCGGGTGCTTTGCGTCATGGGCATCGTCGGTCTGGAGGGTGTGCTGAACGTGCGGGAAACCGAGGCCGAGGCCCGCGCACGTCTGACCGAGCTGGGAATCACCTGAGCGGTTCGGGAAGACTGCACTCCCCCCGCGACCCGGTGGACCCCTGACGCGAGCCTGCTGCTTCTGCTCGCGAGCCCCCGGCGGGCTCGACCTCGGGCTCGAGGCACGCTCGGTCTGCAGAGGGGGTTCGGTGGACGTTTCGCAGTGTCGCGACTTCAGCCTCGCCGTCCTGTCCGACATCCACGGCAACCGTTGGGCCTTCGAGGCGGTGCTGGACGATCTCTCGCGGCGTGGCATCGCCGGCTACGTGAACCTCGGGGACTGCGTCTATGGTCCCCTGGACCCGGCCGGGACGATTCGCCTGTTGATGGCCCACGATCAGCCGACCGTGCGCGGCAACGAGGACCGCAGGCTCTGCGAGCCCGGCGCCGCAGGATCCCATCCGGCAACGGTGGGGTACGTTCTGCGCCAGCTGGAGCCGGAGCACCTCGCCTGGTTGTCGGGTCTTCCCCTCACGCTGACCCTGGAGAACGGGCTGCTCCTCTGTCACGGTACGCCCGAGCGGGATGATGCCTACCTCCTCCACGACATCACCCCGAAGGGCGCCGTCAGACGCACGGCCGTGGACCTGGAACGGCGGCTGGCGAGTGTCCGCGCGAGCATCGTGCTGTGTGGTCACGATCACCTGCCCTACTCGCTGACCCTGCCAGGCGGCCGGCGCCTCGTGAACCCCGGCAGCGTCGGGTTGCCCGCCTACCGCGACCAGGATCCGCACGCCCACGCGATGGCAGCCGGCACGCCGCACGCTCGCTACGCCATCCTGTCGCATGCGCCGGACGGCTGGAACGTCGAGCCGGTCGCTGTGGCCTATGACTGGCCCGCGGCCGCCCAGAGTGCGCTGCGCAACGGGCGTCCCGATTGGGCATGCTGGCTAGCCACCGGCTGCGCCTGATGGCTCAGCGGCCTCACCCGCCATTGTGCCCCAGGGGAAATTCCTGTATTCTGACTCCGAATTCGGGATTAACCCAGGGAGGTCTCGTGCTCTCCTTCTCCGAGGCGTCCAACCTGGCCATCCATGCCCTGGCCTATATCGCCGCCGCCGGTCCCGACGCGCGTCTCTCGGCACCCGACATCGCGGGCCGGCTGCGCTGCTCCGAGTCTCACGTGGCCAAGGTGCTCCATCGACTGGTCAGCGCCGGGTTCCTCGAGTCCACCCGCGGCGCGGCCGGCGGATTCAGCCTAGCCGTCGACCCGCGGCAGCTCTCCGTGCGCGAGGTCTTGGAGGCGATCGAGGGCCCGCTGGCCCCGCCCCGGTGCCTGCTGGGCCATCCCATCTGCGGGCCGGGGCAGTGCGTCTTCGCAGCGGTCTTCGAGAACGTATGGGCCGAGATCATGAAGCACCTGTCCGAGACCAGGCTGACGGACTTCCGGATCCAACCGTGAACCTTGGGGGGCGCCCAGCAAGGGGCCCCGCCAGCGAGGAGGCTGCAATGTCTCTGACCAAGTTGAAGTGGGCGGCCATCCTGGCCTTCTTCTCGGCCATGGCCATCCTGCTGATCGGCGGCCTGTCCGCCAACCGTCAGGTGCCCCCCTACCCCGAACGGGTGATGGCGCCCGAGGGCCGTGCCCTCATCACCCGCGCCGACATCCTGGCCGGCCAGGACGTCTATCAGCGCTACGGGCTGATGGACCACGGCAGCGTCTGGGGCCACGGTTCCCAGCGCGGGATGGAGTTCTCCGCGGTGACGGTGCACCTGCTCGGGACGGAGATTCGCGCGCAGCTCTGCCAGGAGATCTACGGGTTCCCGGTGGACCAGCTCCGGGATGAGCAGCGCCGGATTCTCGACCTCAAGGTCCGCACGGAGATGAGGACCAACCGCTACGACCCGGGTACGGGCACTCTGCGACTGACCGTCGCGCAGGCCAACGCCATCGCCGCAAACGAACGCTTCTGGGAAGAGACTTTCGGCGCGGGCAACTCGGACTACGGGTTCCTGCCCAATACCATCGTCTCGCCGGAGGAGCGCCGGCAGATCGCCTGCTTCTTCTTCTGGACCGCTTGGGCCGCTTCGACCAATCGCCCGGACAAGAACTACAGCTACACGAACAACTGGCCGCCGGATCCGAGCGTCGGCAATGCGCCGACCAGCGAAGTCTATCTATGGACGCTGGGTGGAATCCTGGCGCTGTTCTTGATCCTGGGCCTGTTCATCTATCTCGTGCACTATTACAAGATCTGGTACGGGCCGAGCAAGGGGGTGCCGCTGGCCGAGAAGCTGATCGACATGCCGCTCACCTCCAGCCAGCAGAAGGCCGCCAAGTACTTCCTGGTCGTCATCCTGCTCTTCCTCGTGCAGACCTCGTTCGGCGGTCTCTTGGCCCACTACACCGTTCACCCCTCGCGCTTCTACATCCCGGCGGTGGCGTCCCTGATTCCCTACAGCTGGGCGAAATCCTGGCACCTGCAGCTCGCGATCTTCTGGATTGCCACGACCTGGGTGGCATCCGCCATCTACCTCGCGCCCATCGTCGGCGGCCGCGAACCCCGCCGGCAGGGCCTGTTGGTCCAGCTCCTGTTCGCCGCGATTCTGGTCGTGGCAGGCGGCAGCTTGATCGGGGAGGTGGCCGGAATCAAAGGCGGTCTGGGGAACTGGTGGTTCTGGCTCGGACATCAGGGCTGGGAGTACCTGGAGCTGGGTCGACTCTGGCAGATCCTGCTCTTCGTGGGCCTGCTCGCCTGGCTCGCCATCGTCTACCGCGCCGTGGCGGGCAGCCTGCGCCGGGCCTCCACCGACGAGTTCCACCAGCTCGTCGCCTTCTATGTCTTCAGCGCGATCCTGGTCGTGGCCTTCTTCGCTTTCGGCCTCTTCTATGGGCGCGGAACGCACCTGAGCGTTGCCGACTACTGGCGCTGGTTCGTCGTGCACATCTGGGTCGAGAGCATCTTCGAGTTCTTTGGCGTGGCCGTGATCTCGGTGCTGCTGGTCACCATGGGTCTCGCCTCGGCGCGCGATGCTTTGGTCGTCTCTTACTTCACGGCCACGATCGTCTTCCTGAGCGGCATCGTCGGCGTCGCCCACCACTACTTCTGGTACGGTGGGTCGTCTCTCTGGCTGGGCCTGGGGGCGGTCTTCTCATCGCTGGAACCGGTGCCGCTCTTCGGCATCGTCGTGCGCGGCTTGATGGAGTACAAGTCGATCCGCAAAGAGGGACGGGAATTCCCGTATCGCTGGCCTCTCTACTTCCTCGTGGCCTCTTCCTTCTGGAACTTCCTCGGTGCCGGGGTCTTCGGATTCCTGATCAATCTCCCGATCGTCAACTACTTCGAGCACGGCACCTACCTGACGATGAACCATGGTCACGCGGCGCTCTTCGGCACCTACGGCATGCTGTCGATCGCCCTGCTGCTCTTCTCCTGGCGCGGGCTGGTGGAGAAGCAGTACTGGAACGATCGGCTGCTCAGGGTCTCCTTCTTCGGTCTGAACGTGGGGTTGCTGCTGATGGTGCTGATCACGCTCTTCCCGGTCGGCATTGCTCAGGCCTGGACGAGCTTCCGCGAGGGGATCTGGGCTGCGCGCGATGCCGCCTTCTTCGAGCGTCCCATGGTGAAGTTCCTGGGCCAGATCCGGCTGCTGCCCGACTTGGTCATCATCGGTCTGGGGGTGACCCCGCTGGCCTGGTTCCTGTTCACGACCTACCGGCACCTCAAGCCCGGACGCATTCCCGACGGGGAATCGGTCTGGCAAAGGCTGGGGCTGCCCTGGTCCTGATTCCCGCGGCGGGATCCACCGCCAGGTCGCGGGCCGGCGCGGCGTGCACGGGCGGGGTGGCGGGTGCCGCCCCGCCCGCGCTTGCACCTACCTGGCCGAAGGGGCGAAACTGATCCCCTGTCGGCGCGCACAGGGCAGAACGCGCCGGGTCGCCGGGTGAGGGAGGCGTGGAGTGGCCCGCAAGCAAGAGCGCGATGCCGGTTACCTCCTCGGCTCCTTTCGCGCCCGGGCCCTGCTGCTGATCGTGCCCCTGCTCATGGTCTCGGGCATCACGTTCGATCCCAAGCTCTACGTCAACGGCGACAACGTCGACTACATCCTGCTGGCCCAGAAGGTGTGGCGCGAGGGCAACCTGTGGGCCAGCTCGAAGTACCCACCGCTCTTCCCCCTGCTGCTCGTGCCCTTGCAGCTCCTCTTCGGCACCGGATTCATGGCGGGCAAGGTCCTGTCCGTCCTGTGCTATGCCGCCGCGGGGGTCGGACTCCTGTGGCTGGCCGAGCGGGCGGTGTCGCGGGGTGCGCCCCCCGTGAAGGTCGGGCCCCGGAGCGCACCACCCGGGCCTTCCTGGGCGGCCTTCGCCATCGCCGGGGCCGCGATGCTCATCCTCTCCGTCGTCGAGTTCTCGCACTACGTGATGTCCGAGATCCCGTTTCTGCTCGCCAGCGTCATCGCGCTCTGGCTGGGCGAGCGCGCCACGGACCGGGTCGTCCACATCGCCGGGAGCCAGGACCCCGGGCATGAGAAGCGCGGGCGTCGGATCGCCGGCGCACCGTGGCTCGTCCACACGCGGGCCCTCTTGCCCTGGGCTGTCGCCGCCGGGGCGGCCTTCTACATCCGCACCGTGGGCATCGCTGTCCTGGCCGCGCTGCCCCTGGTCCTCCTGCTGCGACGACAGGGGCGGGCCGCGGTCGTGAGCGCCGTGCTGTGCGCCGTGGTCCTCATCCCCTGGGTGCTTCACAGCGCGCTCGCCGGCGGCGAGGGCGAGAGCTACCTGCAGCAGATTCGGTACATCAATCCCTATCTGCCCAACGAGGGCACGCTGAACCTCCCGGCGCTGGTCGATCGCCTGGCACAGAACGGCCGCCAGTACTTCTGCATCGACATCGCCCATGCCCTCGTGCCCTATGCGGCCTGCAGCACCTATACGGCCGAGATCACGCCGCCACCGGTGCTACCGGCCTGGAGCGGGGTGCTGGTGGGCCTCCTCCTGCTTCTCGGTCTGGTTCGGATGGCCCGACGACTGCCGGTCACGGTTGCCTATACGGCGGCTTTTCTTGCGATCTGCCTGGCCTGGCCCCCGATCTGGGCGAGTGTGCGCTTCGTGCTCCCCATCCTGCCTCTCTGCTTCCTGCTCGTCGCGCTGGGACTGCGCGATGCGTGGTTGAACGCAGCCGCGCGCCGGCCCGGGCTACGTCGTCCCGGCGCTCTCGTGCTGCCCGCGCTGCTGGTGATCATCGTCGTCCTCGCCGGCCAGCGGCTTGCAGCCTATGCAGGCGAGGTTCGGCATTATCCGCCCCGCTGGGAGGCCTACTTCAACGCCCTGGGCTGGGCGCATGAGAACCTGTCGCCGCGCGAGATCGTGCTGGATCGCAAGTCGAACATCTTCCGTTACGTCACCGGGCTGGAGGCCGTCTCTTTTCCGCGCGAACCCGACGACGCGCGCATGCTGGATCACCTGCGCCAGCGCGGTGTGACGGTGGTGCACGTCTCGAGCATTCCCTACGAGGATGTGCTCAAGATCCTGCATCCCTTCATACGGCGCCAATCCAAGTACTTCGAGCCCATCTGGTTCGAAGAGGTCCCCGGCGGTGGCTTCGGGGCATTCCTGCGCTTTCACCCCAGCGGATACCAGGAAGCCCCGGTCGATTCGTCCGGGCAAGCGGGACCCTGAGATGCGCATCTGGGGCTTCGACGCACTGCGTTATCTGCCCAGTGGGTGGACCGTCGCGTTCGGGCTGCTGGTCGGTCTCCTCGTGCTGGCCCTCGTCACCGCGCGCGGTCGGGCCCTCCTCGATCGTGGCGCGGGAGCCTGGGGCCGGGCGATCGGGTCGGCAGTGGACAGCGGCTGGCGTCGGCGCGTCGGGGATCTTCTCGTGCCCCTGCTGCTTCTCGCGCTCTGCTGGGCTCTGCGTGCTCGCTACGCCCTGCTGGGCGACAACTGGCTGCGGCTCGAACAGGCGATGCGGGGACAGATGCTGCCCTACGAATGGGGCACGATGGCGCTTGCACATGCGGCGATGCGGCTGGGTGCATCGGCCGGCGGACTGGCGCCGCGCGCGAGCCTGGCGGCCTTGAACACCTTGGCGGCAATCCCCTTCGGGCTGGCAGCCGCGCGCCTCGCCCGAGTCCTGGGCCGAGACGCGCGCGAGCGCGGGCTGGTGCATCTAGGGCTGTTGGGCCTGGGGGGTGTACAGCTCTTCTGCGGATACATCGAGGTCTACTCCTGGGCTTTCGCTGTTCTGGCGCTCTATCTGGCGAGTGCGCACCGTGCGCTCGAGGGCGGCTCGCTCCTCGTGACCGCGGCGTTGTTCGCCGTCGCGGTCGCCCTGCACGCGATCGCCCTCCCGTTTGCCCTGCCCCTGCTGGTGCTCGTGGCGTGGCGGCGCGGGCTCCGGCTCGAGCCCGGCGATCGCCCGCGGCTCGATTCCCCATCGGGGCGCGCGATGGCTCTGGGGATGGTTGCCGTGCTGGCCGGCGCGCTGGCGCTTCCGCTACTGGTTCCCGCCCTCTTCTATCCTTATACGGCAAGCGCAGGACGGTTGTCGCTGCTCGCCCCCGCGCTCTGGTGGGAGCGCGTCAATGCGTTCGTCCTCGCGTCGCCGGCTGGGGCTCTGCTGGGTCTGCCGCTCTTGGCTGGAGTTGTGATAGCTGTCGTGAGCGGGCGCGCGCGTCTGGAGCGCCACGCGTGGCTCGTGCTGAGCGCGGCGCTGCCCGTCACGCTGAGCCTGTGGGAGGTCAAGGCGATCCTGGGTGCCGCCGACTGGGACATCCTGGCGTTCGCGGGCCTGCCGCTGCTGCTGTGGGCGGCGGTCGCCGCCCGGCCGCGCGTAACCGAAGAGGCCTGGCCCACGAAACGCTGGAGCCTTGTCCTGTCGCCGCTGTTCTCTGCCCTGATCGTGCTCTCGCTCTTGAACACCTGGGGCTTCGTGATGGTCAACGCGGGGGACGCGTCGATCCGCCGCGTGCAGGACTTGATCGGCGACGACCCGGCGCCCTATTATGTCGATCATCCACCGCCGCTCCATCTGGCTTTTCTCTTCGAATCGAACGACCTTCACCGCGAGATGTACGCCGCGCTGGAGGACGGGGTACGGCTCTACCCCGACGATCCGCGCATGGCCCACAATCTCGCGTCCGCCTGCTTTCGCGACGGGGAGCTGGAGCAAGCCAAGTGGTGGGCGCGGGAGGCCGTGGTCAAGCGCCCGGGATACCTGCCCCCGATCCATCTGCTCTTCCTGATCGCGGAGCGCGAGCGCAACACACAGGAGATCGTGGCCGTCGGGGAGATCTTGCTTCAGATCCTGGCGGTGGAACCGGAGCTGGCCGCGCGCTACCTCCGCCCCGAGGAGCTGGCACACGTGCGGGAGGTCGTGGCTCGTCTCGGACCCGGCGCCCGTGCGCCCGACGCCCCCACCGCCGCGCCGCCGGGTGGTGCGGAGCGCTGACAGCCCAACCAGAATGCCCTTGCCCGTGCTCGTCTGGCCGAGCTACCCTTTGGCCCGCTATCGCTGAATCTCGCCGGGGGCGGGAGCGGGGGAACCAGTCTCGGGGCGCATCGCCGCAAGGCGTAGGGCAGTCTCTTCGGCCCGAGTCCGTCAGCTAACCTCGCAGGCGTCGAAGGGAAGCGCTGCCGCGCGACACGCACGGGGCCTTCCTCGAGTGGCAGAAGCGCGGAGGTTTGTGACATGTCCGGCCACGGGGCCGGTGGGCCCGGCCCAACCTTGCCCCCGATCCCCAATCCGCCGCCCGACCTCGAGCCCGAGGAACGACCCTCGGCCCTTCAGCGCGCCTGGCGGCTGATTCTGGGTGCTCCGCGGGATCTGCGGGACCGCTCGCTCTTCCATCACCTCTCGCTCGTCGCGCTCCTGGCCTGGGTCGGGCTGGGTGCAGACGGTCTTTCTTCGTCGTCCTACGGACCTTCCGAAGCCTTCCACTCCCTGGGTCAGCACACCTATCTAGCCGTGGGACTAGCGGTGTTGACCGCGGTCACGATCTTCGTCATCTCCGGGGCGTACCGATACATCATCGAGGCCTTCCCTCACGGCGGCGGCGGGTACCTCGTCGCCAGCAAGCTCCTCGGTCCCCGAACAGGCGTCGTATCGGGCTGCGCGCTGCTCGTCGACTACGTCCTCACCATTACGGTCTCGATCGCCGCAGCAGGGGATGCGCTCTTCAGCTTCATGCCGGTCGGCTGGAACATCTGGAAGCTGCCCTCCGAAGTCCTGCTCATCCTGGGGTTGGCCCTCCTCAACCTGCGCGGCGTCAAGGAATCGGTGATGACGCTGCTGCCGATCTTCGTGCTCTTCGTCGCGACCCATCTGATCCTCATCGTCGGCGGCATCGTGATCCGGATCGGCGAGATCCCGGCCACCGCGGTCCATGTCCACACCGGGTTCCAGCAGGGTCTGGCCACCCTCGGCGCCGGAGGTCTGCTGCTCCTGTTTCTGCACGCGTATTCCTTGGGTGGGGGCACGTACACCGGTCTCGAGGCCGTGTCCAACGGCCTGCCCCTCATGCGCGAGCCCCGCGTCCAGACCGGGAAACGGACCATGGTCTACATGTCGACCTCGCTCGCATTCACGGCCGGTGGGTTGATCCTCTGCTACCTGCTCTGGGGCATCAGCGCCGAGCCCGGCAAGACGATGAATGCTGTGCTGGCCGAGCGCTTCGCCGCGGGCTTCCCCCTGGCGCAGCTCTTCGTGATCCTGACGCTGGTCTCGGAGGGCGGACTCTTGCTGGTGGCCGCGCAGGCAGGGTACATCGGCGGTCCCCGCGTTCTCGCCAACATGGCCCTGGACTCCTGGATGCCGCGCCGCTTCGCGAGCCTTTCAGATCGCCTGACGACGCAGAACGGCGTGCTCCTGATGGCCGCCATGTCGCTGGTGGCACTGCTTTATACAGGCGGTGCCGTGCGACATCTGGTAGTCATGTACAGCATCAACGTCTTCCTCACCTTCACACTGTCGATGTACGGCATGCTGCGGGACACGCTTCGCCGGCGTGAGCAGCACGACTACAGACACAAGTTCGCCACGTTCCTCACGGGTCTGGTCTTCTGCGTGACGATCCTCGCCATCACGATCATCACGAAGTTCCGCGAGGGTGGCTGGATCACGCTCGCCGTGGCGGCTGTTCTCATCATGCTCTGCTTCTTGATTCATCGTCACTACGAGATGGTCGGCGCCAAACTCCATCAGCTCTTCCGGGAGTTGGCCTCCATTCCGCGTACCCATACCGAGCACCCCGGCGAGGTCAATCGCCGGGAACCCGTGGCAGTGGTCCTGGTCGGCGGGTACGGCGGGCTGGGGATTCACACGACGCTGAGCGCCCTCAACTTCGCCCCCACCTACTTCCGCGGCATCGTCTTCGTGGGCGTGGGCGTGATCGATTCGGGCGGCTTCAAGGGTGCCGACGCGGTCGACCGGCTTACCATCCAGACGCGTCGCAGCCTCGAGCAGTACGTTGCGCTGGCCCACGGCGTGGGCGTACGGGCGACCTACCGGATGGCGGTCGGCACCGACGCTGTCGCCGAGCTGGAACGGCTGTGCCTGCAGATCTCACGGGAATTCGCTCGTCCGACCTTCTTCGCGGGGAAGATCCTCTTCCAGCGCGATCGCTGGTATCAGCGTGTCCTGCACAACGAGACGGCCTTTGCCCTGGAGCGGCGCCTACAGTGGGCCGGGCTGGCCGTGACGGTCTTGCCTGCCCGCGTGCGGTAACGCCGGCTGCCGGCCTCAGGCCGCGTTCGGGAACGATCCCATGCGCAAGGAGGCCGCATCCTCACCGCGTCGGCGTCAGCCCGAACACCTTGATCTTGGTCAGCAGCGTCGGATAGCTGATGCGCAGGCGCCGGGCGGTCTCGGCCCGGTTCCAACCCGTCGCGGTCAGCGTCTCCGACACCAGGCGTCGCTCGAGCCGCAGAACCTCCTCGTGCAGCGCCCGCGGATTGCCGTTCCGGACGTCAGGCCCCGGGGACCAGCCCGGCACGCCCTCGTCCGGCGGACTCGGGCTGCGCACGGGGGCGGGCTCCGGCTGGGCCGCGGTCCCCAGCAGCTCGCGCGGCAGCAAGTCGGCCGTGATCCGCTCGCCGTCGAGGCTCAGGGCAACCATGCGGCGCACGACCTGGATCAGTTCGCGGATGTTCCCGCGCCATGTGTGCTCCAGCAGAAGCTTGCGCACTTCAGCATCGAGCCCAGCGGGCTTGCGTCCCAGCTCGTGGCAGACGCGGTCGTAGAAGCTGTTGAGCAACAGTGGGATGTCCCCCGGTCGCTCGCGCAGCGGCGGCAGGTGGACTGTGAAATCGCTCAGCCGGTAGAATAGGTCCTCGAGGAACGTGCCTCGCCGGATGGCGTCCAGGAGATCGGTGTTGCTTGCACACACAACGCGCACGTCGACGGCATGGTCGCGGGTCGCCCCAACACGCCGTATCTTGTGCGTGTCGAGAGCGTGCAGGAGCTTCGCCTGAACCGTCAGACTGGTGCGGCCGATCTCATCCAGGAAGAGCGTGCCGCGTTCCGCTTCCTCGAAGAGCCCGCGCTTGTCGGCCCGCGCCCCCGTGAAGGATCCGGCGACGTGACCGAACAGCTCGCTCTCGAGCAAGGTCTCGGGGATGGCCGCGCAGTTGACCGTGATGAAGGGGCCGTCGCGGCGGGCCGAGGCCCGATGGATGCACTGGGCCAGGAGGCCTTTGCCCGTACCCGTCTCCCCCGTGATCAAGATGCTGGCGGTCGAGTCACCCACCCGCTCGAGTTGCGCGAAGACCCGCAGCACCTCGGCGTCCTGGGTCACGTAGTCGGCCAGGGGACCGGTGCGCACCGGATGCTCGCGCTCCTGCCGTTGGGCCTGCAGCTCGCGCTCGCGGCGGATCTGGATGAGCCCCAGCCCCAGCAGCCCGGAGACGACGCTCAGCACCCGCAGGTCCCCGCGCCCGAACACCGAGCTGCCGCCCGCGCGCCGGTCGATGTAGAGGACCCCCTTGCCCTCGGGCAGACTCAGCGACAGGCTGGCGAAGGAGCGGACGCCCGCAAAGGCACCCTCCGCCTCGGAGGCAAACCGCGGGTCGTGCGCGATCCCGCCGGCCAGGATCAACCCTCGGCTTTCGACGTGCGGGAGGATCGCGCGCAGGATCGCATCGCCCTGCCCGTCTTGCAGGCCCACCTTGGCCACGACGGCCGGCTGCCCGCCCGGCGCGGCCGGCGCGGCCAGCAGGGCCCGGCTGCTCTCGAGGCGTTCGAGCGCGAAGCGCAGCATGCCCTCGAGCCGGACCTCGTCCGCCCCGCCCTCGGAGAAGAACCGGCTCCAGTCCTGGATGATCTCGACTTCGGGCGACTTCAGGACGGCCACCTCGGCCGACTGCGTCTCCAGGGCCGCGCGCGCCCGATCCAGCCGCTCGATCACGTCCCGGCGATCTGCCTGCTCCGCGAGGCTGCGGCCGCGGGCGATGTCCCGCAGCGCGCCCTCCAGATCGCGCTGGCCGGCGCGTACCTCGGCGAGCTCGACCACCGCCTCGGCGGCTTGGCCCGTCAGCTCGACGGAGAGGAAGAACTCGATCGCGCGTTGAAGCTGATCGGCAGCCTTCAACCGCTGGCCGTGACCGTCGCCGTGAGGCTTGGCGGCCTCCGGACGCCCCAGGCATCGGCCCCAACTGATCCTGGCCAGGGCCAGCTCGTAGGCGTCGGGGGTCTGACCCAGGATCTCCACGGCCCGCTGGAGAACACGGCTGGCCGCTGCGTGCTTGCCCTGACGGGCGTAGGCATCCCCCAGGATGCGCAGCGCGGCGCCGGCCTCGACGTTGTCCCCGACCTGTCGGGCCCCACGATAGGCCCGGGTGGTGAGGCGCTCGGCCTCGGCGGCCTCGCCCTTGCGCAGCGCGATGGCCGCCAGCCGGCGCTCGATCTCGGGCGTGAGGTCACCCCTGGGCGCCACGGCCCTGGCCATCTCGAGCGCACGTTCGAGGTGAGCGCGGGCCTCGTCCAGCTTGCCCTCGTCGGCCAGCAGGTCGCCCTCGCATTCCCAGCAGAGCACGATCTCGCGGCCGTACTTGTTCTGCTCAGCCAGTTGCCGCGCCTGGGCGTAGGACTCCGCCGCACGCGCGTACCGCCCCCGCCGGCGCTGGAGGTTGCCCTGCGCGAGGTGACAGCAGGTGGCGGTGAAGCTGTTGCCGATCTCCTTGCAGGTCGAGATCCCGCGGACGAGCGCGCGCTCGGCCTCCTTCCAGTCGCACATCTTCGAATAGAGCACACCGAGGTTGCCGCAATGCATGGCGATGTTGCCCGCATTGCCCATCTCCTCGCTGATCGCCAGCGTCTGCCGCAGGTAGTCGAGCGCATCCTTCCAGCGGGGACCGTTCTTGAGGAGAATGCCAAGGTTGTTGAGCGCCTTGGCGGTGCCCTCGCGGTGCCCGATCCGACGGAACGTGAACAACGCGCTCTCGAAGAACTCCTGGCTTCGGCGGACCTGCCCGGTGCGCATGTGAATCGTGCCGAGCGTCAGCTCGAGCGTGCCGATCTCGGCGTGCTCGCCGGTGGTCCGGAGCAGCTCGTAGGCCGTCGACGCGCACTCCTGTGCGCTGGCGTAGTCTCCCAGCCGGACATGCAGGCTGGCCGCTCGCGCCAGCGCCTTGCCGCGCACGATCCCATCGCCCTGGTCGGCGATCAAGTCGATGGCCTGCTGCACCTGCTCCAGCGCCGCGGAAAACTCCCCCCGGCCGCGGAGGCAATCCGCCAGGCGGATCTTCATCCCCGCCGTCCAGGCGGGATCGGCCTGCCCCTCGACCGCCAAGCCCTCGGCTCGCCTGAGGACCTCGAGGGCGGCCTGGGTGTCATCGGCCGCCAGGTGCAACTCCGCAACCTGGACCAGCCGGTCCATCTCCTCGCGCAAACCCCCGGGCGGAGCACCCGAGGCCTCATGGGGCCCTTTGGCACCGGGCCCGCGGGTCGTACCGTTGCGTTCGCGGTTGGCCTCTGCCATGGCCTCCCCCCCGCCTGTGTTCAGAACCCCAGTGCCGCCATGAGCACCATCAGTCGGATACGCAGCAACTCGATGGTGGTGCGCGGTGAGTCCATCGGGATGTCGGGGTCGCCGTCCGTCGTGCCCGGGTCCTCGCCGCGGCTCGTGTCGCGCCAGATGCCGACATCGTCCTGGTCAGCCTGGGCGGGAGCCGAGACCTGGGCGGTCCTGGCATCCCTCCCCGTGTCCGCCGGCGGCTGGACCGCACCGGGGGCGGCCCACGCCAGCGCGCTGGCCATGATCACCGCCAGTGCCAGCACCGATAGCGCGGCCCCGCGGGTTCCCTTCGTTCTCGAGTTCATCGCCAGATCCTCCTGACTTACCGGCCGGGGTCTTTGGGGGGTAACGGTAACGAATACAAGTAAATGCCAAACCTCTCAGGCGTGTCCTGAGCGAAGGGCAATGAACAGCTCACGTTTTCCTAAGGGGGGAATCAGGAGAACGCTTCCGGACCCTTCCGCTCTGCTGTCCTTCTGGGGGGGGTCTGTCATCACCGAGCCCGAGCCGCGACCGCGTGCCCACGGCCGGTGGTCCGATCCTCCCTCGCCGGCCCTAGCTCCATCACCCCGGCGCAAATGCCGGGCAGGCGCAGGTAAGGTCGCACGACCACAGTATAGACGGATTCCGCGGCCTCTGTGTTCGAGAGAGACGGATGCAGGTGGGGGGATTCCTGCGTTTTTTCGGCTGGGATCGCCCGGGGGAAGGTCCTTCAACTCCCGTGCGGGGAATCTCGAGGGAGCGACCCCTATCCGCGCGCCGCCCCTACGTCCCCGAAGGCGGCGATCGCGCGGGTGATGTCCTCATCGTCGACATCCAGGTGAACAACGAGCCGGATCCGGCTCGGGCTCACCGGCAGGCACAGGACAGCCCGCTCCTGCAGGGCCGCGCAGACCTCCGGCGCGGTCCGGGGACCGGACGCTGCGCCTTCTCGCGGCACCGCACTGGAAGGGCTTTGTGCAGCCCCAACGGGAAGCACGTCCACGAAGACCATGTTGGTGTCCGGGGGATTGTTCCACACCCCGAAGCCCGGGAGCGAGGCGATCCCCTCCGCCAGCCGGCGGGCCCGCGCATGGTCCTCGGCCAGGCGCGAGATGTGGTGCTCGAGCGCGTGGAGCGCCCCGGCCGCGATGATGCCCGCTTGCCGCATCCCGCCGCCGAACATCTTGCGGAAGCGGCGGGCGCGCTTGATCGTCTCGCGCGATCCCACCAGGGCCGACCCCACCGGCGCACCCAGCCCCTTCGAGAAGCAGAACGAGATCGTGTCGGCGCACGCGGCATAGGTGGCCGCCGGGGTCCCGGTCGCCACGACCGCGTTGAAGATGCGGGCGCCATCGACGTGAACCCGCAGGCCCCGGGCCCGCGCCTCGCGTCCGATGCGCTCCATCTCCTCGAGCGGGAAGATCGCGCCCCCCGCCCGGTTGTGCGTGTTCTCGAGCAGGATCAGGGTCACGGGCGCGTAGTGCTCGTTCTCGCCGCGCAGGCGCTCGGCGATCTGATCCCAGGTGATTACGCCCCGGGTGCCTGGGATCTGCCGCGGCAGGACACCGCAGATGTTGGCCACGGCTCCCGACTCGAAGTCGAAGACGTGGCAGTGCTCCTCGAGCATGATCTCGTCGCCCGCGCTGGTCTGGCTGCGGATGGCGAGCTCGTTGGCCATGGTGCCCGAGGGCACGAAGACCGCCGCCTCCTTGCCCGCGATGCCGGCCGCGCGTTCCTCGAGCCGCAGGATGGTCGGGTCCTCGCCGAAGACGTCATCCCCCACCTCGGCCGACGCCATCGCGGCCCGCATGGCGGGCGTGGGCTTGGTCACCGTGTCACTGCGCAGATCGGAGATACGGCTCATGGGATAGATCTCCCGCGACGCGCCGCAGGCCGGCGCGAGGTGACCAAGCCCGTGTGCTGGAATCCCGTCGCCCGGCTAGCGCTCGCCTCCGAAGGCGTCGCGCGCGTCGTTGTGATGCGCGACCGGCTGGATGTGTTCCGCGGCCGCGGACCAGAAGCCCGTGGTCCGCACGGTGTTGACTGCGTCGCCGAACGGCTCACCACCCCCGAAGGTCGTGGTGATCACCTCGTCGAACGTGGTGAGCTGCGGGTAGTCGATCAGCTCCGCGTACTGCAGCACGAAGGCATCGACCGCGGCCTCACCGAAGAGCGTGACGAAGTCGGGCGGCAGCGCGGGCAGCGCGTAGACCTTGTCCGACGGAGCGCTGTAGACGAACCAGCGATAGGTATTCGCGCCAGCCACCTGCCAACAGGTGCGAAGCTGGTCGACGCTCCCGGAGATGGCTGCGCTGAAGCCCGTGGGGGCTTGCGCCGCGTAGACCAGGTCGCCGTTGTTGACGGCGAAGTCCGCCTCGAGCGTCGTCATCGACCCGGTGCGGGTCTCGCTCCAGTACTTCGTTCCGGATCCCGCGTCCACGCGAATGCGGGACATGAAGTCCGTCAGACCGGACGGGTAGTACAGGTCGGCCTCGTCCTCCGACGTGTTCGACCCCGTGGTGGACAGCAGGTAGACACCGGCATGGTGGTTGCCCTCCTCCGGGAATCCGTACAGCCGAGCCACGTGGGCCGCGTTACCGCCCGGCAGCCCCACGGACTTCTTACCAGCGGCCGTCGCACCCTGGAGGTTGGCGGTGTACTCGCCCGTGCCGACCGTCACGTCGTTGAACCACTTGTAGCGCGGGGATCCGTTGAGCAAGCCGTACACCACGAAGAGGTCATTGCTGGCGTCGTGCAGCAGGAACTCGAGCTGGCTGGGGAGACTGATCGTGTAATTCTGGTCGTCCGCCCAGGGGGAGCTGACGACGTATCCGATCTGGTTCGGGTTGTTCTCGAAGACCAGGGTGATCGCGGAGGGCGTCTCGAACTGCGGCCGCTGGCGACCCTGCCAGGTCCAACTCGCGGGCATGACGCCCCGGTTGGTCACGATGGACACGCTCTGCCCGGTCGCGTCGTGTGTAACGACCGTGACGCTGACCTTGCCCGGAACCTGCGTCACACCCTCGAGCGGTTGCACCGCGAAGCTGCCGCTCTCAGACCAGGTCAGCTCGGCCAGGAGGGTGCCATCCGCCGCGGAGACGAAGAGCATGCCGGTCCCCTGGCTCTGCGGGAGCCAGCCGCTGGTGAAGTTGGCCGTGAGGATCAGATCCGAGATGGTGACCGGCACCTCGGTCGAGAGCTTCTCGTTGTCCGATGTGTCGATCGCCCGGCACCGGAGTGTGTGCGGCCCAAAGGTCTCCCCCGCCAGGCGCCAGACCCAGGCGTAGGGACTCCTGTCGTCGGTGCCGACGCTGTCACCGTCCACGAAGAAATCGACGCGGGCGATGCCGCGGTTGTCCGAGGCGGATGCCGTGATGATGACCGAGTCCCGCACGGTGGCATTGGCGGTCGGCGAAGTGATGCTCACCGTGGGGGCCGTTGTGTCCGGACTGGTCGAATCATCGTCGTCGCTACAGCCCACGACGCCCGCCACCGCAACGATCAGCAACAGAGCGCCGATAGTCATCCAGCGTTTCATGGTCTCCCTCCTGCGGGCTGCGGCCCGCACTTGTGCATCCTCCGGCGCCCCGCGCCGTCTTGACTCCTTGGGTCTAGCAGATTGTCCGGGCTGGGACAAGCGCTGCCCGCGCCCGCCGCTCCGCCCGGTCAGCTCGCGGCTTGCGCCCGTGGCGCCCCCGCGCTGACCGGGGTGAACCGAAGGGACCGCCGCCGCGGTCTCAGGGCCGCGCGTAGAGCTGCTCGGGCCTGTACCACAGCATCCCGGCCGGCACCGCCTGCAACTGGAGACCCGGTCCCTCGATCTCCAGTTCCAGCTCCGCCCCACCGCCGATCTGGAAGTACCGCACCTCGATCGGGTGATGCCCGGCGAGGAGCGCCGCGTTGGCCTTTCGCTCCCGGCTCCCGTGCGGCCCGTCGTTGTCGATCAGCATCTCTCCGCCCAGGAAGAGCGCGCTGCCGTCGTCCGACCAGAGGTGGAACGTATACACCCCGTCGCGCGGCACCTCGATGAAGCCGACGAAGGTCAGGCCGATCTGCGTCGCGCGCGCGTAGGGCGGGATCGCGACCGCGGGAACCGTGTCGGTGCGCGGTGGCGTGAGCGTGGCGAAGTCCGGCAGCCGCCGCCAGTCGCCCTCGTAGTAGCGCGCCACCAGCCCGGGCTGGAGACCCGCGACACGCTCGGACGCGCGCGGCTGGCGGAGCGTGTACGTTTCCTCGATGGCAAAGGCATCGTCGAAGCCGGGCGCAAAGGCGCGCGCCTTGACCGTGCGCGTGTCATCGAGCCGGATGGGTCCCGTGTAGAGCGGCGAGTCAGGCGTGGGACGCGAGCCATCGAGCGTGTAATGGATCTCGGCCAGGCCGTTGGGCGACGATAGCGTGACGTTCGTCGATCCGATGAAGTCGCGCGGCTCGCTGCCAAAGCGCACCAAGGTCGCGCGGGCGCGCTCCGCGAGCGCGGTCGCGGGCCGCAGTTCGTCGTTCTCGTTGCGCGCGGCCGTGACGGCCAGCAGGCGGATGCGCGGGTCGTCCGGCAGACGGAGCACTCCACCCTTGCCCCCAGCGGGAAGGTCGATCGGATAGCGGAAGAACTGCGTGAACTCGTAGGCGCGATTGTCACCGGCCGGGCCGTGGCGATGCGTGCCCACCCACGCGATCGGATCCTCCTTGACGTAGGCCGGCTCGATGCGCGACGGATCAGAGGTCAGCCCGCCCTCCACGAGCCGGTTGTTCCACTGCGCGACCGGCGCCGCCCAATCCTGAATGGTGAGCTCGACCTGCCGGCCGTTCACGCTGAACTGCGCGCGGCGGTCGCCCCCCACGGCCGCGGCCAGCAGATAGAGGCGGTCGTACGCCCCCGCCGGCACCTGCACCGACTGCCCGTCGCAGGCCACGACATTGGCCCAACCCGCTTCCCGCGGTCCGGTCGTGAAGGTGACCCCGCCGGTCACGATCTCGGCCGGCAGCAGCTCGCCGGCCAGTGTGTGTCCACTGCCGTCGAAGTCTCCATCCGTGCGATTCAGGTCGCTGCTGATGCCGTCCAAGTTGTACGGCAGCGCGAGGGGAAGACTCGTAGGCCGGTCGAGGCGCACCGGCGCGGGCGCGATCCGTACGGCAAGCGCCAGCGGGCGGTACGCTGCGGCAGCCATGTGCAAGCTCGGGTTCCCGCCGAGCGCGCCGCTGGATGAAGACGCCCTGCGATCGGAGCGCGGCGATGGGTCCGGCGACGGTTTCTCCCGCAACGGGATCTCGCCCACGGGCTCCTCGGCGCCGTTGACCTCCCGGGCCGCCTCGATGGAGGCGCAGGGGGCCACCGCGACGTCGTGCTCCCGCCCATCGAGCTCCTGCAGGCGGCAGACGATCTCATCGCTCTCTTCCGCCAGCTTGAGCGCCCGTACGGCCACGCGCGGCAGCGGCGCGCTCTCTCCCGGTGTTGTGACCGTGAGGAACGAGAACCGGCGGCCGAGCTTCCCCTCGTGCGGTGCGGCCTGGAACGCGCGCAGCGGCTGGTTCACGCGCTCGGCCGTCCAGGTGACGTCGCCCGCCCGCCAGTCGCCCATGTGTCCGGCCAGCGCATAGAGGACCCGGTGCCGCCCCAGGTCCTGCGAGGCCTGGTCCTCGATCCAGGTCCAGCGGTCGTTGACCTCCGGCGTGTGCAGCAGCGTCAGGCGCAGCGTGTGGTCGTCGGGCCGATCCCACCCATAGCGGCAGTCGTTGAACACGGCCACACCGTACTTGCCATCGGCGTCGGTGAGGTCGGCCCACTGCTGTCCCGGCACCTCGTAGAGCTCCTTGCGATTCGTGCCGCGTTCGATCGTGCCCAGCCCGATGTCGTAGGTGGCCATCTCGTCGCGAACCGTCAGCGGAAAGGCCGCCTTGAGCAGCGTGCCCTTCGTCCGCCAGTCGATCTCGGTGTCGATCTCGACGCGCTGGCCGGCGTCGCCCGCCCCCAGCCGGATGCGCTGCGTGAAGATCGACCCCGCCGTCTCGCGCACGACCTCGAGCGTCACGCGCGCCGGGCCCGACTCGACCACACGCGTCCGGGTGGGCACGCCCACCACCTCGCGCGGCTTGGCCATCACGTCGTCGAAGTCGACTTCCCATGCCGCCCAGTCCACTGGGCTGTCCGCCAGGAGCTGCAGCTCCGCGGGGCCCGCGAGCACCTCCCGGCCGGCGGCCAGGTCTCGGATCGCGGCGATGTTGCCCTGCAGATCGAGCCGCACCGCGTACCGCGTGTTGGTGAGCGAGGCGGTGTCGACCCGCAGCCCCGTCACGAGCCGGCAGCCCTCCCGCGCGGGTCGCACGTCGTAGACGGCAAAGCCGATGGAGGGCACCCGCGCCAGGAAGACAATCTCCAGCCCGTCGCCATCGCGCGCGTTGATCTGCGAGGGAACCTCGACCCCCTGGTCGTCGAACACCTGTACAGCCTGTGGGGGGCCACCCGGGTATGTGACCGACGCCTCGACGACGTCCTCGCGCTCGATCGACAGGGGGTTGTACACGACAACCGGCATGCCCTCGACGCGCGTGTCGAGCCCGCGGCTGACCGCTCCCACTGCCTGCGTGAGCACATCGGCGAACTGGTTCTGCGCGATGGCTTCATCGTTCCAGGAGAACTTGTACGCCTCCGGGATGCTGGTGCCGGTCAAGTCGTCGTGGAACTGGTGGCAGAGGAAGCGCGTCCAGGCTTCGCGCAACGTCTCGCGCGGGTAGGCGTAGCCGCCGAGCCAATCGGCGATCACCGCGGCGCGCTCGGCCGCGTCGGCCAGCCGCTCGTTCTTGCGGTTCCAGCGCTTCATCGCCGATTCGGACGTGTAGCAGCCGGTCCCGTGATCGGTCATCACCAGCTCGCCGCGATAGCGCGGCAGCCGGCGCAGCGGGCCAGCCTGATCGGACAGGCTCAGGCCCTGCTCGAGGCCCCGGGGCAGGCCGCCGCGGGCGCCGGCCAGGTCGGCCGTGAGGTCGCGCGCGAGCTGGTCGGCGCCGGCGGGCTTGACGCGCACCGGTCCGGCGCCGTCCATGCTGCGCTCGAGCCAGGCGACCGATCCGTCGGTGGGGCCGCCGCCCGTATCGCCGGTACCGTAGTACTTGTATCCGACGCAGACCCCCGATTGCTCGCCCTGATGGGCGATCGTCGCCGTCCAGGCGGAGTCGGCGCTCAGGTCGCTCTTGATCTCCGAGACGTAGGCGTTGGGCCTCAGGGCGGCGACGACCTCCGATCCGTCCACGCCCTCCCAGAGGCCGACGTCGAAGGGGACGCCATAAGCGGAGCCCCAGGAAAGCTTCTGGCTGGAGAAGCCGAGCAGCCCGCAGTGGGCCGCGATGGCCGGCAGCGCGTAGGAGAAGCCGAAGCAGTCGGGCAGGAAGACGTCGCGACTGGTGAGGCCGAATTCGCGGCGGAAGAAGCCCTGCCCGTAGAGCGCGTGGCGGATGAGCGACTCGGCCGCGGGGATGTTGGTGTCGACGGCATCCAGCCAGCTCCCGTTGGGCACCCAGCGGCCGGCGCGCACGTAGCCCTTCATGCGCTCGTAGGCCTCGGGGTAGTACTCCTTCATGAGCTGGTAGCGGAAGGCACCCTCGAAGCTGAAGACGTAGCGGGGATACTTCTCGAAGAGCGCGAAGTTCTGCTCCAGGGTGGCCGGGATGTACTCGTTGATCGTCTCCTGGATGGTCCAACGCCACTGGGTATCGAGGTGGGCGGTGGCCACGGCGTGGAGGGTGGGTTCGCCCGGCCAGCAGCCGGGCGGGAACGCGGGGGGTTGGCCCGGCGCGGACTGCGCGCCAGCCACCAGCGCCATGGCGGCCAGGAGGAGGACCGCGAGCGCCACCGCCCTCGGCGGCGCGGCCGGCCTCCGTCCCCGTTGCGCGGCCTCGATTGCGCCGCCCGGCCTGTTCCGCCCCATCGCGCTTGCACCTCGCCGCATGCTCTCCCCCTTTCCCTCGGAACCCGTGATTCGGTCTGATTCTGCACCAGAACCCCGCGAGGGTGAAGCCCGAGCGATGGGACGCGATGGTGCCGGGAAGGGCGGCCTGCGTTCAGTCCTGCGGTCAGTGGGAGGTGCTCAATTCGAATTGCAGGCGCCAGGAACCGGCGGGGTGGAAGGCGTCGTTCGCGAAGCCCTCGTACGTGTCACCGGCATACTGCCGGAAACCCCAGCAGGCGTTCACGCCTATCTGCAGATGCCTGAGCTGGAGCGGCGCGATCCCCAGACCCAGCAAGAGCTCGCCGAACCCGATGATGTCGCTCTTGACGGTCTCGATCTTCCCGCCTTCTTCGACGCTCAGGGGGTGGGCGAAGTCGAAGAAGAGCCAGCCCCCCCGGAGCCCCAGCATCGCGTAGGCCCCCACGAGCGTGTGGTCGGAGGTGAGGTACCTCCGGACCGACACCTCGCCGCCCAGCTCGCTCACTCCCTTGATCCCGGCCGCCCGCGGATCGCTGGGCCGCGTGTCCACCTGGCCGCACGCGGCGGACAGGTCCACGCGGGTCCGCGCCCCCGCATCCTCGCCGATGAGGATCCCACAGGCTCCGAACCCGCTGAGCCGGTGACCGGCATGGTCGCCGAGCGACGCGATGACGCCGTAGTGCTTGCGACCCGGCCGGGAGGATGGACCGGACGGCGAGGCGGTCCCTTCGCCGGCTCGCGCTGCGACGGTGTCGGCGCACGTGGTCCCCTCACGCAGGTCGACCTGTTCTTCCGGTTCCTCTTCCGGCTCGTCGTGACCCGCGGGGAGCACCCGCTGCTCTCGCTTCGGCTTCTTTGCCTCGCGCATGGCATCGCTCAGCGTCGCATCGTGGGTCGCATCGTGCCCCACATGGGCGCACCCGCCGAGCATCGCCAGTACCGCCACGAGCGCAAGGGGGGCCAAGACGCCCAGGACGGGCCGGCGACTCCATCCGCCTTCGATCCCTCCAGGATGCTCGTCGCGGTCCGTGCGCGCGGCTCGTTCCCCTGAACCCCCGGCCGCCACGGTCCCTAGCAGTGTGTCTGGAACCGTCATGGTCGCCCCCTCGCGTTGTCAGCACCTCGATATACCCCGGACGTCTCTGGTTGTCTCACCTCATGAAGCATGCCGGGCGGGCCGACGCGGCAGGGACACGGGTTCTTGCACCGACAGATGGAGATAGGGGATGGAGGGCGGCACATGCACCGCGGCGGGCCCCGACCCGCTGGACAGCGGCGTGTACTCCTCCGGAGCCGCTGTCTGCTCTCGTGCACGCCGCGGACCGGTCCGCGCTCCGGAGTCGGATCGCACCGAGCGCGGGGCACCCGGTCAATGCGCTCGCGGCCGCCGCCACCAGCCCCGGTGCTTGAGCTGGTCCAGGAGCACCGCTCCCAGGATGACCAACCCGAGCACCACCTTCTGTGTGTAGCTCTCGACGTTGGTCAGGTTCATGCCGTTCTGGATGACGGCGATGATGAACGCCCCGATCAGCGTGCCCAGGATGCGTCCCTCGCCCCCGCTCAGGCTCGTGCCCCCCACGACGACCGCAGCGATGACGTAGAGCTCGTACATGGCGCCGTAGGTCGGCGCGCCGCTCTTGAGCTGCGAGGCCATGATCACGCCGCCCAGACCGGCCAGCAGGCCGCAGGTGCAGTAGACGAACATCTGCACCGCTTTGACGCGCACACCCGCCAGACGCGCGGCCTCGGCGTTGCCGCCCACGGCATAGATGTGGCGACCCAGCACGGTGCGCGCCATCAGCAGGTGGGCCGCGATGTAGATCACGATCATCAGCAGCACGGCGTAGGGGATCCCGAGCAACGGGTCGGAGGAGCGCCCGAGGGCGACGAAGCTCTCCGGCACCTGGTAGATGGGCCGCCCCCGGGCCAGGATATAGGCGACGCCGCTGGCCACCTGCATCATCCCCAGCGTGGCGATGAAGGGCGGCACGTTGAAGCGCGTGATCACCGCGCCCGAGAAGGCGCCGATCAGGGTGCACGCGACGATCGCGCCGGCGCCGGCCACCATCATGGCCAGGGCGCTCGCCCCCTCGCCCCCCATGTTCTTGATCAGTCCGGCGGTCACCACGGCCGCCAGCGCGATCAGGCTACCGACCGACAGGTCGATCCCCCCGGTGATGATCACCATCGTCATCCCCACCGCCAGGATGGCGATGACCGCGATCTGGTTGGCCACGTTGAGCAGGTTGTCGGCCAGCAGGAACGTCGGCCAGCGGTGGTAGGGCGGCGTCAGCACGTCGAGCCGGGCGGTGGCCAGGCGCGGGATCGACAGGGCCATGCTGCGCACGACCGGCGCGTACCCCTCGTCGGTGGCCACGACGATCCGGGGAGGCAGCGGGTCCGGGAGCGCCTCCAGCGCCGCGCGGAGAGCGGCTGGATCGCCGGTCACCACCGCCGCCGGCTTCATCTTCGCCTGTTCGAGCAGCAGAGCCAGCGTGGTGGTGAAGCGCAGGTCCTGTTCGCCTCCCCGCGCGGCAACGATCAGCGCGTCGCGCGGGTCGACCTGCATCCGCAGCTCCTGCATCAGCGCCTGCGCGCCCGCGGTCCCGGTGGGGTGCTGCATCCCGAGCGTGAGCACGGAGAAGAACGCGCACAGGAGGATCAACACCCCGAGCATCCCGTACTGCGAGGCGAAGCGCGCGAGCGCCTGCTTCACGCGTCCACTCGGGCTCTGCGTTTCATCCGGCATCGTCGACCTGCCCTTCATCGCACAGCCAGCGCGAGGATCTGCTCCTGCGTGGCCGCCGCCACGTCGCGGATCTCGCCCGTGATCCGGCCGTCGTGCATGACCAGGATGCGGTCGCTCATCCCCAGGATTTCCGGCAGCTCGGAGGAGATCATCAGGATCCCCTTGCCACGCTCGGCCAGCTTGTTCATGAGCATGTACATCTCGTACTTCGCCCCGACATCGATGCCGCGCGTCGGCTCGTCGAAGATGAGGAGCTGGGCGTCGTTCTCGAGCCAGCGCGCCACGAGCAGCTTCTGCTGATTGCCGCCCGAGAGGTGCTCGGCCGTCTGGTGCGGGCTCGAGACCCGGATGTTCAAGCGCGTGACGTAGCGCAGGAACGCGCTGCGCTCCTCGTGCTGATCGATCCAGCCGCGGCGCGCCCAGTGCTCGAGGTTGCCCAGGGCGAAGTTCTCCCGCGCGCTCAGCTTGAGCACCAGACCCTGGCCCTTGCGATCCTCGCTCAACAAGCCGACTCCGGCGCGGATCGCTTCGCGGGGCGAACGAATCTTGATCGGCCATCCCGCCAGGAAGACGCGACCGCCCGCCGGCAGGTCGGCGCCGAAGATCAGGCGCGCCAGCTCCGTGCGTCCGGCGCCGACGAGCCCGGCGATGCCGACCACCTCGCCGCGCTTCACGGCGAAGGAGACGCCGCGGACCGGCCCGCCCCGCAGATCCTCGACGACCAGCAAGTCCTGGCCCGGCGTGACCGCGCGCGGGGGAAACTCCTTGTCGAGCGGCCGGCCGACCATCAGCTCGATCAGCCGCTCGCGCGTGAGATCCGCCCGCGGCCAGGTGCCCAGGGCCCGGCCATCGCGCATGACCGTAATCCGGTCGGCGATGCGCAGCACCTCGTCCAGGCGGTGGCTGATGAAGAGGATGCCGGCACCGTGCTCGCGCAGATCGGCCAACACGACGAAGAGCCGCCCGACCTCTCGCGGGGTGAGCGCGGCGGTCGGCTCGTCCATGATCAGCAACCGCGCGTCGGCTTGCAGGGCGCGCGCGATCTCGACGAGCTGCTGGTTGGCGACGTGCAGATCGCCCGCGCGCGTCTCGGTGTCGATCGAGGCGTCGAGGCGACCGAGCACGGCGTGGGCGCGCTTGCGCTCTTCACGACGCCGGCAGAAGCCGCGCCGGGACAGCTCGCACCCCAGGAAGATGTTCTCCCGCACCGTGAGGGCCGGAACGAGGTTGAACTCCTGGTAGATCGCCGCCACGCCCGCACGGCGCGCCTCGCCCGGATCGGTGATCCGCAGCGGGCCAGCGCGGGTCGCGGCTGCTGCGGCAACCGCCGCGGCTGCCCCGGGCATCTCGATCGTGCCGGCGTCGGGCTGGTGCGCGCCCGTGACGACCTTGATCAACGTGCTCTTGCCCGCGCCGTTCTCGCCTACCAGCGCGTGGATTTCACCGGCGCGGACGTCGAGATCGGCCGAGCGGATGGCCTGGACACCGGGAAAGGACTTCTCGATGCCTGTCAGTCGCAGCAGGATGGGGGGATCGCTCGTCGCGTCCATACCTCACGGCTCTCGGGTGCCCGACTCGGCCTGCGCGTCGGCCTGCTTGTACAGCGCGCAGGGGATCAAGATCTCGCGCGGGACCGGCTTGCCGGTCATGTAGTCGGCGATGGCGCCGATCGTCGTCGTGCCGATCAACCGGGGCTGCTGGATCACGTCGGCATAGATCTTCCCCGCAGCGATCGCCTGGCGCGCCTCGGGCACCGCGTCGAACCCGACGATCTTGACGCGCTCCTGGCGCCCCGCTTTCTCGACCGCCGCCAGCGCCCCGAGCGCGCTGTCGTCGTTGATGCCGAAGATCGCGTCCAGGTCCGGGTGACCCTGGAGGATATCCTCCGCCGTGCGGAAGGCCATGTCCTTCATCCCGCGCCCGGTCAGCTTGGCGACGACCTGGATCTCGGGCGTCGTGGCGATCTCCTCCTCAAACCCGCGCACGCGCTGGATGACCGACTCGACCTCGGGGTGATCGATGATCGCCACCTTGCCCCGGCCCCCCAGCACCTCGCGCACGGCCTGCGCCGCCAGGCGACCGCCCGCCACGTTGTCGGAGGCGACATGGCAGACGATCGGCGCACCGGGCGCGAGAACGGCGATGTCCGCGGTGAAGACGGGGATGCCCGCCGCGGCCGCGGCCGTGACCGACGTGCCGATCGACTTCGAGTCGCACGGGCAGACGATGATCGCGTTAACGTGCCGGACGATGAAGTTCTCGACCTGATCCTTCTGCTTGGCCACGTCGAACTCGCCCGCCTGCACGACGAGCTCGTAGCCGTGCTGCGCGGCAGCTTCCTGGAGACCGGCCTCGAGATCCTGGTAGAAGGGGTGGGTCCGCGTCAGCAGGGAGACACCGATGATTACCTTGGCCGCGGGGGCTTGCCCGCCCGGCGTCCCCGCCGCATGTCGGTCGGTGGACTGTCCACCTTGCCCGCCGTCGCCCCCGCAGCCGGCGATCAGCGCGAGGCAGAGGATTGCCAGCAGCCCACCCATCGCCACGACCAGCCGCGACGACGCCCTGGAACCCGTGATCGCGCGACGCACGATGCACCTCCCTGCGCAGGTCCCCACGGGGACCGTCCTCGCCCCGGCCGCCGGTGACCGGCCGGCGTCGAATGCGGCGATTCTAGCGCTTGGTGCGGGGTGGACCAAGGGCCTCGTAGGGCGAAGGCTGAAGGTTGGGGTGGTCGCGCGGCCCCGCGCCGGATCCCAGGTGACCTGCCCGCCCGGCCGTCGCTGACGAGCCGGGCGCGAACCGGGTCAGGTTGGCGCCCGCGCCACCGTGGCCCCTCAGGGGAACGACTTCCAGCCCGTTCGCGGTCAGCAGTTCTGCGTCGCGCAGGATCTCCGCTGCGGGCCCGTCTGCGACGACCGTCCCGGCGTGGAGGAAGATCACGCGTTCGCAAAGCTGGTCGACCAGGTCGAGATCGTGGCTGGCAATGATCTTCGTGGTCGTGATGCGCGCGAGCAGCTCGATCAGGTTCTTTCGCTGGCGTGGGTCGAGGTTGCTGGTCGGCTCGTCCAGCACCAGGATCTCCGGCTTCATCGACAGGATCGTGGCGATCGACACCCGCCGCTTCTCGCCGATGCTGAGGTGGTGCGGCGAGTGTGCCGCCAGCTCCTCCATCCCCACCTGGACGAGCGCTTCGCGTGTGCGGCGCTCGACTTCCTCGGCCGGCAGATCCATGTAGAGCGGGCCGAAGGCGACATCGTCGCGGACCGTCGCCGAGAACAGCTGGTCGTCCGGATCCTGGAAGACGACGCCCACCTTGCGCCGGACGGGTCTCAGCCGATCCCGCGTGACCGCGTCGCCGAAAATGCGGACCTCGCCCGTTCCCGCGAGGATTCCGTTGAGGTGCAGAAGGAGCGTTGTCTTTCCGGCGCCATTGGGGCCGATCATCCCCACCGATTCACCCGGCTGGATCTCGAGGTTGATCCCGTTGAGTGCCGGGCGGCCGTCCGGGTAGGTGTACCGGAGATCCCCGAGAGTCACGGCCGTATTCATAGACCCCCCGCCAAGCGCGCGGCCACCACGCCGGCCAGAAACAGAATCGCAAAGAGCCCATCCGACGGCGCGAACTGCAGGCGAGTCGCACCGCGAGGGTCGCCGTCGAACCCGCGGCACACCATGCTGCGGTATACCCTCTCGGCCCGCTCGTAAGACCTGACAAACAGGACCCCGATCATGCTGCTGCGCACCCGCAGCGTCGCCAGCCGCCCGCCGCCGCAGAATCGCGAGCTGCGTGCCCGTTCCATGCGCATCGCCTGATCGCTGGCCACGAAGAGATAGCGAATCATGAAGGACAGAATCATCAGCATGACCCCGGGAAACCTCAAGGCCCCGAGCCCCTGCAACAGCGCGACGAACCGGGTGGACGAGGAGAGCAGGATCAGCGCGGTCGCCGCCAGCAAGGCCTTGGTCGTCACGCCCGCCAGGAGCTGAGCCCCTTGACCAGAGACGCGCAAGCCCAGGAGGCCGCCGCTCGACTCGCCGGCGCCCGGGAAGTGCCGGAATGGCAGGAAGACGGCGGTCAGCGCGACGAAGGGCAGAACGAGACTGACCCGCTTGAGCATGTAGGTGATCGGCACGCGGCTCACCGCCACGAGGACAGCCATCAGGAGCGCATAGGCGCCGAAGCAAGCGTAGCGGTCGGACGGAGTCGTCACGACCACCACCGCGAAGAGCAGCAGGCAGAGGATCTTGATTCGCGGGTCGAGCCGATGAATCGGGCTCGCGAGGTCACTGTACCGATCGACGAAGTCGTGATGCATGCCAGCCTAGCTGTCCGCCCGACGTTTCCGGCGCAGGCTGAGCACCTGCGCCAGGACCAGGGCGCACCCGAATGCGCCCAGCGTCCCCAGCGCCCCCGCCAGGGGGGTCGAGAGCCGATCGCTCTCGACGCCGGGGATCGTGTAATCCGGAGCCGGGGCCCGCAGCACTGCTGCCGCTTCCCCCCTTTCCCGGAACCCCTTGTCTTCCGCCACCCGCTCGAGCCCGTCCGGGGACCGGGAGGCGAGCGGGGATAGAAGCACGGCCACGGCGATGGCCACGAGCAGGCCGAGCAGAGTGAACCGGCGCGTCATCAGGGCGCTCATGCCTTCTGAGCCTCCCAGAGATCAGGGCGCATCTTCAGCACGGTGCTGACGACCAGCACGGTGATGAGCCCTTCGCCGATGCCGATCAGGGCATGCACGCCCGCCATGGCCGGCACCGCCAGCGCCAGGGGAACCGTCCTCGAGAACGCCAGTTCGAGCGCACAGGCCAGCGCGGCCAGGAGGATCGAGATCCAGGCCGCGACGAAGATCGCCACCGATCGGAATCCGGGGCTCCGGTTCAGCCCGACCAGACCGCGGAAGACCAGGTACCCGCCGATGCCGCCGACCAGGCCCATGTTGAAGATGTTGGCGCCCAGGGCCGTGATGCCTCCGTCCTGGAAGACCAGACACTGGATGATGAGCACGACCGCCATCACCAGGGCGCCGGAGAGCGGCCCCAGGAACACCGCTGCGAGCACGCTCCCCATGAAGTGGCCGGAGGTTCCTCCCGCGACCGGGAAGTTGATCATCTGGGCCGCGAAGATGAATGCCGCCATGACCCCCATCAGCGGCACCTGTCTCTCACCCAGAACGTTCCGTGTCTTGCGCGCCGCCATCGTCAACCCGGCGGCCGAGACTGCGCTCAGCGGCACCCAGACGCGGGTGTCGAGAAACCCATCGGGAATGTGCATGGGGGCTTCCTCAATCCGTCCCGCGTCGCCTTCCGCCGGAAACCATGGTCAACGCGCGAACTCGGTCCCGGTCGTGGTCATGGTCAGCTTGCCGTGCTTGACGCCCTTGGCGGTGGTCAATCGATCCGCCAGATGCCTGATCTGACCGGCGCGACCCCGCACGGCCAGGACCTCCATGCAATTGTGATGGTCCAGATGCGCGTGCAGCGAGGCGATGATCCGTTCCGCATGGTCGTGTTGGATCGATGTGAGCAGGGCCTGGATGCTGCGCCGGTGGTGGTCGTACACCAGCGTGATCGTGCCGGCGATCTCGTGCTTGCCCCGCTCACCCCGGTGCTCGACCAGTTTGTCCCGGACCATCTCCGCGATGGCCTGCGAACGGTTGGCGTACCCCTTGGCGCGCACCAGCTCGTCGAGCTGGGTCACCAGGTCGGCGGCCATCGAAATGCTGAATCGGCGGGTCTGCTGTGCCATAGTGCTACCTCTCGCTGCACAAGTAACACCAGAGGCGCCGCTTGTCAACCGACACCGCACCGCGCCGGGCCGCGTTCCGCTCGCCGCCAGACCAGCTCCTGAAAGCCGATGCCGAGAAACGTGACGGCTCCGCAGAGCAGGTAGGGCATGCGCAGATCGGATGCTGCCGCGGCTCCCAGGCCGCCGAGCAGCGGGAGCAGGAAGTTGCCGGCCCCCAGGATCGCCTCGTGGAAACCCGCTCGCCGCCCGCGCCCGCTCCGGTCGATGAGGCTGTAGACGATGCTGGCGTGGTAGCAGACGCCGAGCCCGAGGCCGAGCGGCACCGCCAGCAGCAGGATGAGCCAGACGGGCCGGGCCCACGCCATCAGCAGGATCGCCCCACCGGCGGCGGCCTGGACGGCGTAGCCCGGTAGCCGGCGGAACCGCCAACCGTGGTGCGTGCGCAGGAACCAGAACACCAGCGTCTGCACGGCAAAGACGGTTCCCAGGAAGAAGCCGAACATGTCGGATCCGCGGCTGGCCTGCTGCAGAAACTTGGGATACTGGATGTTCAGCGTGTTGCCGATGCCAAAGGCCACCGCGTTCGCTGCCCACGCCATGGTGAGCAGCGCGCGCATCGGTCCGGGCGCGGGCGGCGCATACGGCGCGCCGGCCCGGGCGCCG